>JAEEQN010000005.1 GCA_016285345.1 Victivallales bacterium | reverse complement strand
CGCGCCGATGTTGCCGCCGGAATCCACCAGGCCGACCAGCTGCGGCACCAGGAGCAATGCGAAGAACAGCGAGCCGCCCACGAGCATGCCGCAGAGGATGCCGAACGTCAGGCGTTTCCAGTAGGGCACGGTGTATTTCAGCAGCCGCAGATAGCTTTGGGCCTTGAAATTGGAATCGTTGTCTGTAGTGCTGCTCATGAAAGTCTCCGGGGGAGGGGTCGAAAAGTCTAGAGTCAACATTTAATATAGCACGGAAACGAGCCGGATTCAAGGAAAAACGGCGGTTTTGACGAAAAACGCCGCTTCCTGTCGTGCAAGTGTGCCTCGCGGTCTGTTTCCCCGGCAGGGACTGCCTCGAGTCTTACGCGGGGACGGTCAGAAACTCTTGAATGCCTCGAGGAGCTTGTCCTTCAGCGGGTTGTCCTCGTAGTCGACCATGATGAACGAGCCGTGGGAGACGGCGGAGAATTTGAACCCGTAAATGTAGATGAAACCGTTCTTGTCCACGTATTCGATCTTTGAACGGGGCTTCTTGTACTTGATGTCGAACTTGTAGAACGCCACCTGGCGGTTGGCGACCTTAAGCGCAAACCCTTCGTCCGCGTGGATCGGTTCGACCGCCATCATGCCGTCGTACGTGCCGCCGGTCTGCTGCATCATGTACCGGCAAAGCTCCTGCGCGGTACGGTTGCGGTTGTCAACGGTAGTGCGGCAGCCGCTGCACAGGATGACCACGACGACGGCGAAAAGAAGGCATATCGATCTGAACATGGCGGGGTTCTCCGGTTAGAAAAAGTTCAACATCATAATGTAGAGGCATTTTCCGCAAAGTCAAGCGGGCAAAAGGAAAAAAAGGGAAAACGCCGCTCCGCCGGTCGAAGGATAGAGTTTTGTTGAGCGGGGAATGAACTTCAACGGGTGATCGTGATGATGTCCCCGGCCTTGTAGCCGCCTTCGGGGAGGTAATTTCTGATCCTGCCTGCCAAACTGATGTGGATGCCGGGCTGATTCAGGAGTGCGCTGGCATCGGGAGGAAGGCTGCCCGTAATCACGCGGAAACCGGGGGTGTCGTGCGTGCAGGTGACAATCGCCTGCTTGAGCTTGCCGTTTTCCCAGTCGATGTCGACCGTGAACCCGCCGCGCGCCTTGAGTCCCTTCACGGAACCTGTTTCGAAGCCGGGCGTTTTCGGCAGGGCGGGCAGGAGGTCGAGCGTGTAGATGCGCTCGGCGCCGCGTTCCTCGTACATGTGGCTCTGGAGGAGCATTTCGATGAGGCCGGAGAGCGCGCCGAAGTTGCCGTCGATCTGGAACGGCGGATGCGCGTCGAGCAGGCTGCCGTAGACGCCGCCCGCTCCGTACACGACCGACTGCTCGCTGACATAGGTGAGCTGTTCGCGGATGAGCTTGTACGCGCGGTTGCCGTCGAGCAGGCGCGCCCAGAGGTTGATCTTCCACGCCTTCGACCAGCCGGTCCCCTCGTCGCCGCGGTGGTTCAGCACCACGCGCGCGCCTTCGGCGTCCCGCAGGTTCGCGTGCGCGTCGATCTGCGAGCCTGGCATGAGGGCGAAGAGCTGGGAGATGTGGCGGTGCCGGTCGTTCGGGTTGTCGACGTCCGGGCCCCATTCCTGGATTTGTCCGTAACGTCCGATCGCGATCGGGCGTATCTTTTCATTGGCGGCCTTCAGCTGGTTGAGGAATTCTTCGTCCTTGTCGCCGAGGACATTCGCGGCGAAGAGCGTGTCGCGGAAGACTTCGCGGACGATGGCGGACTCCATTTCGCCGCCCCACGCCACGCTGCCGCCGTTATTGCCGTCGCGGAATCCGTTTTCGGGCGAGCTCGACGGGTTCATGGAGAGCCTGCCGTCCGGCCCCTCGACGAGCGCGGAGAGGAAGAACCGGCAGTTGTCCTTCATGGCGGGGTAGATTGTTTCGAGGTACGCCCTGTCGCCGCCGAACGCGTAGTGGTCGAACATCATCTGGCAGAACCAGCCGCCCGCGCTGAAGAACGGCCCCCACGGCAGGCTGCCGCCGGGCGCGGTCCAGCCCCAGGCGTTCGTGGTGTAGGCGCAGGTCCAGCCGGGCGCGTTGAAGTATTCCTTCGCCGTGATGCGGCCGGACGGGATGAGCGAGAGGTTCAGGTTCACGGCGGGGGTCATGCACTCGGAGAGGTTGGCGGTGTTCACGGGCCAGTAGTTCATCTGGTAGTTGATGTTGCTCTTGTAGTCGCATTTCCACGGCAGGTCGTAGCCGTCGCCCCAGATGCCCTGCGAGTTCGACGGCAGGGGGTTGTCCTCGCGGCTGGACGCGATCATGAGGTAGCGCCCGAACTGCGCGAAGAGCGCCGCGAACGCCGTGTCCTCCGGATGGTCCTTGAAGCGCTTCAGGCGTTCCACGGTGGTGAGGTTGAGGAACTTCTCAAGCTCCTCGTCCGATTGCCCCTCGACCGGATTCCTGAAGTCGAACTTGACGCGGCTGTAGAACTTCTGATAGTCTTCGATATGTTTTTGCCGGAATGTGTCGAATTGGTCCATCCGTCCCGCGATACCTCCCGGAAACAACGGGCGGGAGACACCCGTTCTGCTGACGGGCGTGAAAGACTGTGGCTGGGAGCGGACCACAGTTATCGACCGGGGTGCGATGTTTCCGATGCGCTCGCGGACGACTGCGACGAGGTCGTCGCCGTTCCGGTAGTTCGCATCCCAGTCCGCCTTGTAGCTGGTGTGGGCGGCCAGATATACAGTGAACGACGTTGCGCCCGTGACCGTGATGGTGTCGCCCTCGGTGGAGAGCTTCGCGTTAATGCTATTCAGGTTCCAGACGTCCTCGTCAGGGCGGGCGTGGCTACTCGCGGGGGTCGGTCTACTGTACATGATTCCCGGGACGACCTTCAGCATCACGGCGTAATCGCAGTTGCCCTTGCGGTTGTCGTAATCGGTGTTGCCGGTCATCAGCAGCGTGTCTTTCCCCTCGGCGACGGTCTTCGCGGAGCGGCCGCGATTGAGCGTGATCCGACAGGAAAGCGCGCCGGGTTTCGACGTTGAGAAGCATGCCGCGACGACCTGGTCCGGGTGGCTCGCGAAATACTGTCGGATGTGCTGGACGCCGTCCGCCTTGAATATGACGGTCTCGACGGCGGTCTTCAAATCGAGCTTGCGGCTGTAATCTTCGATCTTCGCGTCTTCCGGCAGGTCGAACTTGATTCTGAGGTCGCCGAGCGTCTGGTACGACGGGAAATAGCCGCCCTTCTCGGTCATGTAGCGGTTCACCAGTCCTTCCGCCTTGCGCCAGTCCTTCTGCCCGATCGCCTCGCGGATTTCCGGCAGATGCTGCCACGCGTCCTTCTTCCACGGATCGTCCTTGCCGCCGGACCACACCGTGACGTCGTTCAGCTGGAGGCGTTCCTCGCGCACGCCGCCGAACACCATCGCGCCGAACCGTCCGTTGCCGATGGGGTACGCCTCGCTCCAGATCTTCGCCGGGGCATTGTCGCGGATGGTCGTGTTCAGCTCGCGGAGACGCGCCTCGAAGTTGGGCGGCAGGGCGTATGCGGCATGCGCGGCGGCGAGGCAGACGAACGGGATCAGGAACGTTTTCAGGCGGATCATTGCGGGGTTCTCCTGTAGAAACGAGATGCTTTTGATGTTTTCCGCTATACTGTACCATGTTTGCGGCGAAAAATCAACCGGTTCCAAACGCAAAAAAAGGGGTTTTCCGACTTTAACGCGGGATTTAACGTTTTTACGGTGTTAAAGATAACATCCGCCTCAAGAATGGCGGAAAAAAGTTTGCAAACTGGAGAAACCGTGCTATTGTATGGTAATCAATCTACATTTTCAAGCTCATCAGGGAAAGGAATTCCGCCATGAACAGACATTTCTCCCGCCGCAAGCTCGGTCTTGCCCTCGTCTGCATCGCATTCTCCGCATTCTCCGCCGTGTCCGCGGCCGCCGAACCGTCGGACGTCCCTCTGTGGAAACCCAGCACGGGCGGCGCGAACGCCGAAAAGACTTCGCTCCGCTGGTACGTGCCCGAGAAGCCGAACGGAACGGTCGTCGTGATCTGCCCCGGCGGCGGCTACGGGATGCTCGTGAAGGGCAACGAGGGATACGACGTCGCGAAATGGCTGAACACCTACGGTGTCACGGGCGTAGTGTTGTCCTACCGCATTGCGCCGAACCGGCATCCGCTGCCGCTTCAGGACGCGGCGCACGCGATCCGCACGGTACGCGCCGATGGCAAGACGCGCGGCGTGGAGCCGAAGAAGGTCGGCGTGATGGGATTCTCGGCGGGCGGACACCTCGCCAGTACGGTCGCGACGCATTTCGACGACGGCGACGCGAAGTCCGAGGACCCGGTCGAAAAGATGTCCTCGCGCCCCGATTTCCAGGTCCTGATCTACCCTGTGATCACGATGACCGCGAAGACCGAGGGCGGCACGAAACGCAACCTGCTGGGCGGCAACCCGTCGCAGGAGCTGATCGACCTGCTGTCCAACGAAAAACAGGTCACGGACAAGACCCCGCCGGCGTTCGTGTGCCATTCCGCGAAGGACCAGCTCGTCCCGGTCGACAACAGCCGCATGTACGTCGACGCGCTCAAGGCGCACAAGGTCCCGGTCGAGTATCTGGAGTTCACGGAAGGCGGCCACGGGTTCACCGGCTCGAAGCTCCCGCTCTGGGAAATGTGGCAGACCGCCTGTGCCGCCTGGATGTTCAAGCAGGGCTACATCCCCGAAGACCCTGCAAAGGACAAGAAGGCCGACGACAAGGAAAAGAAAGACGGAACAGCCGGATAAGCTGCTGAGAATAAGTCATATAGGACCTATAGGTCTTATTTCGAAAAACCTTTTCCGAGGAGAATAGAAAATGCCAATCGTATCCCCTGCCGGCGATCCGTCGGACAATAAACAACTGTGGTGGCGCTGCGTCTTCATCGCGGCGGCCATCCAGCCGGTCCTGATCCTCCTGTCCCTCATATTCCGGACGACTGGCTTTATGATCATCCTGATGATTCTCTATTTCCCGTGTATTGTGTTTGTATTTCAGAATCCTGCTTCTCTCCCGATTCTTTTTATCCTGCTGCCAGTTTTCATCGCGCTTTACTCCTTCGTTCTCGGCTCGATCATTTATTTCGTGTGCTGGCTGAAAGAGAAAGATTATTGATGGAAAAAAACTCCGGGGAGAACAACGCAAATGAGCAACAGGTTCCCGAACGGCGATCATGACGACGGCTGGACATGGCTGTGGTGTGTCGTCTGGGCGACAGTCGTTCAGGTCGCGCTGATCACTCTCTGTTTCATTGTGCGGAACGCGCAAACCGCGGTAGTGTTCCTGGTGTTCCTCTATCTTCCGGGGTGCATCGTCGCGGCGGGGGGGGACCATCCCCATATGTCTGCTTCGACCGTACGGATCCTGTTTTTTCTTTCCTTTGCGTTCTATTCCGTCGTTTTCGGCACGCTCGTATATTACTGGCATCAATATGTTCTGATGTTGAGGTCAAATGGGGAGGGGCGGCCGCATAAGCCCCTGTCCGAACCCGAACCGGAAACATGGGACGAACAGGGCGAAACGGGCACGGATGCGGCGGCGGAAGAGAGCATCGAAGGACTGGATGAAGCGGAGGATTCCGCCGAATCTGAACCGGCCGCCGATCCGCCGGGAAGCCGCGGGACGCGGTGGCTGCGCTGCGTCATCGGCGTGACTGCCGTGCAGCCGTTCCTGCTCATCCTGTGCCTTGTTGCCCCGGATTCGCTCCTGGCGGCAGGGATCATGACGTATTTCTATCTTCCCGCCAGACTTCTTGTGGACGGATTCGGCCTTCCCGCTCCCGATGTATTGATCCTGTTTCTTCTGTCTGTCGTGTTCTTCTCCGTCGTTTTCGGCACGGTCGTTTGTTTCGGGGGACCGCTTGTCAAAAGAATGCTTCAGCGGGCATCGGTTTTCAAACGCCGGGTCCGGGGAAGACAGGGCAAAAAGCGTTCGAACTGCGAATATGACGGCGGTGTGAAATGGGGATGCTGCGTCAGTGTCCTGATCGTCCTGCAGCCTCTGCTGTTTCTTTGCAGTCTTTTAGATGACGGCGGCCTGAGATCGCTGTACATAAAATATGTGAATCAGCCTGCTGAATGGCTGCTTCCCGTCTCTCGTCAGCATAATACTGATATAAGACTTCTCCCTGTCTTATTGTTCCTGTTTTTTGTGGTAGGCACGTTCTACTCCGTCCTGTTCGGTTCGCTCTTCTACTGGCTGTACCGGAAATCGTACTGCCTTGTCAAATCCGCGTCGCGGAGAGCCGCCGGGAAATAGGAAACGGTCATTTTGAGCACAGAAAGGTACCTCGACGATGACAGATCACGAATCAACAATCACCGAACGGGTCCGGAGAATCGTTGCAAATCACCAGGGGGTCGCCGAAGACGAGATCGCGGACGATACGCCGCTTTTCCGGAATCTCGCGTCGCTTGACATGGAGGAGCTGATCATGGCGTTCGAAGACGAATTCGGCTGCAGGATCCCGGACGGGGACGCCGCGGGGTTTCACACCGTCGGCGACGCGATCCGATTTTTACAGGAGAACGACCGCACGGAATAAAGCGCTGTTCAGGCGTTCTTGAGCGCGAAGATCGCGGCCAGAAGCAGGACCGCAAGAAGCAGAAAGATCCCGCCCACAACACATTTCTTCCGCGTTTCGGGGTGTTTCCCTTCGCGTTGTCCCAATGCCTGACCGGCAATGTCCGTGATGTCCCTGTTGTAGTTCAAACCGTTTCTCCTTGTGTCGGATGCGCCGCCCCGGCGTTTTGCGGTCCGCGGAATCCGGTTTCCCGGCGGGCGGATCAAACGCAACCGTATACAAATATATACCCCGTTTGGGGTGTCAAATCTAACACCCCGGTCCCTCTTTTTTTTTTTCTAAGACAAATACTCTGCCGGGCGGATTGCCGCCGCGCGAACAAACGAATGATGCCCGCGATGCCGGGGGCGATTATCAATCCCGCGGAGTCGATTTCGTCAGGGACAGCGTGCCGCCGTTCAGGCTCAGCGTGTAGTCGGACCCGCCGACGGTCACGGTCTGCCCGACGGACAGCGCGACGGACGCTCCGCCGGACGCATCATCCCGGAGCGTGAATGTCCGGTTGAAACTGTCCGTGCCGTCCGCGAGCAGGTAGGTACCGTCCGCGGCATCGGCGGCGTCGATGACGAACGTTCCGCCGGTGAGGTTGAAGAGGTTTACGATAAACGGCTTGACATTCGGTTTGTCAAGGCGGAACGTCAGCGTTTTGAACTTGTACGGATCATCCATGACCAGCTGTCCGCCGGAGATCGTGATCGCGCCGTCGAAATCGCCGCCTTTGTCGTAGGTGAAGACCAGCGAGCCCTCCTCGACGGACCATTGTCCGTCGTAGTCGCCGACGGGCGCGTCGATCGACAGGATCCCTTTTCCGGTCTTGCGGATGAGGATGTCGTAGGCGGATATGTCCTCTACCGGGCTCGGCATATCCGTATGCTCGTCGCCTGTTCTGACGCTGGACGCGATGGAGTCCCTGCCGTCGCCGTCGCCGATGATCATGATGCCGTCGATGCGGAACTCCGCGCCGGAGGATTTCACGGGCGTCCTGTCATAAACGGCGAACGCGATGAAGCCGCCGCAGCCGGATTTGTTGCCCTCGTTTATGATCGTGAGCCCGTCCGAGACCTCGTAGACCAGCTTGCTGCCCTCGACCTGGATCGCGCCGCCGCACCAGCCGTACAGGAAATGGTCTCCGGTGCTGTTGTTTTCGAAGCACGAATCGACGATCAGGACCTCCTGGCAGTCGAAGAGATTGATCGCGCCGCCGAATCCGTTGACCCGGTTTCCCTGGAACTGCGTGTTCCGGATCGTCGCGCGGGTGCGTTCGAGGTTCAGTGCGCCTCCTCTGCTGAACGCGGCGTTCTGCCGGAAGGCCGCGCCGTCCACGGTCAGGTCGCAGTCGATCATGCGGAACGCGCCGCCCGCGCCGCCGGTCCCGCGGTCCACGTTCCGTTCATACGTCCCCTTTTTGACCACGAACCGTCCGGAGTTCGCATGCAGCGCGGCGCCGCCGCCCTCCACGTCTTCGGAGGTGTTGATCACGCGGTCCGCGACATGAAGTTCGTTCAGCACGATGTCCACCGGATTGCCGGTCTTTTCGTTCGTCGTCGAGAACCGCATATTCGGGGTGACCTGCGTCGGGTCGGGCAGATAAACGGTGTCGCTTTCCGGCATGTTGAAGCGGATCTTCCACGGTCCGCCGGGTATCTGCGAATATGCGACCGCTTCGCGCAGACTGTTCGCGCCGTCGTTCTCGTCCGCGCTGTCCCACGGCGTCGTGACGACGAGCGGATCGGCGTTCTGAGTTCCGCGCCAGAGGAAGAAGAGCAGGACGGCCGCGCACAGGGCGAACAGGAACAGAAGCGCGGGCAGGACCCGTCCGCATCTGCGAAGGACCCTTCTGCCCCATGACAGGCGGCTGTCGAGCAGGCGCGAACGCGCGTCCGCGACGGCGGAGATAAACTCGTCGGCGCTTTGAAACCGTCTGTTCGGCGACTCGCTGCACGCTTTCATGTAGAGCGGCAGCATGATCCCGATCTCCGGCAGCGGGATCGACTCCGGCACGGACGGGAACAGCATCGCGTCCATTCCGGACCAGGCGCAGTAGATGACCTTGCCGATGGCGTACAGGTCGCAGTCCCGCGGTTTGTAGGCGTCCGGATCGCACGTCATTTCCGGCGGGACGAAGCCGGTGGTCCCGAACGGCGCGTCGGCGAGGCGGTTCAGCGTGTCGGAAAGCAGGCTGTAGTCGGTCAGCTTCGGCTCCTTGTCGAGAAAGACGATGTTGTCCGGCTTGATGTCGCAATGCGCGAGCCCGGCCCTGTGAAGGTCCCGGACGGTCGACAGCATCTTGTCCGCCAGACGCAGGACCTCTTCCGGCTGGAGCCGTCCGTTCCGGACGATGCGGTTCGCGAGCGTGTCCGGTTCGTAGTCCGGCCACTGCGCCAGATTGTCCGCCGGAGGCATGACGCACCAGATGCGTCCGCTGGCGAGCTTTCCGACTTTCAGGATGGGGACCAGTCCGGGGATATGCGAGGAAATCGCACGGCATTTCTCGATCCCGGTGAGCTCGCCGTCGTTGTCCGCCCGCTGGATCACCTTCAGGACTTTTTTCTGCTCGACGTCCTCGTTCACGAGGTACAGGTCCCCGTGCCCGCCCCGGACGAGCGGCGAAACGATCGTCATCCCCTCCAGGAGGTCGCCTTTTTGGAAGTCGAACGGTCCGGTGAAGCTCATAACGGTATGTCGAGGTTGAAATCGGGGTTTTCGACGCGGATGTCGGAAACGATCTTCCGGAGCATTTTCCGGCAGCGGGAACAGTAAACGTCGATGGCGGCGCGGCTGATCCCGAGGCAACGCGCGACTTCCTTCTGCGGGCGTTCCTGGAGTACGACCATTTCGAAGATCGCGTAGGTCTTCGATTCGACGGTGTTCCGCAGCTCGTTCATCGCCGCGGAGAGAAGGCACTTGCGATACTCCTCGTCGAACAGGCTTTGAAACGGGTTGTTTTCGTCGAGGTCGTCCCCGGTCAGCGATGCCGGAAGAGCATCCGGAAGCGAGGAGGAAGCACTAGGGTTTTGGGCGGGAACAGATGAAAAACGGGCCGATTTCCGGAGCATTTCCGCCGCTTTGTGCCGGACGAGCACGCCGAAGTAGGTCCGGAATTTGCCTTTGGCGGGATCGTAGCGCAGAAGCGGTTCCCCGTTGAACAGACCGATCATGATCTCCTGCATAAGATCGGCGCAGTTGTCCTGCGGCATGCCGAGTTTCCGGCCGATGTCGAGGACGAGCGGCCAGTAGATGCGGTAGAACTCCTCCCATGAGATTTCGTCGCAGTTCTGCATCCGCTGCAGCAATGTTTTTTTCGTCGTGTACACGGGACTGCTCGGCTTATTTGAAGAATGCGACGGCGGCGAAGACGAGGACGGCGATGATCGCCGCCGTGCAGATAAACTCCCAGACCTTTCTGGGGATCTTTGTTTTTCTCTTCATCGTCGTCGTGGGAAAAAGAAGGACGGTCTCCCGTTCGGAAAACCGTCCTGAACTTGAGCAGAATCAGTACACGATCTCTTCCCAGGGAAGGCCGTACTCGTTGAGCTTCTGCATGAACGGGGCAGGGTCGAATTCCTCCATGTTGAAGACGCCGGGGCCCTTCCATGTGCCGGTGGCGAGCATCATCGCGCCGATCATGGCGGGGACGCCGGTCGTGTAGGAGACGGCCTGCGCGCCGGTCTCGCGGAAGGATTCCTCGTGGTCGCAGACGTTGTACACAAAGCGCTTGACGGGCTTGCCGTCCTTGGAGCCCTGAAGGAGGCAGCCGATGCAGGTCTTGCCCTTGGTAAGCGGGCCGAGTGAGGCGGGATCGGGGAGAAGCGCCTTCAGGAACTGGAGCGGGATGATCTCGTGTCCTTCGTACATGACCGGGTCGATGCGGGTCATGCCGACGTCCTGGAGGACTTCGAGGTGCTTGATGTAGTTGTCGGAGAAGGTCATCCAGAAACGCGCCTCCTTGAGGCCGTACGGCTTCAGGTACGGGGCGAGGGATTCGAGCTCCTCGTGCCAGAGCAGGTAGATCTTCTTCGGGCCGATCCCGGCAGGGAAGTCGAACATCTTGGAGAATTCGAGCGGCTCGGTCTCGATGAACTGGCCGTCCTTGTAGTATTTACCCTTCGCCGTAACCTCGCGGATATTGATCTCCGGGTTGAAGTTCGTGGCGAACGCCTGGCCGTTGTCGCCCGCGTTGCAGTCGATGATGTCGAGCGTGTCGATGGTGTCGAAATACTGCTTTTCCCACGCGGTGTAGACGTTGGAGACGCCGGGGTCGAATCCGCTGCCGAGGAGCGCGGTGATGCCCTTCTCGCGGAAGCGGTCGCGGTACGCCCACTGCCAGCTGTATTCGAAGTGCGCCACGTCCGGCGGCTCGTAGTTCGCGGCGTCGACGTAGTCCACGCCGGTCTCGAGGCAGGCGTCCATGATGTGGAGGTCCTGGTAGGGCAGGGCGAGGTTCAGGACGACGTCCGGACGGAACGACCTGATGAGCTCGACGAGCCGCGGGACGTTGTCGGCGTCGACCTGGGCGGTCTGAACGGGACGCTTCAGGGCGGCGGCCAGTTTCTTGCATCTGGACTCCGTGCGGCTGGCGATCATGATGTCGGTGAAGACGTCGGACGCCTGGACGCATTTGTGCGCGGCGACGGTGGCGACGCCGCCCGCTCCGATGATCAGGACTCTTGACATGGTGTGGGTCTCCTTCTGTGAAGTGTCTTAACGTTCAAAATAGGTGTATCCGCGAATGCCGTCCTCGAACGCGTTCGTGATGGTCTTCCGCTGGGCGGGAGTGATCATTTTCCTGCGGACGGCGCGTTCGGCGACGCTGCGGAAGAAGGTGATGAGCTCCTTGGAGTCGTACTCGACGTAGGACAGCACGTCTCCGACGGAGTCGCCCTCGATTTCCTTGTCGATGTCGAAATGGCCGTCCGGGGAGATGGTGATGCTGACGACGTTGGTGTCGCCGAGGAGGTTGTGGAGGTCGCCGAGCGTCTCCTGATACGCGCCGACCAGGAACACGCCGAGGTAGTATTCCTCGTCCGGCTTCAGCTCGTGGAGCGGGAGCGTGTGAAGCTCGTCGTGCAGGTCCACGAACTTGTCCACCTTGCCGTCGCAGTCGCACGTGATGTCGGACAGGATGCCGCTGCGCGTGGGGCGTTCGTTGAGGCGGTGGATGGGGACGATGGGGAAGACCTGGTGGATGGCCCAGGAGTCGGGGAGCGACTGGAAGACGCTGAAATTGGCGTAGTAGATGTCGGCGAGCTGGGCGTCGAGGTCCTCGAATTCGTCCGGGATGTAGGCGAGCTTCTGCGCTTCCTTGTTCGCGACCGCCATGATGTGCCAGAAGGCGGATTCGACGAGGGCGCGCTCGCGGAGGGAGATGCGGCCGTTCTTGAAGAGCAGACGCAGTTCGTCGCGGTTGTAGATGGCGTCGTGGAAGAACTCCTGAAGGTTCTTCTGGTTGATGTTGGAAAGGATGTTCATCAGGTCCTTCGTGAGGTCGTGCGCGTTCTCCGGGATCTTGTCCGGGATGGTGACCGGATCGAAGCGCGCGACGTCAAGGATGTTGAACAGCAGGATGGAGGAATACGCGACGGTGGCGCGCCCGGATTCGGTGATGATGTCCGGGTGCGGCACGTTCGCCTCGGTGAGCAGTTCGCCGACGGTCTCGATGATGTCGACGCAGTACTCGTCGATGGTGTAGTTGCGGCTGTGCTGGTAGTTCGTGTGGGAACCGTCGTAGTCGACGGCGAGGCCGCCGCCGAGGTCGAGATAGCCCATCGGCGCGCCTTCCTGCACGAGGCCGATGTAGACGCGGCTCGCCTCCTGCACGCCGGAACGGATGTCGCGGATGTTCGGGATCTGGGAGCCGATGTGATAATGGAGGAGGCGGAGGCAATCGAGCATGTCCTCTTCCTTGAGGTAATCGACGAGCTCCATGAGCTGGGCGGTGTTCAGGCCGAACACGCTGCGGTCGCCGCCGGATTCGGTCCACTTGCCGCCCGCGCGCGTGGAGAGCTTCATGCGGACGCCGATCATGGGCTTGACTTTCAGCATGCGGCTGCGTTCGATGATGACGTCGAGTTCGCTGGGCATCTCGATGACGAGGATGCACCGGTATCCGAGCATGGAGGCGAACAGCGCGAGGTCGACGAACTCCTCGTCCTTGTATCCGTTGCAGACCACGCACGCATCGGGGTCGTGGAGCGTGCCGAGGGCGGCGATGAGCTCGGCCTTGCTGCCGGCTTCGAGCCCGTGATGGAATTCGCGGCCGTAGCGGGAGATGTCCTGCACGACCTGCTGCTGCTGATTGACCTTGATGGGGAAGACGCCTTTGTACTTGCCCTGATACTTGGTCTGCTCGATCGCCTTGCGGAAGCTCGCGTGGAGCTGGTTGATGCGCGATTCCAGGATGTTGCTGACGCGGATCAGCACGGGCATGTTCATGCCGCGTTCCCGGATGCCCTGCACGATGTCGGGCAGGCTGACCGCCGGGGCGTCCTTGTCCGGGTTCGGCGAGATCGTGAGCTCGCCCTTCTCGTTGACGTGGAAATAGCCCGCGCCCCAGTCGTTGATGCCGTAAAGCGTGGCGGAATCCTCCGCCGACCAATGTTCGAATTTATCTTTTTTGACGTTCATTCCCGCACCCTCGGAAAACCCGGCTTGTCAGCCGGAAACATGTGGTTGTTTATTGTCCGCGCGGGCGTCCGGTTGTCCGTGTTTCTGTTTGTTGTCGGATGCCGCACGCGTGGGTTGTCTTTTCGGTCCGGCGCCGCCTCACTTCACGTTCAGGCGGCCGCCCGCGGTCAGAATCACGCGGTCCTCGTCGGACACGTTCAGGTTCAGCTGTATCTGGAACGACTCTCCGCCGGGCTTCTTCACGGTGGCCGTGATGGAGCTTTCCTGGACGGCCTTGCGGAGGTCGGCGATCTCGACAGCGTCCTCCGGGTCGATCCGGTCGTAGTCGGCGGGATTCGCGAACGTGAGCGGCAGGATGCCGAAGTTGATCATGTTGGCGCGGATGATGCGTTCGATGGCGATGGCGATGACGGCCTTCACGCCGAGGTACATCGGGCAGATGGCGGCGTGCTCGCGGCTGGAGCCCTGGCCGAAGCTGTCGCGGCCGACGATGACGGCCTGGCGGCCGGAATCGCGGACGGCGGAGGCGCGTTCGGCGAACGTGGGCTTGCCGGGGACGTTGGTCTGCGCGAAGACGGCCTTGGCGTATTCGGGGATGTTGCTGCGGTATTTGAGGTAAGCGCCCGCGGGCATGATGTCGTCGGTGGAGGTCTTGTCGCCGGTCTTGATGACCACGACGCCGTCGAGCTTCTCCGGCAGAGGCTTGCAGTTCGGCGGCGCGCCGATCGTGGGCTTGCGGATGATCTCGACGGACGCCGGATCGTCGGCGGGCGGCAGGATCATGGAGTCGTCGACCGTGAAGGATTCGGGATCCTCGAACACGGGGTACGCGAAGTCGAGCGTGAGCGGAGAGGTGAATTCGCCGGTGAGGGCGGCGGCGCAGGCGGTCTCCGGGCTGACCAGGTAGGACTGGTCGCCCTTCGTGCCGGAACGGCCGGGGAAGTTGCGGTTGAACGTGCGGACTGTGACGGTGCCGTTTGCCGGGCTCTGGCCCTGTCCGATGCAGGGGCCGCAGCCGCATTCGAGGATGCGCGCTCCGGCGGAGACGATGTCGGCTAGCTTGCCGTCGGCGGCGAGCATGGCGAGGACCTGTCGGCTGCCGGGCGCGATGTCGAGGGAGACGTTCGGGTGGACCTTGCGCCCCTTGAGCATGCCGGCGACGATGGAGAGGTCGCGGTAGGAGCTGTTCGTGCAGGAGCCGATGATGACCTGGTTGACCTTCATGCCGGAGAGTTCGGCGACGGTTTTGATGTTGTCCGGGCTGGACGGGCAGGCGGCCATGGGCTCGAGCGTGGAGAGGTCGATGTCGATCACGCGGTCGTATTCCGCGTCGGCGTCGGCGACGAGTTCGGTCCAGACGGAGCCGCGTCCCTGCGCTTCGAGGAACGCGCGGGTGCTGGCGTCGGACGGGAAGACGGAGGTGGTCACGCCGAGCTCGGCGCCCATGTTCGTGACGGTGGCGCGCTGGGGCACGGAGAGCGTGGCGACGCCCGGTCCGAAATACTCGACCATGCAGCCGACGTTGCCCTTCGTCGTGAGGATGCTCAGGACCTTCAGGATGATGTCCTTCGCGGCGACCCACGGGCGGAGTCTGCCGGTGAGGCGGATGCCGATGATCTTCGGGTAGGCGAGGCGGAACGGCTTGCCCGCCATGGCGAGCGCGACGTCCAGGCCGCCCGCGCCGATCGCCATCATGCCGATGCCGCCGCCGGTCGGGGTGTGGGAGTCGGAGCCGAGCAGGGTCTTGCCGGGCACGCCGAAGCGTTCCAGGTGGACCTGGTGGCAGATGCCGTTGCCGGGACGGCTGAAGCGGATGCCGTGCGCGGCCGCGACGGACTGGAGATAGAGGTGGTCATTGGGATTTTCCGGCCCCATCTGGAGCATGTTGTGGTCCACGTACGACACGGACAGCTCGGTTTTCACCTTGCCGGTGCCCATCGCTTCGAGTTCCAGATAAGCCATCGTCCCGGTGGCGTCCTGCGTCAGCGTCTGGTCGATGCGGATCGCCGCGGGTTCGCCCGGAACGCCGCTGCCGGATACGAGATGGTTCGCTAAGATTTTCTGAATGACCGTTCCTTTTGCCATTGCCTGTGATCTCCGGTTTCAAGATTTCAAGTGTAAAAAAAAGGGGGACGCACCTTGTTCGGGACGTCCCTGATCTCAGGACCCGCGGATTCCGGCGGACCGGAGGCGGGCGCCAAAGCCGCGCGCGGCGGCTCCGGGCTTACTCTTCGGGTTTGGTCTTGGGAAGAGCGCTGAGAACTTTCTGGCCTTCCTGCCAGCGGCCGTCCTGCTTGAGGAGGTTGATGCGTTCGAAACGCTTCAGGACGTTTCTCTGTTTCCGGATGCGGCCGGCGGCCTTCAGACTGGGATGCTTGGACATTTCAAATCTCCGTGATATCTGTTATGTGTTGTATGAGTTTCGCGTCAAAGTAACCAAATACTATACATCATTTTGCGGAAAATGCAAGCCGGATGCCGTTTTTTCCCGAAAAATCGTTGCCGTTATTCGGGGAGATGTTCCGACAAAATCTTCGCCGCCAATGCGACGAGGGAGGGCAAGCCCTCCACGTGGGTAGTGCGCTGCTACGCGAGCGCACGAAAATAGCGATTATTCGGGAATCTTTTCCGACAGGATTTTTGCTGCGAGTGCGACGAGGTCGGCGCATGGACGCTTTTTGTAGTAGGCGGGGGTGCGCGCCTCGGAGACGGGCGGATCGCTCTGGCGCGGGGCGAGTCCGAGGAGTTCGCGGCAGACGATGGAGCCGGTCTCTTCGCGGAAAGCGTCGCAGAGTTCGCGGATGAACGCGTAGTGTTCGTCCTTCGCGGCCTTGTCCGCGCCTTCGCCGGGTCCGCGGATCAGGTCGGCGGCCATGCACATGCCGGAGACCGCGCCGCAGACTTCGCGCTGGCGTGCGATGCCGCCGCCGAACCCGGAGGCGAGTTTCAGAGCGGTGTCGCAGTCAAGTCCGCAGCGGTCACAGAAGGCGCAGAGGACTGCCTGGGCGCAGTTCATGCCGTTGAGGAAATTGTTTTTCGCTTCTTCGGAACGGTCGGTCATGGGATGCCTCGTTGGTTGGATTCGATGGTTCAGTACGGAGCCTTGACGGCTTCGAATTTCATGCCGTTGAAGTTCTTAAGCATGACCGGCGCGCCGAAATCGGCGGCGACCGGAAGCGCGTAAAGGATGCCGTTCTTGGCGTAAAGGATGCGGTTGCGCGGGGCGTCGTAGTCGGCCCAGCGCCAGCCGGGCCCGTCGATCTTCAAACGGCGTTCGGGATGGATGATGCGGTGGCGTTCCCAGTAGCAGCCATACCCGTCGCGGCCGGGGCGACCGCTGACGAAGAGCTTCTGAAGCGCCCAGCCGGACGCGAGCGGCTTTTCGTAGACGACGGAGTTTTCCGCCTGATGCTTTGCGGTCCAGCCGTCGCGGACGAGGCGGTGGCAGTAGACGCCGGGACATTCGCCGCCGAAGTACGTGTCGAACGGGAAATCCTGCGAGGCGTCGAGTCCGCTGCCGGACCGCGCACAGTACGGGATCGTGATCCCCGGCGCGGGGGTGTTGAGCCAGACTTTTTTGTTGTTCAGGAAGAGGCCGCCGCCGTTCCAGGCGGTCCCGTTGAACCACAGGTCGAGCGCTTTCAGATACGGCGCGCGGGAAATGGCGGTCCAGCTCGGCGAGGACGCTTCGGGCAAGGCGGCGAAACGTTCGATCTCGTCCGCGTGGTCCCGGCGGATCTCCTGCATCTGCTTGTTGTATTCGTCGTATTTCTCCGGACGCGGCCCGAACGTGTCCTCGCGGAGTTTTTCCGTATACTCCAGGATCGTGTCCGGGCGGCGGAAATCCGCGGCGAAGTAGATCATATGTTTTCCATCGGGCGAAAGGTCGCCACGGTATTCGTAGATGCGCCCCTTGAGCCACTGCCCCATGGTGAACGTGTCGGTCTCCAGGTCCCAGCCGACCGTGCAGACCTGTCCGGACGGTCCGCGCCGGAAAATGACGGCTTTCGGCGCTTCGCGGGCCAGGATGACGTGCAACCGGGCGGGAACCAGTTCCGGCGGCCGTTTGAATTTATGCTGAAAAGGTTTGCGGAAAGGCTTCCGTCCCGGGCGGGACGGGCGGTTCGGACGTGGTCTCATCTTTTTTGTCTCTTTTTTGTTCTTTCGTCTTGCAATCCGGGTCGATTCGCGACGCGGTTATTCCATGTTCTGCACGGTTTCCTGTTTCTGTTTCCGGACGGACGCCTCGAATTTTTTGCTGAGGAAGGAGATGACGGCGATCAGGGAGAAGGAAAGGATGAAATAAAGCAGCGTGGCGAATGCGATGGGGAAGAAGGACTCGTAGGTGCGGCCGCGGATCCAGTCGACTACCTTCGTGAGGTCCCAGACGGAGACGTAGCCGACGACCGTGGTCAGTTCGACCAGGCGGATGATCTCCTCGCGGAACGGTTTGGCAAGGTATGCGGCGGCCTGCGGGAAGATGACCTTGCGGAAGAAGGTGAACTTGCGCAGGCAGAGCGCCCGCGCGGCGTCCAGCTGTACACCGCCGATATGGTCGAGCGTGGTCATGTAGAGACGGCAGGAGGATGCCATGAAGCGGAGGATGAAGATCACGACCGCGGCGGTGAAGGGACGGAGTCCGAATCTGCGGAAGATAACATAGTAAAGTCCCATGAGGAGGATAAGGATCGGTATGTTGTAGATCAGGGCGCAGACGATATCGGCGGGGACCGAAACACCCTTGCGTTTCGACTGGCGGAGCATGCAGAGCGGAATGCCGAGGATGGCGCCGAAGAAGACGGCGGACACGGTGAGGATGAGCGTCGTCTTGAAGCCGCCGAGGACCTGACGCATGTGGTTGTCTTCCCAGAGCGAACGGCGCAGGCTGAACCACTGTTCCTTGAAGAAGAAACTGATCTGCGGAATCAGTGCCATGTGGACGCGTCTGGCTTTCGTTTTGTCCGGCACGACCGCGATGAGTCCGCCGTTGTAGTGCGGCTCGGTGTAGACGAGCTTGCCGGACGATGTGTAGCGGGAGGAAATGTCGGCGGCGCCGAAGTCGACCCTGCCTTCCTCGATCGCCTGTTCAAGCCCGTTCTGTTCGATCCGGACGAACTCCACGCCGAAGCCCATGGATGCGGCCGCCCGCTGTGCGGTTTCCAGGTCGTACCCGACGAGTTTTTCGTTGCGGAGGTAAGAGAACGGTTCGCGCTCGATCGCGACGCCCATGCGGAGGACACCGTTGGGGGCGTCCTGAATATCCTGCGGAAGTTCGGCTTCCTGGTTCGCCGGAGAAACCCATTCGTTCTGAATCGCCTTCAGTATGCCGTTCTTTTTCATGGCGCGAATCTGCCGCGAGAACGCCTCGCTGAGGGCCCGTTTGTTAGCGGAAAAGTAGAAAGTGTAGTCGACACGCGTGATATATTCCGGAATCTGAATGAACTGCGGATAGTCGGGGAGATACTCTTTGGCGCGCGGCTCGCTGATGACGAACGCATCGATCTTTTCGGTACCAAGCAGATAGAACAGGTCGCGTTCCTGATTGACGTAGAACGGGATCGCTTCGGGCAGTTTTTCATCGAGCTGCGCCGCGGCGAAGGAGAACGGCAGGACGCCGACGCGTTTTCCCGTCAGCTGGTTGAGTCTGGTGATGCCGAAGACGTATTCGTCGTGCGGGATATCCGTCACAATCGCGGCGCCTCCTTCATAGTATGCTTCCGAGAATTCGATATTCTCCGTGTTTCCCTCGTTCGGCGCGAGCATGCCGCCTGCCATGTCGATCTGTCCCGACCGGAGCAGGTCCAGCAGCATTTCGCGTCGGGCGGGAATGATCTGAAGGTTCATGCCGAATTCGTGGGCGGCGTAGCGTACGATCTCGATTTCCAGTCCGAGCAGGGTGCCGTCCTCGCCCATGAAACAGAGCGGCGTGGCGCCGGGGGCGGCCGCATAGAGGAGCGTGCCGTTGACCATCGGCGTGTCGTCGTGCTCGAACAGCTGTTCGAATTCCAGTTTTTCCGGTTTCGCGGCGCACCATTTCGCCGCGAGGTCGTGGAGACTGCCGTTATCCCTCAGTTCTGTGATGACGCGGTTGACGGCGCGGTAGAGCGGAGATCCCTGCGGCATGGCGAAGGAATAGGCTTCGCGCTTGACGATGGAAGCGATCTGGAGCTCCGGGTACTGCGCGGTGCAGGAACGCGCCAGAGGCTCTTCCATGAGCATGGAGTCGATCTTGTTCGAGATAAGCAGGGAGCAGGCCGACTCGCGGCTGTCCGCGAGGACGAATTTCGTGTTCGGCAGAATATCCTTGCATTCCGCCGCGTATTTCGATCCGGCGAGGATCGCCGCGTAGCTTCCGGCGAGTTCCTGCGGCGTTTTCAGCGCCGCGCCGTGGTTTCCGGCGGGTTTGTAGAGCTGTTTCCGCGTCAGAATGGCGGCGGGGCAGTCGATGTAGTCCTCCGAGAAAATGATGGCTCGGTTTGAACCGTCGATTTTGTCCATGGACGCGACGGCAAGGTCCACGGTCTCTTTTTCGACGGCGGTGAACAGGTCGAGATATGGCATCACTTTCAGCTCCACGGACATGTTGAACGCGGCCGCGAAACGGTAGATCAGTTCCACGTCGAATCCCGCGGGCGATCCGTCGGAATCGATGAAGTTCATGGGCTCGTTTTTGTCTTCCGTTCCGATCACGAGTTTTCCGTACGGGCTGGCGGGAGCGGCGACTTTCGGCATTCTCGGATCGCTGGACTTGATCCAGCGGGCGTACATGTTGTCGTACAGCCCGGAGGTGAAATACTCCCGGAGGAACGCATTGACGTTCTGGAGCAGTTCGGGTTTGGACGCCGGGACCGCGATCCCCACGTGTCCTTCCGCGTAGTTGTCCGGCAGCAGGACGAAACTGTCACGTTTGCGCTGGGCGTAATCCAGGGCGGGGCGGTCGAACGCGATGGCGTCGAGCGTGCCGTTTTCGAGGTCCGGGTATGCGTCGCCGATGTTTTCGTATTCGCGGAATTTCGCACGCGGGAAATTGATTTTCGCCTCGTTGCCGGAAGATGTTTCGGATACGATGCCGATCACATAGTTCGAATCATTGAGGTCGTCGGGGGTCGAAATGAAACTCTGTTTTTGTTCCGTTTCCTTTTTCCCGCAGCAGCACAGGACCGCCGCCGTGAACAGCATGATAAGAGCGGAAAGAATTCGGCCTGCCCGCGAGTGCGGGGTATTCCTGTCAGTGTTGTGTCGGTTCATTTTGCCTCGTCTGTCAAAAATGCGGTTGCAAAAAGGCAATTCCGGCGTCCTCCTGTTGTGCCGGAGCCTCCGGTTTCTTTTGCGCCCATTCAAAAAATAAAAAAGCAATGCAGGTTCGCGTATAATGTAGCATGTTTTTCCAATAATGCAATATGGATATGACACAAAAGAACGTGTTTTTTTTATGTGTCCGGGGCTGTTTGTCTTTTTTGCATCCCTCCGCAAAAAAACGGCAAAAAAAGTTTGATTCCCGCCATTGCGCATGCTATATTATTTAGTTTTCACGTTTCACACAGGCTGCGATATGTTTATTCTCAACTGGTACATCACTAAAAACTTTCTGGCGACGTTCGGCATGGCGATCGTGGTTCTGACTTTTGCCATGACGGGCGCCAACCTCATGAAAGTCATCGAATACATCAGTCAGGGCATTTCCCCTCTGATCGCGGGCAAGTTCCTTCTGCTGGCGCTCCCGATGGCGCTGGCCTTTTCCATTCCGTGGGCCGCGCTTGTCTCAATCATGCTTGTCTTCGGGCGTCTTTCGGCGGACAACGAGATTACCGCCATGCGCGCCTGCGGCATTTCCATTCTCCAAATCATCTCCCCGATCATCGTTTCCTCCTTCCTGCTGTCCTGCCTCTGCCTCTGGCTTCAGCTCCAGGTCGGTCCCCCGGCGCTCGGCGACGCGCGAGACCTCGTGAAAAGCGCGGCGGCCAACTCGCCGCTGGCGTTCTTCACGCCCGGCATTCCGGTGCAGCTCGGCAGCCTCACGTTCTTTATCGACTCGAAGGATTCCGAGGGGGACGAGGACCATATTTACGGCGTTCAGATCTACCTGCCGGACAAGGACGGCACGACCAAACAGGACATCCTCGCCTCGCGCGGCAAGCTGTCGGTGGATGCGGCGTCGCAGGTCCTGACCGTGACGCTGTACGACGCGCTGGTCGAGACCGTGGAGGGAAGCGGGAAGGACCGCCGCAAGGAGCATTCCTACAGCGAATCCGTCGAACTGAATGTGCCGTTCGGCGACCGCTACAACCAGAAAGACGTCTTCATCAAGGACAAATATCTGGCCTACAAGAGCCTGTTCGCCCGCCTCGCGATCTACCTGAAACGCGGCAAGGACGCCGCGGGTGTCGACGCCACGGCGATCAACGTCGAGATCAACCAGCGCATCGCCCTGGCCCTCGCGCCCATCGCGTTCATGATGCTCGGCCTGCCGCTGGCGATCCGCACCAGCCGCCGCGAAACTTCCATCGGCCTGATTCTCAGCGTCGCCCTCGGCGCGCTCTACTACGGCGGCGTGCTCGTGTCCGACGCGCTCCGCTACAATCCCCAGTTTTATCCTCAATATGTCGTCTGGATCCCGCCTCTGCTGTTCCAGGTGTTCGGCATAGTTTACCTCACAAAAATCGCAAGGAAGTGATTCCATGAAATCTCCCGAAATGTATCTCGAATGCGTCAGCTGCGGCAAGACCTACGACCCTTGGGACCTCCGCTACAAATGCGACTGCGGCGGCATCCTCGACGTCAAACGCGACCTTTCCAAAATCGACGGCGAAGAACTCCGCAAGCTCTGGGATTCCCGCTGGGGCCTTAAACGCGGCGTCGAATCCTCCGGCGTCTGGCGCTACCGCGAGCTCATCCTGTCCGTCCCGGACGAAATGATCGTGACCCGGCAGGAGGGCAACACCCGCCTCTATCCCGCCGGGTCCGCCGGGAAATGGGCCGGACTCTCCGACCTCTGGTTCAAGCACGAGGGCGAAAACCCGACCGGCAGCTTCAAGGACCGCGGCATGACCTGCGGCGCGAGCGCGGCCCGTCGGCTCGGCGCGAAGAGCGTCGCCTGCGCCAGCACCGGCAACACCAGCGCCAGCATGGCGTCCTACGCCGCCGTCGTCGGCATGCGCGCCGTGATCTTCATCCCGGAAGGCAAGATCGCCTACGGCAAGCTCGCCCAGGCGCTCGCCTACAACGGACGCACGCTTCAGATCCAAGGCAACTTCGATGACGCCATGGCGCTGGTCCAGGACGTCTGCCGCGAACTCAATATCTACCTCCTGAACTCCATCAACCCCTACCGCATCGAAGGCCAGAAGGCGATCTGCATCGAAACGCTTCAGCAGCTCGACTGGCAGGTGCCCGACTGGTTCGTCATCCCCGGCGGCAACCTCGGCAACAACAGCGCGCTCGGCAAGGCGCTGATGGAGCTTCACGAGCTCGGAATCATCTCCAAGGTCCCGCGCATCGCCGTCATCCAGGCCGAAGGCGCGAATCCGCTCTACACCATGTGGAAGAACCACACCGAGTTCAAACCTGTCAAGAACCCGGAGACGATCGCCACAGCCATCAAGATCGGCAACCCCGTCTCCTGGCCGAAGAGCATGCGCGCCGTCACATGGAGCAACGGCGTGGTCGAACAGGTCACCGAACAGGAGATCATGGACGCCAAGGCGAAACTAGACGCCGCCGGAATCGGCGCGGAACCCGCCTCCTGCTGCTCGCTTGCCGGCGCGAAGAAACTCCGCGACAGCGGCGTGATCGGCCCCGATGAAAAGGTCGTCGGCATCCTCACCGGAAACATCCTGAAGGATCCGGACGCCGTCGTCGGCTATCATCAGGACACGCTCATGGATCACTACGGCATCCGCGGCACGTTCGCCAACAAGCCGGTCGTGATCCCCGCCACGCTCGAAGCCGTCCGCAAGGCGCTCGGCGACTGAGTTCAGGTATTCCCTTGAATTATATCCGGCGTTTCTTTGGCGCCGGATTCTTTCCTGAAAAAAGCTCTTCGTTTGAACGGAGGGCTTTTTTTTACACGTTGCACCCCTGTTCGGGTTCGTCGCAAGCGGCGGCATATCGAACCCGTGAAAAAGGAAACGGGCCATGAACGGAAGAAAAAACAGGTCCGGGAAACGCCGGTTTTCAGCACGTTGGAATGTCAAACGTTTTTTTGATAGATAAAAAAGCCTGAGGAAGAGAGACCTTCTTATACGGAAAAAGGAAGCATGGTTTCAGCTGAAAAGAACAGCCTTTTTCGTGTTGTCGGCTTGCATTCATAATGTTAAGAGGTTATATTATAACGTCTTTCCCTAATATTTTAAAGAGACACAAAACGAAAGAAAGGTGTTTCGGGTGTTTCGTCATAAAGTTTCCGCCGCGGAATGGATGCTGATTGCCGCGGTTCTGGTCGGTGCGGCCATATCGCTGACGCACCTGATTTTTTTTACCGGTATCGCCTATCGCGATACGGCGAACGTGTATGCGGCGATGCTGCGCACACTTGTGTCCGGCGCGTATGCGGAAGCGGTCCATCCCGCGATCCCGCTGCTGAACGTGTTTCTTGCGAGGATTTTCACGTTGTTCGGCATGGCTCCCGACAGGGCGATGTCGGCGGTGTCGTGCATATTCTATGTCGCGACGATCCCGTTCGTATATCTTCTGTTGAAATGTTTCCTGCCGGACGAACCGTCGGCGTTCGGAGCGGTGCTTTTCGCCTGCGCGCCGAAGATCATCCGGTTCTCGTGTGCCGGCCTGCTTGATTCCGGCAAAATTTTTTTCATGGTCGCCGCGCTGTACTGTTCCGCCCGTCTGATCCGGGAGAGATTCCGTTCGTGCGGGACGGCAGTCGGGTTTGGCCTTGCGCTGGGCGGTTTGTCGCTCGTCCGGAGCGAGGCGATCGGCAACGCGTGCATGCTGTTCGGATGCACGGCGCTTTTCTGGCTGTGGGCCGCGTGGCGCGAAAAACGCGTTCTGCCGGTCCTGCCGATGCTGACGGCGATCGCGGCGTGGGCGGCCGCCCTGCTGAGCCGCGCCTGGATCAACTGGCGGTTCTGCGGACAATTCATCTACGATGCCCGCGTCAACACGAAGCTGAATCAGATTTTTTCAGCGATTCCGCACACTTCGGAACCGTCTGTTGAGTCTGTCGGGGCAGGAGAATCCGCGGCGAAAGGGACGAACGTTCTGCCTGACTGTCTTGAGGTCATCCGGAAGAACATCGTCGGGAATTACGAGCTTTACTTCGGGTTTGCTGTCGCGGGCGTCGTTCTGCTGATCCTTGCCGCATACGGCCGGCGCTATGATGCTTCCCGTGCGCATGCGTCAGACGCGCACAGCCCGACACACTATTTGTGGCCGGACCGTATCGTGCCGGATTTCGTGAAGTGGGATCCGTTTTTCAGCGTGCTGATCGTAAGCGTAGCGTTCAACGCCGTGATCTTCATGCTGTCGCGTCTCCATGCTTACCGCTATTTCCTGATGAATATCCCGCTGTTCATGGTGTTCACGGTAATGGCCTGCTGGTGGTTCTGGCGATGGGCCGTGAAACTGCTGCCGCGTCCTCTTCTGCGTGTCGGAATCGCCGCGGTCGTGGTGATCCTGGCGTTTCAGATTCAGAACGGGATCGACGACCTTTTTTCCGATGATGCACTTGCGCCAGCCCGTTCCGGGCAGGCCGCGGGCGAGATCATGCGTGCGGAAAACCCGGATGGCAGGGTATTCTTCTGGTACGCCGCCATCGAATGGTATTACTCCGGGATGAAACGCGCGGTGCCGATTGAAACGCCGAAGCCGGACAGCCGGACCTTTGCCGGTTTCGATTATTTCCTGATACGGAAGGATGAGGACGTTTTTCTTTCGAACGCGGAAGCCCGCGACGATCTGCGGGAGATCCCGCTCGCGGAGGAAAGCACCGTTCGGCTGTTCCGTAGAATTGAGGAGAACTGATTTATGGATTCATCGCTGTCCGTCGTCGTGCCGTGCTATAACGAAGCGGAGAATATCCCCGTCGTCTTTCCGCCTCTTCTGGTGTTCGCGAGGGAACGCGGCTGGCGCGTGATCGCGGTTGACGACGGTTCGCGCGACGACACCCGTGCGCAGCTCCTGAAAATGAAGGAGGATGCGCCGCATCTTTCGGTGCTCCATCATAAGCTCAACCGCGGTTACGGCGCCGCGACGAAAACCGGGCTTCGTGCCGTGGAGACGGAATTCGCGGTCACGATCGACGCGGACGGCCAGCACCGCCTGGAAGACGTCGAGAAGTGTTTCCGGCGCATCGTGGAGACCGACGCGGACCTGGTGGTCGGCGAACGTGTCAACAACGAATCCGGAGGCTACCGCGCCCTCGGAAAATGGGTGATCCGCACGTTCGCCGCCATGCTGCTGAGCCTGCCGGTCCGCGACCTCAATTCCGGCATGAAGTGCTACCGTATGAGCGAGGCGGTCCCGTATCTGGACCTCTGTCCGGACACGATGGCGTTCAGCGACGTGATCCTGCTGCTGATGGTGAACGACCGGAAACTGGTCTCCCGGACGGAGATCGAAGTCGCGCCGCGTCGCGCCGGCAAGAGCACGATCGGCACGCGGACCGCGCTGGTCACGCTGGCGGAGATTCTGAACCTGGCGATCCTGCTGCGCCCGATGACTACCTTTTTCCGGATCAGTCTGATCTTTTTCCTGCTCGGACTGGGATGGGGCGCTTATATCTATTTCCGGGCCCGGATCATTAATTCCGCATCGGTCATGCTGATCATGCTGAGCGCGGTGAGCTTCATCCTCGGGCTGCTGGGCGAACAGCTGGCGCAAATCCGCAAAACCCTGGCGGGACAAAAGAATGAACGCTGACCGGAAAGCAAAAGTCGTTGTTATCATGCCGGTATACAACGCCGGACGATTCCTGCGGGAGTGCCTGGACTCCGTCCTCGTTCAGACGTTCCGCGATTTTATCCTGATCGTCTGCGACGACGGCAGCCGCGACGACAGTCTGTCAATTCTGGAGGAATACGCCGCCGGAGACAGCCGCATGCGGATTTTGAAGAATGGTGAAAACCGGGGAATTCCGTTTACCCGTAACAAGCTTCTGGCGGCCGTCCCGCCGGATTGCGAATATCTTGCGCTGATGGATTCGGACGACGTTTGCATGCCCGACCGCCTGGAACGGCAGCTGAGTTTTCTGCAGGCGCATCCTGAGCTGTGCGGAGTCGGTTCGTCGCTGGAGATCATTGACGAGCAGTCGCGGACGACCGGATTCCGCGGTTATCCCGTTTCTCCTGAGGAAATCCGGACCGTAATGCCGGACCGCAATGTTATTTCGCAGTCGTCGCTGATGCTTCGGCGCGCCGCGATCGACGACGTCGGGGGCTATAACCCGGAATATGCCTGCTGTCAGGACTACGACTGCTGGCTCCGTATGCTTGAGAAATACGATTTCGCAAATCTTCCGACACCTGTGCTGAAATACAGGATGTCCTCTTCCCAGTGCAAACAGAGCAGGCTGCGCCTCAGCCTGAAAACCACACTGAAGATTCAGAAGGCTTTCCGGGATCGGACAGATTCCTGGACATTCCGGGCTAGGCTGCGCATGTTCGCCGGACACGTTCTGCTCTGCCTGCCGTCACCGCTGATCCTGAAGCTGTTTGAGCTGATGACCTACCGGAAGGAACAGCCATGAACGGTTTCCGGCGGTATTTCTTCGGCAACGCGGCGTTTTCACTGTTCTGTTCGTTCGTCATCGGAGTCTGCGCCTATCTGACGCGCCGCATCACATCGAACGGGCTTCCCGGAGACGAATACGCCTTTTTCTACAGTACCTTTTCGCTGGTCACTCTTTTGTCCGCGCTATTTTCGATGGGAATTCCGAACGCGTCCTTTTTCTGCATCCCGGATGCCCGCAACCGCGGACTGGATGATGAGGCACACGGTTTTTACGCATGGTGTGTGCGGTGGGTCCTGCTCGCCGGGGTATTCCTGACCCTGGTCGTACTGCCCGTTGTCCTGCTGGCGGGGGACAGCATGGAACGGTACGGGATCGACTCCCGGCGCATTTTCAGGCTGCTTCTGCTGCTGCCGCTTCCGTACAGTTTGTCCGCCGCCACGACTTTGCTTCTTAACGGCCTGAAGGAGTTCGTCGCGTCGAGTCTTCTTCAGCTGTGGAATACCGTCACGATCCTCGCCGGAGTATGGATTTTCCAGGCGAAATACGGACTGGAAGCCGTGATAGCCGTTTATGTGATCGGCGCGTGGTGCGCCGGACTCGGCGGCATCCTGTGGGCCGGACGGAAATACGGGTTCACAATCCTGCATCCGATCGCACCGGACGGCCGCAGGCGCCTCATGAAGGCGGGCGGCTGGCTGCTGCTGTCCTGCACCGGGTATTATTTCTTCGCCGAGCTTGGCAACGTGATCCTGTCGTATCGCGGGACGCCGGAGGAGACATTCCTTTTCAACATCGCGCTGCCGGTTGCCCTGATGATCCGTCCGTTGTACGCCGTTTCCACAGTCTTCGCGCCGTTTTCCAACCAGCTGTACCAGGAAGGGGACACCCGTGCGCTGCGCCGGTCCGTATGGATCATGCTGGGGGTCACGGCCGTGATGTTGATCGGCGCCGGAATCGTGTTCGGTTTCGGGGGAAGGTGGATTCTGAGTATCCTCTTCGGGGCGGAATTCGCCGACGCCGCGCCTTGTACGCTGATTCTGATCGAAGGCGCGCTGCTCTGGAACGCCGCACGCTTCTATGCGGATATGCTGAATTCCATGCATCGAGAACGCCGCGCAGCGCTGATCACGGCCGGTGCGGCCGCATTGAGCGTGGTGCTGTACTGGATGTTCAGTTCCCGGCTGGGCGCAAACGGCACGGCATGGGCGGCGCTGATCGCCAGCGTCATCTGGCTTTGTGCTGGGCTGAACTCGGTCCTGTTCGTTTTGAGTAAAGGCCGCCGCCCGGAGGACTGCTGAGGAAAAGCAGGCGCGAAAACCGTTCCGGGGAGGTTCAGCCGTAGACGGCGAGGGGGAACGACTTTGCGACGAGGTCGCGGGCTTCCACTGCGTTTTTCAGTTCGCCGCCGGCGATCATCTGGCCCAGGATATTGCCGATGGCGGTCGCCTCGGTCGGCCCGGCAAGCACGCGGCGTCCTGTCGTCTTCGCCACAAGCCGCATGAAGAACCTGTCGCGCGTGCCGCCGCCGAGGATGTTGATCGTGTCAATTTTTTTACCTGTGATGGATTCGAGCTGTTCGATGCGTTTTTTGAAGCAGTCGGCGAGGGAATCGTAGATGCAGCGGACCAGCGCGGCGTCGTTGGGGATCTCGCCCTGGCCGTGTTCCGCGCAATAACGCCGGACGCGCGCGGGCATGTCCCCCGGCGGGAAGAACACCGGATCGTCCGGGTCGATGCGGAACGCCTGCCCGTCGAGCGGAGCGGCCGTCTCCTCCATGTCGGCGAAGGATATGTCCTTGCCCTGTTCCGTCCATGTGCGGCGGGTCTCCTGCAGGAGCCACGTGCCCATGATGTTGCAGAGGAACCGGAACGTGTCCTCCACGCCGCGTTCGTTGGTGAAATGGCTGTCCAGCGCTTCCTGCGTGCGGACGGCAGTGCGAAGTTCCGCGCCGAGCAGCGCCCACGTGCCGAGGCTGATGTACAGCGCTTTCTCCGGGTCGGCGCACGGCATGGCGAGCACGGCGCTCGCGGTGTCGTGCGAGGCGCATTTGACGGCGGGGATGCGCGGGATGCCGAGACGCGCCGCTGTTTCCGTTTTCAGGCATCCGGCGGGCGTGGCGGGCGGCACGAGCTTGGTAAAGATTTCTGAGGGGAGCCCTGCGAGTCTGGTTAGATCGTCCATCGCCCATTCCGGCGAATTCGCTTTCAAGAGCGCGCCTGTGCTGGCGATTGTGACCTCGCTGGTCGCGGTTCCCGTCAGCATGTAGTGAAGCGCGTCCGGCATGAGGAGCATCGTGGAGTCGTTCAGCACGTCCGGGCGGTCGCGCAGTTCGGCGCAGAGCTGGTAGATCGTGTTGAAAACGAGCGGCTGGATGCCGTTGTGCGCGTAGAAATCCGCCTTGGAAATCTTCTTGTGGAACGCCTCCATGGCGGACTCCGTACGGCCGTCGCGGTAGCAGTACGGATCGTGGATGAGTTCGCCGTTTCGGAAGAGTGCGTAATCCACGCCCCACGTATCAATGGAAAAACTCGCCGGATTTGGCGCGGCGGCGACGGCTCTCTTCAGTCCTGTTTCGAGTTCGCCGAGGAGCGCGCGGAAATTCCAGAAATAATGTCCGTCTTTCTCGTACGGGTAGTTCTTGAAACGGTGGATTTCTTCCAGCTCAAGCCGTCCATTTTTCACTGAACCGAGAATGGCGCGTCCGCTGCTCGCGCCAAGGTCAAATGCCAGATATGATTTACTCTTTTCCATGTCCTGTGTCCTTTCCCGTCTTATGCGCGTTTCGAGGTCACGTTCTGTTCGTATTCGCGTACGGCGTCCAGCACTCCTGCGGCTTCGGCGGGAACTCCATTTTTCAGGCAGAACCACGCATAGACGGCTTCCCACGGCATCGACTTGATCTCCTCGCTCAGGATGAGGCGTCCGGTGTAGTCTCCGGCGGCCTCCATCCGCTTCAGCGCGGGCGGTTCAAGCAGGGCGCGGCACAGGGCCTTCTGCATGGCGCGCGTGCCGACCGCCCAGGCGGCAACGCGGTTGATCGTGGCGTCGAAGTAGTCGAGCGCGATGTTCACGCGGTCATGTCCGCAGCGCACGATCTCGTTCGCGATCATCTGGAGCTCGTCGTCCAGGATCACCACGTGGTCGCTGTCCCAACGCACGGGGCGGCTCACGTGGAGCAGGATCTCGTCGAGATAGAGCAGTACGGAACTGATCTTGTCGCTGATTGCCTCGGTCGGGTGGAAATGCCCGGAATCGAGCGTGAGCATCACGTTGTTCTTCACGGCGTAGCCGAGGTAGAATTCGTGCGAGCCGACCGTGCAGCTTTCCAGTCCGATGCCGAAGAGCTTGCTCTCCACGGCATCGCGCATGAGCGCCGGGTTCATCGGCACGGACAGGATTTCGTCGAGCGATTCCTTCAGCAGGCGCCGCGCGGTCATGCGGTCGACGGGGATATCCTTGAACCCGTCGGGGATCCAGATGTTCATCAGGGAACGTTTGCCTAGGGCGCGTCCGAATTCCGCCGCGATCCTGCGGCACGCCTGCACGTGGCGGATCCAGTACGCGCGGACGGCATCGTCTCTGCTCGACAGCGTGAACCCGGAGGCGGCTTTCGGATGCGAGAAGCAGGTCGGATTGAAATCGAGCGCGAGATCGCGTTCGCGCGCCCATGCGATCCAAGACCTGAAGTGCTCCGGCGCGAGCTCGGCGCGGTCCACGAAACCGTCCGTTTCCGCGTAGATCGCGTGCAGGTTTACGCGCTTCGTGCCGGGGATCATCGACATTGCCCGGTCCAGGTCCTGCCTCAGCTCGGCGGCGTTGCGTGCGCGCCCCGGATAATTCCCGGTCGTGAGAATGCCGCCGGACGCTCCGCTCGCGTCACGCTCGAATCCGACCACGTCGTCGCCCTGCCAGCAGTGGATCGAGATCGGGATTTCCTGAAGCGTGTTGAGCACGGCTTCGGCATCGATGCCGAAATCCCCGTAGTATTCCTTCGCGATCTTCCATGCGTTTTCGATGCGGGCGGTGTTGTTCATGGCGGTCTCCGTTCGGGGTGGGGCGTATGTTGACGCGGATTCTGATATAATCACATCATACACACGCGGGTGTTTCCTGTTTGTTTTCGCCTTTATTCTAGCACTTCATGCGGATGTTTTCAAGTTTCTTTCCGCCTTATTTCCCCGTTTTTTCCGCATCAGCCTTGATTTTTTCTTTTTTTCGAGTATTTTAATTTACCTTCCGGAGCATCGTTTTTATTCCCGGAACACCGCGGAGAGATGGTCGAGCGGTTTAAGGCATCGGTCTTGAAAACCGACGAGGGGCAACCCTCCGGGGGTTCGAATCCCCCTCTCTCCGCCATTTTTACGCTCAAAAACGGCATTCTTCCCCATTCCTTCCCCATTTCCCAAGGATTCTTTTTTACCTCAAAGACACAAAAAAAGACGCCCCGTCGCCGGGGCGTCCCGCAAAAAGGGAATCAGGGAATCACTTTTTGAACTTATCCCAGTCTTCCTTCTTGACGAAAGCGGTCAGAGAACGACCATCTTTCGTTTCAGCCTTGAAGGCGTAGCGGGTGCGGGTGCCTTTGCCGAATTTGACCGCTTTGGTGACTTCGGCTTGGACTTTCTTCTTCATCTTGACGTCGTAGAAATTGTGTTTCATGGACACTCCTCCAGGTTAAGGGTTAGCCAAATATACCCCCACAGTTGAGCATTGTCAAGCGGAAAAACGAAAAAAAATGCGATTTTCTTTAAAAAAACATGATTTTTTCGGAAAAATGGCGCATTTTCAATGGTTTTTCGCGTTTTGAAACAATGGACACCGACGCGGTTTTCGGCGGTGATGACGAGAAGAAACATCGAATGCCGGAAAACAGATGGAAAGAGGCCGCGTTTTCTTTCTTTCCCAGGCTCGGAAACCAGTTTTTGAGGCGGATTTCAATGCGATTGAACGTGTATGGACGGGGATAATGCCCGGATGAACAGAATCAGGCTTAGTCCTGAGCTTGATTCTGTGCCGTCCGCGCCGCTGAATTCCGGGGCGGGATCACCACAAAGAAGATGTTGTTGGATTTTTCCTTCCCGTACGGGGCCTTGTAGGCAAAGACAAATTCCTTTGCGTTCTTTCTGAGCGTATCCGCATCAATTCCGAGCGCGCCTGCCATGTCCGCGGCATCCTCCTCGTGAAGGTAAACGCCGAGCGCGCCTTCCTCGTCCAGGATCGAACGGAATCTGAACTCGTCGTGCGGGTCTTCGAATGAGCCAGCATAAGGATGCTCCGGCAGATAATGCATGATGCATCCCGCGTACCACATGTCGCCGAACGCGAGCGGGATGTCCTTCCCCGTCTGTTCGCGGTAGAACTCCTGCGCGGTCGCCGCAAATGAGCGTGCGTTAAAATGGCCGCGGTTGCGCGTTTTCGAAAGCCAGTAGATAACGTCATTTGCCTGAACAAGGATGAACAATGCCATGAGCGCGAAGAAAAGCTTTCTGAACTCGCGGAACGAAACCGCATCCTTCCAGAACGCCATCAGAAAGAACCCTGTGATGAAGAAGACCGGATACGCCCACATCGAGTCGATCATCATGCCCGTGCCGGCCATCAGCGTGAGCAGTGCAATCGGGGTGAACTGGACACAGACGGCGAGGCGCGCCGCGACGGGATCGGACGGGCGCAGATCGTGCGGGCGGAATCTGAGCAGGGAACGAATCGGATGGTCCATCGTGAGCCAGAGCAGAAGCAGCGGCATCGCAAACGGATAAAGGTTCTCGCCCAGTAATGTCAGAAGGTTCACGACCGGGTTCAGTTTCTCCTCGGACACACGGTCCGTGATATATGTAAACGGCATAAAATCGTTCCGGAAAAGCCAGACGATATATGGAGAGAGCACGAGCAGGAAGACAGCGAACGCGACGTACGGACCGGGCCGGCGGAAGTATCTGCGCGTGTCCCGTCCGGTCACGATGAACAGGAACAGCGCGAGCAGAAGCGCGAATCCGAAAAATTTGCTGAGCACGGACAGCGCGGACACGACGCCGAACAGGATCCAGTCGGACATGCGGTCGTATTTCACTCCGCGGTAGCAATAAAACGTCATCATGGGCCACAGCGCCATGTGCGGCAGGTTCACGTTGAACTTGGCCGAGTCGAACGAATAAAAAAGGATCGTGCTCAGCAGAATGACGGAGAAGACGGCCTTTTCCGTGCTGAAGAATTCCTTCCCCAGCCGGTATACGTATATAAATCCGGTGATCAGCATCACCTGACTCAGCAGATACATCGCGAAATCCGTGTGAGCAAACACGATCGTGAAGATTCCCGCCAGCCATGCCGCCAGCGGAGGATGTTTCGCGTTGCCCATGGAGAACGGGTGGCTCCACATGATCGTCTCGATCGTGTCGAGCGGGAGGACCGTGTAGAAAATGGAGGGAATGGCGGTCAGAAGGATCAGCCAGACCGCCATAAAAATGATGAGGTAGCGGAGAAGTCGTTTGTCGTGGTCGTTCATGGTCATAAAATAAGCGTGGAATAGGGGGGTGTCCGCACATGCGGGACGGTTTGCCGGATGAATCGCAAAAAAAGAGAATAAATAATTTACACCCGTAAACGGGTATTTTCAAGAGTCAGGTGCGAAAACGATTCAGAATTTCGATGTCCGAAAAGTGATGTTTGCCCTCGCGCATCTCTTGCCAGGTCTCGTGTCCTTTGCCCGCTACAAGCAGAATATCGCCCGCGTGCGCCTTCTTCACGGCTAGCTCAATGGCTTCTTTCCGGTCGGATTCCACGAGATAATGTGTGCCGGCCGGGATGCCGGATTCGATCTCACGGATGATCGTCATCGGATCCTCGGAACGCGGATTGTCGCTGGTCAGGATCGCGAGATCGGCGAGGCGCGCTGCCGCCGCGCCCATCCTGGGGCGTTTTGTGCGGTCCCGGTCGCCGCCGCATCCGAAAACCGCGATCAGGCGTCCGCCTGCCGTTAAAACGGCCCGCAGGCTGGTCAAAACGCGTTCCAGCGCATCGTCCGTGTGGGCATAGTCCACGAATCCGGTTGCGCCGCATGCCAGCGGAACCGCCTGGAGCCGTCCCGGGACGTGCGGCATGCTTTCCGAGGCTTCCAGCAGCGCACCGAACGACAGTCCGTTTCCGTATGCCATGCAGAGCGCGGTCAGGCCGTTCGCGGCGTTGAACGCGCCGGGCAAAGGCAGGCGCAGGGACGCATCGTGTCCGTCAAGCGTGAATTCGAGGTCGGAATATGCCGGATTGAGTTGAAGCTTCCGCAGGGAACAGAACGCATCTGTGCGTCCCGCGAAGGAAACGGACAGAACGCGAAGAGAGGGACGTTCCTGTTTCAGTTCGGAAACAAGCCGTGCGCCCGCCGGATCGTCGGTGTTGACGACCGCCGGGGCGTCGTCGTCGAGGAGCTCTCGGAAGAGGATCTTTTTCGACTGATAGTAGTTCTCCATCGTGCCATGGTAGTCCAGATGGTCGCCCGTAAGGTTCGTGAATGCCGCCGAGGCGAATCTGAGCGTGCCGGACCGATGCTGGTGCAGACCGTGGCTGGAACTCTCCATGACCGCGTCCGTGACGCCGTTGGTTTTCATCGCGGCGAACATCTCCTGAAGCGTGAATGCGTCGGGCGTAGTATGTTCGGAAGGTTCCGGCCCCGAACCGAGGTCACAGCAGACGGTCGAGACCAGGGCGGTCTTCGCGCCGGGTTTGACCGTGTCGAGGTAGTGCCGCATGAAGTATGCGGTCGAGGTCTTGCCGTTGGTGCCCGTGACCGTGTGTACGCGGAACGCGTCCGCGGGCCGCCGGAAGAACGTTTCGCAGACGACCGACCACGCGAAATAGGAGTCCGTGACGCGGAGAACGGGAAGACCGGACGGCAGGGGACCATTATAATCCGCCGCGATGACGAGCGCGGACGCGCCTTTTTGAATTGCATCGGGGATGAATCTGTGGCCGTCGGCTTTTGCGCCCCGGATCGCGAGAAAGAGGGTGCCGGGCGTGACCTTCGACGAATTATTCGCGACTGAGGAGATGAGCGGATTGGAGGCGGAATCGAGCGATGCGGCCAGCAACGGTTTCAGTGTTTCAACAAAGGCCGACAGGGGCAGCGGCTGCATGGATCAGGCTCCGGCGGGTTCCAGAAGTTCAAGATGCGTCGAGCGGGACGCCTTCAGGAAGACCGTGCTGCCGGCTTCGATCTGAACAGACGCGTTTGCGGCGTCCTGCGCCGAAGGATATGCCGTGCAGTCCAGGCCTGCTTCCTCCGCGGCGGCAGTCATGTGAGGACCGACGACGAGGAATCGGGCGTCAGGGAAGAGGCGTTTCGCGAGGGCGCAGACGGAACGGTGCCCCTCGGCGCTTGATTCGCCGAGCTCGCCCATGTCTCCGAGGATGAGCACGAGCTTTTTCGGGTCGGCGAATTCGGAAAGCCAGTTCATCGAGGCCGCCATGCTGTCCGGATTCGCATTGTACGCGTCGTTGATCCACGTCGAGCCGCTGTGCTCGGAGACGCGCATGCGAAGTCCGGGGAGCGTCGTGCGGGAAAGCCCCTCGGCGATCGTCTCGAACGGGATACCGAATGTCAGCGCGGCGAGCGCGGCGGCCGCGGCGTTGCCCGCCTGATGGCGGCCCGGGATGCCCCACTGAACGGAAACGGTCTCGCCGGTCGACTCGCGCGTGAGCGTGAATTTCGCACCGTGCAGATTGCCGCCCAGATAATTCGCCGTGAGGTCGGCGTCCGAGCCTGCGAATCCGAACGTTCCGGTGCGGAACTGTGTGGCGGCGCGGGCGAGAATCTCCTGTCCGGGGCACTGAGCGGGAATGACGGCGAATCCGTCGGGCGCGAGGTGTGTGAAGAGTTTGGATTTCTCCTGCGCGACGCCTTCGGTCGAACCGAGGAATTCGAGGTGGCAGTTTGCGATGGAGACGATGATCGCGAGGTCGGGCATGGCGCACAAGGAGAGCGGTTCAAGTTCGCCGTGATGGTTTGTCCCGGCCTCCAGGATGGCGACGCGGTGGCGCGCGTTGAGGCGGAGGAGATTCTGCGGCAGCCCGATCTGGTTGTTGGTGTTGCCCTCGGTCGCGAGCACGCTGATGGAGTCCATCGCGTGCGTGAAGATCGCCCGCAGGGATTCTTTCGTGCTGGTTTTGCCGCAGGACCCGGACAGCAGGATGACCTTCAGATTCGGAAAGCGCATGCGATGGAACCGGGCGATGCGCTGGAACGCCGTCACGGTCGAGGAAACGGCGATGGCGGGGACGCCCGCGGGCACCTTGCCGAGCTTGGATTCTTCGACGCAGAGCAGGGAAGCGCCGTTCGCGACGGCCTGCGCGAGGTAATCGTGAGCATCGAACGATTCGCCGGAGAAAGCGAGGAACAGGGCATTTTTAGCCGTTTCGCGGGTGTCCGTGAAGACGGACTCGACCATGGCGGGCGCGTTGTCGCCGACGAGGCGGCCTTCCGTGGCGCGGAGCAGTTCATGGAGCGTGAAAGAAACGTCGAACATCAGATTTCCTCCAGATTGCGGAAATAGTCGATGGTCTGTTTGAGCCCGTCCTCAAGAGTGATGGAGGGCGTCCATCCGAGCATCTCGCGGGCGAGCGTGACGTCCGGTTTGCGCCGGGCGGGGTCGTCCTGCGGAAGCGGCCTGTAGACGATTTTCGACTTCGATCCGGTGATGCGGATGATGGTCTCGGCGAGTTCGCGCACGGTGAATTCGCCGGGGTTGCCGAGGTTGACGGGGCCGGTAACGCTGTCCGGCGTCCGCATCATGGCTTCCAGCCCGGCGACCAGGTCGGTGACGCAGCAGAAACTGCGCGTCTGGGACCCGTCGCCGTAGATGGTGATGTCGCTGTTCTTCAGCGCCTGCACGATGAAGTTGCTGACGACGCGGCCGTCGTTGGGGAGCATGCGCGGGCCGTAGGTGTTGAAGATGCGGACGACTTTGATCGGAAGCCCGTACTGGCGGTGGTAGTCGAAGAACAGCGTCTCGGCGCAGCGTTTCCCCTCGTCGTAGCAGCTGCGGACGCCGATCGGATTCACGTTGCCCCAGTAGGTCTCGCGCTGGGGGTGTTCCTTCGGGTCGCCGTAGACCTCGCTCGTGGAGCTCTGGAGGATCGGGATGCGCAGACGGCGCGCGAGGTCCAGCATGTTCATCGCGCCGAGGACGTTCGTGCGTATGGTCTGGACGGCGTCGTGCTGGTAGTGGATGGGCGAGGCTGGGCAGGCGAGATTGTAGATGGCGTCGACCTCAAGTTCGATCGGGATGGTGACGTCGTGGCGGATGAGCTCGAACGACGGATTGGAGAGCAAATGCCGGATGTTGTTTTTCGAGCCGGTGAAAAAGTTGTCGAGACAAATCACATCGTTGCCGCGGGAGAGCAGCAGTTCGCAGAGATGGGAGCCGATGAATCCGCCTCCGCCGGTGACCAGGATCGTTTGTTTGTGCATAGGAATCTGCCTGTGGGGCCCGGATGCCGCGCCGTGCGGTCAGCGGCCCTTCTTGGTTGAGGTCGTTTTCGAAGTGGATGAAGAAGATTTTGCCGAGGTCGATTTTGTCGAAGTCGAAGCGGCTTTCGGCTTGGCGACGCCGATCTTCACGTAGCCCCAGTCCAGCAGCACGCGGATGAAGTTGTCGCGGTCGGCGGCCGACGGGAAACCGGTCGCGACGGCCAGCAGATTGCGTCCCTCGCGCCGGCAGGACGCCGCCACGCAGAAGCCCGCGCGGTTGGTGAATCCGGTCTTGATGCCGTTCACGCCGGGGGCCGCGGTCTTCGCGCCGGGGAGCAGGTTGTTATGGTTCTGGAGCAGGATATAGTCCGGCGAGCCTTTTTCGCGGAACGGCGCGGTGCGTTTTCCGGCGAGTTCCATGAGGTAGTCGTAGTTGCGGAAAACGAGGCAGAGACGCGCGACGTCCTCGACCGAACTCTGGTTGTCGAGGTCCTTGCTTTTTCCGGGGAGACCGTGTGCGTTGAAATACGTGGTGTGCGTCATGCCGACTTCCTTCGCCCTGCGGTTCATGTCTTCGATGAACTTGTCCGCCGTGCCGCCGCCGAGGTGTTCCGCCAGCAGGTGCGCGGCATCGTTCGCGCTCCGGACGGACGCGGCCACGAGGAGCTCGTCGATGGTAAACATTTCGCCTTTCTTGAAGTAGACTTTGCTCGCCTCGGTGTTGATGGCTTCGGGCGTGACCGGGATCAGCGACTGGAGCGTGTACGGGGAGGAATCGTCCATGGCGATCTCGTAGGCAAGCATGATCGTCATGATCTTCGTGAGGGAGGCGACCGGGACGGGCTTGGACGGATTCTTCGCCCACAGGACCTTGTTGGTGTCCATGTCGATCAGAATGCCCGCCGTGGAGAGCGAAATACCCTTCAGCCCGGAGATGTCGTCTCGTGCTGCGCCCGTGAAATCAAGCTTGGAGACAACTGTTTTCCTGGGCTTGCGGACGTAGGTCGTGGACGGAACGGACGGCGCGGGTTTTTCCTTCTCGGCAGGCAGCCCGGCGAGCGGATCCTTATCCGTGGTGGCGGCCGTCTTCGGCTGTGTGGATGCCGGGGGCTGCGTAGATGCCGACGGCTGCGCGGTTGCGGGTTTCGGCTGCGTGGATGCGCCCTGCGCCGTATTTGTTTCCGGTTTGCTTGTGGAGACTCCCGTGTCCGGTTTCTGAACTGTCGGGGTCGGATCCTTCTGTTCAACAGACTGGATTTCGTCTTCCATTTCGGAGAGCAGGGCGTTTCCCTCTTCGATCTGCTTGCGGGTGTCGGCGATCTTCTGCTCATTGTCGCCGGTGGCGACGACCAGCCACAGCAGAATGCCGTGTACGGCAATGATCGCGAGGATCAATAGGATCATGGCGCGGCGGCTCATTTGTGACCTGCCTCCATTCCCATGGAAAGACTGAAAACTGACTTGTTCTGCATGACGGATTCCTGTTTGCAAAAATATGATTGAGATACTATATCACAAATTCCCGAAAAAGAAACTATGTTTCTTGTTTTTTTCCGCAAAAACACGCATTCGCGACGGTCAAGCGGGATTATGGCACGCTTTTGACCGCCTTCCCTCTTGACGAATCCTTGTTTTTATGCTATATTAGAACGATATGCCTGAATCCGCGGGCCGCCGGACGCTTGAACCGCCTTCGTGCCGGACAGGAGGCCGCCCGCGCAACCTCATTTCCTTCGGAGAACCCCTCATGACGATGTACGAACCTGTGATCGGAATCGAAGCGCACGTGCAGATCCGCACGAAAAGCAAGATGTTCTGTTCCTGTCCCAATACCTACGGCGCGCCGCCGAACACCGACACCTGCCCGGTCTGCATGGGCATGCCCGGCGTGCTGCCCGTGGTGAACAGGGAGGCGGTCCGCAAGGCGGTCGTCGCGGGCATGATGTGCGGCTGCGAGATCGCGAAGTTCAGCAAGTTCGACCGCAAGAGCTATTTCTACCCGGACCTCGTGAAGGACTACCAGATCACGCAGTACGACCTGCCCATCTGCAAAAACGGCCGCATCCACATCTTCGGAACGGGCTTCTCCGGCGAACAGCTCCCCGACAAGTGGATCGGCATGACCCGCATGCACCTGGAGGAGGACCCCGGCAAGTCCACGCATTTCTCCAACTGCACCGGCCTCGACTTCAACCGTTCCGGCGTGCCGCTCATCGAGATCGTCAGCGAGCCGGACATGCGTTCCGCTGACGAAGCCTACGCCTACCTCTCCTCGCTCAAGGAAATCATGCAGTACGCCGACGTCAGCGACTGCGACATGGAGAAGGGCCAGATGCGCTTCGACGTGAACATCTCCCTGCGGCCGCGCGGCACCGAAAAATTCGGCACCAAGGTCGAGATCAAGAACCTGAACAGCTTCCGCGCCGCCCACCGCGCCATCCTGTACGAGATCAAGCGCCAGCTCGTCGAGCTGGAAAACGGGCAGGAGATCGAACAGGACACCCGCGGCTGGAACGACGAGCTCGGCGAGACCGTGGTCCAGCGCACCAAGGAAAACGCCAACGACTACCGCTATTTCCCCGAGCCCGACCTCCTGCCGATCGTGTTCACCGACGCCGAGCTCGACGCCTTCCGCGCCGCCCTGCCGGAACTCCCCGCCGACAAGCGCCAGCGCTACGTGCGCGACTACGGGCTGACGCCCTACGACGCCCAGGTCCTGACCTCGGACCGTTCCTACGCGGAATTCTTCGAGGCCGCGGCGAAAGGTTCCTCCGCCTCGAAGATCATCGCGAACCTCTTCACGTCGGAACTCCTCCGCAAGCTCGGCGAATCCGGCGGCGCGCTCGCGGACTGCAAGGTGAAGCCCTCCGGCCTCGCCTCGCTCGCCGACCTCGTGAACGCCTCCACGATCAACTCCAAGACAGCCAAGAAAGTCTTCGAGGAGATGTTCGAGACGGGCAAGGATCCGAAAACCATCGTGGAGGAGAAGGGCCTCGTGCAGGTGTCCGACGAGGGCGCCATCCTCGCGCTCGTCGATCAGGTGATCGCCGCGAATCCCGCCCAGGTCCAGCAGTTCAAAGAGGGCAAGACCGCCGTGCTCCAGTATCTGGTCGGCCAGCTCATGAAGCTCAGCCGAGGCAAAGCCAATCCGAAGCTCGCGATCCAGATGTTCCAGGAGAAGCTGAAATAAATCTTTTCTCCTCACTTCCGTTAAAAAAAACGCACTGGTCCCGACATGGTTCCGGTGCGTTGTTTTTTTTGGAAAAAAGAGGGGGGGATTCGATTCAGTTCTTCAGAGGAAAGCCGGGGAAAAGGACGTTGATGGTCGCGGCAGCGGCGGTTGTCTGGGGCGTTTTCGGCAGGCGCGACATGGTCTTCGCGAACATCGCCGGAAGCTTCTTTTCGCCCATCGCATGAAGCGTGCGTGCGGCTGAAACGAGTTCCTCAGCGACGGCGTTCGCGGTGGCGGGGATCTCGGGGTCTTCCGGCCTCAGCTGGGCGGCCTTGTCGTAGTCTCCGCGCAGCGTCTCGAACGCGCAGAGGATGGTCGCGACGGTCCGTCCGTCGTCGCCGTACAGCTCGATGTAGGCGGCCTTCGCCTCCTCCTGCGTAATCTTCTCCAGGTCGACGTCGTCGCCGGAGAACACGGCGTAGACGCGGTCCAGGAAATTGATCCTGCGCATCATCTCCGTACACCATTCCTCAAGGCGCGGCGAACGGAGCAGTTCGGTCGTGAGCATCTGTCTGGCGAGGGAGAACCGCTGGGTGATGACGAGCTGATGCAGACGCTGGCGCATCGTGTTGAGCTTCTGTTCGTCGGACGCGGCGAGCTCTTCCTCGCGGGTCTTGCTCAGGGCGTTGTAGTCCGCCTTGCTCTTCACGAGGTCGTGCTGCGCGGAAATGAGGTCGGAATGGTAGACTTCGCCTTCCTTGACCGCGGCATCGATCTCCTCCTTGAGGCGCGGGACGACCTTGGTCTTCAGGTTCGCGATCTCGTCGTTCAGCAGGCTGACCTGGTTTTCGAGGGCGGCGGTGGTCTCGGTGGTGACCACGCCGCCGTCGGCGGGCATTTCCTTGTCCGTGCGCAGGCTGAGCAGATAATTGATGTGGGACAGTATGTAGCGCCCGATGCGGTCGTCGCGGACGGCGTCCTTTTTCGTGAACTCCTTAATCAGGTTCGCGGACTCGGCGTTCAGGCGTTCCACGGGGATATCCGGGTTGGTCGCGAGGCGTTCGAACGCGTCGACGTTCGCGAACATGGAGCGTTCGTAGGAATGCCGCTGGAAATCGGAGAAGAAATAGACGCCGGCGGCCGCGAGCAGGGCGAGCGGGATCAGGACGGCCATGGCGATGGTGAACCAGGGCTTTTTCTGCTCGTCGCGCTGTTTCTTCAGGATGCGCTCCTGCTTGCGCTTGTTGTTCACGTATTCCGTCTGGATCTCGTAGTTCAGGCGGCGGATGGAGATCGTGTGGACGTCCGGCACGAGGCTGCGGCTCGGCGCGGTGATCTGGCGCAGCCGCCAGATGGCGTCCAGCAGCTCCTCCATGTCGGCGTAGCGTTTTCCCGGTTTCTTGGCCATCATCTTCTTGATGAGGGCGGAGACGGTCGAGGGAAGGCCGGGTACGAAATGTTCCGGCGGCTCCGGCTTCTGGTTGAAATGCTGGTTTGCGAGGGTGCTGATGGAGACGGCGCGGAACGGGAGCGAGCCTGTGATCATCTGGTAGAGCGTGACGCCGAGGCTGTAGATGTCGCTGCGCGTGTCGAGCGGCTCGCCCGCGAACTGCTCCGGGCTCATGTAGGACGGGCTGCCGGAGATGTCCATGTCCTCGGACCAGTCCTTCTGGTTCATGGCGAGGCCGAGGTCGGTGAGCTTGACGATGCCGTCGTCGGTGATCATGATGTTGTCCGGCTTCACGTCGCGGTGGATCAGGCGGCTTTCGTTCCAGGCGTAGCACAGCGCCTCGGCGACCTGCTGGACGATGTGCAGCGCCTCGTCGATCGGGATGCGCTTGTCGCGTTTCAGGCGGGACTTCAGCGATTCGCCTTTGATATAGGTCATCGCCATGTAGCTGTAGCCGTCGTCCTCGCCGACCGCGTACGACTGCACGAGGTTGACGTGGCTGAGCTTGGCGGCGGCGCGGGCTTCGTTCAGGAACGTCGCCACGCCCTTTTCGGTCATGTTCTTGTGGGACAGAACCTTCAGCGCGACCTCGCGTTCCAGCGAAATCTGCTGCGCCAGAAACACGGTCCCCGCGGAACCCGCCCCGATCCGGCTCTGGATGATGAAATCGCCGATGATGCAGCCGTTGTCGAACCGCGTGGCCGGGATCGCGACCGTCTTGCCGCAAGCCGGGCATACGATGCGGCCTCCGGCGTCGGACTCTTCGACGGAGATCTGGAAATGGCAGAAGGGGCAGGCGAAACGGAGCATGGGGCGGTCCTTGATTCGGGGGGAACATGGGGATATAAAAATAATATATCACATGTGCGCGGGGTTTGCAAATGCGATTCGTGATTTTCAATCAGCAAAAAGCGGCGGAAACGTGTGAGCTGAAACGATAACGGCGCAGGAGGATTCAGTGATGGTTCGCCAGCGCGGCGTCGGCGGTGTGCAGACCGTCCACTGCGGCGGACACGATCCCGCCCGCGAATCCAGCGCCTTCGCCGCAGAAATACAGCCCTTCCACGCTCGACTTGTATGTCACGCGGTCGCGGTCGAACCGCACCGGGCTCGACACGTGCGTCTCGCCGCCGATCATCACGCCCCGGTCGAGGAATCCCGGCATGAGCTTATCGAAGTGAACGAGCGCGCGCCTCAGGGACGCCGTGACCGGATCGGGCATGATGGAGTCAAGACGGGCGGGCGCGAGGCCGAAGCAGTAGGATGTTTCGGAGGGCAGACGTCCGGTTCTGCCGTTCAGGAAATCGCGCGCGGTCTGTGCCGGGGCGACGCATCCGCCGCCGCCCGCCTGCGCGAGCCGGGCTTCGAGGTTGTCGAGGAATGCAAACGCATCATCAGGCGCGCCAAACGTGTCGGCGGGGATCGTGGTGATGAGCGCGGCGTTGGCGAACTTGCCGTCGCGGGCGGCGTTGCTCATGCCGTTGGTCGAAAGATGCTCGGCGTCGGTCACGGCCGCGATGATCTCGCCGCCGGGGCACATGCAGAAACTCGCGGCGCCGTCGATGCGTCCGTCCTGCGAGGGGCGGCTGACGACCTGGTACGGGGCGGCGCCGACGGAGTCGGGCGGGATCGCCATGCCGTACTGCGCGGCGTTGATGAAGTCCTGCGGATGCTCGATGCGGATGCCGACCTGGAATCCCTTCATGGACGACCTGACGCGGCCGAAAAGCGAGCGTGTGAACGTGCGCGCGCTGTGTCCGGCGGCCGTAATCACCACGTCCGATTCGAGTACTTCTCCGTTCGCCAGGCGCACGCCGCGGCATCTGCCGTCGCGGATCAGCAGTTCATCGACGCGCGAATCCCAGCGGAACGTCCCGCCGAGGCGTTTGATCTTCTCGCGGAGGGCGGCGATGATGCCGGGCAGGCGGTCGGATCCGAGGTGCGGATGGCTGAAATAGGTAATGGCCGAATCCGCGCCGCATTCCGCGAGCGTTTCCAGCACGTACATGACGGCGGGCTCGTGGATGCGCGTGAAGAGCTTTCCGTCGGACCACGTGCCCGCGCCGCCTTCGCCGTACAGGTAGTTGCTCTCCGGATCGGGCGTGCGCGAGGCGCGGAACGCCTCGATGTCGCGCCTGCGGCGGTCCACGTCGCGGCCGCGTTCCAGCACGATGGGCGCGCATCCGGCCTGCGCCAGGACCAGCGCGGCGAAAAGCCCTGCGGGGCCCGCGCCGATCACGAGCGGATTCCGCAGAGACGTTTTCCCCTCGAACGGACGGTATTTTTCGCGTGGAGTGTAAGGCTTGATATTCGAGTTTTCGATTGGCCGCACGCCTTCCGCCAGGTCGACGTCTGCGCGGAACAGCAGCGCCACGGCGGGCTTTTTCCGCGCGTCGATGCTCTTCCGCACGATCCGGTAATTCAGCACGTCTTCCAGATGTATGCCTGCCGCCCGCGCGATGAACGGCGCGAGTTCGCGGTCGATGCCGGTTCCGGCTTTCGCGGCGGGGATCGGAGGCAGATCAATCGTGATGGTCATGGGCGGAAAAGAGGTCTCAAGTGAAGCGGACATGCCGCGGTTTCTGTTCAAGATCGTCTCAAATAATTTACAGCGCTTTTTTCCAAAAATCAACCGGACACGCTTGAAAAAGCGGATTTTACGGCAATATTAGATAGTGTCGCGCGGCGTTCGACTGTTTTTGTGCCGCGCAAACTTCATATCGACGGAGCCGACGAACCATGAAACGTTTCTTTATCGCCTCAGTGCTGTGTCTGCTGACACTGAATGTTTTGCCCGCCCTTTCCGCTTTGGACGAACTCCCCGAACCGGAAGAACGCACCATCCCGGAACTCACGCTGAAGGAACGCATCGAAGACCTGCTGGAGGCGGTCGAGGACGAATCGCCGGAGGTTTACCGGCGCATAGCCGAACTCCCGCGCGAAGAGGCGCTTGCCCGTGTGATGCGCGCGCTGGACAGCGGCGTGGTCCCGGCGTCCTCCGCCACGGGGAAATCTCCGTTCGTCGAGTACGAGGCAAAAGACTTCCGGACCTACCCGGTGTTCGGACTCACGAACAGGAAGTTCCCGTATCTCCGGTTCGATCTCGTGGTCCCGGACCGGATGACCCAGGCCGTTCAGGAGCTGGAAAAACTGACAGGCGGGAACACTCCCGCGGGCGTGATCGTCGATCTTCGGGAGGCGGGAGCAGGAGTCGATCTCTCCATGAACATACTGCCGGAAACGCTCCGCAAGCTCAAATGCCCGGTCATGGTGCTGATCTCCGGCAAAACGAAGGGCTCCGGCGAACTCATGGCGGCGGTCCTGCGGCGCGACTGCGGAGCCGTCCTGATCGGGACGGAGACGGCCGGATCCGTTTTTCCCGTGAAGCGCATTACCGTCAACGACGTCGCGTGGTTCGTGCCCGATCCTCCGGCGGAATACTACGACATCTCCCCGTATGCGCTGAAGCCGGATCTGGAAAAAGCCTCCGAGGCGCGTCTGGACTACGACCAACTGAAGGAATCGCCCGACAAGCTCGACGGCGATCCCGTGCTGCGTCTGGCGGCCGACCTGCTGACCATGAAGGCCGCGGTCAAGCCTGTGGAACAGTCTCCGGCGCGGTGATTTTTTCACCCTCTTCCACGGCGGGCGCGACGTCCGTTTTTACCTCGTTTTCGGGCGCATCGGCATCCGTTTCCTGTACGTCTTCCACAGCGGGCGCTTTCGCCTTTTGCTCCTCAAGCTCGGGCGGTTCGCAGCCCTTCAGGATGAAGGAAATGATGCCCACGATGATCACGACGGGCAGGATGAGGTGCACGAGCAGAGCGTGGAAACTCTCGGCGTTGCGCCATTCGCGCAGCATCTCCGGGTGCGCCGCCAGAAACGTCTCGTGATATTTCATCAGGTCGGCGAGCTCGGCTTCGCGGTACGGTTCCAAGGCGGGATCGCGGTCGGCGGCGGCGGCGACCATACGGTGCCCGGCCTCGACGTTCTCCTTTTTTTCGGAGTGTTCCAGCACCTTGCCGAGGATCATCAGGTGGACGGGGTATTGCAGGAACCGCGGCGCGAAGGGCTCCGGCATGCGGAGCTCGACGTATTCGAGCATGTACCCGAAGTTGTCGAACCGGACGCATCCCTGCAGGAAGCGCGAGAAATTGAGCGACTGGCTGCGGCGGACGATCATGGCGACGAGGCCGACGATGACCACGTAGCCCGCGGCGGCGAACCCGAAATACTGAAGCTTGTCCTGCCCGCCGGCGTTGTGCGCGGCCTTGTTCACGAAGAACAAGGTCATGCCGAGCAGGTAGATTGCGCCGACGGTCATGGAGACGGCGAGTTTGTGCGAGCATTTGTAGCGGAACTGCTTGAGCTCGTCTTTGGTGAAAAGCGGCATGAGGACGGGTGTGTCTTCCGGCATGATCGTGTGCGTGGCCTTCTTTTGAGGTGAGTGTGAGCGGCGAACGGTTTACTGCGCGGATTCGAAGCCGGTGATCGCCTGAAGTTCCTTCTGTATCTCGGAAACGGTCTCCGGCGGAATGCCGTCAAGCGAGCTGGTCGTCAGGTAGCGCATCTGGACGTCCTGAATGGTCCCGAGGCGTTCATCGGAGAGCTTGCGGTCCTTCAGAATCAGGCAGTGAAGGATTTCATCGTCGGTGAGCTCTGCCTCCTTCACGATGGCGTCCACGATCTTCCGCGCCCGTTCCGCCGTGTAACGCGCCTTGCCGATGCGCAGAAAAAGTGCGAACGCCTGCTGCATTTTCGCGTCGGAGAGGACCTTGCCGTGCTTGCGCAGGTCGGTTTCCATGTGTTCCGAGAGCTCCTGCGCCGTGCGGACGATGAGCTCGCGCCGGAGCGACACAGCGATCTGTTCCATCAGCGCCTCATGGTCGTCCGTGAGCGTGATGCCGCAGGCGACGCCCTCGTATTCCGGGTGGCGCGGCGTCCACCATTCATAGAACCTCCGGTAGACCGGCTCCATGGTGCGGATGAACTCCTCCGACCTCAGCACCGCGGCCTGTCCCGCTGCGGTCCATTCGGCGCGGAGCTTCTCCTGTTCGGCGGGATCGCGGATGCCCATGAGCTGACGGATCATGGTCTCTTCGGAAAGGCTCCGGCGGACGCATTCCTGTCTGAGCGTGTCGCGGAGGAACGGCTCGGTCTCGAATTCGGCCTTGCTCTCCTTCAGCAGATTCGAGAAAAACGCGGCCTCGTCGTCCGTCAGTTCGATCCCGTACTGCGCGGAGAATTCGTTCTGGAAACTCTCCTGCACCGCCTCGCGCAGCCCGTTGTCCACGGACACCTTCGCCGGGACGTTCAGCTCGAGCATCAGCGTCCGGACGGTCGCGGGCGCTGAGGGGCGGACCATCGCCCGGACGGCGATCGCTACGACGGCGATCACGACCAGCGCCAGCACCAGGCTGAAGACCGAAAGTTTCGTCCTGTCATTGTTCTGATTCTCGGACATGCGGAGGGATTCCTTTCCTATGGTATGGCGATTGTCGCCCGTTTTACATTAATTCGGGTATTAAATATAGTTTCTTTTCCGGGTTTTTCAAGATTTCATGGACGGATGATTCGCACGGATACCGGAAAAAACGCGCAAAAATGCGTTCCAGCCATTTCTTTTTCGCAAAAAGGCGGTATAGTATATCTGAATGCTATCCGCACAACATCAAATCAACCGGCGAACCGCCGTGTCAGGAGGTACAGAATGACCAACTATCTGAAGGGAAAAACGATCCGTCTCCGCTGCAAGAAAGACTATCCCGGCGCCCACACGCACATCCTCATCGGGCGTGTGGTCGAGGAGAACGAAAGCTACATCGCCGTGCAGGGACGCTCGTTCCACTTCGCGCGCATTGTGGACGGCATGAAAAATCAGATCAACGTGGGGCAGGAAACCGTCCGCGTGGTTCCGTGGGGAAATGTGGAGCTGATCCACTGGCTCACCGAGCGCACCGACTGGAACGCCGAGATCGGATTCGACGTGAAGGGCTCGCTGATCCTTCAGGACCTCGCCCGCACCATGATCGCGGAGCGCCGCGACGGCTTCAACTGATACCGCATGCGGTGCTGAAACAGTGCGCGGCTCCGCTCGCGCACGAATGACTTCGGACTAAACAAAGAAACGCCCCCGGTTCCATGAAGAGCCGGAGGCGTTGTTTGCATTTGGTTTATTACTCGCGGCTTACTTTTTAAGGGCGCCGTCGAGGGCCTTGTTCACGTCCTCAGGTTTCGGGCAGAAATGCACGTTCGAGGGGAAACTGATGCGTTTGAGCTTCGCGAGGTCGTAGATCGGGGGCGTGATCCCCTTCGGCAGGTCGAGGTGATTGACGCTCTGGTAGAAGAGGATGCAGGCGTCTTTCCACCAGACGGCTTCGCGCGCCTGAAGTTTCAGGCGGCCGAGCACGAGGTCGTAGCGTTCGGGATCGACGTACATCTTGACGGATTCCCAGATGCCGGGGTAGGTGGCGGCGGTCTTCGCGCCGGATTCGAACTGGCCGCAGAGGTGTTCCCAGAAGGTATCGCCGGTGGGCATCTTCTGTTTCCAGCCGAGACGGTGGAACCAGAGCCAGTAGCGTTCGGGGCAGGTCTTGAGGTCGTTGAACTGGTCGCAGAGCGGGGCATTGTACTGCATCACGGTGCCGGTGCCCTTGCGCGTGCGGTCTGCGCCGAGCTCGGTCTCCGTGGCGTCGAAGACCTTGCGGCCGGGGACGTTCTCGTTGGTGGAGAGGAGCGAGGCGTACTTGAGGAAGGATTCGTTGCCGGTCTGGTAGAGCCACGGGCCGGGGCCGTAGTGGTTGCCGAGCGTGGAGGCGAAGATGTGGGCGAGTCCGAGCGGCATCATGTACTGGCGGATGGCCGGGACGCTGCTCATCATCATGTCGCACACGGGCTCGACAAACGCCGGGTTCGATGTGAAGGTCTGCGCGAGCCATTCCTTCGCGATGTCCTCGGCCTTCAGGTCCGGATTCCACGCGAGGCGGCCGAACGCGTACCAGTTCGCCTGCGCGAACGGGTGACGGGTCCAGTTCACGTCGTCGCCGATGTTCGCCACGCCGGCTATCATGCCGGACTCATGGATCTTCTTCGCGACGGTGCTGCCGGGTCCGTTCTGGTAGGTGTCGCTGTCGAGGACTTCCTTCCAGAGCGTGGCGAGGTAGGCGAGGTGGTTGGACTGGCCGAGGTATTCCTGCGTGATCTGGAGCTCGATGGCGAGCGGGATGTTTTTGATCTTGCCGAACATCGGGTGGAAGGGTTCGCAGGGCTGGAAGTCGAGCGGACCGTTCTTCGCCTGCACGATCACGTTGTCGCGGAACTTGCCTTCGAGCGGCTGAAACTCGAGCAGCGCCTGCTGGACGCGTTCCTGCGGCTTCTGTCCGTACACGAAGGCGCGCCAGATGACCACGCCGCCGTAGGGATTGAGGGCGTCGGCGAGCACGTTCGCGCCGTCGGCGTGGGTGCGGCCGTAGTCGCACGGGCCGGGCTGGCCTTCGCTGTTCGCCTTCACCAGGAAGCCGCCGAAATCGGGGATCAGGTTGTAGATTTCCTTCGCTTTGTCCTTCCACCAGGCGGCGACTTCCGGCTTCAGCGGATCGGCGTCCTTCAGCTTGCCGATGACCATGGGCGAGGCGAAGTTTACGGAAAGGAACACGCGGATGCCGTAGGGACGCAGCACGTCGGCGATGGCTTTCACTTTCGCCAGATTCTCCGGTTCCAGCATCTTCGGCGACGCGTTCACGTTGTTCAGCACGGTCGCGTTGATGCCGATCGAGGCGTTCGCGCGGGCGTACTCGGCGTAACGCGGCGAAATGGTGCCGGGGAGCTCGTCCCATTTCCAGATGGAATTTCCGGCGTAGCCGCGCTCAATGGTGCCGTCGAGGTTGTCCCAATGGTTCAGCATGCGGTACTTGTAGTACGGGACTTCCTTCACGTGGAAATTGTCCGTGACCACGGTGCCGCACGCCTGATGCCGCAGCAGATGGTACGCGCCGTACAGGAGGCCGCGGTCGGTTTGCGCGATGATCTTGACCGTGTCATCCATGATGCGGATCTCGAATCCCTCGTCGCCGAGGTCGGTGCGGTGCTTGTCGGTCATGACCGCCCACGAACGCTGCTTGAAGCGGGCGAGCTCGGAGAGCGCGATGTGCAGAGTGTCGCTGACGGGTTTTTCGAGCTTCACGACATCTTTGTCGGGCATGGGCGACTGAAGCCAGAGCTTGCTGCCGTCGTCAGCGGCGGCGGTGATCGCGGCGGTGACTCCGAGGAGCAGACCGAGGGCGGCGTTTCGTGCGGTATTTGCCATGGGAAGAGGTTCCTTTCTGAGTTTTCGTAAAACAAATGATTCCGTATCGAAAACTAATATAACAGCACAATGCTGGAAGTCAAGCGCAATCCATACGGAAATCCGCCCGATTTTACTGAAAAGATGAGAAATGCGGAGGTTTTGGACTTGATTTTTCAAGATACAGGAATAGATTATTATTTGTTTTTTTCGCCCTCGTGCGGAATTGATTCCGAGTTCTATCCATCGGATATTCCGGCAACGGTATATGAAAACCGACCAAGTGAGGTCATGATGCATATCTTTCCTTTTTCCGCCTCTGATCAGTTATCTTGTTTAACCGGAAATCAATTGATTCGGCAGGTGTCCTGTGCCTTTGATAAGGTTGATCCTGATGTCCGGAGTGAGAATCTCCGATTCTTTTCCGCGCATTTTGCTTCCGGTTTTTCCGTGACGGGAAGAATAAGATTCCGGGTTTGTTCCGCTGTTCTCTTTTCCTGTTTTCTGCTGTCATCCGTTTTTGCTTTTTGCCAGGATCCTGCACCTTCCGCTGTTCCGGTGCATACTTCTGAAAAAACAGAAAAGGCTGATGTTGAAGCCAAAAAGGAACCCTCCGTAATACATGGAGCAATTAAACAGATATCGCATACTATTTCACCGGAAACAGCGGCATATGACGACTGCAATTTTACTCTTCTGATAGAGGAGACCGGCAGTGACAATAGTTATTACGTTAAAGTTCCCATGTTCGTAAAGCGGTCTTATACAGCGTTTTCCGGTAAAAAAGCCGGAGATGAAATAATAATCCGGATCATTCCGTATGAAGAGACATCGGAAGCGATTCAGGAAATCCAGACAATAGACGATATCAATGATTTTGAAAAACAAATGTATTATGCAGATGCAATCATAGAGGATAGTATTTCGAAAGGCGCATTGACTATTGATTCCAAGAAAAAAGAAGCATGGCTGAATACGCTTATAAAGGAAACAGAGCTCCAATTGTCTGAATATGGAAAACACATTCAAGAAAATAAAGAGGAGAGAGAAAAGGAAAAGAATGAGCTGAAGAACGTTTCGTTCAAGGCGATTCAGAAAAGCTATGGATATTTTGTCCTTCCCAACTTCTATATTGAAACTTCTCACTATAATCCAACGTTTCTGCAAGGAATTATAGATTTATCCGACAAGTGCAAATCATTTGGTTGTGAACTGATCGTTGTTCCCTGTGTCGCACTGCAGGAATACTCTGAAAAGGAACTCATGTCCACATTCAAGGATATTCCTTTTTTGGATTACGGCCGGGAAAAATTCGTATATGATTGTCTGAAAAATGGAGTATTGGCCGTTGATACCAGTTCGTTGATCCGCAGTCATCAAAGTGCGGAATATCTTCCCTATTCTTTACTGGGAGACAATCATTATTCCTTTGTGACAAATCTGTTTATTGCAGACGAAATCGTGTCGAATCTTGGCATCAAAAGAAATAACTATACGATAAACAAGAATTATTTCTCCTTGAACAGCATGCATATTCCCCATTATTCCGGTCCTTCCTGGGTTATGACAGAACCTGTTTTTGAAACCACTTCGAATACGCAGTCATCGGACAAGCCTTCCATACTTATTGCAGGCGATTCCTTCACAACAACCAATTACTTTCATAGTTATTTGTCATCTCTGGCGCTGTGCGATGTGCAGACCGTCAGGCATGATGCCAGAGCGAATACCACCCTTTATGAATTGCTTGAGGGAAAATATGATTCCGTCTTGAAAGATGCGGCTGCATTGGTTTTCATCTTCTGTGCCCCGTATATGAAAATGAATTATCCGACAAAAGATTTAGTTGAAATGACTTCAATGATAAAACAAAACAAAGAATTGTCCTATAATGTTCCAATTGCCGATGCGTCCAAGAGTGTTACCGTTGTCAGACCGGAAAGCTTCTCCGCATCAAAAGCATTGAAAGCCATTGTTGATATAACTCCTGTTGTGTCAAAGTTTTTTGTTTTTGTCAACAGCAGACAAGTTTTTGATTATGATTGCGATTTCCGTTATAACGGCGGGGATAATCGTTTCGTTTTGCAGATAGAACCCGATGATTTTAAGGATGGGAAAGTTGAACTTCAAATTGACGGGAATGCATCGTTCAAAACAATAATTCTTGTCGATCCCTCATCTAAGGATTAGTCAAAAACAGACTGGGGATATTCCTCAATTCTTGCCCGGAAAAACTGTTTGTTTCCAGCAGCAGTTTCCGTGGTCGCGCCGGACCGAGTATTTTTTTGTTCCGGTTTACGGTTGACTTTCCGTGTGAGATGGTGTATTTTAAATGGATATTTTTTTATCCATCACCCCAATATGGGCGCGGTAACAGGAGTCTTCGCGCCCGGAAAGGCCCGTCCCATGAAAGCTGTCATCTCCGTCATCGGCAAGGACACCGTCGGCATCATCGCGAAAGTCAGCGCGGAGTGCGCCCGCTGCGGCGTGAACATCCTCGACATTTCCCAGACCGTGCTGCAGGACTACTTCACCATGATCATGATCACGGACATCGACGGCATCACCGTGCCGTTTCCGGACTTCGTGGACGCCATGACCCGCATCGGCAGCGCGAACAACCTGAAGATCCTCACCATGCACGAGGACATCTTCAATACCATGCACAAGATCTGAACGGAGCGCGCGTCCCATGCTCGATAAATTCGACATCCTCGAAACGCTGAACATGATCCGCGAGGAATGCCTCGACGTCCGCACGATCACGCTCGGCATCTCGCTGTACGACTGCCAGAGCGACGACCCGCGCCGCCTGGCGGACAACATCTACGACAAGGTCATGTCGCGCGCCCACAACCTCGTGAAGGTCGGCTGCGACATCGAAAAGATGTACGGCATCCCGATCATCAACAAGCGCGTGTCCGTGACGCCCGCCGCGCTCCTCTGCGGCCGCCTCACGCGGGACGGCGCGGTCGGCATCGCGCAGGCGCTCGACCGGGCGGCGCACGAGCTCGGCATCAACTTCATCGGCGGCTACAGCGCGCTCGTGCAGAAAGGCGCGTCCGACGGCAGCCGCGTGCTCATCGAATCCATCCCGGAGGCGCTCGCCAGCACGGAGCTGGTCTGCTCGTCCGTGAACGTCGCCTCCACCAAGGCGGGCATCAACATGGACGCCGTGGCGGAAATGGGGCGCGTGGTGCGCCGCACCGCCGAACTCACCGCCGACCGCGGGTCCATCGGCTGCGCCAAGCTCGTCGTCTTCGCGAACGCCCCGGAGGACAATCCCTTCATGGCTGGCGCGTTCCACGGCCTCGGCGAACCCGAAACGGTCATCAACGTGGGGGTGTCCGGCCCCGGCGTCGTGGCGTCGGCCATCCGCCGCGCGGGCGACTGCTCGCTCGCCGAGATCGCCGAGATCATCAAGAAGACCGCGTTCAAGATCACCCGCGTCGGCCAGCTCGTCGCGCGCGAAGCCTCGAACCGCCTCGGCGTGCCGTTCGGCATCGTGGACCTCTCGCTCGCGCCAACGCCCGCCATCGGCGACTCGGTCGCGTACATCCTGGAGTCCATGGGGCTGGAGCAGTGCGGCGCATGCGGCACGACCGCCGCGCTCGCGCTCCTGAACGACGCCGTGAAAAAAGGCGGCGTGATGGCCTCTTCGCAGGTCGGCGGGCTCTCCGGCGCGTTCATCCCCGTGTCCGAGGACGCCGGCATGATCGCCGCCGCGCGGTCCGGCGCGCTCCGCCTCGAAAAGCTCGAAGCTATGACCGCCGTGTGCTCCGTCGGGCTGGACATGATCGCGATTCCCGGCGACACGTCCGCCGAGGTCATTTCCGGCATCATCGCCGACGAGATCGCGATCGGCGTGGTGAACACCAAGACGACCGCCGTCCGCGTGATCCCCGCGGTCGGCTGCAAGGTCGGCGACACCGTCAATTTCGGCGGCCTGCTCGGCGAAGCGCCCGTCATGCCAGTGAACACGCTCTCCCCGGCGAAATTCATCGCACGCGGCGGTCGCATCCCCGCTCCGATCCACAGCCTCAAAAACTGAGCCGAAGAGCGTCCATTAAAAAAAGCACCCCGTCCCGCGAGTTGTGCGGAAACGGGGTGCGTTTTTGTACGTGAGGATCGAACGGAATTTTACTTCGTGCCGAACTCGATCCGGTAGGACGCGGAGTTGTCCTGATGGTCGTCGAGCTCAAGCCGGGCGAAATCCTCGGCGGGCAGCAGCGTGACCGTGCCGCGCGCCTGTTTCCGTATGATCCGGGCCGGGATCGTGGCGGCATCCAGCATCAGCGGCTGCGTCAGGTCGGCCCACGGTTTTCCGTTGACCTTTACATTTTTCGGATACTCGCCGTCCTTGTGGGAATACGCGATCAGGTTGCTCATGAACAGGAACACGCCGCGGCCTTCGAATGTGCCTTCCAGGACCATGACGCCCGACTCCGGGATCGCAGCTGTTTGCTGCGGCTTTACGGCGGGCGTCTTCTGCCGCGGAACGGCCTGTGACGCGAGCTGTGAGCCAGTGGGTATTTCCATCACGGTTTTATCGAGAGGATTATTCGGCAGCGCAAGGGGATTCTTCACGCCGGACGGCTGGAACAGAATGATCCGGTAACAGGCGGCCGCTCCCTGCTGATCGTAGATCGTGACCGTGACGCTGTCGTTCGTACGGGTCATGCTTTTCTGTCCGCGTCCCTCGCAGGCGAACTTCGTCGCGGCGGGATCCGGGGTAAAGCCCAGCTCGAACGGCTTGGACAGGTCGGTCCACGGCTTCCCGTTGACAGTGACTTCGTATGGCGTCTTGAAAGACTTGTGCTGGAGAGAGACCTTGCCGTCCCGGAAGACAAACGCGTCCTCGCCGTCGATCCAGCCCTCCAGGATTACGGAGATCTGCCCGTCGACTTTTGCCGCGGCGGATTCGCCTTTCTGTGTTGTGGTGCCCGGTTTCGCGGTGGTGGTCACCTGCCGCGGGATGGTCTGATCAGCGGGCTTGGCGCCGGGCACGGTGGTCCGGGCGGGACCTTCCACGGGCGGTCCGAAACCGCCGTTGGAACGCTGCATCGGGGGCATGCCGAAGCCCGGGAACGGCATTCCTTCAAACGACGGCGTAACCGGTCCGTCCGCCTCCGTGGCGTATACGCCGGGGTCGTTGATGCGGCCCGCGAAGAGGATGAGCCCGGTCTGGTTGTCGCGGATCAGGACGAGATACGGACGGTCGGCGCGGAAGATGTTGACCGGCGGCGGCTGCGAGAAGCCTCCTCCGAATCCGCCCATGATGATCGCGGTGGCGGCGGCCGCCTGCGTTTTCTCCTCGTCCATCTTCAGCGCAGTCTTGTGGATCACCTTTTCGATCCAGATGTACACCAGATCGTTTTCGGTGGCGGGACGGTCCTTCGGGGGTTCCGCGATGCCGTGGAAATTCGCCTGGGTTTCGTGAAACGGCGTTGTCATGCCGAGTTCCCCGAGGTCATCCTTGAGGCTGTATTTGCAGGTCAGGTCGACGATCGGGAGCCAGAGGCGCGTTTCGTACTGCGAACGGTTTTTGAGCCAGGTGTCGAGCTTTTCCCCGATCTTCGAAATGATGTTGTTCATCGCGGCTTCCCCCCGGTCCGCGCCGGGCTGGATCGGCATCAGGGCGACGAGATCGAACCGGGTGTCCTCGTACGGCAGGACCACCGCGTGGACGTTGTCCTCCTCGCTGGAGTAGTACCCGATGTCGAAGCCTCTCCGGTACATCATTTTGACCCGCTTTTCCTTGCCGTCGAAGTTGCGGAAGATCATGGGCTTGGTATCGTCCTTCTTGAACGGCGTCTTCCATTTCGCCTCGAAAAACAGCGTGTTCAGCAGGATCATGAAGGATTTGGGCGAAATGTCGTCGGGTGACAGCAGGTCCTTGATCATGTTCTTCGTGTGATCTTCGACATAGGCGTTGACCTTCGAAACGAGGGGCCCCGGCTTCCTGAAATTCTCCTTGTAGAACGTCCCGTCGTAATACTTTTCGATCATGGCGAAGAACGACGGGAGGATCGCCTTTTCATATTTCTGTTCATACCAGACGGAGTTCGACACCAGGACTTCGATCAGCTTGTTCGCCGCGTATTCCTGTGAAACTTCGTGGAAGAATTTTCCGCATTCCGCCGGATCGGCGGGCAGCCCCAGCGTGTCGCGGATCTCCTGCGCGGTCCGTTCCTTCGCGCCGCAGTAGACCAGCCCGAACGCGCTGTCGATGCTGTACGGGGAGATGAACGAGTTTTCCTTCGTGTCCTTCCCGCTGACCAGCTTGAAGAGGTCGAATCCTTTGCGGTTCATGTTCGCGGCAATCGCTTTCCGATCCGCAATTGCATCGTCTGCGTGTGCCGTCAGGGGCAGGGCGGACAGCAGGGCCGTCGCGGCGCATGCGGCAGCGGCAAGTCCTCTGAGTTTGCGGAAAACGATCGCGGGACCGTCAAACAACGATGTCTTTTTCATGGCTGGCTCCTTGTTGGGACAGGTGAAAACGTTTCAAAAAGGCATTTCTATGCTATTAGACGTTTCAAATAACGGAAATCTTAGCGGTGTTTTATGAAATCATCAAAAAAAACGAAAAAAAATTTCGGGGCATGAAAAAAGCGCGGTCCAGGTATCGGAAACCGCGCTTGTGAATGATGCGGATACTGTCGCCGGACTAGACGACGTAGAAGTCCGCGCCGAGTCTGGAGAAGTCATCGACGAAGGACGGGTACGTGACGGCGATGGACTCCGCGGAGTCGATCACGGTCGGTTCCTTCTCGTCCGCGCCGCAGGTCATGCCGGCGATCGCGAGCGACATCGCCACGCGGTGGTCGCGGAAGCTGTCGACGTGGGCGGGCTTCAGCTTGCCGCCGGTGACCGCCATGCCGTCCTCGAATTCCTCCACCCGGATACCCATCTTCCTGAGCTCGTGCGACATGACCGCGATACGGTCGGTCTCCTTCAGACGCGCCTGCGCCACGTTCTTCAGCACGGTGATGCCGTCGGCGCACGCGGCCACGACGGACAGGATCGGCAGGAGGTCGGGGGTGGCGTTCAGGTCGAGTTCGGCGGAATGGAGTTTCACGGGGCCGGGCTTCACGCGGGCGAATCCGGGGCCGGTCTCAATGTTCGCGCCCATGCGCCGGGCGAGATCGACGAACGCCTTGTCGCCCTGCGGATCGTTGAAATCGAGGTTGCGGATCAGGATGCCGCCGCCGGTCACGATCGCCGCCGCAAGCGGGAACGCCGCGGTGGAGAAGTCGGCGGGGATGGTCTCGTTGAACGGTTTGAACTGCTGTCCGCCGATCACGTGGAAACGGGTGTAGTTTTTGTTGTACTTCAGGTTGATGTTCTGGCGCTTCAGCCAGGCGAGCGTCATCTCGACGTACGGGACCTCGTTCAGGAACGGGACGTTCAGGATGGTGTCGCCCTGGGCGAGCGGAGCGGCGAGCAGAAGCGCGGAGAGATACTGCGAGGACGTGCCGTCGACGGACGTTTCTCCGCCGCGGATGGGGCCCGTGACCGTGAGCGGGCAGTGCCCGCCGTCGGATTCGGTCTTCGCGCCGAGGTCGTTCAGAGCGGCCAGAAGCGGCTCCATCGGGCGTTTCTGAAGCGACTCGTCGCCGCCGAACGAGATCGGCGAACCGGAGAGGGCCGCGAGCGCGCTGAAAATGCGCAGACCGGTGCCGGAGTTGCCCATGTCGAGCGGGCGCGCCGGTTCGATCATGCGGCCCCCGGTCCCGATGACCTGCCACAGGGAATCGTCGCCGCGGCGGATCCAAGCGCCGAGGGCGCAGGCGGCGGAGAGGCAGGAGAGCGTGTCGTCGGAGACGAGCGGGGCCTTGATGATGGAGGAGCCTTTCGCGAGGGAGGCGATGGCGAGTGCGCGGATGGTATGGGATTTGGATCCCGGGACGGCGGTTTCGCCGTTGATCTGCGAGTGTCTGACGGATAAATGCATATGGATGACTCCGTGTGATTCCGGCTTGGGGTGTTACGGTTCGGATTCCGCCGCGGCGCCGGCGTCCGGCGGGAAGATCGCGTTCGCGTAGGTCTCCGGGTCGAAGACCTGCAGGTCGTCCGGCTGTTCGCCGAGTCCGACGAAGAGGATGGGCAGGCCGAATTCGCGCTGGGCGGCGCATGCGGCTCCGCCTTTTCCGGTGCCGTCCATTTTGGTCAGGACCATGGCGGATGCGCCGGAGACGGATGCGAACTCGCGGGCCTGGGCGATGGAATTGCTGCCATGGCTGGCGTCGATAGTGAGGATTGTCTCGTGCGGCGCGCCGGGCAGGACCTTGTTGATGATGCGCGTGACTTTCGCCAGCTCGTCCATCAGGTTCTTGCGGTTCTGCTGGCGTCCGGCGGTGTCGATGAGCAGGTAGTCCACGCCCTTCGCGACGGCGGACTTCACGGCGTCGAACGCCACGGACGCGGGGTCGGCGCCCTGTTTCGCCGCGACGATCTGGCTGCCGGTGCGTTCGGCCCACAGCGTGAGCTGTTCGACGGCGGCCGCGCGGAAGGTGTCGCACGCGCCGAGCATGACGCGGCTGCCGTCCTGCGTGAGCGCGGCGGCGAGCTTGCCGATGGTGGTGGTCTTGCCGCTGCCGTTCACGCCGACGAAGAGGAGCACGGTCACGCCGTCCGGATTCTTGCGCATGGCGCGCGCGCCCTCGGAAAGGATCTTTTTAAGTTCGGCGGCGGCGACACGAGAAATGTCGTCGGACGACTTCAGCTCGCCGAGCTTGTAGCGTTCGCGGATGTTCTGCACGATGGTGCGCGAGGCGGACATGCCGAGGTCGGTGCCGATCAGGGTCTTTTCGAGTTCGGCGAAATCCTCCTCGGTCCACTCCTTGTTTCCGGTGAAGAGTCCGGCGATCTTCCGGTTGACGGCGACCGCGGTCTTCTGGAGTCCGTTTTTGAATTTGGAGAAGATGGAAAACATGCTCCGTTACTCCGCTTTGCCGCCCGCGGGATTCTTTTCGATCTCGTTCTTGATGCCGTTCAGGATGCCGTTGATGAAGACGCCGGACTTCTCGTCGCTGAAATCCTTCGCGATCTCGATCGCCTCGTCGATGCTCACCACGTGCGGGATGTCCGGGCAGTAAAGCATCTCGGCCACGGCCACCTTCATGATGTTGCGGTCCACGGCGGACATGCGTTCCACGTCCCATTTTTCGGAGAACTTGCCGAGGTAGCCGGTGATCACGTCGTCGTTGGCCTGCGCGTTTGCGATCAGGTTTTCGGCGTAGGCTCTGGCGCGGCGGAAGACGCGTGCGTCGGTGAACTCGCCGGACTCCTCGGCCTGCGCCCAGAAATCCTCCATCGTGTTCGGTTCGGTCACGCTGTCCCGGATGTCGCACTCGAAAAGATACTGCATCGCGAGCTCGCGGCCGAGGCGTTTGAAGTGCTGGTGCGGCTGGAACCGCGGCTGATGCGATTTTTTGCCGTTCGCGGCGTGTTTTTCCGGGGCATCTCCGGCTTCGTGTTCAAAATCAGATTCTGTGTTCATAGCGGTTCGTGAAAATAGGCTGGATTCTGGAGAAAAGGAAAGGGAACGGTGGCTCAGAGTTTTTTGTTCAGGTTCGCCATTTCGATGGCGGCGACCGCCGCGTCCGCGCCGCGGTTGCCCGCCTTGGTGCCGGAGCGTTCGATGGCCTGTTCGATGTTTTCGACCGTGACGACGCCGTAGATGACCGGGACGCCGCTCTCCATGCCGATCTGGGCGAGGGATTTCGAGACCTGGCTGTAGATGGTGGAGGCGTGGGCGGTCGCGCCCTGGATGACCACGCCGAGCGCGATCACGGCGTCGTACTTGCCGCTCTTCGCGAGCTTGGAGACCGCGAACGGGAGCTCGAAGGAGCCGGGCACCCATGCCTGCGTGATATTCGCACGGCTGCCGCCGTGACGGACGATCGCGTCGACCGCGCCGCTGAAGAGTTTGGAGACGAAGAATTCGTTGAAGCGTGCGCACACGACGGCGATTTTGAGTCCGGCTGCGCTGAGGTTGCCTTCGAGTACGGTGAGTTCGTCTTTTGCCATGATGGTTTCTCCTGATGTATGTTGATTTTTGTTGTGATTTCAGTTCGTTGTTTTGAGCGGCGGGGTCAGATCAGATGCCCCATCTTCTCGCGTTTCGTATCCAGATAATGCCTGTTGTACTCGCCCGGTTCGATCACGATGGGGACGCGTTCGTCGATGACGAGCCCGTAGCCGTCGATGCCGACCACTTTCATCGGATTGTTCGTGAGCAGGCGGAGATGTTTCACGCCGAGGTCGAGCAGGATCTGCGCGCCGATGCCGTATTCGCGGAGGTCGGGCGGGAATCCGAGACGGAGATTGGCCTCGACGGTGTCGCAGCCTTCCTCCTGGAGCTTGTATGCGCGGAGCTTGTTCGCGAGCCCGATGCCGCGTCCTTCCTGGCGCAGATAGACCAGCACGCCCGCTCCCTCCATCGCGATCATGCGCATCGCCGTGTGCAGCTGGTCGCCGCAGTCGCAGCGCATGGATCCGAAGACGTCGCCCGTGAGGCATTCGCTGTGCATGCGGACGAGCACGGATTTTGCGGCGGCGACGTCGCCGAGCGTCAGCGCCAGATGGCACGCGTCGTCGAGCTTGGAGCGGAACATGTGGAGCATGAAGTCGCCGTATGCGGTCGGGAGTTTCACGCAGAGTTCCTCCTCCACGAGCTTTTCCTTCCTGCGGCGGTATTCGATGAGGGACGCGATGGAGCAGAGTTTGAGGCCGAATTTCTCCTTGAACGCCGCGAGGTCGTCCAGACGCGCCATCGTGCCGTCGTCCTTCGTGATCTCACAGATGACCGCCGCGGGCTGAAGCCCGGCGAGACGCGCGAGATCGACGGACGCTTCCGTGTGGCCGGTGCGCTGGAGCACGCCGCCGGGACGCGCCGCAATGGGGAACACGTGCCCGGGGATACCGAAGTCTTCGCGTTTCGCCGCCGGGTCGAGCAGCGCCCTGATCGTGGCGGCGCGGTCGGACGCGCTGATGCCGGTCGTGCCGGTCAGGACGTCGACGCTCTCGGTGAACGCCGTTTTGAAGTGGTCGGTGGAAGGCGCGCGGTAGATGCCGAGTTTCTTCGCCCGCGCCTCGGTGATCGGGGCGCAGACGAGTCCGCGCGCATGAGTGATCATGAAATTCACATGTTCCGGCGTGATCTTTTCCGCCGCGCACACCAGATCGCCTTCGTTCTCGCGTTTCTCGTCGTCCGTGACGATCACGAGCCGGCCTGCGCGCACGTCCTCCAGGACGCTTTCCACGGTGTCGAACCTGCTGTCCATTCTCGATTGACCTCGTAATTTGTTCTGCGGTATCGGGATCTTCGCCTAAAGAACATCTGCGACGCTGCAATGATTCTCTCTTCCGGACTGCCTCGCCGCCCGCCGCGCCGAATGCGCCTGCGTACGGTCCGTTCACCGTCGGTCGTGGGATTCCACCACGTCGGCCGGCCTGCGCCGGTTCGCGGACTGTAACCGCCGGTCTGGACTTTCACCAAACCCCGAATGACTGCAATGTGTCTGTTAAAAATGTAAGTTATAATATACACGCGCATGAAGAATTTGTCAAGTTCGGACAGAGAGATTGAGAAAAAAAGCTCCGGGCATTCGATGTTTTTGTTTGTAGAAACCGGAATGTTCGCGGTGAGCATGAGAGAACGGCGGACATTTAAGGATGTTTTGAGGCAGAGAATGTAAGCGGAAAATTGAGCAGTTTTTGTTCCGAATGATTCGGTGAGGCAGAAAGATGTGAAAATGGAGCTAAATTAAAGATTGACAGTATCTTAAAAATGAGAATATTTTTCATTCCGGCACAATAAACCGCCGCGACGATGCGTTATTTGATTTAGAAACGGCATTATGTCCGCAATCATCCCGGCAAACCTCCTCCTTCCCGGCAGATTCGTTCTTCTGCCATACCCCTGAGAGAATGGAGATTAGCCCCCCTCAACGCCCCAAACTATGAAGGAGAACGGGAAATGAGAACCATCCTGATCTGTGCCAATCTGATCCTGGCGGCTTTTGCCGCGTTTTACGGATACGAATGGCTGAGCGAGCCAACGGCGGAAGCCGAAGTGGCGACATCGGTAAAGAAAGAACGCCGCGCATCGGCGCCGCAGCCGCGGCCCGTCACGGCGCAGCAGACGTTTCCGCAATTCGGATTCGGGTTCAATCCCGCGCCTGTGCCCATGTCGACGGACAAACAGGTCGCGACGACCGTGGCTCTGAACATCTTCGACCCCGAACGCGCCCCGAAGGCGACCGCGAACAACAACAGAATGGCGGCCATGCCGGTCAACCGCGGCGACATGACGCTCGTCGGCACATTCACCATCGGCAGAGTCGCCGGAGCGATCATCCTCCAGCGCGGCATGCAGATGATGAACATGTGGCAGCAGCCCGGACGCAACAACAATAACAACCGGAACAATAACACGCCCAACGCCGAGGAGCTTGCGGCGGCGCAGGAACAGCAGATGCAGCAGGCGCTCGAGAACCGTGCGGAACTGGCCTCCCTGCTTCAGGCGCTGCAGCAGAGCCCCGGCGTGACGGCACAGCAGACCGATCTGCTCCGTCAGCGCCTGGCGCGTTCCAATGAACAGATTGAGCTCCTGCAAAACCAGAATCAGCAGCGCGCCATGGGGCGTGACGGACTGTCCGCGGACGGCATCACGGCGACCGCGAACGCGTCCAATTCCAATAAGCAGTATTTCCGCGTCGGCGAAACGCTTCCGAACGGCTACACGCTCGCGGCCGTGACACGTTCGACCGCCACACTCACACGCAATCAGGAAACGATCGAACTCTCCATGCAGAATACGACCGGAAACAACGCGATGGGCGGCTTTGGCATGGGCGGTTTCGGCATGGGCGGCTTCGGCGGCATGGGCGGATTTGGAATGGGGGGATTCGGAGATATGGGCATGGGCGGCTTTGGCGGCGGCATGGACTTCGGCGGCGGTATGGGCGGCTTTGGCGGTGGCATGGACTTCGGTGGAGGTGCCGGAGGCTTCGGAGGCGGAGCTGGTGGCTTTGGCGGCGGCATGGACTTCGGCGGCGGTGGTTTTGGCGGCGGTGCCGGAGGCTTCGGAGGCGGTGCCGGAGGCTTCGGCGGCGGCGGCATGGGCGGTTTCGGAGGGTTCTGATACCGTCTATGTCCTGCTGTGGAGAAGGACGCGTTCGCGTCCGGGGGGGCTCGCATCCGCTTGCCTTGGTGAACTCGTTTGCACGAGTTCGACAGATTACAGGACCGCGAGACGCGCACGGAGGGGTTTGAGGGGACGGCTGCGCCGCCTCGGTGGCCTAGCTCACGCTCGGCAACATCTTTTGTTTACCGCTGAGACGCGAACGGCAGAGAATCTTAGATTGTGGTACTGATTCTTTTTACTTGACCGCGAACCGCAGGAGGGCTGGCATACGCGGCAGTAGTGCGCGTCTCCGCTCGCGCACGGGAATTTCCCTCCGGGGGTCGCTTCGCTCCTCGGTGAACTCGCCTTCGCGAGTTCGACAGATTACAGGACCGCGAGCCGCGTGTGCAAAGACGTAAAAAAGGGCTGTTGTAAAACGGTGAGTTTTTACAATAGTCCCTGTCGCAGTTGAGGTGTTATAACCCCGTGCTCAAGCGAAGCTGAGAGCACTACTGCAGTTGAGGACTTGTCCTCACTCCCTGACTTCGGCGAGGATCTTTTCCAGCGCGCCGCGGCTCTTCAGCATCACGGCGCGGGCGCGTTCGCCGAGTTCGCGGCGTTTCGCGGGATCGGCGAGCAGGCCGCGAAGTGCGCCGACAAGTTCGTCGTCCTTCATCACGCGCAATACGGCGTCGCCCTTCACGAGGGCGTCGAGCGCCTGACGGAAATTCTTCAGCTGGCGGCCGCAGACCACGGGCTTGCCCATGACGGCGGGCTCGATGATGTTCTGTCCCTCGTCGTTTCCGGCGAGCGTCTTGCCCATGATGATCAGGTCCGCGCCCTTGATGAGGCGCGCGAGCTCGCCGGTCGTGTCCGCCAGCAGCACGGCGAATCCCTGTTTGTCGCCCGTGTCGTTGCTCCGGCGGTGGTAGCTCAGATTGCGGTCGCGGATCATCTTTTCGATGTCGCTGCCGCGTTCGGCGTGGCGCGGCACGAGCACGAGCCGCAGGGCGGGGAATTCCTTCCGCAGCGCCAGGAACGCATCGAGGATGAGCGGTTCCTCCGGGCTGTGCGTGGAGGCCGCCAGCAGGACCGTGATGCCCTGTTCCCCGAAGAGCGCGGGAAAGTCCGCGCCGTCGCCAGCGGGCGGGGCCTGGTCGAACTTGATGTTGCCGCACACGGACACGCGCGACTCGATGCCGGGCGCGATCGCGAGCAGGCGTTCGCGGTCGAGTTCGGTCTGCGCGCAGATGCGGTCGAACTTGCGGAGCATCGGCGCGATCACGAACCGGAACCGGCGGTATCCGCGGAACGAATGGTCGGAGATGCGCGTATTCGCGAGCATGAGCTTCGCGCCGGAGCGTTTCGCCGACGAGATCAGCTGCGGCCAGAGTTCGGTCTCGAAGATCACGAGTTTCGAGGGGCGGATCAGGTGCATGGCGGACCACACGAAGAAACACCAGTCGATGGGGCAGAAAATGACCTTCACGCGTGCCGGATCGGTCTTGTTCCGCGCGATCTCCTGCGCCGTGGTCGTCGTCGTGCTCAGGATGAACTTGCGGTCGGGTTCCGCCTCCGCCCATGCTTTCAGCAGCGGCAGCGTGAGGTTCGTCTCGCCCACGCTCACGGCGTGAAGCCACACCGCGCCGCGCCATTCCTTCAGCTCGCGGCGCCGCGCCGCCCCGAAAATGCCGAACCGTTCGCGGTACGTCGCCTTGTACCCGGACCGCCGGATGTATTTCACGATCAGGCCGGGCAGGTAGAACAGAAATACCAGCGGGAAGAAAAGATTATAGAAGAACAGCATGCGCGGCTTGCCTCTGAAGTAAAAACGGAATCAAAAAAAAGGATACATAATATACATCTTTTTCCCGAAAAAGGCAAGCCCTTTACGTTGGTAGTGCCGTGCTGCGCTCGTACACTTTTGCACCTGGCTTAATGGGAGTTTTTCGCACAGTTTTTCTCAATGACGCGGACGAGGTGTCCGAGCGGGGGGATCCAGCCGGGCGCGACCTCGGCGTAGGCGGCGAGGAGGAGTTCGGCGGTGGCGTCGCAGGAGATGAAGTCGTCGAGCGCGGGCCTGTGCTTGGCGGCCTCGATGCAGATCGCGGCGCCGAGGGAGCCCAGGTCGCGCAGGATGCTGCGTTCGGTGAGGTGGCCGGACCAGGACTGGAGCCAGCCGGGATTCCAGAGGGAGAGGACGGCCCCGCGGTAGTAGAAATGGGCGAGGCGGAAATCGCCGTGGAAGAGTTCGGCGGAGTGGAGCGCGGCGATGAGGCGGGAACTGTCCTCGATGAAGAGCGCGACGCGAGCGCGTGCGTTCGGGCGGCAGAAGATGCCGGTGACCTCGTCGGCGTCGGAGACGGCCTCCATGACAAGATAGACGGCCTTGATGAGGAGGCCTTTCCTGCGGATGCCGATGGCGAGGACGGCGGGCGTGGAGACGCCGGCGTCGGCGGCGAGGGCGGCCCATTCGGCGCGGCGGAAGGGATTCGTGCGGGAAAAGAGCGTGCGGAATCCGAGGCCGGTCGGGTAGACGCGTTTCTTGAGGTAGAGCGCGGGCGTGCTGTCGGTCCCGGGGCGGAGTCCGGACCAGAATCCGGGCGTGCCGTCTGGCATGATGTGGGGCTCGAAGAAATCGTCGATGCGGAGGATGTCGTCGTTGGAGATGGTGAAGCGCTCGGGAACGGGGAACATGAATTTGAGCGCGCCGTTCGCGGCGTTGACGAAGAGGGGCGTGTTGCCGTTGGGCGTGAAGATATGTTTGCTCATGTGTGCGGTCCTCCATAGTCGAACCGGAGTTTACGTTTGTTCAGCCAGCGGACGCGTGCGACGTCCATGACCTCGGACGGAGCGGGCGCGGGCGATTTGGTCGCGGCGGCGTAGACGTCGAGCAACTCGCGCGTGACACGTTCCAGGTCGAAGAAACCGTCGGGGAACGCGGGATTCTGTTCGGCGAAGATCAGGACGGACGAGGCGATGCGGCCGAGCTCGCGGACGATCAGGTCGTGCGGGACTTCGCCGGGGAAGATCTGGGCGGAATCGAGGTCCCAGACGCCGCAGGGTGCATCGTCGCCGTTGCGGTAGAGGTTGACGAGTTTCAGGTCGCCGTGGTAGAACCCGTGACTGTGGAGTGCGGCTGCGACGCGGGCGGCATCGCGGAGGACGGCGGGCATCCCGGCGGGGGCGTCGGGGCGTTCGATCACATAGGACATCAGGTCGCGGGCGTCGGTCAGGGCCTCGGTGACGAGGTATCCGGCGAGCAGGAAGTGCGCGAAACGTTTTTCTCCGGCTGCGAGCACGCGCGGGGTCGGGATCCCGGCCTCCTCGACACGCTGTGCGTTGACCGCGGCGCGGAAGGCGCGGGCGGGGATGAAGAAGTATTTGAAGGTGTATTCGAAGCCATGGACGCGGTTGCGCTTGACGAATATCTTTTTGCCGTCCGGGAGCGTCAGGACGGATGCGCTGGACGACCACGATTCCTTCGCGTGGGACCCGTCGCGGATCATGCGGTCGGCTTCGGCGAAATGCTCCGCGAGGTAGTCCTGCGCGGGGCCGGGCGCGACGGCGAACCGGTACGGCCCCTTCCGGACCTCGCGGACGCCGGGCAGGGCCAGGAACCGTTCCCGGCAATGGAAATAGTCTATGCCTATTTTTTTCACAGGTCAGCGAATCCGTTTTCGGCGAGCCGCCAGACGACGCGGAGCGCGACGTCCGCGGCGGTCTTGATGCTTTCCGCCGATATCTTGTCCATGGTGTCGGCTCCGGTGTGCCAGTAGCGGTTTTCCGGGCCGTAATTGAAGTCGATCAGGTCGACGGCGTTCATGTTCGCCTGAAGGAACGGATAGTGGTCGTCGAGCATATCGGTCTCGCCGCGGGAGAACTTATCCGCGTATCCGGCGGCGGCTGCCTCGGCCATCACGACGTCCGCGAGCGCGGGCGTGGAGTTGCCCGCCAGGTCGATGTGCAGGTCCCTGTCGCCGATCATGTCGAGCAGGATCATGGCGCGGCAGAGGCGGGCGGAGTCGTCTTGTTTAAGCATGTCCACGTAGGCGCGGCTGCCGACGAGGCCGTCGGTCTCGGTATACTGATAAAGCGCTTCCTCGCCGTCGAAGAAGACGAGGCGGACGGTGCAGGGCAGGGGTTCCTTCTGCACGTGTTTTGTGAGGGTGTCGGCCATCGCGAGCAGCGCCCCGACCCCGGACGCGCCGTCATTGGCTCCGGCGAAATCCGGCACGCTGAACAGGCGCTTGGTGTCGTGGTGCGCGCCGATGACGACGAATTCCGGCGCCTTGCCGGGGAACGTGATCTCGACGTTGTACTCGCCGCGCGTGGGGGGGATGATGCGGACACGGCCCGCCTTGTCGAAACCGGGGATCTTCTGCGCCTCGGCCATGATCCACTCCGCGGACTTTTTCGCGCCTTCGGTGCGGAACACCTTCGGTCCGAGCTCGAAATTGCCCTGCGCATATTTCATGGCGAGTTCGCCGTCGACGACCGGCGGGGCGATCTGCTTTTCATCGCAGGCGGATACGGCGAGCATGATTAGGGCGGCGAGCCCGGCAAAGGCGGAAACGAGGCGGAAACATGCGGACTTCATCACGGTCAGCTCCCTTTGTCGATGCGGATGTTGCGGCGCTGGTAGGTCGGGATGTCGAGGTCCTCCTCGCGGAAGCGCACGGCGGGGAGTTTCTCGAAGACGCCCTTGTCGTAGCTCTGGAGGCCGAGCTCGACCTCCTCGACGTTGTTCGACGCGGCGGAGAAGGGCAGCGGGAGATCGTCGGAGGCGGCTGGCGCGGCGGCCGGAGCGGGCGCCGGGGTGCGCCGGGGCACGGGAGCGGGCTTGGATTCGGGGGCGTACTGGAAGATGACGGCGGTCATCTGTACGGAGCCCGCGGCCTCGTCGCAGACGTTCGCGCCGGAGAGGAGTTCGACGTTCTTCGGCAGGACGCCCGCGGCGAGCTCGAGGGTACGTTTCAGTTCGCCCAGCTCCAGGTCGGGTCCGCCGGTCAGGGTGACGATCGCGGCGTCGGCGCGTTTCATGGCGTCGTTTCCGCCGAGGAACGGCGAATCGAGCATGCGCGTGAGGGCGAGGGCGCAGCGGTCGAGTCCGTCGGAATTCTCCGCGACGCCGACGCCGATGCCGCAGGAGGCGCGGCGTTTGTGGAGGGCGCGCATAAAGGTGGCGAAATCGGTGCCGATGAGGTCGCGGCAGCGCAGGACCGAGGCGATCCCGACGACGGTGGACGCCATTTCGTACGCGGAGGTCGCGAACGCGTTTTCGGCGGGCGTGTCGGGCGGGAGTTTGCTGAAGAGCAGGTCGTTCGGCATCGTGAGGACGACGTCGGCGACCGGGAGGATCTCGCGGAGGCAGTCCTCGGCGTTCTTTCGGCGGGAATGCGCCTCGAACGAGAACGGCATGGTGAGCAGGAAGACGGTCGGGATGCCCTCCTCGCGGGCGACGCTGGCGAGCGTGCGGACGCCGCCCGTGGCCGTGCCGCCGCCGAGTCCGCCGGTCACGATCATGAGGGAGAAGCCGCGGACGTGCTGTTTCAGGTTGGCGCGTTCGTGGGAGACGGCGCGTTCGCCGCGGATGATGTCGCCGCCGCATCCGGCGCAGGATTTCGAGTTCCAGTCGGCGGAGGCGTTGATGACGGCGTCGGCGCGTGTCCCGGCAAGGACGCCGCCGTCGGTGTCGACCGCGAGCGTGACGAGCCATTTCGCGCGGGGGTTGGCGCGTAGGAATTCGAGGATGCGGATGCCGCAGCCGCCGAGTCCGACGACGAGCGCTTTTCCGTTGCCGACGGGAGCCCGGGAGAGGCCGGCGGGCGAGGTTGCGTTCTGTTCGGTCATATCTTGAGTGCCTTTCCCAGGTTTTTCAGTCCCTGCAGGAACTGGTCGGTGGCGTGGACCATGGTGCGGCCGAGGCCGGAGCCGGACGAGGGGGAATCCTCCTCGAGGGCGGCGGCGTGCTTGATGAGGCCGAGGATGGCGGAGTAGCACGGCATGGGGCTGCGGAACGCCGACAGCGCGCCGGTCACGTTCATGGCCTCGCCGCAGCGGACGGGGACGTTCATGACGTTCGCCATGGTGGCGGGCGCGGATTCGATCATGGAGCCGCCTCCGGTCATGACGACGCCGTTGCGGAGGTAGGTGAAGGTGCCGGTGCGTTCGAGTTCGCTTTTGAGGAGGTTGAAGGTCTCGCGCTGGCGCAGGTCGATGACTTTTTCGAAGGAGTCGAGCGGGATGCGGCGGATCTTTTCGGAGCCGCCGGCGGAAACCTTGTATTCGATATAGTTCTTGCCCTCGCCGCGCAGCGTCTCCAGCTTCGATTCGCGCAGGAATTTCTGGCAGAACTCGTACGGAAGTTCCAGCGCCACGGCGAGGTCGTTCGCGACGTTGTTCACGCCGACCGGGATGGACCCGCTCAGGAGGACGCCCTCCCTGTAGAGCAGTACGTAGGAGCAGACGCCCGCGCCGTAGTCGAAGATCAGCGTGCCCTGGCTGCGTTCGTCCTGCGTCGGCACGCCGTACGCGTCGGCGAGCGGGACGAAGACCGGGTAGCCGGACTCGAATCCGAGCTCGCGGAGGATGGTCTGCGCCATGTCGATGCGCTTCTTGTCGGCGAAGACGATATGGATGACGGCGGTGAGCTTTTCGGCGAGGCTGCCGATGGGGTTGAACGTGCGTTTCGTGCCGTCGAGCAGGAAGGAGGAGTCGTAGACCTGAATGTTCACGAGGTCGGTCGAGACAGCCAGGTTCTTCGCGCTTTCGATCGCCTTCTGCACGTGCGCCGCGGTGATCTTCTTGTCTTCGTTGTAGTTCAGCACGGTTCCCTCGCCGAAGCGGGAGCTGACGTGCATGCCGTTGACCAGGAAATAGACATGCTGTTCGGAGCGGCTGAACCTGCCGAGCCCTTTTTCCGATTCGTCGAGCACGGATTTGAGGATGTTCAGGGCGGCGTTCTGGTCGACGATCGTGCCCTTGACGACGGAGTTTCTGCTGGGCTGCGAGGCGAAGGAAAGCACCTCGATGTTCCCGTTTTCGTCCGGCACGCCGTGAACGGCGCAGATCTTGTCCGTGCCGAACTCAATGCCGGTTATGATGGTTTGTCCTGAAGAAGCCATTTCGTTCCCTTCTGCTGCATGCGAGGAATTATGCTGATAGATACCCTAAAACATTACCACACTTTTTAAAAAAATCGAATGGATTTGACAAAAAAAACAGATGTTTTTTTGAAGAAAAGCGGAAAAAGCGGCGCGTGAGGTGTCTGAATAGGCGTCAGACGAGGCCGAAAAGCCGGAGAAGCGCATCGAACCGCTCCACCGTGTCCGTGCCGAATCTCTCCATCGAACGCCGGACGGCATCGGCCGGTTTTTCCTTCATCTCGCCGGATTTCGAGAAGAACTTGTCCGCCAGGCAGACGAGCTTTTCCTCCGGCGTCTCCGGCAGCCAGTCGCGTTCGGGGATCGGCAGGCCCTGTTCGCGGACCTCCTTCGCCGTGATGCCGGCGCCGGTGTGGCGTTCGCAGATGCGCGCGAACGGCTCCAGATCGAGCCCGTGCGTCCGGCCGTAATCGCGGAGCATTTCCGCGCCGATCATGCCGTGCGCGATGTAGGGGCGTGTGCCGACGCAGAGGATGGACGGCGCGTGGCATTGGAGGATGCCGATGTCGTGGAGCATCGCGCCCGTGGAGACAAGGTCGGGATCGAGCTCAAGCGGCGGGCGTGACGGATTCGCGAGGATGGCGAGGGCTTTGTCGCGGACCTGCGTGCTGTGGCGCAGGAGCAGACGCCGGAGCGGGGTGTCCTCCGGGTAGAAATGTGTGATGATGACGTCCGGGTCGATCATGGTCATGCCGTGCGAGGTGTGCCGAACAAGAAACGGGGCGCGGAACCGGAAAAAATCACTCCGTTTCCGGAGCGGATTTCGCCTCGCCGGCGCGTTTGGCGTGTTCCTCTTTCAGGACGGACACGACGTGGTCGGCGAACTTCGCCGCGACCTTGTTCATGCCGTCCGCGAACGCCTCGGCCGTGGTCCCGTCGACCGGGATGCTGTAGTTCTCCGTCCCGGTGATCTTGAAGTCATCGCTGCCGTGCTCGATGATGAAGAAATGCACCAGCAGGTCGACCTGCTTCTTTGTCTTGTTCAGTTCACAGTTCACCACCGAGCCGTCGAGCTCGAACGCCGGTCTCCCGTCGAGCCCGTAATGGCCGGACGGCGCTGCGAACCGGGCGGTGAGGTACTTGGTGAGCATGGCTCCGGGAGGCATCGACCAGCGGTTGAATTCGTCGACGACGATCCGGTTGCCTTCCTCGCGGAACACCATCTTGTAGCGGCTGGCGCATTCGCTGGAGAAGGCGTCGACGTCGATCGTGAACGGCAGTTCGCCGATCGGACCGGGAGAAACGAGGTCAAACGTCCTGGTTTCCGTGTATTCGGCCTGGGGGATGACGCTGAAACTGCACGCCGCAAGGAGCGGAAGCAGCGCGGCCGCGCACCAGAGATGGAAGCGTTTCATGAGGCGGTGTCTCCTCGATTTGAACAGTGATTACTGCTGGGCGGGCGGGATGACGAGGCGCTGGCCGATCTTCAGGATGCCGCGTTCGCCGAGCGCTTCCTTGTTGGCTTCCTGGATGACCTTCCACATGGACGCCTTGCCGTACATCTTCTGCGCGATGGCCTGAAGTCCGTCGTTCTTCGCCACGTAGTAGTAGCGCACGCCGTTCTCGCCTGTGACCGTGGTGCCCGGCGTGCCGGTCGTGGAGGACGGGACGACGCTGCCGCGCGTGCCAGTGGAAGTCGAGGCGGAGGCAGCGGCGGAACCGAAGCCGGTCTGAGCCGCCGGTCTGACGGTGCCCGTCGAAGCCGTCGTGCTGGCGGCGCGGTCGAGACGGTTGCGGAGTTCCTTGTTCTGCTCCAGAATGACTTTCTCGTTGTCGGCGAACGCCTGAATCTTTTTGCGGAGCGCGGCGATCTCGTTGTCCTTCGCGGCGAGCTTGGCGGGATCGGTCTGCGGGACCTCGTCTGCGAGCTTGATGTCGTTGCGGACGCGGTAGGTCTCGAACATCTTGCGTTCGCAGTCGCGGATATAGCCGCGGTAGACTTCCTGGTCCTGCTTGGAGAGCGTTTCGCCGCTGAGCTCAAGATACTTCAGCAGATGGTAGATGGCGGCGGGATAGTTTTCGAGGTTTTCCTTGTAGAGCATCGCCGCGTCCTTGTGCGCCTTCGGGGACTTCGGGCAGATCACGAGGAATTCTTCCAGGCTGTCGGCGGCTTCGCGGTAGGACTTCGCGGATTTCGAGGTCTCATATTTCGCGTAAAGCGGATGCGTGGCTTCCTTGCCGACATAGTCGGAACACGCGGTGAGGACAATGCAGGCGGCAAGTGCGGCGGCGGGGATGAAACGGACGGCCTTCATAATACTGGTTTCCTTTCAGGAAAAAACGTTGAAAATAACATGTGCCATTAAAATATAGCAAAGGAACGCAAAAATGAAAACCGAAAACCGAAAAAAAACGAAAAAAAGTCTTTCCGCCTTGTTTTTTCGGTTCCGCCGGAGTAAATTATACGCTCCGTTTCTTCGGAACACGACCTTTTTGTTCCACTTTCTCTTTGCTTTTTCAGGAGAATCCATACGATGAACGCCGCTTCCATTCTTTCCCGTTTCATGCGGGCTTTGTTTGCCGTCCTGCTTTGCCCTGCGCTTTTTGTTTCCTGCTCCGTTTTCGAGCCGGACGAGCAGGAAACGCAGGAGTTGTCCGGTGATGTGGAATCGACCACGGAAACGGATGCCGCGGAACAGACGAAGCCGACGGTCGAGATCAGCGCGCCGCTGGTCATTCCGCCCGCGCCGGACTACGCCAACCCCGCCAGCTGGGTGCGGATGGGCGAAACGGATTCCATCCTGCCCGAATTCGAGGTGTTCTACATCTATCCGACGCTGTTCCAGAACAAGCTGCGTCCGGTCATGGACCACAGGTTCGACCGCATCCGCACGAAAGCCTCGGACTACATTGACCTCACGTTCGGGCTCCTGACCGATCCCGTGCATCCGCTGAAACTGTACGCGCCGTTCGTGCGGCAGGCGGACTATTCGACCGCGCTGGAGACGGATTCCGCATCCGACCTGAGCGGCACGCTCCTTCAGTACGGCATCAAGGACACGAAGACCGCGTTCCTGTATTTCATGAAGTTCTTCCACAAGCCCGGCATGCCGTACATCCTGGTCGGACACAGCCAGGGGGCGTCCGACCTGTATGAGCTTCTCCGCGCCACGCCGGAGATCACGCCGGAATCCGGCTTCGCAGCCGCGTATCTGGCCGGGCTTCCGAAGAAGACGGCGGAGGAAATCGAACGGGATTTCGCGGACCGCGGGATTCACCTCGGAAAAAGCGCGGACGATACGGGCGTGATCCTGGTCTGGAACACCATCGCGCAGGACGCCGGGGAGAACATCTTCACCGTGCCCGGCGGGGCCGTCATCAATCCGTTGAACTGGAAAACGGACGACACGCCCGCGGACCTGTCGGAGTCGCAGGCGACGGGGTATTATTACGTGTCCGAGAAGGAACCCGCGGGCACGTTCAGAGCCTCGCTGCTGGACGGCATCCATGCCGACCTGGAACGAGGCGCGGTAATCGTGAACTTGCCGGGTGACAGCCAGTACGACGCGAGCGCGCAGATGGGCGAGGGTATCTTCCACGCCAACGACATTTTCTTCTTTGCCGAATTCCTGCGCGACAACATGGTACGCCGCACGGCGGCCTGGCGCGCGAAATACACGCAGCCGGAATAACCTGATTTTGAGGCGGAACGCGCCTCAGACGTAGGGGTTGTTTTTCTTCTCGTACCCGATGGACGTGAACGGGCCGTGGCCGGGGACGACGCGCGTGTCGTCGGGCAGATTGAACAGCTGTTTGTGAACGGAATCCAGGAGCTGTTTTTCGCTGCCGCCGGGCAGGTCGGTCCTGCCGATGGAGCTGAAGAACAGCGTGTCGCCGGAGAAGACGGTGTCGATCTCGGGGAAGTAGTAGGCCGCGCCGCCGGGGGAGTGTCCGGGGCAGGGGAGGACCAGCATCCGCGGGTCTTCGGGCGGCCAGGTCGTATCGGGGAGGTCTTCGGCGGCGGGGATGTAGTTTCCGACGGTGTTGCCGGGGCTGTAGTAGATGGGCTTGTCGGCGGGGTTGAGGTAAACGCGTTTGACGTTCAGCGCGTCCGCGACGGCTCCGGCCGCGGAGATGTGGTCGACATGGGCGTGCGTGAACAGAATGACCGCCTCGTCGTAATCAAACGCTTTCGTCTCGGCTTCGATGAGCTTCCAGTCGCCGCCCGGGTCGATGATGTACAGTGTGCGCGAACCGGGAAGCTGAACGAGGCAGCAGTTGACCTCAAGCAGGCCGACGGTGACGGATTTGAACGGGAATTCAGGCATGATAGGATGCTCCTTTTGTGCTATGTCCTGTATTGTTCCGGGTAAGCGTCTCCGCTCAGTGCAGGCTGGACGGGCCTCCGTTCGAAAAGTTCGTGCCGTGCCAGCCTCCGCCTCCGCCGTTTCCGCCCCGGCGGCCGGTGCAGTTGTACTCCCGGTTGGTGTAGAGCGGATAGTTGTTGCCGTTTTCATCCATCGCCCAGACCGCGGTGGCGTCCAGCCAGTCGAGCCCGGCCTGGCGGAAATCGGGATTGCTGAGCGTGGCGAGCGCGGAAACGTAGTACGCGTAATAGCCGAGGTGCCCCGGATACTGCTGTCTGGCGCGTTCCCAGGCGTCCTCGATGCTCGGACTGCCGGAGAGGAGCGGGACGAATTCGGTGAGGTAGTACAGCCAGTCGATATCCGCCATGGACATGCCCTCGACCGGTTCCAGCGCGATCGGGACGAGCGCGGTTTCCGTGAAGACGGGCAGGACCATGCGTCCCGCCTCGAACGGGCGGAGATATTGGCCGTCTTCCGTTTTGATCCGGCCGATCGGTTTTGCTTCGGCGTCCGTTTCGATCCTGTTGATGGAACGGGTGTTGCTCATTCTGTTGAGAGTGCCGGAAACGGCCATGGCGTCCGCTCCGGCGGCCGTTCCGGCGAAGACCTGTCCGACGTCGGGCGCACGTTGTCCGCGCCGGGAACGTCCCATGGAGCCTGTGACGGTCACGGTGTCCTGTTCTACCTCGAAATAGGCGAGCGCGCCGGACTTGTAGTCCATGCCCTGCTTGAAGCGTCCGCGCAGGTATTCCTCCCATTCCTGCTTGTCCCCGTACGTGCCCCATTCTTCGTCATAGGTAGCCCACGAGAGGTGCGGCAGGAGGTCGTAACGGCGGTCGGCGTCATTGTCGTTATAGGTCTCTTCGAATCGTGAGGCGTTGATCATGATCGTGATTTCGGTGAGCGTGTAGTAGGTATGTTTGTTTCCGTCGTGCTCCTCGCTCGTTTCGACGTCGTCGCTCACCTCGTATTCATAGGGTATTTCGCGGTTGAACATATCGTCGAAGAGTTTCTGACCGCCTTTGGCGTAGCGGCCGAGCGCCTTGGCATCCTTTGCGTCGTTGTAGGTTTCCTCCGACTCGGAGAAACTGATGTGCAGGGGGAGGATTTCGGACTGTCCGGGGAAATCGTCCTCGAACTCGCATTCGAAGTCGCCCCACCAGTTGCCGTTGAAATCCAGCCGGAGAAGCCTGTCGAGTCCGCACCAGTCGCGGGCGTGGATCATGTCATAGATATGCTTCTCTCCGAGGTAGTTCGCAAGATCGCCCGGGGGATTGGTCGTGAGGCTGGGCATGCCGACGAATTTGAACTTGGTCCCGGCGGCGATGCCGTACGCGCGGTTTTCGGTTTCTCCGGTGAAATCGTTGTGCTGCGTGGAATAATCGAGGATGGAATCGAGCATGGAGATATACGGCATGCGCCAGGCGTAGTCCTTCACGAAGACGGGGGTGAGGCGTTCGTAGACGCCTCCGTTTCCGACGAGGTTCAGGTACTTGATGTAGAAATCGCTGGAATCCGGATCATAGGTGATGCCGTTGTTCTTCGCGGCCTGCTGCGCCGCGCCGAATCCGATCAGCGGACCGGCGAACGAGATGCGCGTCTGGAGCTGGGAAACGAGGTCGTCGAGCGCGTCGAGGAATCGCTTTTCCTTCTCCACGCGCAGGACTTCCTCCAGGAGCTTGTCCACGTTCAGCGAGCCGTCGGAGTTGTAGAATTCCGACTTCTCCGGGAACAGCGTGTATTCCTCCTGCGTGAGCGGCTGCGGGAGATCGGAGAAAAACTCCGCCGCGTTCGAGTTCGGGTTGTCCAGGATTCCCCTCGCGAAAAACGGTTCGGAGATCAGCGTGCCGGTCGCTCGTACCAGGTTCAGCTCTCCGATCAGGTTCAGGGAATGTTTCTGCCATTCCGCTCCGGTCAGCGCGGCGGCGTCCACGCCGTTCTGCGCCTTCACCTTGCCCCGGATCACGGTCTGGACGTCGAACAGCAGCAGGATCGCGATGATGACGAGGATGAGCGCGACGACCGCCAGAATAAGCACCTGGCCGTGTTCGCCGTGTCCGCGCCGCATTACTGCTGTCCGGTTCCGTTTCATGTGACGTTACTCCAGAAAAGACGAGGAATGGTTCGTGAGTTCGGATTCCGCCGATATGTCGATGGAATCCCGTCCGGTGAGCCAGTCGTGCAGCGGGAGGTCCAGCGGGTAGTTGACGAACTCGAATTTGAAACGCATGGTCTGGTCGAATCCGTTCACCGACGCGTCCACATAATGCTTTTTCCCGCGGCTGCAAAGCGAACAGCCTCCGACCAGCGGTTCCCCGTAATGCGGGCAATGGTAATTCGTATGGAGCCTGTCCTCGCCGAGCCAGTTCGCGTATTCCACATTGCGGTCGCCCTCCATGTAGCCGCGCAGAAACGATTGTTCCGTTTCCACGGAGACCCGGCGTGAACGGGGCACTGTCATAGGCCCGGAAACGGGAGCGGCTTTGATCAGAGCCTCGCGGATCGCGTATTCGTCACGGAATCCGACGGCGGCGGACCGTGCGCCGCGGAAGGCGGCATAGTCGGTGACCATGTCGGCGAGCACGAGCTGGAACAGCTGGAGGATGCCGAAGAGGATCAGCCCGAGCAGGATCATGGAGAGGAACGATTCCAGGATCGCCGAACCGTGCTCGCCTTTCCTGCGTGCATAAATGCCTGCCTGAGTATAATGTCCCGTGCGCCCCGCCGCGGACTTTGCCGCCTCGGAGTTTGTTCTGATACCGCGGAAATCCGTTGCTCCGCGGCTCAGGAGATGTCGGGGCACAAAACGCACAAATACGCCCTTTCCGTAAACAGTTCAGACACGGGCGGCGCACAGGCGCTCCCCGTGTCCGTTCATCAGGAGGGAACCGATCCGGTCAGAAATTGATCGGGTCTTCGCCGTTTCCTGTTTCCCGCAACTGTTCCAGACTGCTCTTGTTGGAATCGTCGGTTTCGCCGCCGATCGCCTTGGTGCTGCTGGAAATCAGCCCCCTGATGCGGTCGCCGAAGAGACCGAGCACGGTGAGCGCCGCCACCGCGACGAGCGCGATGATGATGATGTACTCCAGGATGGCCTGTCCGCCGGAGGACCGGCGTTTCATTCCGTAGTGCTTTCTGTTGAACTTCATATCAGGACTCCTTGGTTCGAGGTTTTGTTTTTGTTGGGTCAGGGTTCCCAGGCGATCAGCGAAAGGATGCGCCAGCCGTATTCCAGGAAAACCCGCATGAGAAGGAAAAGCGTGAGGGCGACGAGTACGACCATGAAGAGCATCACGGTGTATTCCGCGAGCACCTGTCCGGATTCGCCTTTGCGCGCGCGCCGTCTCATTTTTCTCCTCCGTTACAATACGATAGCATATTTTTTTCAGGTTTCAAATCAAAAAAACGACAAAAAACGGAAAAAACGAAAGAAATGCTCTGAAATACACCGCCTTCCGTTCTTCCGGGGGCGAAAACGGATTATTTGTCCGTTTTCTTCTTCGAGCTGTTTTTCTTGTTGTTTTTTGCGGCGGATTTCGCGACGTCGTCGAGGAATTCCTCGGAGAGGTTCAGCGTGAAGACGGCGTCGTTGCCCTTCGGTTCGTGCTTGAGCGTGGTGAGCGGGTTGGATTTGCCGCCCTGCTGGATGAGCTTGCCGTCCTTGCCGATCTCGAAGGACGCGCCGGAGACCATGGTGTAGAGCGTCACGAAGCCGTCGACGGTCTGGAAGACCTCGTCGCGGATGGCGGAGGTGGTGCAGCGGAGCGTGACGGCGGCGTCGAGGGAGCCGCGCGAGCCTTCCGTGATGCGGGCGAAAATGGCCTTGACATTGTTGCGGATGTCTTCGATGCTGGGGTCTTCCTCGTCGATCTCGATGGAGCCGTCCCCGGCCTTGATCTTCGTCTTTTTCTCCTCGGCGGTGCGCGGATGCGCCTCTTCCTCGGCCTTCACCTTGCCCTGGAGATAGGCGGCGTCGACCGCGGCGGAGACGAGCGCGCCCTTGGTCTTCAGGCCGGTGATCATCAGAGACGGTTCCGGGTTCGGGGTCCAGATGAAGGGCTTCGTGTCGGGGAGGTTGATGGCGAGGCGGCACTGCATGACGTCGTCGGAGATGAACTCGAAGATGGCGAGCATATCGGTCTCGCCGTTGACGACGTGGATCGTCAGAATGCGCGCGCCGGAGAAGGTCGAGGCCGCGGTCTTGATGTCGTCTCGTCCGGCGAGGCGTTTGTAGATGGCGTTGACGCGGCCGGGCGCGTAAAGGACGACGTCCATGAGGGATTTCCCGAAGTCGCCGGGATCGATCTCGGTCAGGAAGAAGGAGACGTCGCCTGTGAGGTCGTCCTTGACCATGGCCACGTCGTTGAGGCTGTGTTCGAGGTCGACGCCGTCCTTGAAGAGCAGCGTCTGGAGCGCGGGCGCGTTGACCGCCTTGTTCGCGTTGACGTAGAGGGCGAATTTTGCGTTCGAAGGGATGTAGGTCTCGGAGACCGCGAAGACGGACGGAGTCAGCGCGGCGAGCGCGAGCGTGAATGCGGCGGCCCTGATGCCGGACAGGATGTTCATGGATGGCGTCCTTTCTGCCGTTTGGCCTGTGTTATTGCTGGGAGAAATGCATGAAGTTGCGGATGGCGTTCGCCTCGAGGTTCAGCGCGGCGGCTTCGTCGAACGGGCCGTCAACGACCACGGTGTCCTGGTCGGAGTAGAGGAAACGCGGCTTGATCGTGCGGTAGGAAACGCCGTCGATGAGGAATGCGAGCGAGGGTGCGTTGCTGTCGCGGCTGTCGAGACTGAGCTTGCGCCATATCTTGCCGCCTTCCTGCGTGAGGTTGAGGCGGAGCTTGTAGAATCCGGGCAGGTCGTTGACCTCGATCGCCTCGATGGAGATGATGTCGGAGGAGTCGAGCAGCGGATTCCTGTCGATGATGATCTCGTCCCCGAACATGGTTTCGACCTCGATTTCCTTTTCGGCGCCGCGTTTGTGGCGGATGATCTCATGGATGGAGACCACGCCGAACTCGCCGGGCTCCCCGACGACGGGCTTGTAGACTTCCTCCTTGTCGTCGACGTTGAGCGGGTCCAGGATGCTGGACGCGCTGCCGTCGCACGAGGCAAGCAGGGCGGATGCCGCGAGGCAGGACGCCGCGCAGAGGAAACGGAATGTGTGCTTCGGTGTCGTCATAGGCCGTTATTTGAGCCGGAAATAGTTCCGGGCGGAGTTGGATTCAAGTTTCTTTGCCGTGGCGGGATCGAACGGGCCGTCCACGATGACGGAGTCGGTGACGTCGTCGTAGAGCAGACGCGGGACGAACGTGCGGTAGACGATGCCGTCGATGATGAACGCGACGTGCGTGCTTTTGTTCGGCAGGCTGAGTCCGATCCAGTGGCGCCGTCCGCGGTCGGTCAGCTTCAGTTCGAGGCTGCAGTAGGGCGGCTGTTTTTCGATCGGGATGGCCTTGATCTCCTTGACGTCGGCGGAGTCCAGCAGGATGGCCTTGTTCAGGCAGATGTCGTCGCCGAACATCGTGGGCGCCATGATTTCCTTGTCGGTGCCCCGGCGCAGCGTGATGATCTCCTGTATCTCGATGATGCCTTCCAGCGGGCGTTTGGACATATCAAGGTTTTCCGCGTCAAACATATTGTCGATGTCCTCGGAGGTACAGCTTTTCGCGCCCGCGCCGCAGCAGAAGACCGCGGTGAAGACGAGCATGACAACGGGGATTGCCCGGCGGATATGTTTCACAAATCCCATGGCGGGGTCACTTTCTCATTTTGAAATAGTTGTATTTCGAGTTGTTCTGAAGCGCCAGCGCGGTCGCCTGGTCGAACGGACCGTCCACGATGACCGACAGCGCGTCGTCGGCGATCTGGCGCGGGACGAATCCGCGGTACACGGTCCCGTCGATGACGAACGCCAGCTGCTGGCCCTTGTGCTGGACGCTGAGGTTGATCCACAGCTTGTGTCCGCGTTCGGTCATGTCGAAGCGGAGATTGTAGAATCCCTGGTCGCCGGGGATCGGGACGGGCTGGATGTACTTGATCTCGGACGAGTCGAGCAGCTGGATGGAGTTGATGGTCACGTCGCCGCCGAAGTACGACGCCACGGTGCGTTCGATGCTGTCGCCTTTTTTCGGGCGGATGACTTCGTGGATGGAAACCACGTGCTTCGGCGGGAGCTGCATTTCTTCCCAGTTGTCGGGATCCATGTACAGGTTCACCTCTTCATGGTCGCAGCTGTGGTAGCCGCAGCAGAAGATGACCGAGCAGAGAAGCGCCGCGGGGGCGAGAAGTTTGCGGAAGATTTTCATGTATTTCACCGGAATGGGATTGTGTAAGCCGTAACTAATAAGATAGACTCCAAACGCGAAAATGCAACCTTTCTTTCTAAAAAAGAAGCGGAAAAAACGTCAAATCGTGTTTTCGGGGTTGAAAAAAACGCGGAACGGGGTATTATAATTGCTGTTATTTTTAATCTTGCCGGGGCGATCCGCGCCTCCGGTTTTGCGCAGTTATACGGAGGTGCAGATATGGCGGAACAGACGTCCCGGCTGGAGACGATCGGACAGATACGGACCCGTTTGAAACAGGTCATCCGCGGAAAAGACGAAGTGATCGATTTGCTGCTGAACGCGGTCCTGGCGAACGGCCATGTGCTGCTGGACGACGTGCCCGGGGTGGGCAAGACCACGCTCGCGAAGGCGCTTGCCCTGACGGTCAAGGCGGATTTCAAACGCATCCAGTTCACGTCCGACATGATGCCGTCGGACATCCTCGGTTCCTCGGTCTTCAACCAGCAGTCCGGCGAATTCAAATTCTATCCGGGCCCGGTCTTCGCGAACATCCTCCTCGGCGACGAGATCAACCGCGCATCGCCGCGCACGCAGTCGGCGCTCCTGGAGGCCATGAATGAACATCAGGTGTCGATCGAGGGCGTCCGCTACGACCTGCCGAAGCCGTTCCTCGTGATCGCCACGGAGAACCCGGTCGAGTATTTCGGCACGTTCCCGCTGCCGGAAGCCCAGCTGGACCGCTTTGCCATGAAGTTCTCGCTCGGCTACCCCGATTCCGCCGAGGAGCTCGCCATGCTGAACGACCGCTGGCAGGACGATCCGCTGGACCGCCTGGAACCAGTGATCACCTGCGCGGAGCTGATGGAGATTCAGAAAGATGTGCGTTCCGTGACGATGGAGCAGTCCGTGCAGGAGTATGCCCGCGAACTCGTCGCCGCCACGCGCGACCCCGAGAACGGCTTCTCGCTCGGCGCAAGTCCGCGCGCGCTGCTCGACCTCGCCCGCTGCGCCCAGGCGCGCGCCCTGCTGAACGGGCGGACGTTCGTGACGCCCGACGATGTTTCCTCGCTGGCCGGCCCGGTCCTGACGCACCGCCTGATCCTGAACCAGAAGAGCCGTCACGCTGGCGTTTCCGCTGCGGACCTGGTCGCCGCCGTCGTGAAGAAGACGCGCGTCCCCGTCTGATTTTGTGAACTTCGTACGGAGAAGGAATCCCGTAGCATGAGCCGGAATCCGCTGCGCTTCATCGGAGACCTCTGGCGGAGGTTTCTGGACGGTCCCCAGTGGCTGCGCGAGTCGCACGGACTCGGTTTCGTGTTCAAATACTACCGGTCACCCTCGCTCAAACTCCTGTTCTGGGCGATGGCGTGGTACGAACGCCTCTTCAGCCGTCCGATGCGCCTGCTGTTCATCGTGATCCCGATGTTCGCGTTCTTCTCCATGTTCGCGCTGAACAGCCCGGCCGTCCCGATGTTCCTGTTCATCGCGATGATCCTGACGATCGATCTGCTTGCCGGACTGATCTTCCGTCCCCGACTCCGGATCGAACGTGATTTTCCTGCGCGTGTCAAATGCGGCATCGCATTCGATGTGAACTACCGCATCCGCAACCTCCGCCGTCTCCCCGCGGCCGACATCCTGATCGACCCGAACATCGAGCTTCCGGAACTTCGCCGCGTGCAGGGGTTCAAATACTGCGCGGTGCCGGGCCGCTCGGACACGACGTTTTCTCTGCCGCTGAAACCCTTCAAACGCGGCGTCTTCAGTATTCCGCAGGGGATCGCGGAGTCCAGTTTCCCGTTCAACCTCATCAAGCACTCCGTCCTGTTCGGGCGCAAGGAAGCCCTGATCGTGCATCCCGCCAGCCGCGAACTGCGGAACCTCTTCCCGCGTGACGGCGGCGTCCTGCCGCGCCTGAGCGCCCGCTCGGTGCCGCGTCCGGGCGAAAGCATGGATTTCTACGGCTGCCGCATGTACCGTCCCGGCGACTCTCCGCGCAAGATCCACTGGCGGGCGACGGCGCGTTTCCGCGTCCCGATCATCAAGGAGTACCAGCAGGAACACGTCTCGCACGCGGCGATCCTGCTGGACGCGTATGTCCCGCGTGTCCGCCTGGCAGCCGGAACGCTCCGGGCGCTGTTCAGCCTGTCGGAATCCCTGCTGAAAGTCCGCACGAACCGGACGTTCGAGGCGGCTGTTTCACTGGCGGCGTCGATCGCGGAGACCCTGACCATGACGTCGTACCACGTCGACCTGCTCGCCGTCGGCGGCCGGATCACACGGTTTCCGTCGAACGGCGAACCGGACCGCGGCTGCGACCCGTTGCTCGACGAACTTGCCACGGCCGCGACGTCGGCGCGAGATGCATTCGCCGGAAAACAGGCGGCGGCGATCGCGGAGGACGCGCTGGAATCCGGCACGGTGTTCGTGATCCTGACGCGCTGGGATGCCGCCGCCAAGGCGTTTCTCGCCGGCCTGACCGGACGCGGCTCGCGGATCGTGCCCGTGCTGGTCGCGCCGCACGTGCCGGATGCGGAACTGCCGGACGAACTCCGCGTGATCACGCCGGACTCCGTCCTGACGGGAGGCGACCTGCCGTTATGAAGACCGCGAAATCCATGTTCGAATACGAACCGCCGCATCGCCGCCAGCTCGGGCTTCTCGTCCGCTGCATGCTGATCCTGCCGCCGGCGTTCCTGCTGTCGCTGAAATACGACCTGCCGCACATCCTGATCCTGACGGCGCTGATGGTCGTCTTTCCGATCTTCCAGGACCGGAGTTTCCGCCTGAGGGACCGTCCGGTCATCTACTCGCTGCTCGCGGCGGGCATCCTGGCTGTCGTGCCCGGCCTGTTCGTGAAGATACCGGACAACCGCCTGACCTTCTCCGACTACCTGATGCGCTCGCACCAGTTCCTGCCGTTCCTGCTGTACGCGTCGGCGATCTCCTGCTGGTTCATGCGGACGCGCGAGGTGTCGGCGCTGTGTCTGCTGATCGTGCTCCTGTCGACTTTGGCGTGCGGCGACGTCTACAATACCGCCAAGCTCGAAAACCTTAACTTCGTCGGGACGACACAGCTTCTGCGGAATTACTCCGTGACCTATACGGTCTGCTCCCTTATTCAGTGCGTCGGCATGCTGTTCCTCCTGACCGCGGATACCCGGTACGATTCGGTGAGTTCGCTCTTCTCTGTCAAGGCGTCCCGGCTGCTGGCGGTGCTGCTGATCGTCCCGCTCTTTTTCGGCGCGAGACAGTATTTTTATTCGCATGAGGGCACGTTCCGCGACTGGCGGTCCCAGCTTCAGCAGTTGTTCCGGCCGCCTCCGCCCGGACGCGGCAACGCGTTTCCCGGCGAGGTCGCGATCCGGTCGCCCCAGTTCGAGCTGGACACGCCCGTCCGGGTCGTCATGCGGGCGCTGGCGTCGTCAGCGCCGGGCTATCTGCGCGGCAACGTCTACCGCGGGTTCAACGGGAGCTACGGCGGCGTCTGGGTGGCGGACGAGAAGGACCCGGTCGACGTCGTGGAAATCACGCGCGAAGAGGACCGCAACCTCACGGTGCTGACGTTCCTTCTTCAGGACACCGGCGATACCGACACCGAACGCCTCGAATTCCGGTTCGAGTCCGATTTCCGCAACACCGTGACGCCGCTGCCCGCGAACGCGACCTCGGTCACGCTCGACGCCAAGTCCGCCGCCATCACGCGCGACGGCGGCCTGATCGCCGAAAACTGGGTCCCGAGTACCGGCGTGATCGCGACGGTCAATAAGCCGGACCCCGCCGCCGCGTATCAGGAGCCGCTGGCCGAAGACATGGCGCCGGGGCAGGCTGTGCGGCAGGAATACCTGCGTCTGCCGCCTCTGCTGTCGGACCAGTTCGCCGTGCTCACAGACGAGATTTTCCAGGGTGAAAATCCGGGCGATTTGCCGCCCGCGAAACGGATCGAGGCCGTCGTGCGGTTCTTCTCGAACAACTTCACGTATTCCCTGAAGAGGGACGATTACATCCCCTCGCGCGGCGAATACTACAGCCCGCTGATGCGGTTCCTGTTCTACCGCCGGACCGGCCACTGCGAACTCTTCGCGACCTCGGCGGCGCTGCTCCTGCGTCTGTACGGCGTGCCGACCCGGTACGTCGCGGGCGTGGTCTGCTCCCGTTACAACCCGGCTGGCTACTACTACGCCACGAACTTCGACCTGCACGCATGGGCGGAGGCATGGCTGGACGACGAGCGGAAATGGGTGCTCGTGGAGGCGACGCCGCCCGGCACGGAGATCGACGATATCCTGGCCGACTTCGAAGCGGATTCTTGGGGACGTTCCTTCCGTGATTTTATCTCGTTCCAATACGAAAACATGGTCTACTGGTTCCGGCGCGGCTATTTCGCCAAGTCGATCATCCATGCGTGGGACGTCGCGTACGCCTGGATGCTCTACCAGTTCACGGAGCATCCGGTCCGCTCAGCTTTCGGCCTGATCGTGCCGTTGTCGCTTGTCGTGGCAGTCGTGGTGTACGTCCGGAACCGCCGCCGGAAACGCTATGCGCTGACGTGGCAGATGCGCCGTCTCGCGCGCATGATGCGTTCGCTCCAGCTCGCCGTCTGGCGGAGGACGGGCATTCAGCGCGAACCGTGGCAGACCTACGGCGCATGGGCGGCGAAACTCGACGATCCCGCCTTGAACGAGTGCGTCGCGCTCTATGAAAGCATCCGTTACTCCGGGGTCGTCCCGACGCCGGAAGACGTCGAAGCCTTCGAACGGGCCGTCCGCGCGGTCCGCCGTCGCCGGAGGACGGGTCCTCCACTGCGGTAGTGCCGTGCTTCGCGACGGCACGGGGAGGCAACGCCTCCACTGAAGTAATGCGCGGCTAACGCTCGCGCACGGAAAAAAAAACTTGTATTCCGGCACGAAAAACGGGACACCCGGATGAACCGGATGTCCCGATGAACGCTTCTGTGTCCGAACTGAAACTTACTTCGCTTCGGCGGGAGCTTCCTTCGCGGGCGCGAAATCGTTGATCTTCGCGTTCTTCGCGATCTCGTCGTCGAGCATCTTGTTGAGGTCGGCCTGCGCCTTTTCAGCGGCGAGGTACTCGGTGATCTTGTCCTTGACCTTTTCCATCGGCGTGACTTCTTCCGGAGTCTTTTCGATCAGCTTGATGATGTGGTAGCCGAACCGGGTCTTGACGGGTTTCGTGATCTGTCCGGCCTTTTCGATGCCGAACGCCGCGTCGGCGAACGTCTGGTCCATGGCTCCGCCGCCGTCAAGCAGCATGCCGTCCTTGTCGAAGGCCGGGAGCTTGCCGTTGTCGCGTTTGCCGGAGGGGCAGTCGCTCTTTTCCTGCGCGAGCTTGTCGAAGCTGGCGGGATCTTTCAGGAGTTCTTCATAGATGTCGTCGATCTTGGCCTTGGCTTCCTTGTCGGCGGCCTCGGCGTCGGTCGCTTCCTTTTCCTCGTCGAGCTGGATGAGGATGTGCGCGACGGTTACGCCTTCGGGCTTCGTGACGTCTTCGATATGCTCGTCGTAGAACTTCTTGACGTCCTCGTCGGAGACGTTCTTTTTCGCCTTGTCGAGGAATTCGGTGTGGACGAACTTGGAGAGGGCGGCCTTCTTCTGGATTTCGGGATTCTCGGAGGTCTCCTTCATGTGCTCCTCGATCGTGAGGCCGCGGTCCTTCAGCGCCTTTTCGATCTCTTCCTGCTCTTCCTTCGGCAGCTCGGCGAATTCCTCCTTCATTTCCTTGGCGACGAATTCGGCGGAGGGCTTGAACCCGGCCTTTTCGGCCTGCTTCAGCATGATCTGGTCCTTCACCATGTCTTCGATCTGCTTGCTCATCGCCTGGCGGAGGCGTTCCTCGCCGATGCTCTTGTAGATTTCGAGCGGGACTTCCTGCGAGACGAGCTCGTCGATGATCTCTTTTCTGGCGATGGGCTCGCCGTAGACCGTGGCGACGGGATCGGGGAGGAATGCGAGGACCTGGAGGATTTCGGCCTCGGTGGCGGGCTTCATGTCAAGGTCCTGCATTTCCATGGGCTGCGTCTGGGCCTGATTCTGGACTTCGGCGCCGTTCTGCGCCGGTTCTTCGGTCTTCTTGTCGCCGCAGGCGCTGAGCGCGGCGGCCGCGATGCCTGCCGCGAAGCAGATCGCAGCGGCTTTTCCGGTGAATTTCATGATGTTCATGTTCACTCCTGTTGCTGAGTTATCGTTTGTTATTGTATGATATTTTGATTTGCCTGGGTCCTGCTTCCGGAACCCGCCGGACGGGGCGTCCCGCGGTCCCTTCCGCAAAAACGGATATATACCATTAGCACCGATTCCCGCGTTTTCAAACCGGAAACATGACTTTTTTCGGGAAAGTTTCGGTTCCGGCGCGGCGGCGGTTCGGCGGATGCGGCGGTCAGTCTTCCGGTTTCCAGTATTTGACGGTCTTGCGGATGTTCGCGATCTCCTTGTCGAGTTCGTTGGCCTTGGACGGAGCTTTCGCCTTCACGAGGTCGTCCATGATTTTCGCCTTTTCGGCGTCGTACGTGCCGGGGTACTGCGAGCGGTTGGCCTCGTAGTGGTCCTTCAGCGCGTCCTCGTCGATCTCCTTCTTTGCGGCGTCTTCCGCGTGCTTGTTCACGAAGAGCTGCATGGCGGTCTTCTTCTGGATGGTTTCGATCTCGGCGGCCTTCGCGATCTGGTCTTCCAGCGACGCACCCTGCGCCTTCAGCGCGTCTTCCAGCGTCTTCCGCTGGTCGGCGGGCATTTCGTCGAACTCCTTCATCACGGAGTCCTTCACGAGTTGCGCGGACGGGACGAATCCGGCCTTCTGCGCGAGATAGAGCAGGATCGCGTTGTCGAGGTTCGCCCGGATCATCTCGCCGATGGATTCCTTCGTGATGCGCGCGCAGTCGCTGGCGGTCGGTTCCTGTTCGAAGATCTCCTGCAGGAGTTCTTCCTTCGTCAGCTTCAGGTCTTCGTATTCCACAAGCATGTCCGGCAGGTAGTCGAACTGCTTTTTGAGCTCCTCCATCGTGACGGGCTTGCCTTTTCCGTCGAGGATGTCCTGGATCTTGTCGATGTATTCGGCGGAGTAGCCGGAGAGCTTGCCGAGCACGGTCTCGCCGTCGGCGGCGAGCACGACCGTGCAGGGATAGCCGTCGACTTTGAATTTCTCGGCGAGCTCGGCGTTCTGCTTCTTCAGTTCGGCGGGGAGTTCCTTCTCCTGCGGGAAGTCGAGTTCAAGCAGCACGAGCTTCTTGGAGAATTCCGCGAACTCGGGCTTGTCGAGCACGCCCTCATGGAGCCGCTGGCACCAGATGCACCAGTCGGACCCGGTGAAGAACATCAGGATCGGCTTATTTTCTTCGGCGGCCTGTTTCTTCGCCGCCGCGAAGTCGGTCAGCCACGCGAGCTTTTCCCCAGCTTCATCAGCGGCTTCTTCCCCTGATTTTTTTTTTGCGCTGGTTGCGGCCTTTTTCACCGCTTTCTGAAGTTTGCTCACGAGCTCCTTGTCATAGCCGACCGAACGGGTGATCTCCTTCTCGCCGTCGGAGGCGACCAGGACCATCGTCGGATAGCCGTCGACGTCGAACTTGTCGCCGAGCTCCTTGTTCTGCTTCTTCAGCGCGTCGGATTGCGGCTTGGAGTTCGGGAAGTCGAGCTCGAGCAGGATCACGTTTTCCTTTGCGAAATCCTGAAATTCCTTCTTGTCGAGGACGTCCTCGTGGAGCTTGATGCACCAGCCGCACCAGTCGGATCCGGTGAAGAACATCAGGATCGGCTTCTTTTCTTCGGCGGCCTGCTTCTTCGCGGCGGCGAGGTCGGTCAGCCAGGCGATCTCCGCCTTCTTTTCGGCTTTCTTCTCTTCCTTGGCGGCCTTGGCATCGGCGGCGTTCAGGGTGAACCCGGCGCAGACCGATCCGCAGAGCGCGGCGGCGAGTATCAGTTCGAAATGCTTCATGGAATATCCTCCATCGTGGTTGATTTCAAAAACAAAATTAATCTTAATATTATAGCATTAGACAGCGGAAAATGCAAATATGTTCCAGAGCCGCCTCCCCAAAAAAGTTGTTTCTTTGTCTTTTCGGCGGCCGTGCCGACCGGAAAAGAAAAAACGAGAAAACCCGTGCGGGGTTCTTGCATTCGGGTGTTTCATGCGCTATAGTATCGCGTGTTTTCATTCATACATATTGATTTTGCAACTTCGAGGATGCCGCATGAATAAATCCAGTCTCATCTTGTCCGCCGCGCTCTGCTGCGCCGGGATCGTCTGTGAAGCTGCCGAGATCGCGGGCTCTTCCTTCCCGTATCCGGGATCGAAAGACCGTTTCGGAGAGGAAAAGAAAAGCGTCGCGTGCCTCCCGGCCGGATATATCACGCTCACGGGCGGCCCGCTCGCCGAACGCCAGAAGCTCAACAACCATTACATCGCGTACACGATCAAGCCGGACCGCCTGCTGGAGCCGTTCCGCATCCAGGCGGGCCTGCCGAAGAAGGCGGACCGCTACGACGGCTGGGAGGACGGCGAGCTTTCCGGGCATGCCATGGGGCATTACCTCTCCGCGCTCGCCTATGTGTACGAGCTTACGAAGGACCCGCAGGCGTTGAAGCAGATGGAATGCGTCGTGGACGAGATCGCGAAGATGCAGGAGGCGGACCCGGACGGATACGCGTTCCCCGTCCCGAAGAAGACGTTCACGCAGCTCCGCGAGAACAAAGTCGATGCGCAGCCGTTCAAGCTGAACGGCATCTGGTCGCCGTTCTATTCCCTGCATAAACTCATGGCGGGCTTGCGCGACATCAGCCTTTTGCGTGCTCATGAAGCAAGGTCGGTAAGACAGAAGGCGCGCATGGCGCTGTTCAAGCTCGGCAATTTCGTGGTCTCCGTGGTCTCCCCGCTCACGCCGGAAAACACCCAGAAAATGCTTTCCTGCGAGTTCGGCGGCATGGACGAAGTGCTCGCCGACCTCACGGCCATGTCGGGTGACAAACTGTTCCTCGAATGTGCCCAGAAACATTTCTACCACGAGGCGCTCATGGAGCCGCTGAGCCGCAAACAGGACATCCTGACCGGGCGGCACGGCAACACCATGATCCCGGAAATGACCGGCATGGGCCGCATCTACGAGCTCACCGGCGACAAAAAATACCGGGACATCGCCGAGTTCTTCTTCGACCGCGTGGCGAACCACCGCAGCTACGCCACAGGCGGACACGGCGACGGCGAGTATTTCTTCCCGGTCGGCGACGACGCGAAGCACCTGTCCAGCCACACGACCGAATCCTGCAACTGCTACAACATGCTGAAGCTCGCCCGCCTCGTCTTCGAGTGGGAGCCGAAAGCCTCCGTCATGGATTTCGCCGAACGAGCCACGCTGAACCATGTGGCGTCCGTGATCCGTCCCGACCGCGAGGGCGCGTACTGCTACTTCCAGCCGCTCGCGTCCGTCGCAGTGAAGAACTTCTCCACCAGCGAACACGTCTGGACGTGCTGCGTCGGCACCGGCCTTGAGAATCCCGGCCGCTACGGCGAGCTGATGGTTGCCGGGAGGCGGGGCGAGCTGTACCTGAACCAGTTCTGGGACGCGGACGTCATGCTTGACGCCATCCAGTGGATGACCGTGACCGGGCACTATCCTCCGCCGGATGGATGGACGTACCAAATCGACGTAACGCCTTTTAAAAGGTTTTCGATTTCCGGCGGATTCCCTTACTCGAAGGACGTGACGGTGACGTTCTTCGGTTCCGATACCTACGACTCCAAGTTCACGCTGAAGATTCGCAAGCCGTACTGGAGCCCGAATATGACGCTGAAGGTCAACGGCGAGGCGGTCCCCGCCGAGGCGGGCAAGGACGGCTATATCGCGATCAACCGCAAGTGGAAGAGCGGGGACACCGTGAACATCGGGTTCGATTTCAGCCTGCGCGCCGTTCCGATGACCGACAAGCCCGGCGATCCGCTGTGCCTCATGTACGGGCCCTTCGTGCTCGCGGGCATCGTGCCGCCCGATCCGGCGAATCCCGGAGCACGTGCGTGGCGCAACGACGGCCAGAGCTACGAGACGCCGCCCGTGATGGTGGCGGAGAGTGTGCAGGAACTGCTCTCGAAGCTGACACCCGCCGATGGGTTCGCGCACTTCAAATCCAACGGCCTGATCTTCCCGAAGGACCTCGAGTTCCGTCCGCTCATGGACATCATGGACGAACATTATGCCGTGTATTTCAACCGGTTCAGCAAGGCTCAATGGGACGCCGAAGGATCCGACGTCATCAGCCGCGTCCGCCTCGAAATGGGCAACAGCCGCCGCCTCGTCGATGAGATCACGCCCGGCTACCAGCAGTCCGAGATCGACCACAAGGTCGTGACCGGAAACACCGTGGCACGCGCCGGAATGGACGGCCGCAGATTCCGGTTCGCGCCCGCCGGGACGTCGTTCGAATACACCGTATCGAACCTGCCGTCCGGCGAGCCGCTGGAGCTGACCGTTGAGATGTCCGGGCGCAATGCCGCGCTGAAGATCGTGTGCGGCGGCAGGGAGATCTTCTCCGGAGACGTGAACACCGAGCGCGGACAGAGCGTCGAGAAGACGGTCCCGATCCCCGTGGATGCGATTGCCGCCGACGGCACGGCGAAGCTCGTGTTCTCCGGCGCGAACGGGAAAGCGTCTCCTCAGATCACCAAAATCCGCGTCATGCGGAAGGCTGCGCCTTCACTGCGGTAGTGCCGGGCTGCGCTCCGGCACACACAAAGTGTGTCGAGTAGTGCCGGGCTACGCTCCGGCACACACAAAGTGTGTCGAGTAGTGCCGGGCTGCGCTCCGGCACGGGGAAAAATGCACCTTTTTCCGAAAAAAGGCTTTCATAAATGGGAAAGCGGTGCTATATTATAAGATAAGATTTTCAATCCCCCACACGAATCAACCGCAAGGAATCCAAAATGCCGGAAGACAAAACCAGTAAGAACGGCCAGGCAAAGGTCGATTTTATTTGCGCCGAAGAAGGCTGCGACGGCGTCGTGCAGTTCAGTTTGCAGGACTGCTCCGAAAGCAATATCCAGGTGCTGTGCCCCAAGTGCCACAAGCCCTATGTGTTCGATCATGAACTCCGCACGAAGTTCGGCAAGCTCCAGAGGCTGATCGAGGTCGTCCGCGAGGCCGAACCCATCCTCGGCGACTGCTGCGTCTCCGTCGACGTCCCCGGCGGCAGCGTGAAGGTCCCCTACGCCCTGCTGCTCACCCGCCTGAACACCATGCTCACGCTCCACGTCGGCGGCAAGTCCATCGACTTCCATCTCTGGATTCAGCCGTCTTCCCCCGACACCTTCCGTTAATCACCGAAAAAGGGTACATCGCATCATGACAGACCAGGAAATCATCGCCGCATTCGAGTCCGCCGGCGCACTGCTGACCGGACATTTCCAGCTTCGCAGCAAGAAGCACAGCAACCGTTTCTTCCAGGCCGCGCTCGTCTTCAAGAAGCCGTGGGTCGGGGAAGAGCTCTGCAAGGAGCTCGCCGCCCGCATCAAAGCCGCCGGGATCGAAGCCGAGACCGTGATCTCGCCGGCCGTCGGCGGCCTCTTCGTCGGGCAGGAGATCGCCCGCGCCCTCCACATCGAATCCATCTTCGCCGACAAGGAGAACGACCAGCTCGTCCTGACGCGCGGCTTCCGGCTGAAACCCGGCGAGAAGGTCATCGTGGCGGAGGACGTCGTGACCGAGGGCGGCCGTGTCCAGCAGACGATCGACCTGGTCCGCGCGCACGGCGCCGATCCGGTCGCTGTGGCGGTCATCACGGACCGCAGCGGCGGCAAAGTCTCCTTCGGCGGCATCCCGTTCTTCAGCCTGCTGAAGCTCTCGCTCCCGACCTACACGGCGGAGGAGTGCCCCATGTGCCGCGCCGGACAGCCCATCGACGTCCCCGGCAGCAAATCCTGAATCCGAATCAAACCGTTCCGCTCCGCTGTCCGGAATGAGAGGGAATCTTTTTCCCGTTTCGAGGAGGCGGCCGGGCGGATGAACCACAGAAAGACTATCCATGTTTGCTACGATCGTTAAGAAGATATTCGGCAGCAAATCGGAACGCGACGTGAAACGCCTGCGTCCCCTGGTGGCGAAGATCAACGCCCTGGAGGAATCGTATCAGTCGCTCACCGACGAGCAGCTGAAAGCCAAAACGCAGGAGTTCAAGGACCGCTACGCCAAGGGCGAATCGCTCGACTCCATGATGTGCGAGGCGTTCGCCGTCGTGAAGAACGCCTGCCGCCGCATGGTCGGGCGCACCTACGAAGTCTGCGGCCACGACCTCGTGTGGGACATGATCCCGTTCGACGTGCAGATCATCGGCGGCATCGTGCTCCATCAGGGCAAGATCGCGGAAATGGCCACCGGCGAAGGCAAGACGCTCGTCGCCACCATGCCGCTGTACCTGAACGCGCTTTCCGGCCACAACTGCCAGCTCGTCACCGTGAACGACTACCTTGCGCGCCGCGACTCCCAGTGGGTCGGCCGCGTGTTCGAGTTCCTCGGCCTCACGGTCGGCTGCATCCAGAACTCCATGCACTCCGCCCAGCGCAAGGAGCAGTACGCCTGCGACATCACCTACGGCACGAACAGCGAGTTCGGATTCGACTACCTCCGCGACATGGGCATGGCGACCAGCAAGGAACAGCTTGTCCAGCGCGATTACTACTACGTGATCGTCGACGAAGTCGACTCCATCCTCATCGACGAGGCGCGCACGCCGCTCATCATCTCCGGCCCGGTGAACGTCTCCACGCACCAGTTCGACAAGCTCCAGCCGTTTGTGGCCGCGCTGTACCGCAAGCAGGAATCGCTGTGCGACCGCCTGCTCAAGGAGGCGAAGGACGTGATCGACCGCCGCGACGAGGGCAAGGCGACCGACGAGGAATTCGACGGCGCGATCCGCAAGCTCCTGCAGGTCAAGTTCGGCATGCCCCGCCACAAGATGCTCGCCCGCATCCTCGAGGACGCCGACATCCTCAAGAAGCTGGAACGCTACGAGTCGTTCGTCCGCAGCGACCAGAACCGCGGCATGCTCCAGGAGGTGCAGGAGGACCTGTACTTCTCCATGGACGAGAAACAGCACGAGGCCGACCTCACGGAACGCGGCCGCAACACCATTTCCCCGAACGATCCCGACGCGTTCGTGCTGCCGGATCTGCTCAACTCGCTGCACGACATCGACAACGATCCGAAGACGGACTACCAGACCAAGCTTCAGCGCCACCGGGCGTTCCAGGAAGCCTTCGCCGAGAAGAGCGAACGCCTCCAGAACATCTCCCAGCTCCTGCGCGCCTACTGCCTCTTCGAGAAGGACGTGGACTACGTCGTGATGGAGGGCAAGGTCCTGATCGTGGACGAGCACACCGGACGCATCCTGCCGGGCCGCCGGTTCAGCGACGGCCTGCACCAGGCGCTCGAGGCGAAGGAAAACGTGAAGATCGAGAGCGAGACGCAGACGCTCGCCACGATCACCATCCAGAACTATTTCCGCATGTACAAGAAGCTCGCCGGCATGACCGGTACGGCGGAGACCGAGGCCACCGAGTTCCACCAGATCTACAAGCTCGACGTGGTCGTGATCCCCACGAACCGCCCGTGCATCCGCAAGGACGTGAACGACACGGTCTTCAAGACCAAGCGCGAGAAATTCCGCGCGATCGTGGCGGAAACCGAGGCGGCGCACAAGCGCGGACAGCCCGTCCTGCTCGGCACCATCTCCGTCGAGGACTCCGAGCTTGTCAGCCGCATGCTCCTCATGAAGAACATCCCGCACAACGTGCTGAACGCGAAGAACCACGCCCGCGAATCCGAGATCGTGGCGCTCGCCGGACGCCGCGGCGCCGTGACCGTCGCCACCAACATGGCAGGACGCGGCACCGACATCAAGCTCGAGCCCGGCGTGGAAGAGCTGGGCGGCCTGCTGGTCCTCGGCAGTTCGCGCCACGACTCCCGCCGCATCGACCGCCAGCTGCGCGGACGCTGCGGACGCCAGGGCGACCCCGGCATGTCGCATTTCTACGTGTCGCTGGAGGACAACCTGATGCGCCTGTTCGGTTCCGACCGCATCGTGACGATCATGGAGAAGTTCGGCATGGAGGAGGGCGAGGAGCTTCAGCATCCGCTCCTGAGCCGTTCCATCGAGACCGCGCAGCGCCGCGTGGAGCAGCACCACTTCTCCATCCGCAAGCGCACGCTCGAATACGACGACGTGATGAACAAGCAGCGCGAGGTCATCTACGGCTTCCGCCACGACACGCTCTTCAAGGACGACAGCCGGAAGGCGATCTACGACATCATCGAGATCGAGGTCGGCCGTCATGTGGACGAGGCGTTCGCGGCCGCCGCGGGCGACATGAAGATCCCGTACAACCGCGACCTGCTCCTTGCCTGGCTGAACTACTCGTTCCCGTTCGGGTTCTTCGAACAGGACCTGGAAGTCGACCTGCAGGCGGAGAACGCCGCCGAGCTGATGGTCGAACGCATCCTGAAGAAAGTGTTCGATATGTACGAGCTGAAGGCGTCCCTGGAAGACCCGGTCGGCCTGAAGTGGCTCGAACGCCAGATCGTGCTCGACGCCATCGACTCCCGCTGGCAGGACCACCTCCGCAGCATGGACGAACTCCGCGGCAGCATCGGTCTCCGCGCCTATGCGCAGAAGGACCCGCTGGTCGAGTACAAGCGCGAGGCGTTCCGCCTGTTCGAGCAGCTCATGAACGACATCGACCAGCAGATCATCGGCAAGCTGTTCCGTTCCGCCACCAACATGGCGGCGTTCGAACGCTTCATCCCGGCCGCCCGCCAGTACATCCTCAGCCATCAGACCGTCGACCAGCTCGGCTCCACCGTGGCATCCTCCGAGGCTCCGGCTCCGGCAGACGCCCCGCAGACGGTTCCGGCCGAAGACGACGCCTCTGCCCCGGAACCCGCGATGCAGCGGGCGGACCCGAATCAGGGCGTCCCGTTCCAGCGCGACGAAGCGAAGGTCGGCCCGAACGACCCGTGTCCCTGCGGCTCCGGCAAGAAATTCAAGAAGTGCTGCGGCAAGTGACCGCATCGGGCGGTGCATCGTGATGAGACACAAGACATCTTTCTGTCTGTTCCTGATCGGATGCGCCGCCGTTTTTTGCGTCCGCATGTCCGCCGCGGAGGATGAGCTTCGCGAGAAAGCCCTGCTCGGCGATGCGAAGTCAGAGTTCGCGCTCGGCAACGAGTATTTCTACGGCACGGAGACGCGCAAGGCGAATCCCGTGCTCGCGGCGCACTGGTATCGCAAGGCGTCCGATGAGATCCCCGAGGCGATGTACAACTACGGATTCTGCCTGGAACGCGGCCTCGGCGTCGACCGGAATCCGGTGGCCGCCGCCGAATGCTACCGCAAGGCGGCCGAAAAGAAGTGCGAACAGGCCGAGTTCAAATACGCCAAGGTGCTGCTGAACGGCGTGGAATTCCGCACGATCGAGGAACGGAGCAAATACAAGGATTCCATAGTCCCGGACCCGGACCCCGAAAAAGGCCGCAAGATGATCCAGTCGCTCGCCGACCGCGGTTATCTGCCCGCGCAGGTCGAACTGGCCTCCATCCTGATCTCCATGCGTGCCGACGTGTCCGCGAAGGAGGCGGAAAAGGCGTTCAAGCTGGTTTCCGAGGCGGTGAAGCACCCGGATGCCCCGCCCCTCGCGTGGCGTGTGCTCGCCGACTGCTATTTCTCCGGGTTCGGCACCTTGCCCGACGGCAAAAAAATGATCGAGGCGCTGGAAAAGGCGGCGTCCCAGGGCAACCTGGAGGCGCTTTCCCGCATGGGCTACTGCTATGAGTTCGGGATCAATGTGGAGGCGGATTCCAAAAAGGCGCTCGCGTGCTACGAACGCGCCGCAAAGGCCGGACTTCCCGCCGCCATGCTCAAATACGGCGACATGATCGCCTCGGGCGAGGTCGACGGCAAGGGCTCGGACGATGCGCTCGTCTGGTACAAACGGTCCGCCGCCGAGGACTGCCCGGAGGCGCTTTACCGCCTCGGGACGCTGAACCTGAACGGCATCGGCATGGACAAGGACCCCGAGCTCGCGGCGGAGCTTTTTTCACGCGGCGCCCAGTTCGATCACCCGAAGTCCCAGTACGAGCTCGGGATGCTCTTCCTGAAGAAGGACGGCCCGATCGCGAAAGACGAAAAAGCCGCGTTCTTCTGGTTCAACCGCGCCGCGTCCAAGGGCGATTCCGCCGCACAGCGCCAGCTCGCCATCTGCTATGAAAACGGCGTGGGCTGCAACGCCGATCTGGAAAAGGCGCTGGCCCTGTACCGCGAGGCCGCCCGGAACGGCGACGTGGAGGCGCGGCGGCGTCTGAACCGGTGAACACGCGACCATGAAAACGAACTGAACCAGAAAAGCGGCCGGCCGTGTTCGCGCCGTTTCCACTTTGGAGAATAGAATAAAATGCCATCCGATCCGCTGTTCCACATCGTCCTGCACACGCCCGAGATCCCCCAGAACACGGGGAACATCGGGCGCATCGCCTGCTGCACGGAATGCCGTCTGCACCTCGTGAAGCCCATCTCGTTTTCGTTTGACGACGCCCATCTGAAGCGCGCGGGCATGGACTACTGGCGGCATGTGGACTGCATCATCCACGAGGATTTCGAATCCGTGCTGAAAACCGCCGCCGGAGCGCCGATGTATTTCTTCTCGACCAAGGCGAAACAGTGCTACTGGGACTGCCCGTTCGAACGCGGCTCCTTCCTGGTCTTCGGCAGCGAAAGCAAGGGCCTGCCGCAGTATCTGCACGACACGTACGCGCCGCAGTTTTACACTATCCCCATGCCGGGGAACTTCAACCGGAGTCTGAACCTGGCGAACTCCACCGCCATCGCGGTGTACGAGGGGCTGCGCCGGATCCTGCCTGGCTCGGGGAGTCTGCCATGAGCGAAGAGATCATGCCTCGGGGACAGGAACAGCAGGCGGGACCCGTGCCGGAAGCGACCGAGGCTTCCACCGGAACCGAATTCGTTGCGGAACCGGAAAAAGCGCCGGACCCTGCCTGGAAAAAATCGCTGAAGTTCATTTTGAAGTTCGGCGTTTCCGCGGGCATCCTGACTTACATTGTCTGCACGCGCGACATCAAATGGCAGGATTTCCGGCTCGTGAACCCGTGGTGCATCGCGGCGGCGTTCCTCTGCATCTACCTCCAGCTCACCCTGACCGGCATCCGCTGGTTCACGCTGCTTCGGACCGCCGGGGTAAAATGCTCCTTTGGGGAAGCCGTCAGCCTGCAAATGCAGGGGATGTTCTTCTCGCAGTTCCTGCCGGGCGGTTCGGTCGGCGGCGACGTGGTGAAGGCGGGCATTCTCGCCACGCGGACGCCCCCGGGCGGCAAGTTCAACGTGGTGTTCTCGATCTTCGTGGACCGTCTGTGCGGGCTGGGCGCGCTGCTGATCGCCCTGCTCGGCACCTGTGCGATCTGCCGCGACACCATCGCGCAGTTCCCGGAGGGCCAGCGCAACGGCCTGCTGGTGATGTGCGCGATTTGCGGCGGGCTGCTGTGCGTGGTGATCTTCGTTTTCTTCAGCGACCTGCTGTACAAGGTGAAATTCTTCAAGTTCTTCCTGGACATCGCCGACCGCATCACGAAGGATACGTTCAAACGCGCGGCCGCCGCCGTGGCGCTGTACCGTCGCAGCTGGAAACTGCTCCTCGGCTGGATCGCCGCCACCACGCTCGTCTTCTTCCCCGTGCTCGGACTTCCCGTATGGCTGATGGCGAACGGGTTCGAGGGCGCGCCGCACCGTGACTTCCTGCCGTGCCTCATGATCTCGAACGTGAGCCAGACGATCGCGGCGATCCCGGGTTCGTTCGGCGGCACGGGCACGCGCGACATCGCCGGGGCGGAGATGATGACCGCGATGGGGTTCACCGACACGGAAAGCGGAGTGATCCCGATCCTCGTGACCGTGGTGACGCTGCTCGTGGCGCTGTCCTGTTCCGTTTTCTTCATCTTCGACCGGGGAAAACGCGCCCGCAAGCCGTGATTTGCCAGGTCAAAAACGGATGTCCCCCTTGCTTTTCCGCGGAAACGTGATACATTAAATGCCATATTATTTTCTTGTTCACCCATAACCGCAGGCCCCGCATGCCAACCCGCAAACAGGACGAAACAGTTCCGGATTCGCCGTCAAAGACACAGGTCATCGAACTTTTCCCGGCTCCGGCCTCCAGCGTCGCCGGCGAGACCCATCCCGGATTCCAGCGCGACCACAACGAGGACAGTTTCGGCACGTTCGTGGATTCCGGGAGCGGCTGTGCGCTGCTCTTTGTGGCCGACGGCATCGGCGGGAACAGCGGCGGCGACCTGGCAAGCCAGTTCACGGCGAAAGGGCTGCTGGCGCAGTGGAAACGCTTCAGCGAGGGGAAGACGCCCCGCGCTGACGAGACCGTCGCGTTTTTCCACAACACCCTGGAAGACATCAACCGGACGCTGCACGGCATCAACGCCGACCAGGGCACGCTCTCCGCGCCCATGGGCACCACGGTCGCCGCGCTCGCGCTGCTTCAGGAACAGATCGTGGTCGCGCATGCGGGCGACAGCCGCGCGTACCGCATCCGCGGAAACGGGATCGAATGCCTCACCCAGGACCATTCGCTGGTGCAGAAATGGGTTCGCGAGGGCGTGATGTCCGAAGAGGACGCGAAGATCCATCCGATGTCGCACGTCATCTACAAGTCGGTCGGCCAGCAGCGAAGCCTGGACCCGGACGTCCGGATCTTCGACCGGAAACACGGCGATAAGTTCATCGTATGTTCCGACGGGCTGATGTGCCACGTGCCCGACCCGGAGATCCTCGACATCGTGAACCGCGTCCGTACCGCGCAGGAAGCCGTGCAGACACTGATCGCCACGGCATTGAAACGCGGCGGGTTCGACAACATCACCGTCGTCTGCTATTACCAGCCGTGACAGGCCCTGGTCCGCTGAAGGCTGAAGCGGGCGCGGCGAGGTGCAACCGGTTTTCCTGATTCCCGGGCTTCCGCCGTTTATTCCCGGCGGCGGTCACTTGCGCCAGAAGGACGGCAGGAACAGCACGAGAATGGTGAAAAGCTCGAGTCGGCCGATGATCATTTCGAAGGAAAGCAGGAGCTTGGCGACCGGATTGAGCCAGTCGAAGTCGGCCGCCGGGCCGATCTGGCCGACGCCGGGCCCGATGTTGCTGAGGCAGGCGATCGAGGCGGAAAGCCCCGTTTCCCATTCGCACGCGGAACAGACGAGCGGGATCAGCAGCGCGAACAGCAGGATGACGACGAGGTAGGCGGTGAAGAACGCGATGGTCTTCTGGATCGCCGGGGCCTTCACGCGGACATTGTTCAGGTACACGCCGGTCACGAGCTGCGGGAAGATGTTGTGCTTGACCTCGGTCAGGCTCTGTCGCCAGACCAGCAGAGCGCGGACGCATTTGAGTCCGCCGGCCGTGGAGCCGCCGCAGCCGCCGATCACGGAAATCCCCACGATCAGCGCGACCGCGATGGACGGCCAGGTGCAGTAATCCCCGATCGCGAATCCGGTCGAGGTCATGATGGACGTGACCTGGAACGCGGCGTCGCGGAACGCCCGCCCGACTACGGTCATGGACGCGACGAAGCCGTCCTCGGATGCGACATGATAGGCGTCCCCCCGGATCAGCAGGGAAACGGCGACGATGCAGCTGACGCCGGCCAGGATCGAGGTGTAGACGCGGAATTCCTCGTCCTTGAAGTAGGACAGCGTCCTGCCGGAGAGAAACCGGACATGCAGGAAGAAGTTGATGCCGGAAATGAACATGAAAAACATCACGATGAGCGTGATCGGCGTGCTGTGGAACGCCGCGATGCTGTCCTGCCGCGTGCAGAAGCCGCCGGTCGAAATGGTCGTGAAGGAGTTGCAGACGGCTTCGAAGAAGCTCATCCCGGCGAATTTGAGCAGGACCGCCTCGGACGCGGTGATCCCGGCGTAGATGAACCAGAGGATCTTCGCGGAGGAGGTGATGCGCGGGGCGATCTGGGTGTCGGAGGATTTCAGCCCGGGCGTTTCCGCATTGTAAAGCATCTGGCTGCCGCGGTTGAACATCGGCAGCACGGCCAGCGCGAGCACCACGATCCCCATGCCGCCCAGCCAGCTTTCCAGCGCGCGCCAGAACACGATGCCTTTCGACAGCCCTTCCACACCTTTTTCAAGGACCTCGCCGTCCGTCATGACGTACCCGCGGTGGATCAGCGCCACGCCGGTCGTGGTGAACCCGGACGCGGATTCGAACAGGGCGTCGTACCAGTGCATTTTCGCCGCGAAGAAGAAGGGAATCGCGCCCAGGACCGAGGCCGCGATCCACCCGAATGCGGCTACGGCGTAGCCTTCGCGCAATCCAGCTTTCTTCTGCTGTTCGGTCCGGGGGCGGAGGGCGATGCATCCGGCTGTTCCGGCGACAAGCGTCGCGACGGCGCAGAGCAGGAGCGTACGGACGTCGCCCGGCGTATCGCGGCAGATGAATCCGACGATGCCGGAAAGTGTCTCCATGAGGCCGACCGCGGCGGAGATCACGCAGACGAAGAAAAGGATGAGCCTGAGGTTCATAAGCGGGAGGCGTTATTTCGCGGGGAAGATCTTGTCGATCACGCGCTGCGTATCGCGCGTGACGACCGCGACCACGATGTCGCCTTCGATCAGGACGGTGTCCCCGGCGGGCGCGAAGATCTCGCTGCCGCGGATGACGAGCGCGAGGACGAGGCTGGCGGGGAGCTTGGCGGCGGAAAGGGATTTCCCGCACAGCGGGGAACTGCCGAGGATGCGGAACTCGGAGATGGCGGCTTTGAGGCTCTGGAGCTGGACGTCGACGCACTTGCTGCCGCCTTCGAGGAGACGGAGGACGGAGTTCGCGGCGACCAGGGTGGCGCTGAACGCGCAGTCGATGGGGCCCAATTCCCGCGCGATGCTGATGTATTCCGGGCGATGCGTGAGGCTGATGACCTTTTTCGCGCCGAGGCGCTTGGCGATGATGCACGACAGGATGTTCTCCTCGTCGTCCTGTCCGACGCTGACGAAGACGTCGGAGGCCGCGATCCCGGCGTCTTCCAGCAGGGATTCGTCGGTCGGGTCGCCGTGCAGCACCATGATCCCCGGCGGGATCTCGTCCTGGATGCGCTCGCCGGTCTTTTCGTCCCGCACGATCATGCGG
>JAEEQN010000034.1 GCA_016285345.1 Victivallales bacterium | reverse complement strand
TGCTGGCTGACGATGCTGGGATCGTCAGCAATCCGTTCGCCAATATCCCCAAGCCGTCCTTACAGACCGAGAATAGGCAGCCGTTCACGCCGGACGAACTGGAAACGATCAAGGAGAACCTCGACGATTTCACACGTCCTCTGTTTACCATTGCGTTTTCAACGGCGCTTCGTGAAGGCGACATCTGCACGCTGAAGTGGAGTGAAGTCGATCTGGAAAACCTCGTCATCTGCAGGGGAAAGATGCGCAAGACGCAGGTTGGTGTGGACATCCCGATCATGCCACCGTTGGCCGTCTACCTTGCAGAGCTTCAGGAGAAGAGGACGGGCAAAGGCGAATATGACAAATACGTCCTGCCTCTTCATGCGGAAATGTATCTGCATAACCCAAGCGGCGTTTCCTATCGCGTCAAAACATTCCTTGAGGAGAAGTGCCATATTGTCACCACGGTCAAACCTGCCGGACGCAATCGTGCCGTCTCTGTTAAGGATCTTCACAGCTGCCGTCATTCTTTCTGTTATTATGCTGGCCTATACGGAATACCAATGAACGTGGTTCAGGGTATCGTCGGCCACCTTACGCCTGAGATGACCAAGCTCTACAGCAATCATGCCAGTCTGGAGGCCAAGCGCGAAAAGATGCAGCTCCTGCCCGACTTCCTGAACCTCGCTGACGGAACGAATCCGCATTTACTTGGAGACTGCTCCCGTGACCCGGAGATTCTCGACCTATTGAAACAACTGCCTCGCCAGTATGCCGAGGAGATCAAGCAGATTCTCGAAATCATGATCAAATCCGGTCCGCGAACCGTAGTTGAACTTCGCCAAAAGCTGACGGGGTGAGGTGGACATTTTTGCCGTGGGGTAGCCGGACACCACCTCACGGTCGTCTTTCTTGCGGAACAATATCACATTTCTTTCGGAATAATTCCGAATGATGCTTGAAATTGTTCCGAATCAAGTGTAGCGGAAATGCTCGGAAACGTGGTTGAGTGAGGCGGCCTGAGGGCGCATGATGATGCTGGATTGTCCAAGCTCCTACTGCGAACTTTTCGGTTCTTTCTACAAAGTTTGCAGTATAATGAGAACTTTTGCTTGACTTTTGCAAAGTTCGCAGTATGTTATAAACAGCGTTATTTCAGAACGAGTATACGGAGTTCAACAAATGATTCTACGAGAACACTACTTACAGCAGATTCGTCCGTTTTACGACAGCGATCTGATTAAAATCATCACCGGTATCCGGCGATGCGGCAAATCAGTGATCATGCAGCAGATCAGGGATGAGATTCAGAACAGCTCGACCGACGTCATTTACTTGGAATTTGAGAAACGCGAGGTCAGAGCACTTTTTCCGAACGCGGATTCACTGCTTGAGTATGTGAACAAGAGAAGAAAATCCGGCAGATGCTACGTTTTTTTGGACGAGCCACAGGAAATAGATGGCTGGGTGGAGGTCTGCCAGTCCTTGCGTTTGCATGGGGATTCTGTCTTTGTGACCGGATCCAACTCTAAAATGCTTTCTACAGAGTATGTGAAAGAGCTGAGCGGGCGTTTCGTTTCGTTCCGTGTACGCCCCTTCGTCTATGGTGAATTGCAGGAATACGCACAGGAACTTGGCAAGGAAATCACCCCCCTCGACTACCTGATTTGGGGCGGTTTCCCCAAGCGACTTGAGTTTTCCGGTGAAGCTTTGAGGCGATATCTGGAGGACTTGAACGAAACCATCATCTACAAGGATTTGATCGTCCACTTCAAGATCAGAAAGGAAGCGTTGTTCCGTGCTGTGGTGGATTTTGTTCTGCGTTCCAATTCACGCATTGTCTCGGCGAACTCAATTTTCAAGGCTGTAAAACAGATGCAGAAATGCTCGGAAAACACGATTCAGAAATACATCCGATACCTTGAAATGGCTTATGCCGTCGATTTTCTGGAACAATACTCCACGCGAACCAAGCAGGCGCTCTCCTTCTATCGCAAGTGCTATGACAGCGATGTTTCCCTGAACTCAATTCGCTGCCCGGACAATCGGTTTGACCTCGACCACAACCTTGAAAATGTCGTCTACAACGAGTTGCTGTATATGGGATACAAACTCCATGTCTTCAATAGTGACCGTAGAGAAATTGATTTCCTGGCGCAGAAAGACAATCGGAAATACTACATTCAGGTTGCCTACAGTGTTGCCGACGACAAGGCATATCAACGCGAATTCAGGGCGTTCGAGAATGTTGACCCGCTTTCCCAGAAGATTCTCATTACCTCTGATGAGCTTGACTACTCTACAAGCATCGTCCGGCACATTCATTTCCGAGATTTCCTTGCCATGCGGAATCTTGAGTCTCTATGAGTTTTCGCCTGTCAAACAGACAAGGGGAATGAGACTTAACTCCGGGTCGAAACATGTGCGAAGCAAGGGGTTACGCGCGCACATGTGGCTACATCGCGCACCATGCTACAACAGAAAACAAGCACACCCATGAAGCTATATGAAAACTGAATTTACCGAATTTTTACCGAAAAGTTTTGCAAACCATTGATAATACAATCATTCTTCCACATTGACATCGTGGAGGTCGTAGATTCGAGTTCTACTACGCCCACCATTTTGAACCAAGCTAAACCGTTGGAAACCAGTTCGTTTCCGACGGTTTTTCTTTTGTGATCAATGCAATATCCTGCCGACTTGCCGGAGTTTTGTCTCGGTGGTTTCCAGTCAGTCCGCGTCGTTGTATTTCTTCATGAACTCTTCATGTTCGGAGGCAAGGCGTTCCCATTCGACGGTGGCCTCGGCGATGTCGTAGTCCAGTGCCTTGCGGCGTTTCTGGAGCGCGGCGAAATCGGTTTGCGGGGTGGCTTCCATGAGCTGTTTGTCGATCTCCGCCTTCTCGTTTTCGGCGTCCTCGATGATCTTCTCGCACTTCGCCAGGCCGCGTTCGATGCGGCGTTTTTCGGGCAGCAGGGCGTTGCGTTTCGCGGCCTTCTCGCGGCGGCGGTCCTTGCCCGCAGTCTGCGGCTGGGGCTGAGCGGCGGAACCTGAATTCGCGGACGAATTGGACGCGGCGGACGCGGCGGACGAAGCGGACGAAGACGTCTTGCTCTGCTGATTGTTCGAGGCGGGCGCGTTCGCGGCTTCCTCTTCGGCGAGCTTTTCCTTGTAGTAGTCGAAATTGCCGAAGAAACGTTTCACGCGGTCGTGGCGCATTTCGAGGATGGTGGTGGCGGTGCCGCGGATGAATTCGAGGTCGTGGCTGACGAAGCAGACCGTGCCCTTGTAGTTCATGATGGCGTCCTGGAGCGCCTCGCGCGCGGCGATGTCGAGGTGCGTGGTGGGCTCGTCGAGGATGAGCAGGTTCGGCGGGTTCACGAAGATGCGCGCGAAGCAGAGGCGGATTTTCTCGCCGCCGGACAGCACCTTGCACTGCTTCATGGCGTCGTCGCCGGAGAACCCGAACGCGCCGAGGATCTCGCGGATGCGCGAGGGCGGGGTGTCGCCGGGCGCGGCGTGCTTCACGACGTCGTACGCGGCCTCCTCGGCGGGGAGGAGTTCGGCGAATTCCTGCGCCTGGTAGCCGATCACGACGTTGTGTCCGAGGCGTGCGCGGCCGGAGGTCGGGGCGAGCGTGCCGGCGATGATGCGGAGCAGAGTGGTCTTTCCCATGCCGTTGTAGCCCACGATGCCGAGCTTGTCGCCGTTGTTGACGGTGAACGAGACGTCGCGGAAGACGAAGCGCGCGCCGTCGTAGGAATGCGAGACGTTTTCGACGGCGCAGACCTCGGCTCCGCAGCGCGGCGGTTCCGGGATGCGGATGCGTCCCTGGAAATGAAGCTGTTCGGGCAGTTCCTCGGTCTCGATTTTGTCGAGCATCTTGATCCACATCTGGACCTGGGCGGCCTTGCTCGCCTTGTAGCGGAAGCGTTCGATGTTCTCCTTCAGCTTGTCGCGGCGTTTCTCGGTGTTCTTGCGGGCGGCCTCGGCGAGCGCGGAGCGCGTTTCGCGTTCGACCACGTACTTGCTGTAGCTGCCGGAATAGCGCGTCGCCTTGCCGCCGTTGATCTCGAGCGTGACGTTCGTGAGGGAGTTGAGCAGGAAACGGTCGTGGGAGATGAGGAGGAGGGTGCCTGTGTAGACGCGCAGGCGGCGCTGAAGCCATTCCACGGCGGGGATGTCGAGGTAGTTGGAGGGTTCGTCGAGGAGCAGGATGTCCGGTTCGGAGAGCAGGACGCGCGCCATGGACGCGCGCATCTGCCAGCCGCCGGAAAACGAGTTCAGCGGCTTGTGGAAGACGTCCTCGTCGAACCCGAGCCCGGCGAGCGCGGCTTCGGCGCGGTGCCCGGAGTCGTATCCGCCGAGGTGTTCGTAGGTCGTCTGCAAGTGGCCGAATTCGTCGAGCAGCTGGCGGTTGGCGGGATCGGTCTCGAGGGCGCGTTCGACCTCCGCGAGGCGCGCCTGGATGAGCGGGAGTTCGCCCGTGGCGGCGACGTAGGACAGCACGTCCTCCTGCTTGTCGGAGAGGTCGATCTGCTGGCGCAGGATGCCGATGCGGAGGCGTTCGGGGATCAGGATCTCGCCTTTGTCGGGCGGGAGCTCGCCGAGGATCATGCTGAAGACGGTGGTCTTGCCCGCGCCGTTCGGGCCGACCATGCCGACGCGCTCGCCCTGATTGATGCGGAACGAGGCGTTGTCGAGGATGGACTTGCCGCCCAGGAGCTTGGTGACGTTCTGGAAATCGATCATGGGGCCGTCTTCGTCGTTTCAGCGGGAATGCGTCGGAACCGTTTTGTTCTCCGCGCCTTATTCGGCTCCCTCGGCCTCGCCCTTCAGCATGCGTCCGCGGATGCGACGGCGTTCGAGCGAGGTGAGGTATTTCTTGCGGAGGCGGATGTTGAGCGGGGTGACCTCGACGTATTCGTCGTCTTCGATGTATTCGAGCGCCTCCTCGAGCGAGAGCTTCGCGGCGGGCGCGATCTTGAGGTTGCGGTCGGAGCCGGCGGCGCGCATATTGGTGAGCTTCTTCGCCTTCTGGAGGTTGACCTCCAGGTCGTCGTCGGTGCAATGGGAGCCGACGATCATGCCTTCGTAGGTCTCCACGCCGGGGTCGATGAAGAACGTGCCGCGGAGCTGGAGGGCGTCGATGGCGTAGGCTTCCGCCTTGCCGCGGCCCATGCTGACCATCACGCCGTTCGTGCGGCTGGGCACGTCGCCCTTCATGGGCTCGTAGTGGTCGAACCGGTGGGAGATGATGGCTTCGCCGGCGGTGGCGGTCATGACCTTGCTGCGGAGGCCGATGATGCCGCGCGTGGGGATCATGAACTCGAGGAGCTGGCGCGAACCGTGCTGCTCCATCTTCATCATCTCGCCGCGGCGGAGGCCGACGATCTCGATGACCTTTCCGGCTGCGGAGCCGTCGACGTCGACCGTGAGCTCCTCGATCGGCTCGTTCTTCACGCCGTCGATCTCCTTGATGATGACGTGCGGCTTGGTGATCGTGAGCTCGTAGCCTTCGCGGCGCATGGTCTCGATGAGAATCGCGAGGTGGAGCACGCCGCGTCCGCTGACCTTGAAGCTGTCGCTTTCGCCTTCCTCCACGCGGAGCGCCACGTCGCGCTCGGCTTCCTTCAGGAGGCGTTCGCGGATGTGACGGCTGCTGATGAACTTGCCTTCCTGCCCGAAGAACGGGGAGTCGTTCACGCGGAACATCATGGAGAGGGTGGGCTCGTCGATGGAGATCGGGGGCAGGGCCTCGGGCGCGGAGGCGTCGGCGATGGTGTCGCCGATGTCGATGTGCTCGACGCCGACGAGGGCGCAGAGGTCGCCGCACGGGACCTCGCGGACCTCCTTGCGGGAGATGCCCTCGAATACGAAGAGCTGCTTGATCGACGTCTGATAGGTCTGGCCGTCGCGCTTGATCTGGCAGAGCGGCTTGTCGAGCGAGAGCGTACCGCGGTGGACGCGGCCGATGCCGATGCGGCCCACGTAGTCGTTGTAGTCGAGCGTGGTGATCTGGATCTGCGCGGGACCCTCGTTGAAGGGCGGCGGCGGGATGTGGTCGATGATCGCGTCCATGAGCGGGAGGATGGAGTCGCGGGAGCCCTTTTCGAGGTCGGTGGTGGCCCAGCCGTCGCGTCCGCTGGCGTAGAGCACGGGGAACTCAAGCTGTTCCTCGGTCGCGTCGAGGTCGATGAAGAGGTCGTAGACGGCGTTCAGGACTTCCTGCGGGCGGGCGTCGGGACGGTCGATCTTGTTGATGATCACGATGGGGCGGAGTTTGAGCTTCAGCGCCTTGTCCAGCACGAAACGCGTCTGGGGCAGGGGGCCCTCGGCGCTGTCGACCAGCAGCAGGACGCCGTCCGCCATGTTCAGGACGCGTTCCACCTGGCCGCCGAAATCGCTGTGGCCGGGAGTGTCGATGATATTGATCTTGGTGTCGCGGTAGTTCACGCTGATGTTTTTCGCGAGGATCGTGATGCCGCGTTCGCGTTCGAGTTCGTTGCTGTCGAGAAAGCAGGTGTGCATTTCCTGGTTTTCGCGGAAGAGCTTGGCCTGACGGATGATCTCGTCGACGAGCGTGGTCTTGCCGTGGTCGACGTGCGCGATGATGGCGATGTTTCGGATGTTCTGCATAAGGATTCGGGGTTGTGAAAGTCTTTGAAAAACAAGTATAAACTATAATATAGCACAGTTTCTATAAAAATGCAACACGCGCGCGAATGTTTCCGGGGGATTTTGGATAGAATAAAAGGGAATAAGATTCAGTTCGGAGACACTGCTTTGCACACGGGAACGTCGTCCGACGGTCAGAGGCTGGCGATTATGATTACAAGGAGAACGAGGAAGATGCCAAGGAGCGGAATAGCTGCGGCCAATCTGGGGACGGACCGTTCTCTCCACACGATGAGCGCCAGCCCGAGCGTCACCAGAGCGATCTGGATGCGGTTATCATACGGCCAGTTGAGTTCGAGTCTATGGTGGTATACAGCTCTGTATGTGAACAGATGATAGCCGTCCGCTATGAGGCTGTCAACAAGAAGGATGCAGGAGACCAGGGAAATACAGCGGTCTTTGGAAAAAAAGAGTTCGGCGGTCAGAAGCGCGAGCAGACCGAACTGCGGAAGATAGCCGATCCAGAATTCCGCGAAGTAAAAAGCGACGGCAATCCGCACCAGCAGGAGCGCGGCAAAGGACCATGCCAAAACATCCCGCCAGCGGTTTTTGATCAGCTGAAACCAACGGGGAACAGATGCGGATGATTCGACGTCCCCGTCCGGAGTTTCGTCTTCCATGGACGAGGGATGCTCCTGACGGAAATAACCGGCCGGATCAAACGGAGTATCCGTATCTCCGTTTTGCCGGGAATACGCGTCCTTGTCCGACCGTGCCGACATGGTCCGCCGGAGGGGATAAGCGGATTATTGGAGGGAGGCGAGCCACTCTGTGACGGCGTCGGCGGAGCCGCCTTCGGTCTTGATCTCTTCCTCGTAGACCTCGCAGATCATGGCGGAGAGGTGTTCCATGTCGATCTTCTTGCCGGAGAGGTCGCTGACGACTTTCAGGAGGTCGTGCTTGTTGAAGGTGTAGTTGTTGGCGGCGACGAGGTCGGCGATCTCCTTGGCGGAGGCGGCGCGGCCGATGGCGTCACGGAATTCATCGTCGGACATGAGGCGAACACAGAAGGCTTTGGCGAGCTCAATAGACATAGTAAGATCCTTTCGAATGGATGTTGAATGAATGTCAGGATGAGATACAATAGCACGGAAATGCCTTTTTTCAACCCGTTCCGCGGAGAAAAATCGCCCATGGATCGCGAAAGCGTGGAATAATGTGGAAAACGACTTGAAAAACGCGTGGGGCAAAGTATATTAAAAAATCGCCTCACATTAATGGAATACCTGAGATGTTAATTCTTTTTTTCTGCAAAGTTCTGATTTTTCTGCTTGCGGCCATTCCCGTTGCGGTCGTGACGCTCGCGGCATGGCATGCCGCGCGGTCTACGATGCTCGGGGCGGCGGAACGTTTCCTGCTTGCCTCGGCGTACGGTACGGCGATCATGCTGGCGTCCGTGGGTGTGCCGGGAATGCTCGGATGTCTGTCTTTTTTTTCCGTGGAGATATGCTGCCTGGTGTTTTCGGTCGGGCTGTATTGGATCGCGCGGCGGGTGCAAAAGGACAGAGGAGAAGAAGAACTGGTTGCGTCTGCCTCATCGGATCACGCGTTTCTCCTGAAACGGCGAGGCGAAAAGTTCTGTTTCGGGCTGCTGCTGTGCGGTACTGTCATTCTGAGCATGTCGTGTTTCGCGGCGCACCTCGGGACGGACACATTTTTCTACCATCTGTTTTTTCCGGCGATGTGGCTTCAGAACGGGAGTCTGGCGTACGTTCCGGTCCCGGGGTACACGTGCGAGTATTACCCGGCCTACGGGGAAATGCTGTACTGTTTTCTGATGGCGCCGACGCCGGGGAGCGCGGATTTTGCGTGTCTGCTGCAGGTGTGGGCGCTGGTGCTGAACGCCGGAGCCGTCTTCGCGATCGGGGGCTTTTTCGGGGCGTCGCGGACGGCATCCCTCGCTTCCGCCGCGCTGGTCATGTTCACGAGCATGGTCTTCGGTAACGCCGCGATGGCGTACACGGACGTGCTGAACGGCGGGTATCTGACCGCCGGAGTCGCGCTGCTGTGCACGGGTACATCCCGCCGTCATATCCCATCGTGTCTGGGGGCGGGAATCCTGCTCGGGATCGCCGCCTCGATCAAGCTGAGCGGTCTGCTGCTTTCGCCAGTCCTCGCTTTGGCGGTCATGGTGTATTTCTTCGTCCGGAAATCGGATGCGCGCAAATGTGTCTTCGTGTCGGCGGGAACGGCTTTTGTTTTCGCCGCACCGTTCTATCTGCGGAACTGGATCGTCGCGGGCAATCCGTTCTACCCAGTGCGAATTCCGCCGTTTTTCACCGTTGGACTGGATGTCGAACGCCACGTGGTCGGGTTCACCGCTGAGGTGTGGGCTTATTTCTTCCGAGGCGGTTCGTGGGGCCTGAATATCCCGAGCGGAATCCTGTGGGGACTGGCGTTGTTTGTCGTGCTGGCAGTCGTACCGATTTGTAAGAAAATGCGGGAACGCTTTCTTGCAATCATCCTCACGCTTGTGCTGGCAGCCTTGTTTGCCGTTCAGCTGATCGCATACCCGGAAATTGTACCTGCGCGGCAATATATCCCGTGGGTCATGGCGGAATCCCTGCTGCTGCCCGTGGCGCTGACGCCCGCCGCGGAACGTTTCCCGCGCGTGTTCCCGGCGGCGATCCTGATCCTTCTTCTCGCGGTCTTTTGGTCTCCCATCACGGCGAAGTACGGGTACGTGCTGGTGCCGCTTTCCGGCGCCGCGATGATGTTCGTACCGGACCGCTGGATGCGCCGCGCGGTCTGTATCATACTTATCCTGTATTTCCCGGCCGGGGCGTTCCTCTCAGCGACGCGGGAAATGGATCCCGGCGTCCGCGAACACGGCAATGTGCTGGTGTTCGGGCGTGGCCCCGCGGAATGCATCCGCCAGGTGATCAAGGCGTCGGAGGACGAAGGCCCGAAGACGACGGCAGTGGTCGGGACAGTGTTTTCCTACGGTTTCATGGAGGACGTCGCCGGAAACCGCGTGGTCTCGGTCCCGATCAACAGAAAGAACTCGCTGAAACCACACGAGTTCGAGTCACTTGCGGAAATGCGCGCGGATCCGGTCGATGCGGAGGAATGGATCGCACGTCTGGACGCGGCTGGCGCGGATTACCTGTATATTGCATTCACTTTTACCGAGGAACGCCTGCCGGATCCCGGCTGGGAATACCGTGCGGCAAAAGCGCATCCGGAACGTTTCCGCTGTCTGTACGACGACGATGTGTGCACGCTGTTCCAGGTGCTGAAAAAGTAAATTACAGCGGATCGACCGAACCGTCGGAGGCGTGCTTGTCCAGATAGTCGCGGATGGTGCGCGCGAACTCGACGCCGATGCCGTTCACGCGGGACGCGATCTCCTCGGCCGTGGCGCTGCGGAGAGCGCGGACGGACCCGAATTCCCGCAGGAGCGCGGCTTTTCTCGCCTCGCCGATCCCCTCGATCTCGTCCAGCAGGGAATCGCGGATGGTCTTCAGTCTGAGCTCGCGGTGGTAGGTGATGGCGAACCGGTGCGCCTCGTCGCGGACAGCCTGCAGGAGCTTGACCGCGGCGCTGTCCAGCGGCAGGCGGACGGACTCGGATTCGCCGGGGATGAAGACCTCCTCGTGTTTTTTCGCGAGGCCGATGACCGGGAACGGCGGACAATGGATCGCGACGAGCGCGTCGATGGCGCTGGAGAGCTGGCCCTTGCCGCCGTCGACCATGAGCAGGTCGGGCAGGGGACGGCCTTCCTCCATGAGACGGGTAAAATGCCGCGTGACCGCCTCCTTCATCATGGCGAAGTCGTTCGGCCCCTCGACCGTGCGGATGCGGAAGCGGCGGTATTTCTTCTTGTCGGGACGGCCTCCGGTGAAGTGCACCATACTGGCGACTGCGAGCGTGCCGGAGATGTTCGAGATGTCGAAGCACTCGATGTTTTCGGGCATGACGGGGAGGCACAGCTCCTCGCCGAGCTCCTTCACCGCGCCTTCCCCGGTGTCGAGGGACGGGATTTTGACGTTCGCGAGGTTGCGGCGGCGTCCGGCGTAGAGACAGTCGAGGTTGTCGGCGACATCGCGGAGATTGGCTGCCTTCTCGAACTGCTGTTTCGCGGCGGCCTCGGTCATGCGCTGCTTCAGGATCGCGGCGACCTCGCCGATGTGCCCGTTCAGCACGTCGATCAGCTTCTTCACGCGCTCGTCGTATTCCTCCTTCGTGACCTCGCCCACGCACGGACGGCAGCAGTCGCGGACGGTCCCCGCCAGACAGTGCGCGCGGTCCTCCGGTCCCGGCTCGGCGCAGCGGCACACGCGGATGCCGAAATGCCGCACGAGGAAGTCGGCGGTGAGGTGAAGCGCGCCGCCCTTCGGAAACGGCCCGAAGTAGAGGCAGGAATCGTCCTTCTTGAGGCGGGCGAACCGGAGGCGCGGGAACGTCTCGGCGGGGTCGATCTTCAGCATCAGGTATCGCTTGTCGTCGCGCATGAGCACATTGTAGTGCGGCGCGTACTCCTTGATGAGGCGGGATTCGAGGATCAGCGCCTCGTCCTCGGTTCGGACCGTGACGGTCTCCCACGTGGCGATGGAGTGGATCAGCGAGCGGAGTTTCGGGTCGGCGGTGCGGATGCGCGAGTCCTGGAAATACTGGCTCATGCGCCGCCGCAGGTTCGCCGCCTTGCCCACGTAAATGACCGTGCCGAAGCGGTCGCGGTAGATGTAGCAGCCCGGCTTGTCCGGGATGTCCGACGGCCTGAACTCGGGATGCAGTTTCGACATGCGCGCCTCCGTTCCCCCTCCGTCCGCTCAGACGCGCCCGGTGATCAGCATGCAGTCGCCGTAGCTGAAGAACTTCATGCGTTCCCGCACGGCGACGCGGTAGGCTTTGCGGATCGGCTCCATGCCGGCGAACGCGGACACGAGCATGAGGAGCGTGCTTTTCGGCAGATGGAAGTTCGTGAGGAGCATGTCGGCGGACTTGATGCGGTACGGCGGGTAGATGTAGATAGACGTCTCGCCGGTGCGGGGCGTGAAGACGCCGCGGTCGTCCACGCAGGATTCGAGCGTGCGGAGCGAGGTGGTGCCGACGGCGAGGATGCGGCCCCCGGCTGCGCGGACGCGGTTGAGGCGTCCGGCGGCCTCCGGCGTAAAGACGAAATACTCCGCGTGCATCGGATGGTCCTCGATGTTGTCTTCGGACACGGGCTTGAACGTGCCCGCGCCGACGTGAAGCGTGAGCTCGACGCGTCCCACACCTTTTTCCTTCAGCGCCGCGAACGTCTTTTCGGTGAAATGCAGTCCGGCGGTCGGAGCCGCGACCGCGCCCTTGCATTGGGCGTAGATCGTCTGGTAGCGGTCGCTGTCGAGCGGCTGGTCGGGACGTTTGATGTACGGGGGCAGGGGGAGGTGTCCGCAGGCGGCGAAAACCTCCTGCGGATCATTTCCGGTGAGGTCGATTACGCACGAGCCGTCGGGGAGCTTCCCGGCGACCGTCACACGGTACGGGGAGAGTTCGCCGCCGGAGGTGCGCAACCTCAGCAATGTGCCCTCTTTGAGGCGTTTCGCGCCGCGCGCCAGACAGATCCAGCGGCCTTCGGTATCGGGATTCAGGTAGAACAGCTCGACTTCCGCGCCGGTGGATTCCTTGCGCGCGAACATGCGCGCCGGGATCACGCGGGTGTTGTTCAGCACGATGGCGTCGCCGGGCCGCAGATAGTCCGGGAGCGATTCGAACATCCCGATCGAGACGTCCGAGGTCGCCGGGTCGAGCACGAGCATGCGGTCCGCGCCGCGCACCTGCGAGGGCTCCTGCGCGATCAGTTCCTCGGGGAGTTCGTAGTCGAAATCACTGGTGCGCATCTTCGTACAGCCGCTCATAGTTTCCGGCGGTGCGGTTCCAGGAGAAATCGGCGATCATGGCGCGGCGGATCATCTTATTGAATATTTCCGGTTTGCCCTTGCGGACGTTCGCAGCCCACGTGATGGTGTTGTTGAGCGCCATGGAGTTGAGGTCGAAGAAGACGAAGCCGGTCGCGGGAGACTTGTCGTTGTCGAGGTTGATCACGGTGTCGGCGAGGCCGCCGGTGCTGCGGACGATCGGAAGTGTGCCGTAGCGCATGCTGTACATCTGGTTGAGGCCGCACGGCTCGTAGCGGGACGGCATGACGAAGAAGTCGGCGCCCGCCTCAGTGAGGTGCGCGGTGGCCTGGCTGGCGTATCCGATGTACACGCCGATCTTGCCGGGGAACTTCCCGGCGAGGTAGCGGAACCAGTTTTCGAGGTACATGTCGCCGCTGCCGATCACCACGAACTGCATGTCGAAGTTCTGCGCGAGGTATTCGAGGCCGCGCGCGAAGACGTCCAGCCCCTTCTGTTCGGCGAAGCGCGAGATCGTGGCGAAGAGCGGCACGTCGGGATCCTGCTTCAGCCCGAACTGCTCCTGAAGCGCCGCCTTGCAGACGGCTTTGCCGGAGAGGTCGTCGGGCGTGAACATGGCGGGCAGCGTCCTGTCCTTCGCGGGATCCCATTCGTCCACGTCGATGCCGTTCAGGATGCCGCGGAGCCTGCCGCGCGCGGCGACGTGCCGGAGCGAGGCGTCGAGCCCGAATCCGTACTCGGGCGAGAGGATCTCGGACGCGTAGGTCGGGCTGACGGCGTTCACCATGTCGGAGGTCATGATGCCGCCGTGGAGGTAGTTGAGGCAGTCGTGGAACTCGAGGCAGGTGTAGTTGAAGAAGTCCCAGCCCAGCCCGGTCCAGTACAGTTTCTCCTTCGGGAAGATGCCCTGGTAGCCGATGTTGTGGATCGTGAGCGCGCTGCGGCATTTCTGGAACGCCGGGAGCGTGCGGTAGTAGTCGCTCTTCAGGTACACGCTGCACAGCGCGGCGTGCCAGTCGTTCACGTGCAGGATGTCAGGATTGAGCTTGCGGAGCACGGCGACCTCCATGGCGGCGCGGCAGAAGAACGCGAACCGCTCGGCGTTGTCGTCGTATTCCCTCCCGTCCCAGTCGTAGAGGCGCGGCCGGTCGAAGAAACGGTCGTACTCCAGGAACATGAACGTGAGGTTTTTATTGATCTTCAGGATGTTGACGCCCGCCCATTCCATGCCCGGCCCGAACGGGATGCCGATGAGGTCGAGGCGTTCGTCGAATTTGAGGTTGAGTTTCCCCATCTGCTGGCGGTAAAACGGCATGAAGACCGTGACCTGGTGTCCGCGTTTGGCGAGGGCTTCCGGCAGGGCGCCGGAGACGTCGGCGAGGCCGCCGGTTTTCGCGTAGGGAGTGGCTTCGCTGGTGACCCAGAAGATTTTCATTTGCGGTTCCTTTCGGTGTGAATCGGGGATGGGGTAGGGGAGAATGGTTTCTTTTGGGGGAGATGAACTCAGGAGCGGCGCATTTCCTCGCGTGCCTGTTTCAGGCGCTGAAGCTCCTGTTCGGTCAGGCTGTTGATGCCGGAACGGGAAATCTTGTCGAGCAGATAGTCAAGCTCGCGCTGGGAGACGCGCGTGCCGTTGAACCCGTAGTTGGAGCCCGTGCTGAAGTTCGGGCCGTAGTCGGGCTCGCGGTCCGGGCGGCGGTGGTAGGTCCAGCCGGAGGCGTTGCCTGCGCCGGAGTTTCTGTTTGGCGGCTGACGGTATCCGCGGCGGCCGCCGAGGGAGGCGAGGGGATCCCAGAGCATTTCGCGGCGGAAGAAGAACTTGATGAAGAGATAGCCGCCGACGAAGCCGACGATGTGGACGAGGTTCGCCACGCCGGGCTGTCTGCCCGTGATTTCCATGACGATCTCCAGGACGAAGAAGACGATCGCCATGGTCCTGAGCTTGATCGGGAACGGGATGAAGAGCAGGAGCATCGGCGTCTCCGGCGCCATGACCGCGGCCGCTGCCGTGACCGCCATGACCGCGCCGCTCGCGCCGCAGAGCACCGCCGGACTGTTCCACGCCGCCGCCAGCCAGACCATGTTGCCGAGCAGGCCGGTGGAGAGGTAGAGTCCGAGGAACGCCTTGCCGCCGAGACGCGGCGCGACGATGCCGCCAAAGATGTAGAGACCCCACATGTTGAACAGGATATGCGAGATGCCGTCGTGCATGAACATCGCGGTCAGCGGCTGCCAGAACATTCCGCCGATGAAGTGGTCCGGACTGAGCCAGAGCTCGTTGATCGCGAATTCGCGCTGTCCCAGCGTGAGAATAAACGCCACGACGTTGATCGCGATCAGCGCGTACACGCATTTCAGCCCGGTCTGAAACGTGTTCTCCGGTTCGGGCCGCCGTCTCATATAGTCTCTGTCATCCAGCATGATCCTGTATCTCCTGTCAAAAAACGTTTTCGCAAACAATAATATACTCCGCGGGCGGGCGTTTTTCAAGCAGAAATGGAAAATGCCCACACGTGTATTATTGCCCGTGTGAGCATAGTAGGCAGAGTTGATAACGTGTGCGAGCGTAGCCGCACACTACTACAGCACCGCTTGCGGTGTTAGCGGTCTTTGATGACTTTGTATGTGTAGGTAAGCGTCTTCTTGCTGTTCGCGGGGAGGGTGATGTCCCAGACGAGCTTGTTCTTGCTGTTCATGGTGCGGTCGGTCGTCATGACGGACTTCGCCGGTTTTTCGTCCGCCTCGATCAGCTCGCCGAAGAAGACGGAATCGACGCTTATCTTCACATCCTTTCCCGTGCGGTTCACGAGGGCAAGCTCGACCGTAACATCCGGGTAACGGTAGCGCAGTTCGGAGAGACCTTCCGCCCTCGGCACGCGGAAGACGCGTTCGCGGTTGCCGCTCTCGAAGTGGGACATGGTGCAGGAGACGCCCAGCGCGTGCGTGATCCTGACGGAGGCGAGTTCGCCCGCGCCGAACCAGGATCCGGTGCTCTGGCCGAGGATCTTTCCGTCGCGTTCGATCTCGTACGGGGCGGTGGTGAGGGCGAAATCGAACGGATTGCGGAAACGGACCGTGCTCCAGACGTTCGTGTCGGGCGTGCTTTCCCCGAACGAGAATTCGCCCTGAAGCGGAGCCGACCAGGTCGTGACGTATTCGAAATCCGCCGTTTTCGTCGCGACCGGGAGATACACGACGTCGCCCTTCTTCATCGTGAGCTTTCCGACGGACTTGTACTGGATGTCCTCCATGCCGGAGGCGGACCACTTGGACGGCGGCGCGGCCGGCTCGTCGTCCTTGTCGATCTGGACGACCGGGCGCGCGTTGCTCATCACGCTCTGGCTCATCACGCTCTGGCTCAGGATGCCGGACGTGGCGTTGCGGATGTAGTTCGGGGTACCCGCCGACGGGTTGGCGAGCGACTGGAGGAACGTGCTCATGGGGAGCTTCTTCGCGACGGCGGAAACGACGGACGCGAAATCGAGGCTCGGGAAACCGGAAATGAACTCGACTTCGGCGTTCTCGAAATCGCTGTAGTTGTTCATGACCGTCGCCGCGGCGCTGACCATGACCTTGCCTCCGCCGGCCTTCCCATCCTCATCGGAAAGGTCCAGCCGATAGAACGGCGACCAGGTGATCCCCTCGGTCAGGTAGCGCATCCGCACGGGGCGGTAATCTTCCATCGTCGCTTCGACGATCTGGATCTCCTCGGTCTGTTTGATCTTCTTCGGTTCCGGCGGCTGGGGGACGTCGTCTCCCTCGTACAGGCTCTTCGCATTGATCTCCACCACGTCGGATTGGCGGACGGCGATGAAATTCCCGTCTTCGGTTTCGATCGTGAGGAAGCTCGCGCCGAACGGGGAATGCGATTTCACGGTGGAGGCCGAGGACGTGATGCGGACGGGCATGGAGGAGGACCGGTACGCCGAAAGCTCGTCCATGATCTCGACGGGCGTTTCCTTCGGCTGTTCCTGCGGCAGCGGCTTCTGGTTGCCGACCACGCGCCCGGATATCTTTTCGCCGTCCTTGGTACGGACCGTGACCTGCTGCCACTCGAAGACATCGGTCATGGTGCTCCATTCGGGACGGTACCCCGGCGCATCGTTCTTCTTCGCTGCGGGCGCGGGTTCCGGCGTGACGTATTTTTCAACTGTGGTGCGGCGGAGCCTCGCCGTCGGATAATCGAACCACAGCGTGCCGTGACGGGGCGCGATGCTCCGGGTCAGGACGAGCGGTTCGTCCCAGACGCGCGGCGCGATCTCGCGGGTGACGAAGCAGAACCCGTTTTTGTAGAGCGAGACCTTCACGATCGGGGCATTGTCGGGTTCCTTCCTGTCGGCGTCCTTTTCGGCTTTTTCGGACGGGGCGGACTGTCCGTGGAGCGGGACGGGTGCGAAAACGCCCGTGAAAACGAGACTGAGGACAGCGGCGCACGGCAGGACGAGCAGGATTTTTTTCATGGCAGGGGATCCTTCCTTGTGAGGTGAAAAACCGGATGCGAAGCGTGATAACGCATTAGTATACACTGGGTTCGCGGAAATGTCAAGCGTTATCTAATAGTTTTACAGGATTTCGGAGCGGAGCCGGGTACGGCGCATTTGATGCGGAAAACTTGGAAACGAGCTTGATAAAATGGTGTTCGCGTGCTATATTATATGGATATCTTTTATACTTGAACCCGCCATTTTATCTGAATCGTTTTGAAAGGACGGACCTATGTCGGAACAGAGCGCAATGTGGATCGAACGCTGCCATAAATATACCATCATCGACGGAGAATCGTCGTTCCAGATCAACTTCGCCGGAATGAAATTCGAGGACGAGGACCTGCAGGCGATCGAGCCGCGGTTCGCGTCCGTCCACGCCGAAATGCAGAAGATCGAATGCGGCGAGATCAAGAACCCGGACGAACACCGCAAGGTCACGCATTTCACCGACCGCTCCGTGTATTCCGGCAGCAACGAGTTCGCCGACGTCGAGGAATTCGCCGCCGACATCCGCGCCGGCAAGCTGACCGGATCGACCGGAAAGCGTTTCCAGTCCGCGATCATCAACGGCATCGGCGGGTCCGCGCTCGGGCCGCAGCTGCTCCAGATGGCGCTGAACGGCCCGTACTGGAACGAGCTCAGCGAAGAACAGCGCGGCGGCAACCTGAAGATCTATTTCCTCGACAACACCGACACGGCGGGAGCCGCCGACGCCATGCGCGTGTGCGACCTGGAGACCACGCTCGTCGTGAACATCTCCAAATCCGGCGGCACGCAGGAGACCAAGAACAACATGATCTTCTGCGAGACCGCCTACGCGAAGGCCGGACTGCCGTTCGCGAAGCACGCCTGCGCCATCACCATGAAGGGCAGCGAGCTCGACCTGCACGCCTCCCGCGAGGGCTGGCTGAAGACGTTCGAGATGGCGGAATCCATCGGCGGCCGCACCAGCGAGACCAGCATCGTGGGGCATCTGCCCGCCGCGCTCGCCGGGATCGACTTCGGCGCGCTGCTGGAAGGCGCGTGCCACATGGACGCCCTCACGCGCAATCCGGCGCTGCTGCACAACCCCGCCTACATGCTGTCCGCCATGTGGTACATCGCCGGGAACGGCAAGGGCGACAGGAACATGGTCATCGTGCCGTATTCCGACCGGCTGATCCTGCTGTCGCGCTATCTGCAGCAGCTGGTGATGGAGAGCCTGGGCAAGGAGCTCGACCTGGACGGCAACGTGGTCCACCAGGGCCTGAACGTCTTCGGCAACAAGGGCGGCACCGACGCCCACGCGTTCATCCAGCAGCTCAACGACGGCCGCAACGACTTCTTCATCACGTTCATCGAGGTCCTGAAGGACAGCACGCCCGCGCCCGTCTCCGACGGCATCGACATGGGCGACTATCTGCACGGATTCCTGACCGGCCTTTCCAACGCGCTCCGCGGACGCGGACGCAGCGTGATCGAAATGCGCATCCCCGAAGTGAACGCGTTCTGCCTGGGCATGATCATCGCGCTGTACGAACGCGCCGTGGCGGCCTACGCCGAACTCATCCATATCAACGCGTTCCATCAGCCCGGCGTGCAGGCGTACAAGCTCGCGAGCAAGGGTGTCATCAAGCTCCTGACCGGACTTGAGGCTTCGCTTCCGTCCATCGTGCCGTTCTCCGGTTCCGCCGCCGAACTCGCGCGGAAGCTCAACCTCGAAGACAACCTCTACGAGCTCGAAGGCATCCTCGCGAAACTCTCCGCGAACTCCGATACGCGCCAGATCCCGGTCCGCATCGGCCGCGCCTGGAGCAAGGACGGCGGCTGGGTGTACACGGTCGAGGCGAAATAATCGCGCAAGTTTCGATGTTTTTCCCCTGCGAGCTTGAAAAATACGCCGTAAGATGCTACATTAATCCGTTGAATCCAATTCCCCGCTACCCCGCCGCACATCCATGAGCAGACGTACCGAAAACGAAAAAGAATTCAAGTCAGTGAGCTACTGGCGCATTTTGCGCTTCGTCCGCCCGTACTGGCTCATGCTCACCATCGGCATCCTGGCCGGACTCACGGTCGGCGGATCGCTGTTCGGCGGCCTGATGCTGATCCCGGATATCGCCATGATCGTGGACCAGGACACCGGGCAGTCGGAGAAAAGCCGGAAGACCGCGGAGGAAGTGATCGAGGCGCTCGACGACGCCCCGGACGATATGAGCGACGAGGAAAAGACGCGGCTGGTCTCGGAGATCATGCATCCCGTCGACACCGACCCGAAACTGACCAGGGCGCTGGACCGGCTCCGTACCTGCCAGGAGGTGCTGCATCTGCCCGTTGAGGTCGGCAAACGCTCGGTCATGGTGCAGTGGCCCGTGAAATTCGAGTTCCCGATCGTGGACGACTTCGGGCGCATGACCTGGCAGTTCTTCATGCTCTACGCCATACTGTTCATCCTGGCCTGGATTCTGAAAAATATAGCGACTTTCATCAACCACTACAACATGCGCTGGGTGAGCGTCCGCGTGATCGCCGACATGCGCAATCTGCTGTATGAACGCCTGCTCTCCCAGTCGATGAAATTCTTCGGGCATCAGGACGTGGGCCACCTCATCAGCCGCTGCACCAACGATACCGCCATGATCGAGAGCTCGATCTCCGACGTGATCGCGGACATCACGCGCTGCCCGCTGGAGATCATCGCCTGTCTCAGCGCCCTGATTATCCTGAGCGTCCAGCACCACATGTTCACCATGCTGATCATCATCGTGGTCGGCATGCCGGTCTGCGTGGTCCCGGTGATGGTGCTCGCCCGCAAGATCCGCCGCATTTACAAAGGCGCGTTTGCGCAGGTGGCCGAACTGGTCTCCCGCATGCACGAGACGTTCTCCGGCATCCTGCTGATCAAGTCGAACCACACGGAGAAGCGCGAGGTCCGGAAGTTCGTACTTGTGAACGGCCGGTATTTCCGCACGGTGGTGAATGCTCTGCGCTGGAAGCTCTTTATGGCGCCGGTCATGGAAAGCATCACGGTCACGATATCCCTGGGCTTCCTCGTCTATGCGTATTCCCGCGGCGTTTCGATCTCCCAGATGTTCATGCTGCTGGCTCCGGCGTTTCTGATGTACCAGCCGATCAAAGAGATCACCAAGATCGTGAACAACTTGCAGCGCAGCATGGCGGCCGCGGACCGCTATTTCGACCTGGTGGATACGGCCACGGCGCTTCCCGAAAAGCCGGATGCCGCCGAGCTCCGCGAATTCCGCGACGCGATCGTCTTCAACCATGTGTCGTTCGCCTACGAGCCGGGCCGCGACGTCATCCGCGACATCTCGTTCTCCATCCCGCGCGGCCGGATGGTCGCCGTGGTCGGCGAGACAGGAAGCGGCAAGACCACGGTCGCGTCGTTGCTGTCCCGTCTGTACGACGTGACGGGCGGCGAGGTGCTGATCGACGGACGGAATGTGACCGACTACACGATCGCCTCGCTCCGCAGGCAGATCGGTATCGTGACGCAGGAGCCTATCATCTTCAACGACACCATTGCAAACAACATCTCGTACAGCCGTCCCGGCGCCACCATGGAAGAGATACAACAGGCGGCGGAACGCGCCAACGCGCACAACTTCATCGTCTCCGGCACGCATCCGCTCGGATACGAGGAGGAGGCCGGTGAAAAGGGCTGCAAGCTCTCCGGCGGCGAAAAACAGCGCATCGCGCTTGCCCGCATCATCCTGAAAAACCCGCCGATCCTCGTGCTCGACGAGGCGACCAGCGCGCTCGACACCGTGACGGAAAAGCTCATCCAGGACGCCCTGAACCGCGTCATGGAGAACCGCACCGTGTTCGCCATCGCGCACCGCCTGAGCACGATCCGCAACGCCGACCTGATCCTGGTGATGGACAAGGGCGAGATCGTCGAACGCGGTACGCATGAGGAGCTGCTCGCCATGAACGGCCGTTACCGCAAGCTCCACGACACGCAGTTCTCCATGGACCGCGACGTCTGACCGCCCGGAAGAAGGGGAGGCGGAGACGATGAAAGAGTTCCTGACGCATGTCCGGTCCTGGTTCCTGGATCTTACGAGCAATATGAGCGTCACGGACGAGGATGCGATCCTGACGGCGCTGCTTCTGATCGTGGTGACCGGACTGATCGGCGGAGCCGTGGCGAAGAAGCTCAAACAGCCGCTGATCCTGGGGTATATTCTCGCGGGCGTCGTGGTCGGTTATTTGTTCAAGGCCGGGCTGGGCGAAGTCGCAAACACTGCGGTGAACTCGCTGGCGAACGTCGGCGTGGCGCTGCTGCTGTTTTCCATGGGGCTGGAGTTCTCCAAAAAGGACATCCGGCCCGTTTTCAAAATCGCGGTCTTCGGCGCGCTGGCGCAGGTCCTTTTCACCTTCCTGGCGGGGACCGGGATCGCGTGGCTGCTGAGCCGCGATCCGTCCGTCAATTTCGCCGGAGACACGAAAATCCCGCTGTTCAGCTCGAACGTCTCGCTGTTCCTTTTTGGCATCTGTTTTGTTTCCACCAGTACCGCGGTCGTCCTGAAGACGCTCTCCAGCAAAGGCTTTGAAAACTCGCTCTCCGGACGCGTCATGATCGGCGTCTCCATCGTGCAGGACCTGACCGTGATGCCGCTGATGCTGCTGGTCTGCCAGCTCGGCGCCCTGTCGTCGGCCGGGGGCGGCCTTTCCTCGCTGATGCCGCTTGTGCTCAGTTCAGTGTTCATGGCGCTGATGCTGACGGTTGGGGCACGCTATCTGCCGAAACTCACGGAACATGCGGCGCGCCTGGAGTCGAAGGAACTGTTCCTGCTCTCCATCACCGGCATCGCGCTGGTATCCGGCGCGATTTCCGTGGTCATGCATGTGTCCTTTTCGTTCGGAGCGTTCCTGGCGGGCATCGTGCTGAGCGATAGCGCATACGGGAAAAAGGCTCTGTCCGAGCTGTCCCCGGTGCGCGACTTCTTTGCCATGCTGTTCTTTGTCTCCATCGGGATGATGCTCGACGTACACTACATGGGTATGCACTGGTGGCTCGTGGCCGTGCTGGTCGTCCTGACCGGACTTGCCCGTACAACGTTCCTGGCCGCCATCACGTGGATCTTCAAGTACCGTAACGTGATTCCCGTGGCGATGTTCTTCGGGATGTTCCCGACCTCGGAAATCGCGTTCGTGGTGATCGGAACCGGCCTGCAGGACGGTTTCATCACGACTGAGCTGTATTCCCTGATTCTTTGTGTGGTTGTCTGCTCCATGATCGCCGGACCGATCATCAACAACCTCACCGCGCCGGTCTATTCTCTGCTCCGGCGGACCGTCTGGCGGAACCTGCAAAGCACCGGGATCGTTCTGCCGCAGCCCGACCTGGACGGACACATGGTGCTGATCGGCGGCGGACGCATCTCGCGCGTGATTGCGCACGTGCTGATCCGCCTGAACCTGAAATACGTAATTGTCGAGCCGTCCTACGACGCGTACCGCGAGGCGCAGGCCGAGGGCGTGAACGTGATCTACGGCGACCCGATGAGCGACGTGATTTTGAACGCCGCAGGCATCGGGAGCGCGAAAGTCCTCGTGCCGATGATCCCGAAACTGGAAGAAAGCCTGGCCGTCGTCGAGCTCGCGCGCAAGGTCAATCCCGGCATCCGCACGGTCATGTGCGCCGCCTCGCCGGAGATCGAAAAACGTCTTTCCGAGGAGAACGTCGACGAGATCATCCTCTCGAATTTCGAGGTGTCGCTCGAGCTGACCCGGCGCATCCTCGTGCTGAACGACATTTCCGAGGCGCGCATTCAGAACTATCTGGATTCGGTCCGCGCCAGCCGCTACAAGCCCATGCTGGACGGAAGTCCTGCCTTTGCGCTCGCCGAGAAGATCCGCGCGTTCCACGGCCTGATCGAACTGCGCTGGACCCAGATCCAGCCGGACAGTCCGCTCGAGGGACGTTCCATCGCGGAATCCGGCGTCCGTGCCCGTACCGGCATGTCCATCGTGGGCGTTGTCCACGACGGCGAGGTCGACGCGAATCCGCGTCCGGACACCGTGCTGCACGTCGGCGACCTGATCGCGGCGATCGGAAACGAGGAGCAGGCCGCCGCGTTCGCACAACTGACGCATTCCCCGATGGCGGGTTCGCCCGAATCCGCGACGACAATGGCGGTGCGGTTATGATTATGTTAGAAAAAATGGAGGTTGAACGATGAGACATTTGTTTCAGGTAGGCGGGATGCGCTGCGCGTCCTGTCAGGCGCACGTGGCGAAGGCCGTGAAGGCGGTCCCCGGCGTGCAGAATGTTGAGGTGAATCTGATCACTGGGCGCATGACCGTGGAGACGGACGATGCGCCGGATATGCCGCAGAAGATCATCGACGCGGTGAAGAACGCCGGATTTACCGCCGAACTCGTGGAAGAAGCACCTGCGCCTGTCGCCGTGGTCGAGCATGTTTTTCAGGTAGGCGGGATGCGCTGCGCGTCCTGTCAGGCGCACGTGGCGAAGGCCGTGAAGGCGCTTTCCGGCGTACGGGATGCCGAGGTCAATCTTGTGACCGGGCGCATGACCGTGAAATGCAATAATGCGCCGGACATGCCGCAAAAGATCATCGATGCGGTGAAGAACGCCGGATTTACGGCTGAACTTGTGGAAGAAACGCCGAAGGCGGCTTCCGCACCGGAAACTGCTGGGCAGGCAGAAGCTAAACCGAAGAAAGCGGCAACTTCTATTCCCGACCCAAGCCGCGAACTGCTCCGCCAGTTCATCTGGTCGGCGATCCTGATGCTTCCGCTCATGTACGTCGCGTTCTCGTCCATGCACGGCTTTCTGAAGGATTACCCGCTCGACGCCGCCTGGCTCCAGCTCGTTTTCGTGATCCCGCTTCTGTTCGTAAACCGGGTGTATTTCGTGAGCGGCGCGAAGCGGTTCCTGAAGCTGTCGCCGAACATGGATTCGCTCATCATGCTCGGGTCCGGCGCGAGCGTGCTGTACAGCCTCGTGATGACCGGGGAAATGCTGCTCGGGAAGATGCAGGGCGACGCCGCGCGCGTGACCGAGGCGGCGGGCAACCTGTATTTCGAGACGGCGGGCATGATCCTGGTGCTTGTGACGTTCGGGAAATATCTGGAGGCGCGGGCGAAACGCCGCACGACGGACGCCGTGTCCCGCCTGATGAATTTGTCGCCGAAGACCGCTGTCGTCGTCCGGGGCGGAAACGAAGTCGAGATCGCGGCGGATGAACTCGCCGTCGGCGACGTCGTGGTGATCCGGCCCGGATCGTCGATCCCGGCGGACGGCGTGGTCGTGAGCGGAAACGGCACCGTGGACCAGTCCAGCGTGACCGGGGAGAGCGTTCCCGCGGGCAAGGAGCCCGGCGACCGTGTTGTGAGCGGGACGATGAACGTGAACGGTTCGTTCCGGTTCCGGGCGGAACGCGTCGGGCGCGACTCCACGCTGTCGCGCATCATTCAGCTGGTGGAGAGTGCGTCGAACTCCAGCGCGCCTATCTCGCGTTTCGCGGACCGCGTGAGCGGCGTTTTCGTGCCGGCCGTGCTGATCGCGGCGCTGGCGGCGGGCTGTTTCTGGCTGTTCGTCGAACACCAGACCGTGTATTTCGCGCTGACGACCGCGATCGCCGTGCTGGTCATCAGCTGTCCGTGCGCGCTCGGGCTTGCCACGCCGATTGCGATCATGGTCGGCACGGGCGTCGGCTCCAAGTACGGCATCCTGTTCAAAAACGCCGCCGCGCTGGAAGAGCTTCATGCCGTCGGGACCGTGGTGCTGGACAAGACCGGGACCGTGACCGAGGGGCGTCACCGCGTGACCCGTGTGGTGACGCTGACGCCGGACGGCGCGGAATCCGGGGGAGGGGAGGCGGAGTTTTTGAAGATCGCAGCGCCGCTCGAATCGAAGTCGGAACACCCCTTCGCGCGCGCCGTCGTGCAGTACGCGCAGGAACACGGCGTGAGTGTGTCGGATGCGAATGTGGAGGATTTCTCCGCGACGCCGGGGATGGGCGTGTCCGGCACGGTCGGCGGCATCCGGTATGTCTGCGGCAATGCGCGCATGATGGAACGCGAGGGAATTTCACTGTCTGCGCAGGAAAACCTGATCCGCGAGCTGGAATCCGGCGGACACAGCCTGCTTTTCATGGCGAACCGCGATGCGAAACGTCTCTGTGCCGTCATGGCGCTCCGCGACACCGTGAAGGACGGCAGCGCGGACGCTCTGCGTGCGCTTCGTGACCTCGGATTGAAGACCGTGCTGCTGACCGGAGACACCGAGGTCTCGGCGAATGCCGTTGCGTCCGAGCTCCAGATCGACCGTGTGATCGCCGGCGTCCTGCCGGACGGCAAGGAGGCGTGCATCCGCGAACTTCAGCGGGACGGGGCAAAAGTCGCGATGGTCGGCGACGGCATCAACGACGCGGCCGCGCTCGCACGGGCGGACGTCGGGATCGCCATCGGCGGCGGCACGGATATCGCGATGGAGACCGCCGACGTGGTATTACTGCGCGGCGATCTGCGTGACGTGGTGACCGCCGTCCGCCTCAGCCGCGCCGTCATGCGGAACATCCGTCTGAACCTATTCTGGGCGTTCTTCTACAATGTGCTGGGGATTCCGGTCGCGGCAGGCGCGCTGTATCCGCTGTGGGGGTGGCGGCTGCATCCCATGCTCGGAACGGCGGCGATGGCGTGCAGTTCGCTCTTTGTGGTGACGAACGCCCTCCGCCTGCGGAAATTTCGCTGAAGGTGTGCGCCGATTCGGAATGAGACGTTTCCGTCCCTGAAAAAAACGGCTCCGGACATTCGAATGCCCGGAGCCGACAGGTTCATATTCTACAGTTCAAAGACGGAATGGGTAATCTCGTATTTGTCTCCTTCGCTTTCATCCCATTCCGGGGCTTCCGGGACAGGCGATTGACGGAAAGAGATTTCCCAAAATTCCGACCAAAACGGATTCTTTATGAGATGCAGATATCTTGTTCCCAGGGAAAAGACGATCGCATACGTATTGTTCAAGATAAAACTTTCATCCTCATAGGTCCATTGAACAAGTTCATTGTGAACTGTGATGCTCTTGACCGTCTTCCCGATCGGAACTCTTGTAAATTCTCTAAAATGAAAAACACCTTTCTTGTCATTTGTTCCCAATGTGGATTTTGTGTTTTTGTCCGGATTGATCTTGACAATAACACTGGCGAGATCTTCTATTTCGCCTTCTTTGTACGGCTGTTCCAGACTCCAGATTTCCAGATCGTATTCCTTGAACCTCAAGATGACGACTTCAAAAGATGTTTTGCAATCCTGATCGGTCAGCAGAAGAGTTTCAATTTTTCTGCCCTTGCATTCACGGAGCACATCCAGCATGTCATGGGATATGGTGTTGTTCGATTTAATCATGTTTTGTGTCCTTTATGAAATGGATTTTTTGTCTGTTTGCCCGTCCCGGACTCTGGTCTTGGGTGATGGAGTGACTCCGGGAGAAAAACTCCCGGAGCTGAAAGGTTATTTTTTTATAGTTCAATTGAAGAATAAGACACTTTTTCGCTTTCATCCCAAATCGGCTTTTTCGGAACAGCTGTCCGATGGAATGACACATCCCATATTTCCGACCACTCGGACATTTTTGTGAGGTGCAGAAAACGTTTCCCCAGCGAAATGACGATCGCATACGTGTTTGCCAGGAGAAATCTTTTATCCTCATAGGTCCATTGAATGAGTTCATTGTAAACGGTGATGCCAACTACTTTCCTGTTGACATGTAATATGTCAAGGTCCTTTTGGCGAACGATACCATTTATATCACGTTCTTCGTAAGGAAAACTACAATCCTTGTTGTAATTCTGTTTGACGATGATCTTTGCAAGGTCGGATACTCCTCCCTCTTTGTCCGGCTGTTCCAGATTCCATAACTCAATGTCGCAATCATGAAATCTCAATACAATAATCTCGAAGGATGATTTGTCGCCAAGTTTTGCAAATAGAATATCCTCCATTTCCTGCCCTTTGCAGTCTCGGAGGATATCCAACATGTCACGGGATATGGTGTTGTTCGACTTAATCATGATTCGTGTCCTTTATGAAGTGGATTTTTTGTCTGTTAACCCGTCCCGGACTCTGGTCTTGGGTGATGGAGTGACTCCGGGAGGATTTCCGTCTCCCGGAGCCGACAGGTTCATATTCTACAGTTCAATGACGGAATGGGTAATCTCGTATTTGTCTCCTTCACTTTCATCCCATTCCGGGGCTTCCGGGACAGGCGACTGACTGAACGAAATTTCCCAAATCTCCGACCAAAACGGATTCTTTACGAGATGCAGATACCGTGTCCCGAGCGCAATGACGATCGCATACGTGTTTGCCAGAAGAAAACTTTCATCCTCATAGGTCCATTGAACGAGTTCATTGTGAACGGTGATACCGGATACAACTTTGCCAATTGGTTTCCTGGTAAACTCCCCGGGAAGGAATTCCCCGTTCTCGCCGTTTTTTCCCACAGGGCATGGACTATCTTTCGCAGGATTATCCTTGATAATGATCTTTGCAAGGTCGGAAAGTCCGCCTTCTTTATACGGCTGTTCCAGACTCCATAATTCAATGTCGCAAGCATGAAATCTCAAAATAATAATCTCGAAGGATGATTTGTCGCCAAGTTTTGCAAATAGAATATCCTCCATTTTTTGCCCTTTGCAGGCTCGGAGAATATCCAGCATGTCACGCGAAATGATGTTGTTCGATTTAATCATGATTCGTGTCCTTTATGAAGTGAATTTTCTGTCTGTTTACCCGTCCCGGGGATGATATGTTTATATCGACTGCCGGAGACCTGTCTGGAGAGGAGGAAACCGGACGAAAAGTAATAGAAGATCCATCGCGCATTGTAGCGACTTTGCCTCCTGGAATTTGTGTTTCTGTTTCATGTTTTTTTGTCGCGAGCTTGTAAAAATCCTTTGCCGTTCCAAGCGGGTCCTTGCATTTCATAACCCTCACATAGTTCTTTCCGCTTCCCCTGGGGCCAAAGTATCCGGCTTTGGAAAGCGGATACTTTTTCGTGAGTTGCGGAAGGTTGTCATTGAGCGTATGCTTGGCGGAGGAACTTCCCGCCGTGCCCTGAAAATGTCCGTGCGAGCCTTTTCCCATCAGGACACCTCCCGCGCGAACACCGTATCCAGACGGCTTTTCAGGGGGATCAGGAGGACGCCGCGTCTTTCCGTCATGTACCTGACATCCTCCGGCACAGTCCCGTGAAAGACCACGGCGTCCGGGCTGAGGCGCTTCAGCATCCGGTCGAATCCGTCCAGAAAATACAGGAGGTCGACCTTTCTCCTGACGCAGCCGTAGGAGGAGACCGCCACGGTCGTACGGGGGTCGATGCCGTCGAAACAGAAGTCGAAGGACCGGTGGTCGCCCCAGGACAGATTCGGGATCACGGGGATGCCGTTTCGCTGCAAATGGCGGTCGAAAAGCCTGTTCAGGTAGATGCTGTGAATCTGTTCCGCCAGCGGCAGATCGCGGTAGACGCTGTTGTCCAGCCCGATGACCCCCGCGCAGTTCCTCAGCGCCGGGAGGTATTTTCCCGGTGTCTTCAGGACGGGCATGGCCCGGTAATCATGCACATAAAAGTGTACCCATAAGTCTTTCTCCTTATTGTCCCGTTTCAGCCGGTCGAACGGTATAGCCCGTCCCGGCCTGTAATGGTTTCCCCCGATGACGGGGAATTCGTAGTTTCCTGTAAACTCGGCTCCATGCAGAAGATCCGCATCGAACACGTCGTAACGATGTTTCAATCCCATATTCTACCATGTTGTTGCTGGAATTCAGAAACTTTTTCAAGTTCCTTCTTGAAATGATCTCGACAACGTGATATATTATGGGACTTTCCCGTCTCCAGGATATATCACGTTTCCTGCTGACTGCGCACAAAACCTGTTGCAGCAGGTCTTGTGCGTTTTTTTATGCGTTCGCCGGCGTCATGCGGACACCCCCTCCTTTTTTTGTTTCTGATTTGTTTCCTTGCGATTCCCTGGCTTTTTCCGCCTCCGGTCCCATTATTCCAAAAAACGATATGCCTCCATATATTATACCATAAATGCGAAAAAAGGACAGGAGTATTTTATAAAATCTTCGGAAAAAGAGCCTCTGTTTTGACAAAAAGGCGTACAAATATTCGATGGAAACAAAAAAGATTCCGGTAATGAAAGAGGTCAGATCACGACTTTGAATCGGGCGGGGAGCTTGAGGAGGGCGGAGGAGATGTCTTTGATCTCATCGAACAGAGCTTTGCGTTCCGGGGCGTCCGGCGGGAGCGCTTTGACCTGCGCGAGCAGTTCGGCGCGTTTCCGCGTGTAATAATCGGTCAGGATCAGGCGCACGCTCGAATTGTAGGTGTTGCGGAAGAACTTTTTACAGAGTTCTGGATCGGCGGCGGGACAGGAAGGCTGCGGCGCGGGCTGTCCCGCTTCGCGCGCGGCTTCGATCGCGGCGCGCTCCGCGGCGTGTCCGGCGGCCGTATCCATCGCCTCGACGAGCTTCGAGACGTCCGCGCCCTCCATTTCGAGCGTGGTCAGGATGGACGACGGCGCATCCTTCCACTCGCCGTTCATGGCGCTCTGGAGCAGGGCTTCGGCGGCTCTGCCGGGGACGGAATCGCCGAGCGAGTTTTCGGGCAGGTCGTCGACCGCCTTCTGCGTGTATTCCTCCGAATCAAGCATCAGTACGAGCAGTTCGTACACGGCGTTCTCGAGCGAGGTATTCTTCGGTTTCGGGGGCGAGACCGCGTTGGCCTGCCGCCGTACTGTGGAAGCCGAATGCCGCGCGCCGTCGACGAGGCGGCGTTCCGCGACTTTTTCGACCGAGGACAGGGGGACGTTCAGCTTTTTCGCGAGCCAGTCGAAATAGAACTCGCGCGTGACCTCGTTTTCGAGCTGGATCATCCAGTAGATCACGTCGTTCGCGGCGGAGGCGCGCCCGGCGGGCGTGGAGGGATCGACGTTCGACAGGGCGTGTTCGAGCGCGAATTCGAAGAAATCTGTTGCGTCGTTGACGGCTCCGGCGAGCGCGTCCGCCCCGTATTTGGAAAGCGTCTCGTCGGCATCTTTCGCGCCGGGGTAACGCACGACTTTCACGTTGAATCCGAGCGGCAGGAGGATGGCGGCGTCCTTGAAGACCGCCTCGCGCCCGGCGTTGTCGTTGTCGGTGGCGAGGACGGCGGTCGAGGTGTAGCGTTTCAGGATGGTCGCCTGGTCGGGGGTGAACGCGGTCCCCTGCGGCGCGACGGCGTGCGTTACGCCCGCGCGGTGCATGGCGATGGCGTCGAGCTGGCCTTCGCAGAGGACCACGGCCCCCGCCTTCGGGATGGCGGTGCGCGCGAAGTTCAGCGCGTAGAGCAGCCGGCCCTTGTGGAAGATCGGGGAGTCGGGCGTGTTCACGTATTTCCAGCCCTGCGGATCGGCTTCGACGGACCGCGCGCTGAACCCGACGACGCGGCCGGATTCGTTCCAGATCGGGAACATCAGGCGGTTGCGGAAACGGTCGTAGATGCGCGACTGGTTTTCGTCCTTGCTGGAGACGATGCCGGACGCGCGGAGCTCGTCGTCGATGAAGCCCTCCTTGCGCGCGAACTGGATCGCGGCGTCCCAACTGTCCGGCGAAGCGCCGATACAGAACTTGTCCGCGACGTCGTTCGGGATGCCGCGCGTGCGGAAATACGCCGCGACTGGGCCGTCCGGGTGTCCGAGCAGATATTCACGGTAGAATTTCGCGAGCTTTTCGTGCAGGGTGCAGAGGCGTTCGCGCGTGCCGTATTCGATCTGGCCGTCGAAGCTCTCGCGCCTGCTGCCGCCGAATCCGCGCCGGGGGGAGGGCGTCTCCGGGATGATGATGCCGTATTTGTGGGCGAGGTGCTCGGCGGCCGAGGAGAAATCAAGGTTCTCCAGCTCCATGACGAACTTGAAGACGTCGCCGCCTTTGCCGCAGCCGAAACACTTGAAATACTGGCGGTCCGTGTTGACCGTGAACGACGGGGTCTTCTCGTGGTGGAACGGGCAGCACGCCTTCCATGCGGACGGACCGGCTTTTTTCAGAGTGGGGACGTACGACTGCACGACGTCCACGATGTCGGCGCGCAGCCGAATCTGGTCCAGTACGTCGTCCGGGATATAGCGGGGCATGGCCGGAGATCAGCGGATGATTTCCAGGCGCGTCTGAACTTCCTTGTATTCGTCGAGGAGTTCACGGCGGTTGGCGGAAAGCCGCAGGAAGGAGTTGTAATACTGGCGCGCCTTCATGAGGTCGCCGAGGTAGTAGTCCTGGAGGATGGCGTTGTTCAGGTGCAGATGCGGATTGTCCGCGTCGAGGGACAGCGCGGTGCTGAACAGCGCGGCGGCGCGGCGTGCCTCGCCCTTCAGGACTAGGATGACGCCGAGCTCGTTGTAGACGACCGGGGACTGCTTGAACTGCGGGAGATCGAGGAGGCGTCTGGTGAGGTTCAGCGCGTCCTCGGTGTTCAGGCGCAGTTTGGCGCGCGCGAGCAGGATCAGCGTGTTCGCGTCGTCGGGACGCAACTCCAGCGCGCGTGTCAGCGGCTTGATGCTGCTGTCGTATTTCTGCTGGCGGACGTAGAGGCGTCCGAGCGTGTACTGCGCGATGAAACTGGAGGAGTCGGCGCCAGCGCGGACCGCGGCGTTCAGCGCTTCCTCGGGACGGTCGTTGTTTTCAAGCGTGATGGCGTACAGCACGTTCGCGAGCGTGTCGCCGGGCGCTTTTTCCACGGCGTTTTCGGCCTGGCCGAGCGCGCGTTTCCACTTCGCCTCTTTCGCGGAAGCCAGGGATCTGCGCATCCATTCGTCGGCGGTCGGTTCCGGTCCGCAGGCGGTCAGCAGGAAAGCCGCGCAGACGGCGGTGAAACAAAGTATGTGAAGCGATTTCGTGAATTTCATCGGCGGGGATTCTCCTTTTCTAACACCCATTTTAAAGTAGTCCATTTTTCCGTTTTTTCCAGTCGATTTCCGGAAAATTGTGGAGGTTTTTCGTGCGCGAGCGAAGCCGCGCACTGCTTCAGCACCGCTTGCGGTGTGCCGTTGCGAAGCGAGCACTGTATCAGCATTGATTGCGGTGTCAGACCGTGACCGGCTTCCCGTCCAGGACATCGCGGATGGCTCGCGTGAGTTTCGGCAGGCGATGGGGCTTCGCGATGAACCCGGCAGCTCCGTTGTCGAGGAGGTCCTGCACGGCTCCCTCCTGCACGAATCCGCTGGACAGCAGGATCTTCGCGTCCGGGTCGATGGCGCGGATCTGATAGAACGTGCCGTGTCCGCCGAGACGCGGCATGACCATGTCGAGCAGGACCAGGTCGATCTGGCTCGGGTTGTCGCGGTAAATGGCGACGGCGTCCTCTCCGTTCTCGGCGAGGAGGACTGAGTATCCGAGGTTCTGCAGCGCCTCGATCAGGAAATCCCATACGGTTTCCTGGTCGTCCACGATCAGCAGGGTTTCGGTGCCTTTCGGCAATGCTTCCGGTTCAGTCATCGGGTTTCGTTCCTTCGGTAAAATACACACAATATTATACCCGAAAACACGAAGAAAAACAAGAGTAAATCCGAAAAAAACGGATAAAATTCAGATAATCCTGGAATTCGCGACGAAAAAATGAGTTTATTAACGTACACTCAATGGATATGAAAAAGCCATGACGGGTTCGGGGCCCGCCATGGCTGAATGGATTACGAGTGGAAAATCCGGATTGCTTACGGATTGAAGCGCACCCAGTCGATCTCGATGTGGTTGCCGCTGCGCATGCTCACGTAGAGCGTGTGGACGCCGTTCGGGGTGGCCTGGAGCGGGCAGACGACTTCGGTCCAGTCGGGCTTGCCGGGGACGGTGACGGAGGCGAGGAGCTGGCCCTGCGCATTGTCAGCGCGGAGGTCGATGACGCCGCCGGCGAGGGAGTGGCACTTCAGCGTGACGGACTTCAGCGGCTTGTCGCCGAAATCGACGCGGTCGTAGGTCAGGTAGATCGGCTGACGGTATTCGGTGGTGTTCCAGAAGATGGCCTTCCAGCCGTCGAACGTGCGGTCGGGGTTCACGAAGTCGATCTTGACGTTTTCCGGTCCGACGCTGGAGTATCGGTCGATCTGGATCTCGCGGGTGGCGGGGGTGACGCCGACGCCGCGGAGGGTGGGCTTCACGAGGTTGATGGTGCCGTCCTCATTGAACGTGAGCTCGTCGATGCAGACGGAGCGGTTCTTGTCGAAGTAGGGCGAGTAGTCGTTGTGGTGGTAGAAGAGGTACCATTTGCCCTGGAACTCGACCACGGAGTGGTGGTTGGTCCAGCAGACGGTCTCGGACTGCTCCATGATCTTGCCCTTGTACTCGAACGGGCCCATCGGGCTCTTGCCCATGCAGTATGCTAGCGTCTCGCGTTCCTTCTCCGCCCACGGGAACGTGAAGTAGTAGATGCCGTTGCGCTTGAACATGAACGGGCCTTCCTTCATGCCGCTCTGCGGGGTGTTGTGCTGGATGCTGGTGGACGCGCCGTCGAATTCCTTCATGTTGTCCTTCAGCTTGGCGATCTGCATGCCCATGCCGGACCAGATCAGGTACGGGGTGCCGTCGTCGTCGATGAAGATGCACGGGTCGATGCCGTTCGCGCCCTGGATGGGCTGTTCCTCGACGCGGAAGGGGCCGTAGGGCTGGTCGGCGGTGGCGAGGCCGATGCGGTTGTTCGCCGGGAAGTAGAAGTAGTACTTGCCGTCCTTCACGTTGCAGTCGGGCGCCCACATGCTGTAGGAACGCGTGTTCACCCACGGCACGTAGGTCTGGTCCACGATCACGCCGTG
>JAEEQN010000058.1 GCA_016285345.1 Victivallales bacterium | reverse complement strand
GTTCTCATGAATCGTTATGTGCAATCGACCGTGATGTCCTGCTCGATTCTTGCAGCGGTCATCTTCCTCGCTACTTCACTCTCCGCACAGGCTCCGGCTGGCGGCGCTCCCGTTGGCGCTGCTCCCGGCGGCGCACCCGCAATGGGTGGCTTCGGTGGCGGTATGGGCGGCGGCATGCCAGGCGGTATGGGCGGCTTCGGTGGCGGTGCTCCTGGCGCTGGTGCCGGTGGTGCTCCTGCTATGGGCGGCTTCGGTGGCTTTGGCGGCGGCGCTCCTGGTGGTGCGGCTCCTGGTGGCATGGGTGGTTTCGGTGGCTTTGGCGGCGGCCAAGGCGGTATGCCTCCGATGGGCGGCTTCGGCGGCGGCCAAGGCGGCATGCCCCGTATGGGCGGCATGGGTGGCGGTATGCCCCGCATGGGCGGCATGGGCGGCATGGGCGGCGGTCAGCCGCGTGACGTGAAGCCCGAAAAGAGAGAAAAGATGGAATCCATCGCCTCCACCCGGACTGAGTTCCCGGACAACAAGTTCAAGGATATGCCGCAGGAGTATACCAGACCCAACGAGAAAGCCGGCAAGATCGTGTCCTTCAAGTACAAGACGCGCAACCATAAGACCGAAGGCAGCGCCGAAATCGACAAGACCTGCCTCGTTTATCTTCCCGCTGGCTACGACGAGAAAGATACCAAGACCCAATACAACATCCTGTATCTGATGCATGGCGCGGGTGGAAATGAATCGACTTTCTTCCGTGGAGAGGGGCAGAATACTCCGCTTAAAAATACGTTCGACAACATGATTGCCAAGGGAGATATCAAGCCTCTCATCGTTGTTACGCCCACCCTCGGCAGCGTAGACGCCCTTGATTTTCACTCTGAACTCGTCAAGGACCTGATTCCCGCAGTAGAAAAGCAGTATCACACCTACGCAAAGGATGTCACTGCGGAAGGAGTTCATGCTTCAAAATGGCATCGCGCTTTCGGCGGATTCTCTCTGGGCGGCGTCACTACGTGGGCGGTCTTCGATCACTGCATTGATCAGATCGGCTGCTACATCCCGATCAGCGGCGACAGCTGGATTGCAGGACAGTTCCAAGGCGCAGGAGCGGCCAAATACCTTGCGGAAACCTTCACCCAGACCGGCTATAAGCCCACGGATTTCCGGATCTACTCCGGCTGCGGCAGCACCAGTGATATGGCAAACCGGAACCTGACTCCCCAGATCGACGCGATGAAGAATTATCCCGATATCTTCAAGTATTGCGATAACTTCAAAGATGGCAACCTTTATCTGGCTATCTCTGAAAAGAGCGGGCATGACAATACCACCATCATGAATACTCTTTACAACGGCCTCCCGAAGATGTTCGAGTGACCGCAGTTCATCGAGCGCAGATTGAAAAGAGTCCGCCCTCGGGAATAAGAGAACGAATTCGCGTCATCGGAGCATAGGTTCCGATGACGCGTTTTTGCGCACCGCATCCCAAATTCATAACAGCAGGTTTGATTTTTCTCGGTGAATGTGGTATATTAGCACAAACAAAAACCGTCTTCCGACAAGCCCGCCATGCGTATCCTCATCCTCACAGTTGCCATCTTCCTTGCCGCCGGATTCGTTTCTGCACAGACGGAAACGGATGCGACACCGTCTTCGCCAGTGAATCCCAACGCATTCAGGCTCACGGAAATCAATGCTGATGGGGAAGCGACTGGCTACGCCTGGACGGTACCAGGCAAAGATCAGACGGAGCCTGCCGCCAAAGAATCTGCTGGGTACAACATCTCTGTAAACGTCCTTCGGATGAATGGTATTTCGGACTGGTCATATACCGCCTTCGACAAGAATGATCCCGACACGAAATGGGAACTCAGCCCCGAGGTCAAGGAAAATGACCAGAACGTCCCGAATCCCTATCTGCTTTCCTCCAATGACGTGTACGATTCCATCGAAGAACCGAAGAAAGACGAATTCGGGAATGATGTGCTGGACGAGGATGGCATCGTCATAAAAGAAAAGAAACAGGGCGACCTCGTACTTCGGGTCTATTCGTTCTCGCTTCCAGTCGAGGCCGGGAAAAGCAAGGCTCCGGTCATTGCCATTAGGAATAACATGGCGAATGTCTCCTCCGATTCCAACGTCGCCACCGAAAACGGAGAGTTGTTCTACAAGATGTCCGAGACCAGCCTTGCCTTTGGCATCGTTCCCAATCCCGAGGCTGGCGAAGAGCCAAAGCCGGATGCGATCATCACAATAGGACAACCGCTTCCGACCTCGGTCATCACGCTCCTTATCGGGTTCGGATTCGGTGCCGCACTCATGCTATACCGCAAATATAGGCGGACGGCGAGATTGTAAGTAAAATATTGGAAAACCGCCGAAAAGTAAGTGAAATATAGAAAAAGTAAGTGGTTTTTCTATAAAACCCGCCTCGGCAAGCGTTTTCCCGTCCCTCATCACGAGGGGCGGTCTCCCTTCTCCCTCCACGCGCCGTTTGTTGCCACGGAATGTTTTCATCAAATATCCTTCTGTTTTTTCAGTTTTTCGCTAAGATTTCATGGGGTAGAACCGTCTGATTATTGAAAACAAACCAAAAGAAGAAAGGTTCTTCCATGAAACACAAAATTCTTTTTACCGCAGTCGCTGTTGTTGTCACGGCTCTTTTTACCGCCTGCTCAAAAGATGATGCGCCGAAAAAGACCGATGCCCCTGTAAAAACCAACACGGTCGAGAAAGCAATCAACATAGATGCGGAAAGCAACAGCAAAACGATTCATGTCCTTCCGGGTAAGACCATTTGCGTTAAACTTAATGCCAACCATACGACCGGGTATTCCTGGTCGCTGGAAGCCGTTGACAAGAGCGTTCTTGAAGTCGGCGAAGAAGGTGAATATGAATCTGATCCGCACCCGGAAGGAATGGTCGGTGTCGGTGGCTATGAAGTATGGAGTTTCAAGGCCATTGCCGCAGGCGAAACCGAAATCTCGCTTGTCTATGTCCGTCCATGGGAAAAAGATGAACCTCCGGCGATGACTTTCAAGCTGAAAGTTGTCGTGGATAAGCAGTAATCCTCACACCCACTTCGGGGCTCGACCGGATGCGGTCGGTTTCGCCGTGGCCTTGACTGTGATGACTCCTCCAACGGCGGATCAACGGTGAAACCCGTAACCGGGAAAACGGCTCCAGCCCATGTGCTGTGGTGTAGCCGTCCGTCACGCACTGAAGATTTTGATGAGCATCGGACGGTCTGCCCCATATTCACCGTTGAGGCTTTTTCAAAACGACACAGGAAACAGCTTGAAAAGTTGCAGAAAGATGCTACAGTAATATGTTGGTTTCTCTACGTTTATATCGCTGTTGTTTGCTTTTTTTATATGGCTCAGGAGCCAACGCTTCTTAGCAAGACATAGCCGAATGTATCAGGCTATGTTTTTTTTAATTGCTGTCAATCAGTGGAGATGTATTGATGAAAAAAATAATTGGCTGGTATGTCCGGACACCGCTGGTGGTTCTGAACATCGCCGCTTTCGTGCTTGGATGCATCGGGGGCCTGCTGGTCTGGAAACTGGGGGCTGTCGGGTATTCCGCAACTGCCGACTGGATTATATCCGTCCTCCAACCGTTCGGCAATATCCTGATTTTCATGCTGAAAATGATCGTGGTCCCGATCATTCTGTGTTCGCTGGTCTGCGGCGCGGCGAGTTTGCCGTTTCATCAGTTCGGCAAGATGGGGGTGGCAGTCATCATCTGGTATCTGGTGACCTCGCTTTATGCAGCCGTCTTCGGTTGTTTCACGGCACTGGTCTGCAATCCGAAACTCGATAATATTTCCGCACTGACCGGAGCAATGATGGCGCAGGCCCATTCCATGCAGACAGAGGCAATGGGCGACTCGCCTCTGCTGAAGCTGATTTACGGAATGTTCATGAATCCGTTTCAGGCGCTGGCCGAGGGGCGTTTTCTGCCGGTGATCGTCTTTTCCATCCTGCTGGGCCTGGCAGCCAGAGCCATGCTTGATACCGATACCGATTCGAATACTCGGGATGGTGTTGCGTTAGTACTCCGGGTGTTCGGGGGAATTCAGCAAATCATCTTCCGGATCGTCGATTGGGTGATGCGGTATTTCCCCATCGGGATCTTCGCTCTTACTCTGACCTGTTTCGCTTCTTATGGCATGGTTCTGCTGAATTCGTATTTTCAGATTGCCCTGAGTGTGATCATCGGGATTCTGCTGATGATACTCGGTTGTTATCCGCTGTTCATCTTTTTGCTTTGCCGCGAGAACCCGTATCCGATTCTGTGGAAACTGCGTGAGCCGATCCTGACAGCATTCGTCACCCGTTCGAGCGCGGCCGCACTGCCGGTTTCGCTTCGGACGGCCCAGGAGAAAATGCATGTCCGCAAGGAACTTGCCGGATTCACCCTTTCGCTCGGCGCAACCGTGAATATGGACGGGGTCTGCCTTCATTTGCCCGTTTTCGCCGCGCTGGCCGCCAATCTGTTCGGCTTTTCGCTGGGACCGTCCCAGATCTTTCTGCTGGTCATCAGCGTGGTTTTTGCTTCGGTTGGAGCGGGCGGCGTTCCCGGCGGCAGCATTTTCCTGTTGTTCATGGTGCTGGATTGTCTGCATCTGTCGCCCGAGCAGTCCGCCACGATCGTCGCGCTTGCGCTCGGGATCAATCCCCTGCTGGACATGTTCGAAACGGCCTGTAATGTGGCCGGGGACAACGTCGGGACTTATATCATCAGCAAGCGGCTCAAAATGATCGAAGGCCCTTCCGAAAAAGAGTGAACGGTAATCACAACTCGAACTCAAAAGATATTTTTCCTCGAAATCCCTCCACCGAGCACATTGCGTGCTCGGTGGAGGTGGGGCTGTTGCAAAACCTCACCGTTTTGTAGCAGCCCTATTTCTGTACCGATAGGACTTGCGTAACTCTTCGTTTTTTCCCTTCGACTGTTTTTTCAACAGTTTTTCCAAGTTGGCCTTTTGGGCGTTTCCAGTTCAAGACCGTCCGGAGCGATCCAGTAATCCGTCTTTGCTTTCCCCTCAATAAAAAAAAAGAGCTTTCGGATGTTGTATCCGAGGCAAACCAGCATACATTGTGAGCTTAAGACGCAATGGGAGAACATCACTGACATCGCCTTTGTCCGGGACTACCACCGGAAGCGCAAGCAGCCGCGCAGGCGTCGTGCCGAGACCGACGAGGACTTCATCGAGCTGAACTTCCTTGCCCAGGCCGAACAGCTCGGGGCAGCTCATGCGCGGACAGATGAGGATTCCGCGCAATTCAGCGGGATGCAACAATGAAAAAAACATGCAGGAAGGAAATTATTTCCTTTGATTTTTCTGCCTGGCGGTGTAAATTATGCGTGTCGGACAAAAAAAGCTAACACAAGTTTCCCTCAAAGAAAGGATCGTCTTCATGAAAATCAATCCTGTTCTTGCGGCGGCGGTCGGCAGTTTGATCCTGCTTTCAGGCTGCGACGAAGAAGAACCTGAAGTTCAAAACGTGGTGCCCGCGGTCGTTGTCGAGCCTGCCATCGAAATGGAATTCGCCGATTCCGTGACCGAGATCGGAGAGGTTCAGGCTTTTGAAACCGTCCATCTTTCCGCCAATGTTTCCGGATTCCTGACCGAAGCCAATTTCACGGAAGGGGAGTTCGTAAAAAAAGGCACCAAGCTTTTCCAGATCGACCCCGCGGTTTATGAGGCGGCGGTCAGGAAAGCGGAAGCCGAAGTCAACAAATGCAATGCGGAACTGACCAACAAAAAAGTCGAATTCGAACGGCAGGAAACACTGTTAAGAACCAATGCGACCTCCCAGCGCAATTATGAAACGGCGGAAATGGCCCTTCGGACGGCAGAGGCTGAACTGAAATCCGCCGAAGCGGAGCTGGCTGAAAAGAAAGTCACGCTCGGCTATACGCAGATCATGGCTCCGTTCGATGGTTATATCGGTTTTAAGACCTACAGCGTAGGCAACATGGTAGGTCCTTCCAGCGGAGCCCTTGCCACGATCACTTCCATAGGCAAAGTGAAAATCTATTTCTCCATTGATGAACTTACTACGCTGAGGATTTATGAAAACTATCCCGTATCGAAAGAAGATCCCGAGACAAGTCCCGAAGTGAAAATATTCCTCGCCAACGGCAAAGAATACAAGGAGAAAGTCTGGATCTCCGCATGGAACAACAGGGTGCAGGATGGCACGTTCCGTGTCCAGGCTACGGCGGAAAATGAAGAGGAGCTGCTGGATTCAGGGATGTATGTTAAAGTCAATGTTCAAGTCTCCCCGCTTCAAAAACGTGTCATGGTTAAACAGGCGGCGATCATTCGGGAACAGCTCGGCGATTTCGTTTATGTCGTCGATTCGAACAACCGGATCGAACGGAGGAAAATCGAGGTCGGGATGAAGAACGGCGATTACAGGGTCGTGATCTCGGGTCTCGAGGCTGGAGAAAGCGTTGTCGTCGACGGGCTGCAGAAGGCGGTAGCCGGAGAGGAAGTCAAGCCGATCACGCCGCAGCAGGCGGTTCCCGGCAAACAGCTTCCCGTTTCCTCGCAGGAGAAAGCCGCAGCCGGAGAAACCGCACCCGAGCAGCAGAAAACAACAGAAGCGGAATAACAGCCGGGGACTGCCATGATCAGTGAATTCTTCATCAAACGGCCCCGGTTTGCGATCGTCATTTCGATTCTCATCCTGCTTGGCGGAGCCATCGGTATTTATACGCTTCCGGTGACACTCTATCCGGATATCGCGCCGTGTCAAATCAACATTACCGCCAATTATCCCGGAGCGGATGCCCAGACGGTGATGGATACCGTGATCCAGCCGATCGAATCCCAGCTCAACGGCGTCAAGGATATGCTCTACATGACCTCGACCGCCTCGGATGACGGCATGGCCACCGTCAAAGTATGTTTTGACATCGGGACGGACGGAGACAAAAACACCGTCAATACGCAGAACCGTGTGAACTGGGCTCAGGCCTCGCTTCCGCAGGAAGTGCAGCGTCAGGGGCTCACCACCAAGGAATCCTCCAGCAACATGCTGGCGGTCATCGCACTCTATTCGCCCACCAATGCCTACAGCGACAAGGAGCTGTGCAACTTCCTGTCCATTTCGGTCAAGGACGAGATCGCGCGCATCCCCGGTGTCGGCGATGTTTCCGAGCTGGGCGACCTCACCTATTCCATGCGTGTCTGGCTGGACAACATGCGCATGGCCTCGCTCGGGATCACCGTGGACGATGTCAGAAACGCCATTGACGCGCAAAACGTTCAGATCTCCGCGGGCGCGCTCGGCGACAGCCCGGCTCCGAAAGGACAGCAGAACCGGTTTACAGTTGCAACGCAGGGCCGCATGAGTACGCCGGAAGAGTTCGGAGCCATCGTGATCCGAACGAACGCGGATGGATCGCAGATTCGTCTGCGGGATTTCTCCGAAGTGGAAATGGGCGCCGAGACTTATACCGGCGTTTCCACGCTGAACGGAAAGCCCGCGGCCCTGCTTGCGGTCTATCAGCTCAACAATGCCAACGGCCTGGAGATCGCCAGACAGATGAACGAACGGCTGGCGGAGATCAAGAAGACATCTTTCCCCGACGATCTTGCCTGCGACATCTCCTACGACACCACGAAATTTATCGATTCCTCCATCCACGAAGTGGCGGAAACCCTTTACGTCGCGGTACTGCTGGTGATTCTGGTCACTTTTATTTTCCTTCAGGACTGGCGCGCCACACTGGTCCCGACCATTGCCATTCCCGTCTCTCTGATCGGTACTTTCGCCGTCATGAAAGTGGTCGGGTTCAGCATCAATCTGATCACGCTCTTCGGTCTGATCCTCGCCATCGGCGTGGTGGTGGACGATG
>JAEEQN010000004.1 GCA_016285345.1 Victivallales bacterium | reverse complement strand
CCATGCCCATGCCGCCGCCGAAGCCGCCGCCCATGCCGGGGCCCATCATGCCGGGACCGCCGAAACCGGGGCCGGGACCGGGGATCGGAGTTGCTGCCGTCGTCGTTTCAGCCGGGACAGCCGTTTCGTTCGTGTCAGTTACCTGTTCGGCGTTCGCGCTGGAACAGGCGGTGAGAGTCGCCATTCCGGCAACCGTGGCGAGGATGATGATCGCGTTGAGGTTCTTCATAGTCGTTCTCCTTATGGTTAAAGTTTGCGTTGTCAAATGTTTTAAGGCTGTTTCAACCGTTTGTCGTTTCCGTCCGCATGACCGGCATGCGTTATTCGGGGTTTCCTGCTGTCTTCCACGCCCTGCCCGCTTCGTAACTCTTTCCCGCAGCGTTCGTTGACGTTTTCCGCAGCTCTTACATCTCAATTAACGCATCCCGTTTGCGTTTTATTGCCGGGCATCCACTTTTTTTGTAAAAAAATCGTGACAGCATTCCAAAACAGCATCGTTTTATGCTCAATTTCAACCGATTATAAAGTGACAGCATTTTACCGTTTATTCGGATTCCACGATTATTTTTTCACATTTTCCGGCCTCGCATCATCCGCCGCCGCGTTTTATTTCGCAAAAAGTCCCGCTTTCCATTTGTATTTTCCCCCGCGCGTGCTACTTTATATCGTACTTCAACAACAAACGCCGCACAGCGGCTCCAACGCAACGGGCGCATCCGCCCGAAGAAAGGCAGACATCATGGAAGAGGCAATCAGAGAAAAACTTGAAGAACTCCGGGGAATGCTCCAGGCCGACGGCGGCGATCTCGAAGTCGTCTCCATCACCGGAAAAACCGTCCTCCTCCGTCTCCGCGGCGCTTGCGGCGCCTGCCCCCACGCGCAGATGACGCTCAAGGACGGCATCGAGCGCATCCTCCGGGAATCCGTCGATCCCGAGATCGTGGTCGAACGCGCCTGATCCCTGCATTCGTCACACATCCCCGGTTCCGTAGCGCGGCACGCGCCGGAAACTACCGCAGAGGAGGGCTTGCCCTCCGCGTCCGTCACGCTCATTTCTTCCTCAAACGATTGTTTCATGCGCCGTATAACACATGTACGGCGTTGAGGTTATTTATCCTCACTTTGGCAGGCGAGTTTTTGAAAGGTCAAATCATACCATGACAAATCTCATCATCCGTCCCGAAGAGCCCGCCGACCATCCCGCCATGGAGAACCTGATCCGCGACGCGTTCTGGGACGTCTACCGCCCCGGCGCGAGCGAACACCTCCTGATCCACAAGCTCAGCCAGGACCCGTCGTATCTGCCGGAATTCAGCTTCATCGCCGTGCTGGACGAACAGCCCGTCGGCGGCATCTGGTACGCATTATGCGCCATTGAGAAACCGGACGGCTCGCGCATCCCGATCCCGACGCTCGGCCCGGTCGGCGTCGCGCCCGCGATTCAGAAACGCGGCATCGGCTCCGCCCTGATCCGCCACACGATCCCGCTCGTGAAGGCCGCCGGACACCCCGGCATCGTGATCTTCGGCGATCCCGCCTATTACGGACGGTTCGGGTTCACGCCCGGTCAGGACGCGGGCATCGCGGCGTGCGACGGCAATTTCTATGACGTGCTCCAGCTGCTCCGGTTCGACCCGGACGCCGACCTCGCCGGACGTTATCAGGAGAGCGATCCGTACCAGATCGACCCCGCCGAGGTGGAACAGTTCGAGATATGGTTCACCCCGCGCGAGAAACACGTCCTCCCGACGCAGCTCCACTGAACGCAAACAGCCCCGTCGGCAAAGCGAACGCAGACGCATCTCTCCTGAAAAGACAATGTCCTCCGCAACCGAACACGATTGCGGAGGACAATTTTTGTTTTCTTCGTATTAGGATTATTAGTTTTTCTGATAAAAACCACATTGATAAAACCTGGCATCCACGCCAATCCCATCGGGGAAATCCAGAAGACGCACTTCCCTCAGATTATCACGGCACATCCGCCATATGTCTATGTTGTCGTTTTGCCATACGCCGTCGATCACAGGGACAGCCCTGGAGAATTTGTTGTTTACCACAAACAGTCCGCCGCCATTTTTCAGCGCTCTTTTTATATGTCCCAAGTCCTCCGTGGGTTTCAAACAATGCTGCAAAACCCAAATCGTGCATGCATAGTCACAGGAGAACCCATGATTGACCATATTGACAAAAGCCTCGGGCGTGACTACGGAAAAACGCTCGTCATTCACATATTGGACCGCCAGGTTGCGCATTTCCGGCGATATATCGACGCCGACGACCCGACATCCCATCCTGCATAGCTCTTTCGATATTCGCCCGATGCCGCATCCGTAATCCACCACAGTCGTTCCCTCGCCCAGTCTCCATTCATTTTTCAAAAGCGAAATCAGTGCCGGGGTTTCTTTGCGCCAACGATCCTCGGAACCGTCTCGCCCCTCGTCTGTCAGAATAATGCGTTTTGCATCATCAATATTGGAAACGGAAAAAACTCCCGGATTGTAACGCTCCTCCAATGACCGGCCATTGCGGGCATTCCGCCGGCCGACGTCACGATTGCCCGCCGCCTGATTCTGGAACACATTGGCCTCCTGCAATCTTTGAATAAAAGTATTCAACGAATCCCGCAGCTGAACCGTTTGCCGGGCATTCATAATCACCCGCAGGTTTGTCTTTTTTTCCGAAGGTGTTCCTTCATCTTCAGGATGAAGCGACATAAAATCCAGACGCACCAGACCGCCTGTGAAGTGAAGCTGATTTAAGCCGTCTATAAAGACTTCCATGTGTTCAGACATATTCTCTCCATTTGTGTTTTTTGGGGGGAGCAAAGCGGCATGCCGCGGAATCGCTCCCCTTAGCTTGTTCCTGTTAGTATGTGTTGCAACGTCAGCGGTGCAGGTCGCGCTTTACCTCAGCGCAAGCCCGGCACACGGTTTTTCCGTGTACCGGGCCATGTTTCCCTGTTTTCGGGAAATACCTTCAGGCCTTACTTCCTGTCGATGTGGATGGTGTAGTCCATCTTGAAGGTCGAGTTGCGGTTGCCGCGGGTGATGTATTTCTCCAGCGGGCCGGGGCCGCAGCTGTTGCCGCCGAGCGGAGCCTGGAAGGCGTCGATCTCCAGGACGGTCCTTTCTGACGGGGGCAGACGGTCCGGCGTACGGGCGTCGCGGATTTCCTTCTGCGTCCACGGGGTGGCGGTGAATTCCATGCCCTTTTCGTTGTTTTCGCTGCGGACGGTCACGGTTGTCTTGCCGTCATCGGAGGTGAGGCTGACCCAGCTCGTGCCGGTGCGGTTGCCGTAATGCTGCGTCTTGGAGTACTTCACGAACATGTCCTTCACGGTGGTGTGGAAGGTGTCATAGTACGTGCCGGTGCGGCGGTCGACGTAGTTTTCCTGCGGGCCGCGGCCGAGGTAGTCGACCTTGGCGTAGTCGGAGGTCAGCTCCATCGTGAATCCGAGGCACGGGATGGCGCTGTTGCGTTCCTCGAAGTCCGGTCTGATCGTGTTGCAGGAACGGATGGTGCCGTTGGCGTAGATGGTGTACTTCGTGTTCACGAAGTAATTGAAGCCCTTGCGCACGTAGAGTTCGACTTCCACGTCGACCTGCTTGGGAGAGACCTGGACCGCCTTCAGGCCGCGGCATTCGTCATCGAGCTCCGCGTTCATGGCGCGGTCGATATTGCCGCCGATCCAGCCGTCGTTGTCGACGCGGGCGCGGGTGAAGTTCAGTTCCGGGCCCTTGCGGATGACCATTTCGCCGTCGCACGTGATGAACTCGATCTTGCCGTCGACGAACCGCACGACGAAGTAGTCGTTGTAGACGGTGATGTTGTTGTTGCTGTGGTCGATGAACGCCAGATCGGGGCTCTTCGAGGTGTCGGGCTTGAGCGGTGTCGCGTCGACGCCGGGGGTGAACGCCTCGTAGGCGACCGCGTACTTGCGCGCCTCTTCGACCTTGTTGCTCTTCAGCAGAGCGACCGGATCGGCCTCCTCGACGAGCTTGTACTGGACGAGGGAGTCCTTCTGGGACGGGAAGACGAGGATGAACATGTCTTTCTTCTTGCCCGCGGGCACGTTGAACGTGAACGTGGCCTTTTCGCCGGGGGCGAGGTCCGGGACCTTCTCGGTGAGGACGGTGCGACCGGCCTTCTCGTCCTGGCCGCCGGTGAAGACGGCTGCGACGGTGTAGCCGGAGATGGTCTTGTGGAAGTACTTGCTGGTGAGCTCGAGCGTGAACTTGCTCGCGTCGTCGGGCGTGAGGTCCTTGAAGCGGAGGTACTGGTAGACCTTCTTCACTTCGAGCAGTTTCGGGGTGACCCAGCGTTCGGAAGCGATCACGCCGTTGTCGCAGAAGTTGCCGTCGTTCGGGTTGTCGCCGAACATGCCGCCGAACGCGAGCGCTTCGCCGGTGACCGGGGCGGCTTTATAACGGTTGCCCTCCACGCGGGTGGCGCGGATGTTCTGGTCAACCCAGTCCCAGATGCAGCCGCCGATGAGGCGCGGATGCCGTTCGAAGGTATCCATGTACTCCTGGAAGTTGCCGAGGGCGTTGCCCATGCAGTGAGCATATTCGCAGACGAAGAACGGCCAGTTCTCGCGGGTGTTCGCGCCGATGCCGTTCAGTCCGTTCACGTCGGGATACATGGTGCTGCCCATGTCGGTCACGCCGTCGGTGTGGTTCATGTCGCAGGAGTGGATGAGACGCGTCTTGTCGAGCGCCTGAATCGCGCGGGAAGCGGCGGCGAGGTTGTTGCCGCGTCCGTTCTCGTTGCCGAGGCTCCAGAAGATGACGGCGGGGCAGTTTTTGAGGCGGTTGTAGTTATTGAGGTTGCGTTCGACGTAGGGCTGTTCCCATTCCGGATTGCGGGTCAGGTCCTGCTTGCCGTGGCACTCGATGTTGGCCTCGGCGACCAGGTAGATGCCGTACTTTTCGCAAAGTTCGTACCAGTACGGGGCGTCCGGATAGTGCGAGGTGCGGACGGTGTTGATGTTATGGGATTTCATCAGCTGGATGTCTTTTTCCATGACCTCGCGCGTGATGGCGCGGCCCATGTCGGGATGGGTCTCGTGGCGGTTGACGCCCTTCAGGATGACTTCCTTGCCGTTGATGAGGAGCTGCTGCTGCGGACCGACTTCGACCGTGCGGAAACCGAGGTTGACCTGCACGGTCTCGGCGTTCTCGGCGGTGTTCGCGGCGTCGGCGATCGTCATTCTGAGCTGATACAGGTTCGGCGTTTCGGCCGTCCACTTGTCGACGTTCGGCACGGTCACGCTGACCGGGACCGCGACGTCTTCCTTGTTGTCCGCGGCGATCTGCACGTTCGCGCTGCCGGAGAGGATTTCGCGGCCTTCGCGCAGGAGCGTGTACTTCACGGTGCGGCTGGCGGACTTGCCGCTGTAGTTGCGCACGAGGATCTTGCCGTCGAGCGTGCCGGTCGTGTAGTTGTCCTTCAGGAGCGAACGGAAATCGAAGTCACGGATGGCGACGTCCGGCGTGCGGAACATCACCACGTCGCGGAAGATGCCGGAGTGGCGGAAGAAGTCCTGGTCCTCGAGGTAGGATCCGTCGGTGAAGTGGTACACCTGTACGGCGAGGGTGTTTTCGCCGGCCTTCAGGTACTTCGTGATGTTGAATTCATCGGGGTTGTACGAGTCTTCGGCATAGCCGACCTTTTCGCCGTTCACCCAAACGTAATATCCGGCGGACACGCCGTCGAACTTCAGGAAAACCTGGCCGCCCTTCCTGAAGTCGGCGGGCACGGTGAACGTCCGGCGGTAGGAACCGACCGGGTTGCGTTCGCGGAACGCGGTCTGCCAGTTCGCGGGGGCGTTCGTGACGATCGGCGGATTGCTCGTGTTGAACGGATAATTGACGTTCGTGTACAGCGGGGTGCCGTAGCCCTGGACTTCCCACGTGGACGGCACGGGAATCGTCTTCCAGGAGGAATCGTCGTAGTCGGGCTTGAAGAAGCCGGCCGGGCGCTGCGAGAGCTCAAGCTGGCCGTCCTGTCCGGTCATGGTCACGAAGTTGAACTTCCAGTCGCCGTTCAGCAGGCTCTTCTGGCCCGCGTCGACCGGAAGCGCGGAATCCGAACGGACCGGTTCCACGTTCACGAAATTGATCTTCTGGTTTTCCCATTCTTCACGCATGCTCAGATCCTGTTGGGGTTGCTGTTGTCTGGGGGGGCGCTGGCCCTGCTGGGCGGGAGCCTGGGCAAGGGCCACGCCCATCGCCAGTGCAAACGTAGTCGTCAGACCGATAAAAGCTGTTTTCGGCGACATACCGTCATCCTTTCTGAATTATGGTTGATGAAGTTGTTGAGTGAATTCAAACAATTTCCTACCTGAAACATAGCAGTGTTTCCGGAAAAATCAATCCCGTTTTCCGCCATTTTTCTATATTTTTCGCGCGATTCCGCGTTCCACGCACGAAAAAAAGATTCTTAACGGAGAATGACGCTGGAAAAACGTGTTATTTGGAAAGGATCCGGTACACCGCCGCCGCGCACTGCACGGCGAACGCCGCGGGCATGAACGAAACAGTCCCGATCAGCGGATGCCCCGCCTCGTCGAGCTTCGGTTTGCGGGGCGTCTCCGTGGAATAAACCGCCGTCACGCCGTGCTCGAATCCGAGGTCGCGGAGGCCCTTCCGGACGAGTTTCGCGAGCGGACACACGCTCGTTTCCGAGATGTCGCCGCAGCGGATCGCGCCGGGATCGGTACGGAGTCCCGCGCCCATGGCGCTGACCACGGGGATGCTGCGCCGGACGCACTCGGCGAGGAGTGCGATCTTCGACGGCACGGAGTCGATGGCGTCCAGCACGCAGGTATAACGTCCGGTATTGAGCACGCCGGGCATGTCTTCCGGCGAAAGGAACCGCTCCATCACGGTCAATTTGAGCTTGGGATCGATATCCATGAGACGGTCGGCCATCACAACGGCCTTCGACTGCCCGACCGTGCTCGTGAGCGCGGGGATCTGACGGTTGATGTTGGTCGCCTCCACCACGTCGCCGTCCACGATCGTCATCGCGCCGACGCCCAGCCGCGCGACGAGTTCAGTCGCGAGCCCCCCTACCCCGCCCAAGCCGACGCAAAGCACCTGCGAACGCCGTATCTTTTCGACGGTCGCAACGTCTTCGAGCGCGAGCATGCGCCCAAGCCATTCCGGGGCGGGATCAAGTTCAGACGGGGTCATGGCGGAATATCCTTTTGAAGTTGGTGCGAACAATTGCGGCGAATTCGGACGGAGAAAGCAGATGCATGGCGGCAGCCTCGGCCAGAATCCGGTCGAAAAGCTCCGGCGATTCATCCGTCTCGATCAGGATGCGGTCGAGCGGGATCTCCGCGAAATACTCCATGTTTCCGGCGTCGCGGAGCAGGCCCGCGCCGAACGACAGCACACAGCCCGCGTCCAGCAGGTCGAACGCCTTGCGTTTCGTCCCGCGGAATCCGTGGATCACCCAGGCTGGCGCATCGTCGGATAATGCGGATTTGAGGCGGAGGAGTTCGGGGAAACACCGCACGCAGTGAATCATCAGCGGCTTGCCGCGCCGGTCGGATTCCGCGATCTGCGCCTCAAACACCTTCATCTGGAGCGGCAGAGCGGCATCCGAGGTGCGGTCCAGGCCGCATTCGCCGATTGCCAGACAGCGCGGCGAATCGAAGAGCGGAGCAAACGAGGCAAGCTCATACTTTCCAGCGTCCCACGGATGGATTCCGGCGGAAAAAAAAAGGTTTTCAGGAACAGAGCATGAAGGATCGCCGATGTTCCACAGACGGAACACACCGTTGTTTTCACCGGGAACGCCGTGCGCGTGCGCGTCCGGCGCAGTCGGGCCGTTCAGCGGAGCCGAGCTCATTTGCCACCGTTGCGGACAAAGAGCGCGGTGAAGGAGCAGTCGCAGTCGGCGTGGCAGGGCAGAGTCGTGAGCGTGCCGTCGGTCCGGGAGCCGTCGTGCGGATTCTTAAACGGTTTGAGCTTGAAATCGGGGCGCGCCTGAAGGAAACGTTTCACCAGCCCCATGTTCTCGGCGTCGAAGACGGAGCAGGTGCCGTAGACGAGCTTGCCGCCGGGCTTGACGGCATTCGCCGCCTTGTCCAGGATCGCGAACTGCGTCTTGGTCAGCTTCTGAATATCTTCCTGCTTGAAAATCCAGCGCATTTCGGGGTTGCGGCGCCAGCGTCCCGAGGCGGAACACGGCGCATCGACCAGCACGCCGTCGTATTCGCCGAGCGCGCCGCCGAGCGGAGTCGTGATGATGATGTTTTTGAATTTCGCCGCGAGCATGCGTTTTTTCAACTGAGCGAGCACGTCCTGACGAATGTCCGAGGCGTAAATCTGAGCTTTTTTTCCGCCGATCGCCGCGAGCTGGAGCGTCTTGCCGCCCGCGCCGCAGCAGCAGTCCCACCATTTTTCCTTCGGCATGGGATCGGCGGGCCAGACGATGCACTGGGACGAATAATCCTGCACCTCGAAATTGCCGATCAGGCCTTTCACCTGGTCCGGATGCGCATGCGGCGTTTTCACGCGCACGGCGTCCACGAGGACCTCGGAGCCGCGTTCCGCCTGAATATCCTGAGACGCAAGACGGCGGATAAGTTCGGTCGCAGTAATATTCTGCGCCCGGAGCCACAGCGGGGAATGGGACGTGAGGCCGTCGAGCCACGCCTGACGGCTTGACTCCGGCACTTCATCCGGCATCCACTCGGGAACCAGGTCGTACACGTCCATATCGATGTCGGTATTCGTGACCGTGCGGAGGCGTTCGAAGGGATCCTTCATCGCGGCCAGCACGTCCGGCGCGACGTCGCACCAGAACGGGAACACGGGGCAGGACGGATCGTCGGCGGCGAGCGCCGCGGAGAGCGCGGGACCGGGGATGTTCTCCCTGTCAATATCAAAAAGCTTTTCGAGGCAGCCCTTCCAGCGGAAGAACGCGAAAACGCTGCTTGTGATGGCGTGCCTGTCGCGCGAGCCGTATTTGTGGTTGGCGCGGAAAAATTCGGCAAGGAACTTGTCCGCGGGCAGGCCCTTTTCTTCAAGGTCCTGCCAGGCTAGACGGATCACGTCAAGACACGCCGTCGCCAGCGTCTTCAGTTTGTTTCCGGCCAATCCTTCAAGCATAACGGCGGCCCTTTCCTAAATCAGTTTTCTTCCTTCGGGAAGAGGATCACGGCGGCGTGCGCCTCGATCGCCTGGCAGTGCCCGACGGAATCCAGTCCCTCGGCGGTTTTCGCCTTGATGGAGACATGGTCTACGGCGATGCCGAGGACCGCGGCGAGAGCCTCGCGCATCTTCGGGACGTACGGGGCGAGCTTCGGTTTCTGCGCGATGATCGTGATGTCGGCATTACCGATCCGCCACACCTGGAATTCAGGCAGGGCGAGCGTCTTTCTGAGCAGGGATTCGCCGGATGCTCCGAGATACTGCGGATCGTCGTCCGGGAAGTGCTGCCCGATGTCGCCGAGGGCGAGCGCGCCGAGCATGGCATCGATCAGGGCGTGGACCGGGACGTCGGCGTCGCTGTGGCCGTCGAGTCCGGTTTCGTTCGGGATATGGCAGGTGCAGAGCATCAAATCGCGTTCCGGCGCCATACGGTGAACGTCGTAGCCGATTCCGATTCGCATGTCTTTCATGGGATCCGTGTCTCCTTTGCTTCCGCGGAAAAACGAAGCTGGATTATTCCTGTGTCCGGCGGTTGACGACCGTGGCGGATTCGATGACCCAGCCCTGAAGACCGCGGCTCACGACTTCCTGCTTGCGGTATTTCAGCTCGAGAGCGAGCGTCTCTTTCTTTTCCGCGATCTCTTCCGCCGTGGCGGGCATGTGCGCGGTCACGAAGATGAACGCGGGATCGCCGAACGACTTATCCGGGGAAGAAAGCTTGCCGACGTCGGTGGTGAGGATCTCGTTCGTGCACGGCAGATAGGGATTGCCCTCGATCTCGAAACGGGTCCGCGTGACCTCGGCATGCCAGGTGCCCTTCAGAGTCTTCACAAGCTCTTCGATCTCGGCAGGTGCGTTCTTCAGATCCAGAGCCTTCAGCGCGAGCTGGGAGGCCGCTTCGTCCGCCAAAGCGTATTCACGCTGGGCGAGAAGGCGTTTCTGCGCGACTTCCTTCACATCTTCGAACGGCTGGACCACGGCCGGACGGCGGGCGGTCATCAGGAACATGGACACGCCATGTTCGCCGAACTGGAGATTGGTGTAGGAACCAACGTTCTTCAGCTCCGTGACGGCGTGGATAAGGTTGCTGTCGATATGGAGGTCTTCGTCGGTCGCCGTCTGGGCGGTGAGGTTCTTGACCTCGGAGATTATCAATCCGGCCTTTTCCGCCTCTTCGCGGAAGAGTTTCTGCGGATCGGCCTGGAAGGCTTCCTTGTCCGCGCGGATGGCCTCGCGGAACGACTTATTGAATGCACGTCCGGCTTCTTCCGCCGCATCGCGTTCGACCACGGTCTCGAGCTCCTTGCGGATATCGTCCTTCACATCGTCGAAAGCCTGTTCCGTGCCATCGGCCTTGGTGAAGATGGCCTTGTTAGCCTCATAGTAATCCTTGATCTGGTCGTCCGTGAGCTCGTTCTTCTTCACCGTGTAGGCGACGAACGCGAGCAGGCCGTCCGATTCCGGTTCGCTCAGGAAAAGGTTCGGATTGGCCGCGTAGAAATCCTTGATCTCGGCATCTTCAAGCTTCACCTGGTCCTCGAACGCCTCGTGGTCGAACGTGACCATATGGTACGTGATCTTCTGAAGCAGGTTTTCGATCCCCGTTTTCGCCTCGTCGTCCGTCACGATCACGTTGGTGGACGTCAGCATCGGGACCTTCTGCATACGGATCATGGTGCGGACCGCTTCTTCGAGGTCGGCGAACCCGAGTCCCGAGGGAGCCAGATAGTCGTTTTTGTATTTGAGGTAGCGTTCCTGCGAGAACTTGCCGTCCTCGTTCATGAACGCCGGCAGGCTCTGGATCAGGTCGGCGACTTCCTTGTCGCTGGCCTGGACGTTCAGGACGTCTGCGGCCTTGATCAGCAGCGCGGCCTGAAACGAGGCGTCCTCGTCCGGGGACTGCACGCGATTCGGGGACAGGCCGTAGGTGGCGGCGCGGACCATCGAAACGACCTGGCGGGCGTTGCTCACATCGCCGTAGGTGACCTTCTTTCCGAGCACGGCTCCGTACTGGGAGCCCATGCCGGCGTTCCCGCCGAAAAGCAGCGATCCGTCCACGCCCGGCGTGAAGAACCACACGAACGAGACGATGATGACGGCGGTAAAAATGGCAAAAGTGACTTTTCCGTGCTTCACCAGCACGTTGTTCATTTTCTGAATGATCATGGATTGCGTGACCTCTATTGGTGCAAAAGTGTTTCAGATGAAAATACAAAACATTAATTTAATGCCAAAATACGAAAAGTCAAGTTCATCGCCCGCAAAAGTCGGGGAAATTGACGAATATTCGCCGGACCGCCATCCTGACTCGCGCTTATGTTCCCCCCTGCCGGCTCCCGTCTGCCGCAAAATACACAGTTTTTTCCCTTGAAGCAATAGAAGTTTCCGATTCGCGCTTGATTTTTTTCCTATACGATGTATAATATATTATGACTCTTTCCCGAAATCACACTGGAGTGTTGAATATGTTGAAAGCTTTCTTTTCGGTTTGCATCCTGTTTACGGCGTCAATTCTTCTCGCGGATACGCCGCAACTGACCCCGCAGAACAAATTCGACAACCTCGCAAAACACAATACGTTCGGCGAACAGGAAATTGCGGAACTTCGTGCCGTTATGGCCGCGGAAAAGGAATCCGATGGGAAAGTCGACTGCACGTTCTGCCCTGATGCTTTCACATGGTATCTCGCCACAAACGGGTTCTTCGAAGAAGCTGTCTGGCTTTTCGACCATAACGCTGACTACGGTATCAAGCAGCAGGACGGCATGACTCTCCTGCATGCCGTTTGCCGGGACGGAAAGCAAAAGATTGCCGAGGAAATCATTAAACGCGGCGCGGAAGTCAACCTTCCCGACAAGGAAGGCCGTACCGCCATCCATTACGCCGCCATGAGCGGAAACGAAAAAATTCTGGAATCCCTGCTCAACCTCGGCAGCAATCCGAACACGCTTACGAAAAAGAAAGATACGCCTCTCCATTTCGCCGCGAAGTATTCCGGCGTGGAAGAAGTCAAGTTCCTTTTTGAACACGGAGCCAGCATCAAAGCCATCAACTGGGCGCTCGTCGAAAGCCTCAGAGACCAGCGCCTCCGCCAGGACAAGCTTTATTTCGAAACCGACGAAGATCGCATCATGGGACTGAAAAAAGCTCTTGGACTGAAAACTCCGGAATTACTTCAGGATGACGAGGAGGAAGAGAGCGAGTATGATGACGAGGACGATGATGACGACGGTGAACGTTATGCGGATGCCGTCAACGATTCAGAATCTTCATCTGCTAAAAAGAGGGAAGATGAGTTTCTTGAAGACATTTACAATATTCCTCTTGAGCTCCTCCCCAAGGACCTCACCGACGCGGCCAATGTGGACGGCATGACCGCGCTTCTTTTCGCGGCGCAGAACGGCGACAGCGCCACCGTTCAGTTCCTGCTCGAAAACGGTGCGGATATCAAGGCGCAGGACATGATCTTCAGCAGAACCGCGCTTCATTTCGCCGCGGAAAACGGCAACCTCGACACGGTCAAATATCTTGTGGAACACGGCGCCGACATACAGGACAGGGATGGTTTTGGCGCAACCGCACTTCACTACGCCGCGAAAAATAATAAGCTGGATGTAGTCAAATACCTGGTCAGCAAAAAGATGGACTACACGGCCAAGGACGTTCGCGGCTGGACCGCCATGCACTATGCCGCGAACGGCGGGGGCATTGATGTCATCAAGTACCTCCTCGCGAAAGGACTTAACATCAATGAGCTGAACAATGCCGGCCGCACCCCGCTTTTCTTCGCCAGGGGAAACCTCGAACTCCGCAAGTTCATGATCGACAACGGCGCGAAACAACCGCTGTAAAGTCAAAACAATCTGGATCCGTACTCCATTTCGGTTCCGGTTTATCCTCTTTGCATCCATCGCACGAATCCCCCGGACGGCGCATCTTGTCTTTTTTTGAATAAAAAACAGTCCGGGACTTGCGAAAAATGCCATTCCGTGATACAGTAATTATCCCTTTTTCACCCACCCCGGCGCGGCTTTCCACGCCCGCCGATCAGATTGAAAGGATTCCATCATGTCTTTTGAAACCGGAAGCATCTCCCTCATGATCTGCCCGCTCCGCAACCCGATGCCGGAGAATTACCTGGAGCTCTTCGCGAAACATTCCGCCGGAAAGCTCGACGACGTGAAGGACGAGCCCGTGCTCGGCTGGGTCAGCGGCCGCCATCTGCTCGAAAGCAAAATCGACGACACCACCTCCATGTGCGGCGGATTCCCCTACCTGAACCTCCGCAAAACCGAACGCAAGGTCCCATCCCAGCTGCTGAACGCCGTCTGCCGCCGCGACGAGCTCGCCTACATGCAGGCGAACGACTGCCTCTTCGTCCCGCGCAAGGAAAAGAAGATGATCAAGGAAGCCGCGATCGAATCCCTGATGCCGAAGATGGTCCCCACGATCTCCGCCACGCCGTTCGTAGTCGACACCGCCGCGAACGTGCTGTATTTCGGCGCGGCCTCGCTCGCGAAGTTCGACGTCTTCGTGCAGGAATTCACCCGCGCGCTCGGACTGGACGTCGAGCCCGTTCCGATCTCCGTCGACGAGCTCATGGTAACGCTCCTGAAGAAGAACGAGACCGACCTGCCCCCGCTCACGCTCACCAATCTCGCCTCCGGCATGGACGAACCCCAGCCCGGACGCGATTTCCTGACCTGGCTCTGGTACGAGGCGGAAGTGAACGGCGGCCGCTGCTCCGTCGGCGACCTCGGCACGTTCGTGCTTGCGATCGAAGGTCCGCTCACGCTCGCGTATTCCCCGGGCAAGACCAAGGACCCCGACCTCGCCGGTTCCGGCGAAAGCGTCATCAAGCGCGGCAACCCCCTGGCCTCCGGCGAGGCGAAGGCCGCCCTTTCCAGCGGCAAGAAACTCCGCAAGGCGCGCGTCTCCTTCGCCCGCGAGGGCGGCGACGCCGAGGTCGACAAATGGGCGTTCACGTTCGACGCCGACGCGTTCACGTTCGGCTCCGTGAAGCTCCCGACCGGCGAGGAGATGGAACGCGAATCCGCCTTCGAGGAACGCGTCTCCAACCTGAACATCCTCCACACCGTCTTCAACGCCTACTTCAGGAAATTCGCAGCGGCCGTCATGAACGGCAAGAACATCGCCACCGAAAAGGCGATGCGCCAGTGGGTCGCCGACCGCGAATCCCTCTGATCTTTCAGCAGGTGTTCCAATGGACCTTCCGCGGGGCAGCAAGACAGCCGGTGCGGCCGGATTCGACCGCATCACGCCGGAGTATTTTCTGCCTGCCCTGGAGGACGCCCTCGCGTGCCGCCTGACCGGACTCGCCTCCGCCCTGCCCAGCTACATCAACCGCGTGTACGAGATCGAGGCCGCCACGGGCGAACGCCTCGTGGTCAAGTTCTACCGTCCCGGACGCTGGACGCGTGAGGCGATCCTGGAGGAACACGAGTTCCTGTGGGACTGCGACGGCGAGGAGATACCCGTCGTACCGCCCTACGAGCTCGAAACGGACTCCACGCTCGGCGAACTCGACGGCGTGTTCTTCGCCATTTTCCCTCGAATGAGGGGCCGCGAGATCGAACTCGAACAGGACGAAACACTCGAACGCGTCGGGTCCCTGCTCGGACGCATCCACGCCTGCGGCGAACGCCGCGCCGCACCTCACCGGCTCCGCATGACGCCCGCGAACTTCGCCGAGGCCGCCATGCACCGCATCTTCAAATCCGGCGCGGTCGATCCCTCGTGCGAACAGGAGCTGATCGACCTCTGCGACGCCATCCTCGACCTGGCGGAGGCGGTCTATCCGCCCGACGACGCCATGATCCGCATCCACGGGGACTTCCACCGCGCGAACGTGCTCGACCGTCCCGGAACCGGCCTCATGGCGATCGACTTCGACGACATGGTCGCGGGGCCGCCCGTGCAGGACCTCTGGCTGCTGCTCCCCGGCACGCTCTCCGAATCCAAACGCGAGCTCGACGTGATCCTCGCCGCCTACGAGGTCTTCCGTCCGTTCGACCGCGCCTCGCTTCGCCTCGTCGAACCCCTCCGCGCCATGCGCATGATGCACTTCCTCTCCTGGTGCGCCGTGCAGTCCGGCGACGCCGGATTCCGCAGGCAGTACCCCGACTGGGGCACGCGCGAGTTCTGGCGCCGCGAAACCGCCGACTTCCGCATTCAGCTCGAAAACATCCGGCGCGCGCTGGATGGAAAGGACTACTCATGGAACCGCTGACAACAACGATAACGGAACAGAAACGTCCCCCCAGAAAGAATCCTGTCCTCGCGGCGTTCCTCCTTGGTGTGATCGCCGGAGCCGCCGCCATGTTCTGCGCCGGATTCCTCTACCTCCGCCACAACCTCATCGTCTCGCACGAATTCCCCGGCCTCACCGCCGACGATTTCGACGACGCGTTCGAGAACGCCATGCCCGCGGAATCCGGCTGGAAAGCCTCCCGCGAGGCGTGTTCCCTGCCCCTTCCCTCGGACGGACGCGCCCTCTACAACTGGAAACTCTGCAACCGCACTTACGCGCGCGGCCTCATGGACGACCCGGACCGCGGCCTCGTCCTGCCCGCCCTGATCCCCTGCACGGTCAGCATCACCGACGATCCTGACAGCGGAAACGCCGTCGTGTCGAGGCTGAACACCTCGCTCCTCGGCGTGATCTACGGCGGAAACGCGCGCAAGGTCCTGCGGTCCGGCATCGCCCCGGAACAGGAGGCGCTGGTCTCGCTCCTCGCCGACGGCATCCGCAAAGAAAAAGCACAACGAAAGGAAACCGAACCATGAGCACCGCAACCGGTCCTCTCAATACGCCTGAAACCTCCGCCGACGTCATCCACGACGGCAACCCGTATTTCGACGGCAAGCCCGCCAGCATCACCCGCGAGTACCCGACCCAGCTCCACGCCATCGGCCCGGACGGACGGCTCCGCCTCGGCGCGGCATTCGACCTGATGCAGGACATCGCGGGCGCGCACGCCGAACTCCTCGGCGTCGGCATCCACGACCTGCGCCGTCTCGGCATCACCTGGGTCCTCTCCCGCCTCATGATCAAGTTCGACGCCCTGCCCCCGCGCGCGGATTCCGTGCGCCTGAAGACCTGGCCCAGCGGCGTCCACCGTCTCTTCGCCATGCGCCAGTTCGAGCTGACCGATCCCGCCACCGGGCAGCGCATCGCCACCGCCAGCAGCTACTGGCTCATGCTCAAACTCGCCAACCTCCGCCCCGTCTCCCCCGACGACGTCACCGGAAAATTCCCCTCGAACCCCGACAAGCCGATCTTCTTCGAGGACTGGGGCAAGCTCGACCCCTCGCCCGGTTCCGATCCCGTCCGCACCGACATCGGCCAGTCCAAGATCGACTACAACAACCACGTGAACAACGCGCATTACCCGATGTTCGCGCAGGACTGGCTCGCCGCCAAGCTCGGATACCCCGTCCGCGTGAACTCCATCCGCGTCAACTTCAACTTCGCGCTCCGCCTCGGCGAATCCATCGTCACCACGGGCGAACACGACGATTCCGCCTTCCGCGCGGTCGGACACACCCCGGACGGAAAGAACGTCTTCACCTGCGACGGCACGTTCGCCCCCATGGAGATCGCCGAAAAGTAACCCCAAATCCTGTTCAGACAAGCATTTCATTTTCACACCTCATATCCGACAGGAGACACAGCATGAATCCCGAACTCAACCGCCTCTCCGATCTGCTCAGCGAATCCGTCGACCGCGGCGAATACGCCGGCGCGTCCGTCATGGTCCTGCACAAGGGCGAGGAGATTTACTACACGGAAAGCGGCTATGCCGACGTCGAATCCGGCCGAAAGATCTCCCGCGACACCATCTTCCGCATCTATTCGCAGTCGAAGCCGATCACCGGCACCGCCGCCGTCATGAACATCGACCGCGGCATCCTGTCGCCCCGCGCCATGGTCGCGCGCTTCCTGCCGGGATTCGCGAACCAGCGCTACGACACCGAGCACGGACAGGGCCTCGCAATCGTCAGCGACCGCCCGATGTACGTCTCCGACCTGCTGAACATGACCTCTGGGCTGCTCTATCCCGACTGCTCGCCGGACGTCGCGCTGGTCGTGCGCGAGATGGAGGACCTCCGCAAGCAGGGCGTCCAGCTCTCCACGGTCGAGTTCGCGAACAGGCTCGGCGGCTGCCGTCTCGCGTTCAAGCCCGGCGACCGCTGGGCGTACGGCTACTCCGCCGACGTGATGGGCGCGGTCATCGAATGCGCCGCCGGGAAACGCTTCGGGCAGTACCTCCAGGACGAGATCTTCGCCCCGCTCGGCATGAAGGACACCGGATTCGTCGTGCCCGAGGCGAAGCGCGCCCGCCTCGCCACCGCCTACGACCACCGCGACCACACGCGCAAGCGCTTCGGCTACGCCGACTGGCACCTCGGGCTGAACGCCTACCGCGAGGACACCGCGTTCGAGTCCGGCGGCGCGGGCCTCGTCTCCACCATCGGCGACTACGCCGAGTTCGTGAAGATGCTCATGAACCGCGGCAAATACAACGGACACAAGTTCCTCTCCGCCGCCGGGTTCGACTACCTCATCTCCCCCCAGCTCACGCCGCATCAGGCGCGCACGTTCACCTGGCAGGACCTCGGCGGACAGAACTACGGCAATTTCCTCTTCATGAAGACCTTCGGCGGGTGCTCCTCCACCACAGACGCCATCGGATCGTTCGGCTGGGGCGGCTGGCTGGAGACGAACTTCACGCTCGACCTCAAAAACGAGCTCGCCGTCCTCTTCATGGCGCAGAACCAGTCCCCGCAGGACAATTCCCACCTCTTCCACCGCCTCCGCAACGCCGCGTACTACGCATTGACCTGAAACAGAGACGTCCTTGCAAACACAAAAAGCGCACGTCCGGGATTTCGGGCGTGCGTTTCTTTACGGATAAAAACTTCAGGTTATTTCAGCGCGAGCATGCGTTCGATGGGCTTGCGGGCGGCGTCCATGATCTCGGGGTCGAGCACGATCTCCTCGCATTTCCCCTGAAGCGCGGCCAGCACGTTTTCGAGCGTGATCTTCTTCATGTCCGGGCAGACGACCTGCGGCAGGAGCGGATGGAACACCTTGTCCGGGTTCTCCCTCTGCATGCGGTGGATGATGCCGAGCTCGGTGCCGATGATGAACTCCTTGAAGAGGGATTCGGACACGTGGCGGAGCATGCCGCCCGTGCTGAGCGCAACGTCGGCGGCCTCGATGATCATCGGACGGCATTCGGGGTGCACCAGCACCTCGGCGCCGGGATGCACAGCGCGCGCCTCGCGGATGCTCTCCAGTGTGATGCGGTCGTGCACGGGGCAGCAGCCGCTCCACAGGGACATCGGGCGGCCGAGCTTGGCGGTCATGTTCGCGCCGAGGTTGCGGTCCGGCAGGAACATGATCTTCGCGTCCGCCGGGATCGCGTTCAGCACGCGTTCCACGTTGCCGGAGGTGCAGCACCAGTCGACCTGCGCCTTCACGGCGGCAGTGCTGTTCACGTACGCCACGAGGATCTCGTCCGGGTGCTCCTTGCGGTACTTGCGGACCTCGTCGACCTGCGCCATGTCGGCCATGGGGCAGCCGGCGGTGGAGTTGGGCAGGATCACGCGGGATTCGGGCGAGAGGATCTTCGCGGTCTCGGCCATGAAGCGCACGCCGCAGAAGACGATGAGGTCGGCCTTGTATTTCTTCGCCTTGACGCTGAGCTCCAGCGAGTCGCCGCAGAAATCCGCGACATCCTGGATCGCGCCGTCCACGTAGTTGTGCGCGAGGATGGTCGCCCCGGTCTGCTCCTTGAGCTTCAGTATCTCTTTCTGCAGCTCGGCGGGGTCGCGTTTCATTTCGCGCCTCCGGCGTCCTTGCCTTCGAGCTCCGCGATCTTCGCCTCGAGCTTCTCAATGCGGGCCATGAGCTTGCGGACGCGGATCGGCAGGGCGAGACGTTCGAGGTACGTTTCCTGGCCTTCGCCGGGGACGCCGAACACGCTTTCGCCGGGCGACGTGCTCCTCCATGCGGCGGAGAGCCCGAGCACCCTGGAGCCGTCGCCCAGGGTGATGTGGCCGTTCACGCCCGCGCGGGCCTGGAGCTCCACGCCGCGTCCGAGCTCGGCGCTGCCGGCGATGCCGGACTGGCCGATCAGGACGGACGATTCGCCCACGATCACGTTGTGCGCCACGAAGACCAGGTTGTCGATCTTCACGCCCTTCTTGATCCACGTCATGCCGAATCTGGCGCGGTCGATGGTCGAGCACGCGCCGACCTCCACGTCGTCATCGATGCGCACGATGCCGTTCTGCGGCACCTTCACGAGTCCGCGGAACGAGGGCGTGTAGCCGAATCCGTCCGCGCCGATGACCGCGCAGCCGTGCAGGATCACGCGGTTGCCGATGATGCAGCGGTGCATGATGCACACGCCGGGATAAATGATCGTGTTCTCGCCGACTTTCGTGTACTGGCCGATGTAGGCGCAGGCGCAGATCTTCGTGTTCTTGCCGATCTCCGCGCCCTCCATGATGACGGCGTTCGGCCCCACGTGGACGCCCTCGGCGAGCTTCGCGGTCGGGTGGACGAACGCGGTCGGGTGGACGCCGACGGGATAGTCAAGCGGTTCCGGAGCGAAGATCGTGCAGAGCTTGGAGAAGGCCTTGCCCGGGTCCGCGCAGTGAATGTTGGTCTGCCCCTCGGGGGGCTCGTATTTCCAGTCGTTCGGGACCAGGACGACCCCGGCGTGGCTTTCGCGCTGCGCCTTCAGATATTTCGCGTTGTTGAGGAACGACACTTCGTTGCGTTCCGCCAGTTTCAGGGAATTGACCGCGTTGACCACGGTGTCCGGATTGCCGACGAGCGTGCCGTTGACGATCTCGGCAAGTTCGGATGCTTTGTATTCTTTGCTCATTTCAAATCCTCTTATGGGTAAGTTGGGTGTTGTTGATTCAAGTTCAAGTTTTGGTCCGGTTCGGCTCATTCGCCGGACGCCGCCGCCCCGGCGGGGTCCTTCGCGTTCTTGCGGTAGCCGCGGTTCAGGTCCTGGATGATGGCGTCGGTGATGTCGAGGCCGGGCTGGACGTAGATCACGAATCCGACGTCGTTCAGGGATTCGCCGGACTGGTCGAGCACGATGGTGTAGCCTTCGAGCACGGCCTTGTTGTGGACGGCCTTGCGTATCTCGTCGACCACCTCGCCGCGCAGTTTCGTGTACATGTCGCGTATCTGCGTCTTGCGGCTCTCGGTGTAGCTGGTCATTTCCTGCTCCTTCAGCTTCAGCGATTCGTACAGCTGCTGCGCCTTCTGGCGCTTGTTCTCGCGTTCGGCGGCGGAGTATGCGATGTTCTGCGAGTCGTCGCGGGCGGACTCGTACTGCTTGCGCAGGTTCTGGTACTGCTGGTTCAGCTGGTTGGAATACTCCTTGAACACCTCCATCTGCTGGTTCAGCTTGATCTCGATGGTCTTGGTCTTCTCGTATTCCTGGAATGTCTTCTGCATGTCGATCACGGCTATCTTCAGCTCGGCGGCGCGCGCCCCGGCTGCTGCGAGGGTCAGCGTCAGCACCAATGCGGCGAGGATTCGTTTCATGGTTTCGTTCTCCTTTCGGGAAAAAAGTTCTCTTTAAAAAATAAAGCATGTCTTGAAATATACAAACCCAACACGTATTTTAAAGCGGATTTTTTTCACTTTTTTTGGAGTTTGCGCCCTATGAATCCCGATCCCATCCAGTCCGCGGCGGACATCATCGCCGAAAAAAAGAACATGCTGATCTTCACCGGCGCCGGAGTCTCGGTCGAAAGCGGCATCCCGCCGTTCCGGGGCGCGGGCGGCCTCTGGCAGCAGGTGAACCCGGATTTCTTCGAGATCGACCACTTCATGCGGCACCCGGTGGAGTCCTGGAACCGCATCCGCTCCATCTTCTACGATCTCTGGGGCAAGTGCGCCCCGAACGCCGCCCACCTCGCGTTCGCCGAACTGGAAAAGATGGGGGTCGCGTTCTCGCTCGTCACGCAGAACATCGACAATCTCCACCAGGCGGCGGGCTCGCGGAACGTGATCGAATTCCACGGCACGCTCGGACGCCTCCGCTGCACCCGGTGCTCGTTCTCCGGGCCGCCGACCGCCGACCTCCTCGCGGGGAATCCTCCGTCCTGCCCGAAGTGCGCCGCCCTGCTGAAGCCGGACATCGTCTTCTTCGGCGAAGGCATCCCCGAACACGCCATGGACCAGTCGTTCGCGGACGCCGAATCGTGCAGCGTGTGCCTTGTGAGCGGGACCACCGGCGAGGTCATGCCCGCCTGCATGGTGCCGCACACGGCGAAACGCCGCGGCGCGGTCGTCATCGAGGTCAATCCCGAGAAATCCGCGTTCACCGGGCACATCACTGATATCTACATCCGCGGCAAGGCGGGCGAGGTCATGCCTCAACTCCTCGCCGAGATCAAAAAGCGCCTCGCAGAATGATCCGCTCCGGTCTCCCCGTCGACGCCGTCCTGCCGCGGATCGCGGACGCCGCGCGCGCCTGCCGTCCGCTGGTCATCACGGCGGAACCCGGCGCGGGCAAAAGCACTGTCGTGCCGCTCGCCCTGCTCGAACCGGGCGTGCTGCCCGAGGGGAAGATCGTCATGCTGGAACCCCGCCGCATCGCCGCGCGCGCCGCGGCACGGCGCATGGCGTCGCTCCTGAACGAACCGCCGGGGAAGACCGTGGGCTACCGGACGCGCTTCGAGACGCTCGTTTCGGCGGACACGCGCATCGAGGTCGTGACCGAGGCGCTGCTCACGCGCATGCTCCAGCGCGACCCGTCGCTGGAAGGCGTCTCCGCCGTCATTTTCGACGAATTCCACGAACGCAGCATTCACGCCGATCTCGCGCTCGCACTCACGCTTGACGCGCGCTCCGTCCTCCGCGACGACCTCCGCATCGCGCTCATGTCCGCCACGCTCGATGCGGATTCCGCCGCCGGGTTGCTCGGAAACGATACCGAGATCGTCAACGCCTCGGGACGCTGTTTCGAGGTCGGCGTGAGCTACGCGCCCCTGAAGCCCGGTGCTCCCGTCGAACCGCACGCCGCCTCGGTCGTGCTGGACGCCATGCGCGAACACGAAGGCGACGCGCTCGTTTTTCTCCCCGGCGAGGCGGAAATCCGCCGCACCGCCGCCGAACTCGCCTCCATGCGCCACGATTTCGAGGTCCTCCCGCTCTACGGCTCGCTCTCCGCCGCCGAACAGGACCGCGTGTTCGCGCCGTCGGACCGCCGCCGCATCATCCTCGCCACGCCCGTCGCCGAGACCAGCATCACCATCCCCGGCATCCGCATCGTCGTCGACTCCGGCCTCGCGCGCATGCCGTTCTTCTCCCCCGCGTCCGGCATGGACCAGCTCCGCACGGTCAAGATATCGAAGGCGTCCGCCGAACAGCGCCGGGGGCGCGCCGGACGCACCGCGCCGGGCGTCTGCATCCGTCTCTGGCACGAATACGAACAGAACGCCATGCCGGATTTCGCCCCGCCGGAGATCGAACATGCCGACCTCACCGAGCTCGCGCTGGAGCTGGCGCATTGGGGCGTGGTCCGCGAAAAGGCCGCCGCCCTGCCCTGGATGACGACGCCGCCCGAGGTCAAGCTCGACTACGCGTTCGACCTGCTGACCGAACTCGGCGCGATCTCGGCAAAGACCGGGCAGATCACGCCGCACGGCAAGCTCCTGCACCGTCTGCCCGTGCATCCGCGCCTCGCGAACGCCATTCTCTTCGCCGACGAGCACGGACTCCGCCGGGAGGCGCTTCAGATTGCCGCAATCCTGTCCGACCGCGATCCGCTCGTCAATCCGCAGACCGCCGACCTCGCAGAACGCCTCGCCGTGCTCGACAAGGCGTCCGCCCTGCCTGCGGACCGTCAGACGCTTTCCCGTATCCGACAGGCCGTTTCCCAACTCGAAGCCGCCCTTCCTCGTGCCGGAGCGAAGCCCGGCACCGCCGCAGTGGAGGACTTGTCCTCCCGTGCCCGAGCGAAGCCGGGCACTGCCGCAGTGGAGGACTTGTCCTCCCGTGCCGGAGCGAAGCCCGGCACAACCGCAGTGGAGGCCCCGCCTCCCCGTGCCGGAAGCGAAGCCCGGCACAATATCAGTCAAGGACTTGTCCTTGCCGCGGCATACCCCGACCGTATCGCGCGACGTCGCACCGGCGGCGACCGCCCCGAATACCAGCTCTCCAACGGCATGACCGCGAAGCTCGGCGCACGCGACCCGCTCCGCGATTCGGAATACCTCGCCGTGGCGGATTCCGGCGGACTCTCCGGACAGCCCACGATCCGCCTCGCGCTCCCGCTCGACATCGCCGAGCTCGAAGCCGCCCTGCCGGACCTCTTCCGCACGCGCCGCGAAACGGTCTGGGACGACGATGCGCTGTGCGTCCGCGTGTTCAACGTGAAGGCGGTCGGTTCGCTCACGATTGAACGCAAGCTGTCCAATCTGCGCCCCGGCGACGACACCGCGGTCCTTCTGATCGCCGCCGTCCGCAAACGCGGGTTCGCCTCGCTCGGCATCACCCACGCTCAGCTCAAATTTCTCCGGCGCATCCAGTTCCTGCACGTGCACGGCTGCGAGGGCTTCCCCGACTGCTCGGAACAGCACCTGCTGGACACGCTCGAAGACTGGCTCGCGCCGCACCTCGGCGGCGTCAGCCGCCTTGACAAGCTCGCGGACCTGGATTACCGTTCGATCTTCGCCGCCATGCTCCCGCCGAAAGCCCAGTCCACGCTGAACTCGCTCGCGCCCGAACGCTTCGAGGTCCCGAGCGGCTCGCACATCGCCATCGACTATTCCGACCCCGCCGCCCCCATGGTGCGAGTGAAGCTTCAGGAGGTCTTCGGACTCGCGCATTCGCCGAAGATCGCCGGCGGACGCGTCCCGCTCGTGTTCGACCTGCTTTCGCCCGCCATGCGCACCGTGCAGATCACGCGCAACCTGGACGAATTCTGGGACGGCTCGTATTTCCTCGTGCGGAAAGACATGCGCGGCCGTTACCCCAAGCACAACTGGCCCGAGGACCCGCGCACCGAGCCCCCCTCCCGTTCCAGCATCAAGCGCCCGAAAAAATCCTGATTCCCGCACCGAGCCCCCTCCCGTTCCAGCATCAAGCGCCCGAAAAAATCCTGACCCACGAGAAATTTTTAATGGCCCCCCCACCTCTCTTTCACCGCAACCATCAAAACGTTTGCCGTTCGCGATAATAATAACCTCTCGCCGTTCGCGTCTCTGCGTTCAAGTAATCTGTCGAACTCGAGCAAACGAGTTCACCGAGGCGCGCGGATGTGCGCCCCCAGCGAAGCGGCAAACAGAATGATTTAGCCTATTTTTTCTTTCCCAGAATTTCTTTCAGGTTCGGGTCATAGATTTTGTTTTGGACGGATTGATACAGCATTTCGTCGTCAGGGGCGGCAAGCGCGGCACGGCAGAACCATAAATACGCCGCGTCATAATCTTTCTTCACACCGATGCCGTCCGCGTAGCACTCTCCGAGGTGAAACATGCCCCACGCATCCCCTTTTTCCGCCGCCGTGCGGAACAATCTGACGGCTTTGCGCGGATTATAATCTGCTTCGTATTCGTGTGTACACCTCTTGCCAAGCTGGACCATCGCCTTCGAATGACCGCGTTCCGCGGCCTTGCTCAGCCATTTGAACGCCGTTGCGCGGTTCCGCCTCACACCAATGCCGAATGTATAGCACTTGCTGAGTTCGAACATCGCATCGGCGGAACCCTGCTCCGCCGCCATACGGTACCACCTGACGGCTTCCACCTCATCCTTGTCGACGCCATCGCCAGTTTCATAGCATTTGCCGACCTGAAACAACTGTTCCACGGCCTTTGCCTTCAAATCCCGAAAATCATGTTCTCTCATCTTGATTCCTCCGTTTATCATAGTCAAGAATACAAAACAGACGGACTATTATTTCTAAAGCACAATGTACATTCAGTCCGAGAAAAATCAAACGTTTTTTATGCTTTTTTTCCACATTTCGGAAAGGGGGGAAAGGACGCGTTGCGTCCCCGCGTTGCTGGGGGCGGCTTCGCCGCCGTGGTAGCCTCGCTCACACTCGGCAACAGGATTACTTGACCGCGAGACGCGAATAGCAGAAGAGTTTAGATTGCGGTACTGATTCTTCTCTGACCGCTGAGACGCGAACGGCTGAGTTTTTAGAAGAATGAGGTGGATTCACCTCACTGCTGAGACGCGAACGGCTAAGTTTTTTAGATTGTCGAGGTGGATTCACCTCACCGCGGAGGCGCAAACGGCTGAGGTTAAAAATGGGGCGAACAGGGCTGATTTACCTCACCGTAGAAATGCGAACGGCAAAAACCTTTTTTGGGGGGGGAGTAAATGGTTCCTCCCTCTTCTTTTTCAGTAAGGTAGATTTCCCTCACCGCAGAGACGCGAACGGCTTAGGTTAATTGAGGAAAGAAATATGTCCTATATGACATATAAGACATATCATCTAGGTGTATAAGACTATTCGAAGGTACATACCTTGTCCGGAGCAGCTATCAGGAGACACACCCTCAGGCAAAAGCAAGACGCCGCTTTACTTCTCCGGTTCGTCGAGGAGGACGATCTCGGCGGTAACGGGGAAATGGTCGGACGACGCGAGGCCGTTGCGGAAATCGTTGATCGTGCCGTGGGAAAGCACGCGCACGCGATTGTTCACGAAGATGAAGTCGATCGGCTTCCGGTGAGTGCGCTCCCTGCGGTTCTCGTGAAAATCGTGGAACGTCTCGTCGCCCGCGCCATAGTGGTCGGTCTCGGACACGTCGCGGGCGTTCCGCAGTACGCCGAGCACACGCCGCACGGGCATGTCGTCGGCGGTGGAATTGAAGTCGCCGGTGAGGATGAACGGGTATTTCTCGATCATGGGCGCGAGGCGCGTGAGGAGCACGTTGATCCCCTGAATCCGCGCCACCGCGCTCCGGTTGTCGAGGTGCGTGTTCGCGATGACGAAGCGCTGATTGGTCCGGCGGTCCAGCAGAAGCCCCCACGTGCAGATGCGCGGACACCCGGAATCCCAGCTGGAGGAACCGGGGGTTCCGGGGTTGTCGGAGAGCCAGAACGTCTCCTGCGAGATCACGTCGAAGCGCGCGGGATCGTAGAAAACGACGTTGTGCTCGTCACCCTTGTGCTTGTCGCGCCCGATGCCGAAATAATTGAACTCGAGCGAAGCGGCGAGGTCCTTGATCGGTCCGGAAAGCGTTTCCTGCGTGCCGATCAGCTCGAATCTGTTGTCGCGGATGGTCTTCACCATGCGCGGCAGACGGTCCCGCCACGCGTTCGGCGCACGGTCGCTCGGTCCGCGCACGTTGTAGGTCGCCACATGGATCAGGTTCTTTTCCGCCCCGGCATCCGCCTTCGACACCTGCGCGCCGGAAAGATCCAGCGCGGCAACAAAACTCAACGCCGCGGCCGCGGCAATCATCAGCACAACCGGTTTCATTCTGAAAGAAAAGTTCATGGGACGCTCCTTTCCCGTTGGTTCATTTAATTGGTTGCCTCCGGCTCCGCCGTGATCAGCGGCAACAGGTCCCGGCGGCCGTTCTGAGCGGCCTCGGCCTCGCGGACGCTCCGGACATCCAGATCCGCCGCGCCGTCCGCCAGAATCGCGCGCACGTGCTGTCCCGCCCGAAGCCCGCCGACGCCCGTGATCTGACGCCCCGTGCCGGGTTCCGCCAGATAGACGTAGCCGCGCTTCAGAATCCTGAACGGATCGTAGGCATCGAACTCGGCGCGGACGCGTTCCAGGCGATGCGTGGCGGCGTCGGCACGGCGCAGAAGCGCAGCGGACGCGCTCTGCATGAGCATGTCCACGCGCTGCATGCGTTCCAGCGCCAGACGCATGGAGTCGCGGAACACCTTCGAGCCCATCACGTGCGCGAGGCGTCCGGCGGACCGTTCCACGGCGTACGCGGCTGCCGTGTTCATCCTCACTTTCAGGTCGTCCAGCGAGTCGAGCAGCACGCGTTTCTCCGGGATCAGCTGTTCCGCCGCCCCGCTCGGCGTCGGCGCGCGCATGTCGGCGACGAAATCCGAAATGGTGAAGTCGATCTCATGTCCGACCGCGCTCACCACGGGTATCTTCGAAGCGTAGATCGCACGCGCCAGCACCTCTTCGTTGAACGGCCACAGGTCCTCCATCGAGCCGCCGCCGCGGGTCAGCACGATCACGTCCACGCCGCCCGCCCGGTTGAAGAACCGGACCGCGCGCGCAAGTTTCTCCGCCGCGCCCTTGCCCTGCACGGGGGCGGGACACAGGCGGATTTCGAGGTTCGGGAATCGCGCGAGGGCGATCTTCATGAAGTCCTTCACGGCGGCGCCCATGGGCGAACTGATGACGCCGATGCGCTTCGGCAGGAACGGGACGGGTTTCTTGTGTTCGGGGTCGAAAAGCCCTTCCTCCGCTAATTTTTCCTTCAGAAGCGCGAACTGGCGGTGCAGGTCCCCTACCCCGCACAGCTGGAGTTTTTTGATGTAGAACTGGAAGTCGCCGCGCTGCGTGTAGAGCGACAGCGAGCCGAACACCTCGACCTGGTCGCCGACCTTCAGTCCGAGCTTGCGGCACACTTCCGACCCGCTGAAAAAAACCGCGCGCACCTGCGACGCCGCGTCCTTCAACGTGAGATAAACATGCCCCGAGCGGTACGGGTTGTACGAGCCGACCTCGCCGGTCAGCCAGAACGGACGGAACGAGCCTTCAAGGATCGTGCGGACCGCGTCGTTCAGTTCGGTGACGGTCCAGGGGCGTTCCCCGGCGAACGCGCCGGACGATTGTTCCGGTTCACCCCACATCGCCGGACTTTTCCCCGGATTCCTCGTTTTCGGAGCCGGGCAGGATCGCGCCGCAGCTCACGATCAGGCGCATGGCGTCGGACACGCTCATGTCGAGCATGATGCACTCCTCGCGCGGGATCAGCATCAGGAATCCGCTTGTCGGGTTCGGCGTGGTCGGCATGAAGACGCTGATCAGGTCGCCCTTGCCGAGACGGCGCGCCGCCTCGCTGTTCTCGGGCGTGTTTTCGTTGGTCATGAACCCGATCGCCCAGCAGCCCTTGCGGGGGTATTCGAACAGGACGACCTGCCGGAACATACTGCCCGATTTCGACGACATGATCGTGTCGCCGATCTGCTTGCAGGTCGAGTAGATGAAGTTGACGAGCGGAAGTTTCAGGAGCAGGGCCTGCGCCTTTTCGATCACTTTGCGGCCGAGGGTGATCTTCGTGAGAACGCCGAGGAAGAACAGCACGGCCAGCACGACGATCAGCGCCAGAATGCGGATGATCTGCGTCCGCCAGAAGGGCGGAATCTCGGCCATCAGCCCCAGGGAATCGGCGAGCGTAAGCCCCCAGCCCGTGAGGCGGGAGTACAGATACCAGGCCACCCAGAGCGACAGCACGATCGGGACCGCCACGAGGAGACCGGTCACGATCATGTTGCGGAAGAACTGGAAATGTTTCTTTTTCGGTTCGGTCTTATTCAGCATCATCGGGGTTCCCCTCTTTCTCCTGAATCGGTTCAAGTTTCAGCTTGCGGACCGTGCGCGAATCCGCCGCAAGGATCGTGGCGCGGAATACGCCCGGCTCCTCGTAGACCTCCCTCGTGCGCGGGATGCGTCCCAGGCGGGCGCAGATGTAGCCGCCGATGGTGTCGGCCTCCTCGGAATCCTCGATCATGATCCCGGCCTCGGTGTTCACGTCGTCCACGGGCGTGCGGGCGTCCAGAATCACGGACCCGTCCGGCAGATGTTCGGGCGGCTCCTCGAAATCCTCGGCGGTATCGTATTCGTCGTGGATCTCGCCCACGATCTCCTCGATGATGTCCTCGAACGTGACGACGCCCGAGGTCCCGCCGTATTCGTCGATGATGACGGCGAAATGGTTGCTCGTGCGTTTGATCTGGCGGAGCAGGTCGGACACTTCCTTGGTCTCCGGGATGAAGATCGGCGGACGCGCCAGCTCGGTCAGTGTCTTGCCCTCCAGACTGTGCTCGTCGATGAAGTCCTTCGCGTACAGGATGCCCTTCACGTCGTCCAGGTTCGCGCCGTACACGGGGATGCGGCTGTGGCCGGACTCGACGAAGAGGCGTTTCGCGTCGGCGACGCTCGCGGAAGCGGGGATTGCCTCCAGATCCACGCGCGGCGTCATGATTTCGCGCACCTTCATCTCGCCGAGTTCCAGAATACCGCGGATCATCTGCTTTTCCTCTTCCTCCAGACTGTCGTCCTCGTCATCGTCCGGACCGTCCAGCATGCTCATGATCTCGTCTTCGGCGGAGGCCAGTTCGTCCGGGGCGTCCGCCCGGCGCCAGTCGTCTCCCGCGGTCGTCACCTTTTCGATCAGCGTAGCGAGCGGATGGAAGAATTTACTGGCAACGATCGGGACCGTGAACTTCAGGATAGCAAGGTCGATCCGCAGGATCACGAGACGGGCGGCGAGTTCGGAGATCACGGTCAGGATCGTGACAGCGCCCATAATGACCAGCCAGCCCCAATGATGCGCGAACTCCGGCGCGATGGAGCCGGTCCACTCCATCGCAAGCACGCCCGCGAACGCCGCCAGTACGCACAGGATCAGCTTCAGCAGCGCGCGCAGGGATTCCTCCCGGTCGTGCCATTCTTCCAGCTGTTCCGCGAACTTGCGGTCGCGTTCGGCCACCTTCAGGATGCGGCCGCCGGTCAGCGAGGAGAACGCCTCGAACGCGGCGGTGATCCACAGGTACAGGATGGAGCAGAAAATAAAGAGAATCAGATTCATTCGGCAGAGTCCTTGTATTCCATCGGCGGGATCAGTCCGGCCTTGCGGAGTCCGGCCATCACGCGTTTCTCGGCGCGCCGCATCACACGTTTCGCCTTCGGATTCAGGTCATCGTATCCGGCGGCGTGGAGCAGTCCGTGCGCCACGTACAGCGCCACTTCCTCGGCATACGGCAACCCGCGTTTCACGGCCTGTTCGTAGGCCACGGCGGGACACACGATGAGCTCGATGGAGGGATCGGCGTCATCCGCCTCATCCAATACGTCCGTTTCGTCCTCAAATCCCGGATCGTCCTCCGCGCGGTAATCGAAGCTGATCACGTCCGTCGGGCCGTGATGCCCCAGGAAATCCTCATTCACGCGTTCGATGCCCGCCGGAGACAGGAACGACACGCAGACGCCGCCCGGGACGTCGTGAAGTCCGGCGAGCTCGGCCGCGGCGGCGGTCATTCTGCGGAGGCGTGCACGGGACGGGGCAGGAAAGCATTTGCCGGCGCGCCAGACGGTGACGGCATTCATGATTTCTTCCCCTTCCCCCCGGACGGTTCCGCCTTCGCCCGCGAATACGAGACGCGCGTATGGTTCATGGATTTGAACGTCTTCAGGAACGATTCGCGGATCTGCGTAAGCTGTTCCAGCGTAATGTGCGCGGCATCCAGCTGTTTGCGCTGGAGCTTGCCGTTGAATATCTTTTCCACCAGGGCGCGCACGTTTTCCTCGGTCGGATCGGACAGCGAGCAGACAGCCGCCTCGCAGCAGTCCGCCAGCATCAGGATCACGCATTCCTTCTCCTCCGGCAGCGGGCCGGGATAACGGAACGGCGCTTCGGGCGGAGTCTTCCCCGTGCGCTGCTTCTCCTTCTCGTAGAAGAACGAGATGAAGTCGTTGCCGTGATGGCACTCGATGGCGCGGCGGATCGGCGTTTTCAGCTTGTATTTTTTCGCCAGCTGTACACCGAATTCCACGTGGCAGCAGATGATCTCCGCGCTCTCCGCCGGGTTCAGGTCCTTGTACATATCCTTGCCGTTGGAGTTTTCCGTGAACATCTCCGGCGAGGCGAGCTTGCCGACGTCGTGGAACAGCGCGTACGCCTGCGCCTTCAGCGAGACGCCGCCCACGCGGTTCGCCGCCTCCTCGGCCAGCAGAGCCACGCGTTCGCAGTGGTGATACGTGCCGGGCGCCTCCATCTGAAGCTTCTTCAGCAGAGGATGGTTCCGGTCGGTCAGCGACAGATACGACATGTTGCTCGTCACGTCCAGCACAGTCTCCAGCGCGATGATCAGCGCGGAGGCGGCCATCGCAGTCAGCAGTCCGGCGGTCAGCGGCACGGCCAGGCTGAATCCCAGACGGTTCCAGTCTTGCATGCGGACGCTCGTCAGGAAGTCGGGATTCTGCTGGAAGATCAGCGAGGCCAGGCACATCGTGACCGCGCAGGAGAAAAACGACCGCGTGAAGAATTTCTTGTAGTCGTAGACCTGCCGCACGCAGACAGTGCCGACGGCGCAGACGAACAGTCCCGAGGCGAATGCCGGGAACGAGAAATCCAGCGCCACGGCGGACACGCCCGCCACGAACAGCCCGGCGAACACGGCGGAACGCCCGCTGTAGATCGCGGCGATCACGAGCGCGGGCAACGCCAGCGGTATCGCCAGGTACAGAGGCACGACCGGGTACCCCTTGCCTAAAGCGAAATAGTTGTACTGCTCCATAAAAAACCGGTTGCACAGCAGGGAAATAATGACCACGAAGCCGATCAGCCACACCGAACGGTTATTGCCGATGAGCTCGGGGTGGACTCGCACGATGTAAATGCAGGAAAGCACGATCAGGAGCGCCACGAGCATCGTCTTCTGGAAAAGGTTGCTCCATGTACGCTGTTCGCGGAGATACTCGCTGTAGCGTATCTGGTACGCCTTGTACATCTCCGCCTGGTCCTCGCTCAGTATCTCGTTCTTGTGGATCAGGATCGTGCCTTTCTTGTGGAATATCTCGGGTTCGCGGACTTCCTTCGGCATCTCCGCGAATTCCTCGTCCAGACGCTGCCTGCTCAGTTCCGCGTCGTAAGTCAGGTTCCCGTCCGCATACAGCGCCCGGAAAAACCGCAGGAGCGGCTCCTCGTAGGGTACGCGCTGGTCGTAGGACACCGTGGACAGCAGGGAGTTCACGGTCTGTGCGGCGGCGAGCTCCGGCGTCGGGAGGTCGCTGAGTTTGAACGGACCGACTTCGCGCGAATCGGAATCCAGGATCTTCGCGTTCATCTGCGCGTTGACCGTCCGGGCGCCCTCGCCCTCGGACAGCTTGCCGGTAAACGGCTGCGCCTTGTTCCGTTCGTCCGCGGTCGCGATGCCGCCGAACACGATCTCCTCCACCTGCGCGGCGGCTTTTTCCTTCCTGGCGTCGTCAAGCGCGGTCTGACGGAGGAAGAAATACAGTAGCGGCGGCATTTCCTGCACGAACGACACCATCGCGGACGTTTCCGGGTCGGCGTTTTCCGGCGCGACATATGCCTTGCGTTCCTCCTCGGCGGCATTCCGGCGCAGGACCTCCTGCATCAGGAGTTCATAGCCCTTTATGATTTTTTCAGAGCGCGCCGGGTCGAACCGGAAATAACGCGGAAACTCCAGTGCGAACGTCTGAAAGACGCGCATCGCCTCCTTTTTGTTCTGATATGAGAAATCACAGACGGCTTCGATATCCTGCGCGGCCTGCGAACCTTTTTCGATGGACGGCAGGTCGCTCTGGCTCGGAATCCACAGCAAAGCCACGGCCGCCCCGAACACCATCAGAATCAGCAGCAGGGACACGATCAGCGAACGCTGCATCCATGCGCCGACATGCTCAAAAAAAACATTTGACTTTTTCTTTTCCTCGGTCATTGCTTCATTCCTTTCCTCATTTTCCGCTCATCTCATAGGCGCGAATGATCTTTTCCACCAGCGGATGCCGCACCACGTCGCGCGTATCGAACCGGCAAATCCGCACGCCGTCGATATTCGCCAGACAGTCCAGTGCGTGCGGCAGCCCGGACTGGCCGTGCGGGATGTCCGCCTGCGAGGGATCGCCGCAGACCACGCACTTCGAATGGAATCCGAGGCGGGTCAGAAACATGAACATCTGTTCGTGGGAGGCGTTCTGCGCCTCATCCAGGATCACGAACGCATGGTTCAGCGTGCGCCCGCGCATGAAAGCCAGCGGCGCGACCTCGATCACGCCGCGCGACATCAGTTCCTCGGCGGCGGCGTAGTCCATCATCTCGTGGAGCGCATCGTGCAGCGGACGCAGATACGGGTTGATCTTCTCCTGAAGCGTGCCGGGCAGGAATCCGAGGTTTTCCCCGGCCTCCACGGCGGGACGCGTCAGGATAATGCGGTTGTATTTCCCCGCGACGAGCAGGGAGACAGCCATCGCCATGGCAAGATAGGTCTTGCCGGTACCGGCGGGCCCGACGCCGAACACGAGGTCCTTGCTCCGAATCGCACGCAGATAGGCAAGCTGGTTCGGGGAACGCGCGGAAACGTCTTTCTTGCCGGGGCCGACCGTGACGCGTTCGGCGAAATACGTGCCGAGGTCCTGTTCGCGTCCCTCGCGCCAGGCATCCAGCGCCAGGTCGAATTCGGACTGGTCCAGACCGCGGCCGCGTTCTTTCTGAAGGCGGCGGAGTTCGCGCAGGAACCCGTCGCCGCGTTTGTCGGGGGTATCCTCCACGGACATCGCCCAGGATTCGCGCGAGGCGAACTTCACGCCGAGGGCGTATTCCGCCGCGGCGAGATTCCCGGTCAAGTTCCCGGCGAACGCCGATTCCAGCGCGCCCGGACTGTCGAAATAGACGCGTCCCCCTCCGGTTTTACTGTCGGGGGAAGCGCTGTCGGGATCCTGTTCCGTGGATTGCATGGAGTATAACAAAATTACTTCGAGGAAACGGGGACCTTCTTCACGGCCGGGATGACAAGTTTCATCTTGGGCTTCAGGAAATTCGGTTTCCCGTTCAGGAGTTCTTTGTTCGCGTCGAAAATGATCTCCCACGCGGTGCCGTCGTGGTAGAGCGTTTTGGCGATAGCGGAGAGGGAATCGCCGTCCTTCACGATATACTCAGTGGAGGGCTGGTCGGGATCGGCGGCCAGCACTTCACGGGCGGGCTTGGCGGCTTCCTTCGCATCGGTCTTCTGTTCCTTCGCCGGCTCGTCCTTGATGCCCTTCTGGGCGCGGACTTCGGCGCGGCGCTGCGCCATGATGTCGTCGTTGGTCATCACGTTGAGCTTGGTGATGCCGGCTTCCTTGCAGTAGTCCACGACGGCGTTCAGGTCCTCCACGGTGGAATCCGTGCGGCCGTACACGATCACGGCGATGTCCTTGTTGAGTTTGGCCGCGTCATTGAGTGCGGTTTTCAGGTCAGCGGTGTTCACGCGTTCGCCGTTGACGGCATACACGCCGTCGACTCCGGCTTCGGCGGGGAACACGTCGACACGCATGAATTTCGCGGGGCCTGCGGGCTTGACCTCGACCGGCTGCGGCTGTTCCTGCGCCTTCGGCTTGGCGGCTTCCGGCGTCTCGTCGACCTTCTTCACAGGAGCGGCTTCCGCGGTTTCCTCAACCACGACCACCGCGACGGTTTCAGTTTCCTTGCCGTCGACCGGACGCGGTTCCCCGAACGCTTCCGCGTAGGCGGGATTTCCGTCCGGCATTTCCTCCGGCGGCTGCCAGTCGGGATAGGAATTCTGGATTCCGGGGGTCCAGGCTTCGGCTTTTTCGTCCTCCGGCGGCGGCACGTTGGAGGCGCAGGAGACGAGAGCGAACATAGCGGCGAACGAAACGGCGAACGAAAGCGATTTCATAAGGAACCTCCGAAAAAGATTATGTAAGTTGAAAAATCAAATGGAAAGCGTTGTCAGTCAGGTCCGGTCACTTGCAGCGGCGCAGGGCGATCACGCCGTTGTGGCCGCCGAATCCGAGGTTGGTGTTCAGCGCCACGTCGACCTTGCGTTCACGCGCGACGTTCGGCGTGTAGTCCAGGTCGCACTCGGGGTCCGGGGTGGTGTAGTTGATGGTCGGCGGGACGATCCCGGTCTCGATGGTCTTCGAGGCAATGATCGTTTCGAAGCCGCCCGCGGCGCCGAGGCCGTGGCCCATCGCGCCCTTGGTGCTGCTGATCGCGAGCTTGCGGGCGTGGTCGCCGAACAGCGCCTTGATCGCCTGCGTCTCGCAGAGGTCGTTGAGGTGCGTACTGGTTCCGTGCGCGTTGATGTAGTCCACGTCTTCCGGGTTCAGTCCGGCGTTGTCCAGCGCCATCTGGAACGCTCGCATGCCGCCGAGACCGCCGGTCATCGGCGCGGTCATGTGGAACGCGTCGCCGGTCGCGCCGAAGCCGACCACTTCGCAATGGATCTTCGCGCCGCGCTTCACGGCGTGTTCATATTCTTCAAGAATGAGGATGCCGGCGCCCTCGGACATCACGAAACCGTCACGGTCGCGGTCGAACGGACGGCTGGCGACCTCGGGAGTGTCGTTGTAATGGGTGCTCATGGCCTTCATGGAGCAGAATCCGGCATAGCCCAGGCGGGTGATGGAGGATTCCGCGCCGCCGGTGACCATCATGTCCGCGCGTCCGTCGGCGATCGCGTCGAAACTCGCGCCGATGGCGTGCGTGGCGGTGGCGCATGCGGAGACGACCGAGAAGTTCGGGCCGCCTGCGCCGCACCGGATGGAGATCATGCCGGAAGCCATGTTCGTGATGATGGACGGGATCATGAAGGGCGAAACACGGCTCGGGCCCTTGGTCAGGAGCGTGGCGCACTGGCTCTCGATGGTGTGCAGGCCGCCGATGCCGCTGCCGACCACAACGCCGATGCGGTTCACGTCGAGTCCGCTGCCTTCCTCTCGGAAATCGGCCGGAAGTCCGGCGTCGCGCCGGGCCTCGTCGAAAGCGACCAGGGCGAACGTGACAAAGCTGTCGACTCTGCGATAGTCCTTTTCGGACACGACGCTCTGCCAGTCGAGGTTCTTCACCTCGCCGCCGACCTGCGTCTTAAAATCGGTCGGGTCGAACTGGGTCACGCGGCCGATGCCGCAGCGCCCGTTGACCAGGGCGTCCCACATGGTGTTCACATCGTTCCCCACGCAGGAAACCGCTCCGTATCCGGTTATTACAACTCGCCGTCTGTTCATCATGGTATCTTATCTCCGGTCGCTTAGGATAGAAAAAGAAAAAAAGGGGTCACTCAAGACGAATGACCCCGGGAAGCAAAAGAAGGAAATTATTCCTTGGCGGCAGCCATCTTGCTTTCGATGTACTTGATCGCATCGCCGACGGTCTTCAGATTTTCGGCGTCTTCATCCGGAATCTCGGAGTTGAATTCTTCTTCGAGAGCCATGATCATTTCCACGATGTCGAGGGAGTCGGCGTTCAGATCTTCGACGAAACGGGCGTCATCGGTAACCTGGTCTTCGGCGACTGCGAGCTGCTTCACGACGAGCTCTTTGACTTTTTGTGCGATTTCAGCGGACATGTTAAATCCTTTCGTATTGGTGAGAAGGGTTGGTTTTCGTTTTTTTGTAACGTGTATGGATTATAATATACACCGTTTTTGCGATTTTGCAAATCCAATGCACGCTTTTTTGCGTTTTTATGGCCGAATGATGTTTTTTTACATCCCGAAGGGAAAAATTACATCAGGAAGCCGCCGCAGCAGTTGATCACCTGGCCGGTCACGTAGTCGGAATCCGGGCCGCAGAGGAACGCCACGACGTTGGCGACATCCTGGGGCTTGCCGCCGCGCTTCAGCGGGATCAGTTCCAGGAAGAACTTCTTGGCCTCGTCCGGGAGGTTTTCGGTCATGTCGGTCATGATGTAGCCGGGCGCGACCGCGTTCACCATGATGTTGCGGCTGCCGAGTTCCTTTGCCACGGACTTCGTGACGCCGATGACGCCGGCCTTGGAGGCGGAGTAGTTGACCTGTCCGGCGTTTCCGGCACGGCCGACCACGCTGGAGATGTTCACGATCTTGCCGTAGCGGGCTTTCATCATGGGACGGATGGCGGCCTTGATGAAGTTGTACGTGCCCTTCAGGTTGACGGCGATCACGGCGTCCCAGTCGGCCTCGCTCATGCGCATGAGCAGGTTGTCCTTGGTGATGCCGGCGCAGTTCACGAGGATGTCGAGGCGGCCGTATTTTTCCATGACGGTCTTGATCGACGCTTCGGCGTCTTCATACTTCGCGACGTTCGCCGCAATGGCGATGGCGTCGATGCCCTGTGCGCGGAATTCCGCCACAGTCTTGTCCGCCGTTTCCTGCATGATGTCCACGATGGCGAGCTTCGCGCCTTCCTGTGCCAGGCGTTCGCAGATCGCGCGTCCGATGCCGCGGGCTCCGCCGGTCACCAGCGCCACTCTGTTTTCGAGTTGACTCATTGTGTTTCTCCTGATTCGGTTTCAGTATGATTGGGTTATAAGATTGTTTTCTTCAAGGAAAAAGTCAGGCGTTCGCCAACCCGTCGACGCCGGAGACGTTGTGCAGGGCCGCGCCCGGCAGGATCTTCCGCACGAGGCCGGTCAGGACCGTGCCCGGTCCGAACTCCACGAAGCGCTCCGCGCCGAAACGTTCCGCCATGACGCGCACGCAGGTGTCCCAGCGGACGCTTCCCGCGACCTGGGAGACCAGGTTCGCGCGGATCTTCGCCGGATCGGATTCGGGTTCGCCCGTGAAATTCTGGAGCACGGGGAACTTCGGCGCGTTCATCGGAGTTGCGTCCAGCACTGGAGCGAGCGCCGCGCCCGCGGAAGCCATCATGCGGCTGTGGAACGCTCCCGCCACGTTCAGCGGCAGGGCGCGCTTGACGCCGCGTTCCTTCAGGATTCCGCAAGCCTTCAGGACCAGGTCCTTCACGCCGCTGATCACGATCTGGCCGGGCGAATTGTAGTTCGCCACGTCGATGCCGCATTCCGCGCAGACCTCCGCGATCACCGCGGGATCGCCGCCGATGATGGCGGCCATGCCGCCCTCGGCTTCGTGACAGGCCGCGTCCATCAGGGCGGCGCGCTTCGCCACGAGCTTCAGGCCGTCCTCGAACGTGAACGTCCCGGCGGACGCGAACGCCGCGTATTCGCCGAGGCTCAGGCCGCCAGCGGCCACGGCTTCTTCGCCGGGGTTCTTTTCCAGCCAGGCGGCCAGACAGGCCATGCTGGCGGTATAGATCGCGGGCTGACAGTTCGCCGTCGCGGTCAGGTCGGATTCCGGGCCTTCGAAGCAGAGCTTGGACAGGCTGCGTCCGAGCACGGCGTCCGCGCGGTCGAAAACCGCTTTCGCCGCAGGGGAAGCTTCATACAGGTCCTTGCCCATGCCGACGGCCTGGGCGCCCTGCCCCGAGAATAAAAATGCTGTTTTCAATGTCGTTGTCCTTTCATGGATTGGAAGTCTGCCACAAGAATTATCTAATCATTTTCGAAAAATGCAGACATAATAAAATACCACATTTTTCCGAAAATGCAAGTCTCCAGCTCGATCCGCGAGAGGCGGAAACGTCCCAAATGACTTACTTCAGCGCCGCCAGAAGCATTTCCTCGGACACCGGCCCCGGACGCAGGATGCTCCACGCGCCGTCGCGCTCGACCTTGATCACGGTCGACGCCGCGGAATCCGGCGGGATCGCACCGCCGTCCAGCACGCCGTCGGGCGGAATCGCAAGCGATTTCAAAGCTTCATCCACGGTATGCGCCGGGGGCTGTCCGGAAAGATTCGCACTGGTCGAGGCAAGCGGCCGCCCGTACGCCGCAAGAAGTTTCAGCAGCGCGGGATGATCGGGAATGCGGAATCCGGTGAACGCGTCGCCGTCCGGCACGACCAGAGTCACGGGGCCGGGGCAGAACGCCGCCGCAAAGCGTTTCGCGGTCTCCGGCATGGCGGGAAACGCCGTCTCCGCCGCTTCGCGCGAGGCGAAAAAGAGCGTGAGAAGTTTGGACGCCGGACGCCGTTTCATCTCGTATATTTTCGCGCGGGCGGCTTCGTGCGCGGCATCGCAGACCAGTCCGTAGACGGTCTCGGTCGGGACAAGCAGGACGCCGTCATCGCGCCGCAGAATATCGCGGAAGACCGCGGCGGCGGTCGCGTCGGAACTGGAAATCCGCTCCATCGGAAATCACTCGGAGTAAATATAAATCACTTCGCCCTCGCGGGACAGATGGTACTGCTCGCGGGCGACTTTTTCGATGGCGGAGGCGTTGTGCTGGAGGTCGTGGACTTCCTGCTGAAGCGTGAGGTATTCCGTCTTCACACGGTCGAGGTCGGCCTGAAGCATAAAAACATCCTGTTCGGTGCGCTTGTACTTCCGGTACGCGGGCAGCACGAGGATGCCGGACACGATCAGCACCAGCACCAGCAGAATATAGATGACGCCTGTCAGGAGTTTTCCCATATGTATACACCTCGATAATACACTAATATAGCACACTCTCCGCGAAATACAAGAAAAAAAGAAAAAATCCTCCGCCCCTGTAAAAAGAGCGGAGGAAAAGATACTTGTGTGTGCCCGGGCGGAGCCGGGCCACTGCAAGCAGTGTCGATGCTGTGCTCTGCTACGCGAGAGCACTATTCGGCACTTCAGCTATGTGCGCGAGCGGAGCCGCGCACTGCTTCAGTGGAGGACTTGTCCTCCTCAGCCGAGCTTGGCGACGCTTTCGTCGATCTTCTTCTTGATCGTCTCGAACGCAGCCTGGTTCTGGAGCTGTTCCAGCGTGTTCAGGGCGTTTCTGAACTTCGTGCGCTCGACGACTTCGTCGCCGATGGTCACGCAGATCGTGCCGTCCTGTTCGGGGCGGGACGAGAACGCGGCGTCCATGTCGACCTTGTCCGTGTAGTTCTTGTTGCGGACGTATTCGGAGATCATGCCGATCAGGAGCTGGCCGGGGCAGTTGTCCTGCTTGGCGCAGATCGTGACGGTGATCATGAAGCGGTTCCGGGCGGTGCCGCGCATGATCGGAATCTTCGCGTCGAAGATTTGGCTGCGGTTCTGGTAGACCGTGTGCAGCAGGTGGTGCGCTTCGTGGGAGCCGGGCTTGCCGCCGATGTGGTCCTTGTAGCACTGGTCGACCAGGAAGTTGTCCTGGCTCTTCTGGACCTGCTGGGACTTGTCGGCCGCGTAGAGGCCCTGCTGGCGCTGGACGCGGATCGCGTCGGTGACGCCGACGGGCTGGCCGCCGCCGGAGATGCAGCCGCCGGGGCAAGCCATGACTTCGACGAAGTCGTAGTGGGCCTTGCCGGAGCGGACGTCGTTGATGAGGCGCTTGGCATTGGCGAGGCCGTGGACGACCGCCACGCGGATTTCCCTGCCGGCCGCGGTCACGGTGGCTTCCTTGAGGGTGTTCATGCCGCGGACGGCCTTGAAGTCGACGGATGCGAGCGGTTTGCCGTCGAGCTTTTCGACCGCGTAGCGGAGCGCGGCTTCCATGACGCCGCCGGACGCGCCGAAGATGACGCCGCCGCCGGTGGCGAATCCCATGGGCATGTCGAACGCTTCGGGCTGGAGCTCATTGAGCTTGATGCCCATGGAGTTGATCATGCGCTGGACTTCGCTGGTGGTCACGACGATGTCGACTTCCGGCTTGCCGTCGACGGCGAACTTCGGAAGCTGGGCCTCGAACTTCTTCGCCGTGCAGGGCATGATGGAGACGACCACAAGGTCTTCGCGCTTGCAGCCGAGCTGTTCGGGCAGGACCTTCTTGGCGATGGAGCCGAACATGGCCTGCGGGGAACGGCAGCTGGAGATGTGGGGGATCATTTCGGGGTAGTAGATCTCGGCGAACTTGACCCAGGCGGGGCAGCAGCTGGTGAACATCGGGAGCGTGCCGCCGTTGGCGATGCGGTCGATGAGCTCGGTGGCTTCCTCGAAGATGGTCATATCGGCGGAGAAGCTGGTGTCATAGACGTGTTTGAAGCCCATGAGCTTCAGGGCGGCGACGAGCTTGCCGGCCACGTTCTCGCCCGGCTTCGCGCCGAAGTATTCGCCCAGCGCCACGCGGACGGCCGGGGCGATCTGGACCACGACGGTCTTGCCGGGATCGTACAGGGCGTCCCACACGCGGTTGCGGTCCTGTTTCGGGACGATCGCGCCGGTGGGGCAGACGGCGGCGCACTGGCCGCAGTTCACGCACTCGACCGCGCCGAGGGAAGCGCCGAAGGCCGGGGCCACGCGGGCGTTGGAGCCGCGGTTCGAGAAGTCGATCGCGCCGATGCCCTGGAGTTCGGAGCAGACGCGCACGCAGTCGCCGCAGAGCACGCACTTGTTCGGGTCGCGGACGAGCGACGGGGAGGAGAAGTCGATCGGGTCGTCCTTCTTCACGGATTTGAAGCGGATGTCCTGGACGCCGAGCTGGTGGGCGATGCGCTGCAGGGTGCAGTTCTCGTTGCGGGCGCAGGTCGGGCATTCGCGGTTGTGGTTGGCGAGCAGGAGTTCCACGCTGATCTTGCGCATGTCGCGGATTTCCTTGGTGTCCGTGTGGACGACCATGCCGGGCGCGGGGGCGGTGGAGCAGGACGCCATGATGCCTTTGCCCTCGACGAGGACGAGGCAGAGGCGGCAGGCGCCGTAGATGCTCAGTTCGGAGTGGTAGCAGAAGGTCGGGATCTCGATCCCGGCTTTGCGGATGACTTCCAGGAGGTTGCGTTCATTCGTGAACGTGACTTCCCGTCCGTTGACGGTCAGTGTTTTAACGGTATCGGCCATGATGAATGATCCTTATAGTTTTCAGATTCCCTTGACTGCGCCGAACTTGCACGCGGCCTTGCACGCGCCGCACTTGATGCATTTTTCGGGGTCGATGCTGTGCGCGGTCTTCACCTTGCCGGTGATCGCGCCGACGGGGCACTTGCGGGCGCAGGCCGTGCAGCCTTTGCACTTCGCGGGGTCGATCTCGGGACGGGCGAGCGCCTTGCATTCGCCGGTCGGGCAGATTTTCTTGAACACGTGGTCTTCGTACTCCTTGCGGAAATAGCGCAGGGTGGAGAGGACCGGGTTCGGGGCGGTCTTGCCGAGGCCGCAGAGGGAGCCGAGCTGGACGGCTTTCGCGGTCTTCTCGAGGAGGTCGAGCGTCTCGGCCGTGGCGCGGCCTTCGATGATGTCGTCGAGCAGTGCAAGCATCTGCTTCGTGCCTTCGCGGCACGGCACGCACTTGCCGCAGGATTCGTTCTGCGTGAACTGCATGAAGAACCGCGCGATGCGGACCATGCAGGTCTGCTTGTTCATGACCACGAGTCCGCCGGAGCCGACCATAGCGCCCGCGCCCTTCAGGGAGTCGAAATCAAGCGGAAGGTCGAGGAGGTCGGGGACCAGGCAGCCGCCGGAGGGGCCGCCGATCTGCACGGACTTGAAGTCTTCGCCGGTCACCTTGCCGGTGTTGTCCGTCACGCCGCCGCCGATGTTGTACACGATCTCGCGGAGCGTCGTGCCGAACGGGACTTCGATGAGGCCGGTGTTCGCGACGTGGCCGGTGAGGGCGAACGTCTTCGTGCCGGGGGAGTTCTGCGGGCCGACTTCGCGGTACTTCTCCGCGCCGTTGCGGATGATGTACGCCACGGAGGCGAGCGTTTCCACGTTGTTGATCACGGTCGGCTTGCCGTAGAGGCCCTTCTGCGCCGGGAACGGCGGCTTCGGCATCGGCATGCCGCGCTTGCCTTCCACGGAGGCGATCAGAGCGGTCTCTTCGCCGCAGACGAACGCGCCCGCGCCTTCCATCACGCGGATCGTGAAGTTGAAATCGGTGCCGAAGAGGTTCTTGCCGAGCAGGCCGTATTCCTCGGCGTCGGCGATCGCCTTGCGAATGCGTTCGACTGCCAGCGGGTATTCGGCACGGACGTACACGACGCCTTCATCGGCGCCGATCGCGCGACCGGCGATCATCATGCCTTCGAGCACGGCGTGGGGGTTGCCTTCCATGACGGAGCGGTCCATGAACGCGCCCGGGTCGCCTTCATCGCCGTTGCAGATGACGTATTTCTTGTCGTTCTGGGAAGCGAGCGTGAATTTCCATTTGAGGCCGGTCGGAAAACCGCCGCCGCCGCGGCCGCGGAGTCCGGCGTCGATCATGGTCTGGCAGACCTGTTCCGGGGTCATCTCGGTAACGGCCTTGCGTGCGCCGACGTAGCCGTCGCGGGCAATGTATTCTTCCACATCATCGGGCTCGATCATGTAGTTGGCGAGCACGACGCGGGTCTGGCGGGCGTAGAACGCGATCTCGTCCTCATGGCGGCAGGGCTTGCCGCTGACGGGGTCGACGTAGACCAGGCGGTCGATGATCTCGCCGCCGATCAGCGTCACATGGACGATCTCGGCCGCGTCTTCGGGCTTCACGTGGCAGTAGAAGATCCCTTCGGGTTCGATGCGGAGGATCGGGCCCATCTGGCAGAATCCCTGGCAGCCGGACTTGGAGAAGTAGGTGACGCCCTCGTTCCTGGAGCAGTCATGGCGGTCGAGGACGACTTCGATGTGTTCGCCGGCCTTTTCGAGCTCGGCGCAGATGGCGTCGCGGACCTTCATGGAACCGTTGGCGATGCAGCCGGTGCCGCCGCAGATGATGATGCGGCGTTTGAGCTTGGCAACGACTTTCTTGTAATTCGCGGCGATCTCTTCCAGATTCGGCGTTTTGATTTCGGTGCTCATCGTATGTGATTCCCTTCGTTACTTGTTTTCGGATTCCGCGGCGGCGGCTTCGGCGGCCGTGATCTCGTCGATGATCTTCTCGACCTGTTCCGGGGTGGCCTGGCCGTGGACTTCGCCGTCCACGACGATCACGGGGGCGAGACCGCAGGCGCCGAGGCAGTTCACGATCTCGACGGTGAACAGCAGGTCGTCGGTGGTGCGCTTTTCATCGCTGAGGCCGAGCTTCTTGTAGATGGCCTCGAGCAGCCCCATGGACTTCTTCACGTGGCAGGCGGTGCCGTCGCAGAGGCGGAAGATGTGCTTTCCCTTGGGGTTCAGGGAGAAGTGGGCGTAGAACGTCGCAACGCCGTACACATGCGCCACGGGCACGTCGAGCGACGTGGCCACATAGCTGATGACGTCCTTCGAAAGGTACTTGTAGACTTCCTGCACCTCCTGAAGGATCGGGATGAGCCGGGAGGGGTCGTTCCCGTTCTTTTCGAGAATCTCGTTGACCGCCGCGAGGTGGTGCACCATCGCACGAGTCTTTTCCAGGGTTTCCTGCATAGGTTTCTCCATGGGGTTGATGTGAGGGTTTGGGTATGGCAAATAAGTTATGTCAAACGTATTTGATGACGACTTTCTTCAGATATTGGTTCTCCAGCGTGCGCGCCAGACGCTGCACGATGTTGCGGCGCAGCTCCAGGTCGTGCGGCAGGTTCGGGTCCTGGTGCGCCTCGTTGATGCGCGTCCCGACCAGGAACGTGATCACGTCGTTGCGGAGCATCAGGCGGGTCAGGAGACCGGCCGGATCGTTGTGACGGCCTCCGTCGACTTCCTCCAGGTAGCTCGCGGCCTTCGAGAGCGTGAAGATGCCTTCCGTCACGAGGTTGACGCCGTCCATGGTGGACATCGGCGGCATATCCGGGGAAATGCTCGACAGATCCATCTTCAGTTCACGGCCGAGTTCGCGCGACACGATCTCCGCGCTGGTGCCGCCGCAGATCGCCTTGTCGCCCACGAAGTTCTTCAGGAACGACGCGCATTCGGCGTCGCGGGCGGAATCGTACGGAGGCCCGGTGAAAAGCAGCATCTCGCGCGGATTGCGGAAATACAGCGCGGCGCAGGTCATGTCATCCTTGTTGATGTTATGCGGCTCCTTGCTGATCGCCTCGGCGATCACGTGTTCCGCGACTTCGTAGGAGGACGCATCCAGGCTGTTGCTCAGATACTCCACGAGGTAATCGGACACGCCGCTCTCGCGCCAGCCGAGCGGGAGATCATCCGAGCCGATCGCGGCCTGCGTGACGCCGTCGGAGAAGAAGACGATGCGGTCCCACATGTCGACCTTGAAGTGGTACACCTTCATGCTGCGGTTGTCGTATTTGGACGGGTTCAGCTCGTCGTACGGCACATCGACGACCTTGTCGTTGCGGAGCAGCACGAACGCCGGATTGCCCATCTCGATGATGCGGACATTGCCGTCCGGCCAGGCGTTCAGGATCGTGAACGTGGCGTAGCTGATCTTGCGGACCTGGCAGATCGGGAGGGCGTCCATCATGATCTCGGCGGCGTGCAGGATGCCGCGGGGGCCGGTGAGCTCGTTGGCGAACTTCAGCGCCATCGTCGCGGTCATGGAGGCGAGGATGTTCGCCTTCACTCCGCTGCCCAGACCGTCCGACAGCACGGCCACCACGCGCGAATCCTCCATGTTCTTGATGAACTTGAAGGCGTCGCCGCAGATATCCTCGCCGTGCTTGCGGCACTGGCTGAATCCGAGGTCTATGAAGAAAGGTTCGCTCATCGTCCGTTCATCCGAGGGTCATTTGTATTTCTTCTGGAACTCGTCGTCGGCCGGCGAATCCGCGTAGTTTTCCGCGATGGAACGCAGCAGGATCTCCGTGTCGGCCATGTGTTCGCCGAGCTTGCACGCGATGTCCTGCACCGTTGCCAGGTTCTTGCGGATGACTTCGCGCGCCTGTGCGGCGATCTCCTCGCGGCGGAATTCCGTGCGCGTCACGTCGAACATCATCGCGCCGACGACCTGTCCGGGGTCGATGTTGAAGATGTACAGGCTTATAAGGCGTCCGTTCACGTGGATCGTGTCGCGCGACAGCTCGTTTTTCGAGGTCAGGACCTCGCGGAAGAGGTCGGAGAAATTGATGAAGGTGTCGAGCGCCGCGCCGGCCATGCCGGGCAGGACGTTCCACACGTCGAGCGCCGATTCGCCGCAGAGTTCGGCGAACCTGTGGTTGGATTCAATGAGCGTGAGGCTCTGGTCGACGATCACCACGGCCGCCGGGATGCACCGCAGGATGGCGTTGGATTTCTTCTGCGCGAGCTTGCGCATGTAGGAGACGCACATGTTCGGTTCTGCCTTGCCCGCGATCAGCGCTTTGGCGAAGTTGAGGCAGGTATTGTAGCCGCAGCCGCCGCAGTTCAGTTCGTCTTCCTTGTCCTTCTTGCCCACGCGGAGCAGCGCCTGACGGATCTCGTGCAGGGAAACATCTTTCCCCGCCGCGGGCGCTTCCTTGTAGTCCAGGTCCAGCGTCACGGCCGGCTCGCGGTCGGAGACCGTCTCCGGCACGTCCGCCATGCGGAGGATGCGGAGGCGTTCCATGAGGCCCGGCGCGCCGTGTTCCGTGCCCGGTCCGTGGACGCAGCCGCCCTGGCAGGCGAGCGTCTCGAGGAAGACCGGTTCGCGGATGTCGCGCGGGTGAAGCCCCTCGAGCGTGAGGCGGAGACTGTCAAGTCCGGTCACCGCGACATATTTCACATGGCCGCAACCCGGATGCAGTTTGATCGTGTCGTTCATGCCGCCCTCAATCGGGTACAGCGTTCCCTCGCGCGCGACTTGCGGCACGAAAACGTCCGCGTCGGTCGTTTCCACGCGCCACGGGTCGATCTGCATGCTCTTGAACCACTGGCGCAGACGCGAGAACAGCATTGCAAGCGAAATGAGGTCGCCGTGGCGGTCGGATTCGTTCTTCTTCGCGATGCACGGTCCGATGAACACGACTTTCGCGTTCTCGCCGAATTCCTTTTTGAGGAGTTTCGCATGCGTCAGCGCGGGCGACAGCACCTTCGTGATGCACGGCGCGAACTCGGGCATGTATTTGCAGATGAAATCGTCGACCACGGGGCATGCGGACGAAATCTTCAGTCCGCTCTTGAAATCCTTCAGTTCCAACGCGAGCGCGTCCGAGACCGCCTGCGCGCCGATCGCGGTCTCGCCCACTCCGGCGAATCCGAGCTTCTTCAGAGAGGCGATCATGTTCTTCGCGGGAAGTCCTTTGAACTCACTCACCCACGACGGAGCCAGCGAAACATAGACGGGATCGGGGCCGAGGATGAGCTGACGGGCACGCGTCATATCGTCGCGGATCTTCTTCGCGTGAACGGGGCAGACCTCGACGCATCCGCCGCACGCGATGCAGAGTTCCGGCATGACGGATGCATGGCCGTCTTCGACCTTGATCGCTTTCACGGGGCAGCGCCGGACGCATTTGAAGCAGTCCTGACACTCGGCGTCGGCGGTAAAAACCGGATATCCCTGGTTCATGGCTCAATCCTCGGTTTTATTTGTTCGCGAGAAACTCGCGGTTCAGGATGTCGATCAGGGCTTCCTTGCTCACGTGGCTGTAAGTCGTGTCGTCAATGATGATGTTCGGCCCCTCGGCGCAGAGTCCCGCGCAGCAGCGGCCGGACAGGAGCACGTCCGCCTGGAGGTTGTTCGACTTCAGGAAATCCTCGATCACGCGGAGATTCTCCTCGTTGCCGCGGGCAAAGCAGCTGCTTCCCATACAGATGACGATCTTTCGTTTCATAAAACGGCTCCAGGTATGCGGTGGAAACAATGTATATGTTGGAAAGGTGACCGAAAACGAACGTCGCGGTGCAACGGCGGACGCATTCGATATTTTTTTATCGATTATATAATTTACCACATTTTCCCCGATTTTTCAAATCGTTTTCCGTAAAAACTCTTAAAAACTAACGTTTTTTTCTCCGCGTATTCGACATGCCGCACAATTCCTTTCCGGTTTCCGGATAGTTCAGTCATTTTCGCAACAAAACACAATCCTGAAACCGGCTCGGATTCCATGCGAACCGGAGTATTTTCAGAACATGTATATTTCTAGAATAGGTCAGGATTGGAACGGCAGATCGGGCTGATCCTGATTCTTCGACGACGAGGATTTGGAACGTGACGGAGACGGCGGTTCCAGATGGACCACCACGTCGACGATGTTCAGGTCGGAATCCACAAGCAAGTCGCGGACCCGATGCGAGAGGTCGTGCCCTTCACGGACGGTCATATCAGGATTGACGATGATATGGATGTCCGCCCAGATCGCGCCGCCGGTATTGCGTGTGCGGAGCGCATGCGCGCCGAGGACGCCGGGGAGCGAGGTCGCCATGCGGTAGATCTTCGCCTGCTCTTCGCGGGAGACGCCCGTCTCGGAAAGCTCCTGCAAGGTGGGGCGCACGATCGTCCATGCCGCGTACAGGACAAAGACCGACACGATGATGGCGCCGACCGGGTCGACGAAGCTCAGTTTCGGGAAGAAGTAGGCGAGCGCAATGGCGATCGCGGCGGGAATCGAGCTGATGGCGTCGCTCCTGTGATGCCAGGCGTTGGCCTCCATCGCGCTCGAATGCACGGCGCGGGCTTTCGCACGGGTCCAGCGGAACAGAACCTCCTTGGAAACGACGGAAAAAACAGCGATTGCGAACGCGAATCCGGCGGGGCCGTGTTCCGAGCCGCGGCGGAGCGTGCCGACGGCGTCCCAGACAAGTCCGACCGCCACGGCGGCGAGCGCGACGCCGATGAACGCCGAAATGAGCGTCTCGATGCGGGCGTGTCCGTACGGATGCTGCCGGTCGGGCGGCGCGGACCAGTATTTCACGCCGAAGATCACCGCCAGGTCGGTCACGAGATCGGACAAGCTGTGCACGGCGTCGGCGAGCAGAGCCTGACTGTAGAAGAACAGTCCGCCCGCAGCCTTGGCGACGGCCAGGACAATGTTCAATATCATCCCGACGACGGTGACGAACCGCACGGTGCGGATGGTTTGCGTGTTCTGTTTCGTTTCGGACGGCATGGTTCGGTACAGGCTCCGCCGGAACGCCGCGAATTGCGGCATTCTTCTGAGCGGAAAAGTTTTGAAGTGTGCAGGGGATGAAGCTAAGTGTTAGGTACAGAACTATACCACGAAATCCGGAAAATGCAAGATGACACGAAAAAAAATGTCTTTTTCCTTGTTTCAGGGCTTGCATTCTCTTTTTTTTAATGTAAGTTATGGTACTGAAAGAACGGAATGCAGTCCGTCGGGGTCGCATTCCGCGTTCGATCAGACTTTCATCCGCCGAAAATTGAGGTGTTCTGATATGAAAATCCGTCCCGTCTGCACCGCCGAAACTGGCCGGAATCCGTTTTCCGGCTTGTTTATGTATGCGAATCTTTTCCGCCTTGCGGTCCTGCTTTTCCTCTTCTGCTTTGCCGTGTTTCCTCTGTCCGCACAGGACAGACGGCAGTTCAATATCCTGCTCATCTTCTCGGAGCACACCGCGAGCGAAATCCGCACGGACCTGACCGGCTCGTACTTCAACGAGCTGGCGAACCTCGGCATCATGTTCGAAAGCGACCTGGTCGAGCTGGATTCTCTGCACGATCAGAACCAGACCAGCTGGGAAGAGAAGCTCAGTCCGAGGAAAGAGGCGATCGAGGCGGGAAAATACAAACTGATCGTCGCATTCGGCGAACCCGCGTCCAGAGCGCTCAGGACAATGCTTTCCTCCGTCCCGGACCAGACAGCGATCATCCTTTCCAACATGAAGGCATTCCCCGAGGAATGGCGTCAGGAGCACCCCAATACAACCGCGGTCATCCGCCAAATCGACCCGCGCACGAACATCGAGTTCGGCCTCAAACTCTTCCCGGAACGCAAGCACGTCGTGCTGCTTGCCTCGCGCTTCGGCTGGTCCGAAAGGCAGGACATGACGCTCCGCAATGAATACGCCGGCATCTGCGACTTCACCACGGTCTATATTTCGGACACGGAACGCGAAGCCGCCTTCCGCAAGCTCGCCACCGCCCCCGCGGACGCGTTCATCGTCGCCAACGACTGGGACATCTACCTGCCCAGCATCGGCAGCCGTTCGACCATCTGGTACCAGCTCATGCAGGTGCGCGACGACCTCCCGATCATCGGGCGGCGGCGCGTCCTGCTGGACTTCGCGATCGGCGGCTACATGTCCTCCATCGAGGAAGTCGGCAAGAAGACCGCCGCCCTCACCGGACAGCTCGCGAACGCCAGAGGCTCGTCGCCCGCCGCGAAGATCGCGCCGGCCGTCGTCGACGAAACCTGCGTCATCAACTACAAGCGCATCAACTACTGGGAATACGACAAGGAAGCCATCCCCGCCGACGCAGAATGGGTCAACAGGCCGCAGTCCTGGACGGAGCGCAACCAGGAACTCCTCACCACGCTCGCGATCCTCTTCACCGTCCTCCTCGCGTTCGTCCTCGGCGGACTCATCTATTTCCTGAAATACCGTCACATGACCAGCCGCTTCCTCGCGATCCACGGCCACATGCCGCTCCTCGTCGCGGCCTACTCCACCTCCGGCGAGGTCCTCTACGCCCACGTGCCGTTCAACGACCCGGACGCCTCGCAGAACCTCGACGACCTCCGCACGGCACTGACCAACACGATCCGCGTCGAGATGGCGGAAACGGCGATCTCCGGCAAGACCATGACCGTCAACCGCAAGCACGGGGACAGGAACTACACGGTCACGCTGACCAAGCTCGACAAACGGATCTTCAAGCATGAAGCCGTTCTGGTCGTGGCGCAGGACACCACCGAGATGGCCGAACTCCGCGAGAAGTCGTTCAACCTCGCGACCAGACTCCAGCTCACGCTCCGCGCCATCGGCGACGGCGTCATCGTCACCGACCGTCTCGGATTCGTCACGATGGTGAACCACTCCGCCGAAAAAATGACCGGCTACGCGCAGTCGGAAGCCGAAGGCAAGACCATCCAGGAAATCTTCAACATCGCGTCGCCCGACGGTTCCGCCACGCTTTCTCCCGTCGAGACCGCCATCCGCGAAAACCGCATCGTCACGAACAGCGACAGCCTCACGATCACCGCCAAGGACGGGACGAAGCGCCGCATTTCCACCTCGACCTCCCCCATCCGCGGCGCGAAAAACGCCCTCCTCGGCGCGATCGTCGTCTTCCGCGACATCACGGAGGAATACGAACGCCGCGAGGAACTCGACCGCAAGACGCACGCGCTCCAGACCGCGACCTCCCTCGCCAGCCTCGGCTATTTCTACTATACGCCGGAAACCGACACGTTCGACGCGCCGTCGCCCTCCGACGCCATCTGGCCCTTCGAAAACGGGAAACGAGTTCAGGCCGAGGACTGGATTCTCGCGGATGACCTTCAGGACTACCTCACGCAGCGGCGCGCGCTTTTCCACGGCAAGTCCGACATGCTCGAATGCACCTTCCGCAGCGACTTCTTCGGCAAGCGCCGCCATTTCCGCATCACCGCCGTCAAGGACAAATCCGCCCGCCGGAAAAACCAGCGGTTCTTCTTCATGATCCAGGACATCACGAAAGTCCGCGACCTGGAAACCGAGGCGGCGAACGCAATGCTCTTCCTGAAGACCCTCTTCAGCATCATGCCCAACACCGTCACCGTGCGCGATTACGACGACGGCTACCGCCTTCTCATGGCGAACCAGAAATACTGCTACCAGCTCAACACGACCGAGGAAAAGATCATCGGCACGAACTACGCCGGCCTTTTCGAGCCGGAGCTCGCAAAGTCATTCCAGGACATGGACGACGAAGCCGCCAAACGAATCGGCGAAGTCTGCACGCACCTCGTCGACGTGCCCACGCACGACGGCTTCGGCGTAGCGCAGATCTCCCACGTCGCGTTCAGGGACACATCCGGACGCCTGCTCATCTTCGGCTGCAGCAGCGACGTCACGGAGCTGCACAACGCGATCAAGGCCGCCGAATCCGCGGCAAAGGCGAAGAGCCTCTTCCTCGCCACCATGAGCCACGAGATCCGCACGCCGCTTAACGCCATCCTCGGCTTCAGCCAGCTGCTCCAGGACGAATCCCTCCCGCGCAACGAGGCGAGCGAATACCTCCGCAGCATCCATTACGCAGGCAACGCCCTGCTCTCCCTCATCAACGACATCCTCGACCTCTCCAAACTCGACGCAGACCAGATGATCATCCAGCCGGAGCCGACCAACCTGCGCGAACTCATGTTCGAGCTGAAAGCCGTCTTCACGGCCAAGGCGCAATCCCAGGGGATCGACCTCATCACGACCGTCCCGGACGATCTCCCCGTCCTCAACCTGGACGAACGCCGCCTCCGCCAGGTCCTCCTGAACATCATCGGCAACGCCGTCAAGTTCACGAAACAGGGCTCCGTCACCGTCTCGCTCGCTTTCTTCAAACTCAATGAAAAACACGGAGCCATCACCATCCGCGTCGCCGACACCGGATGCGGCATCTCGAAGGAATCCCTCAACAAGATATTCGAGCCGTTCGTGCAGGACAAGTCGTCCTACCGCGGCATCCGCACGGAAAACGGAACCGGACTCGGACTCTCCATCGCGAAACGCCTTGTCGACTGCATGAAGGGCTCCCTCACGGTCGAAAGCACGCCCGGCAAGGGCAGCGTGTTCACCATCCTGCTCCCGGAAATCGGGATCTGCGCAGACGCCGAACTCAGGCAGGATGAACAGACAAGCGGAGGCAAGCTCGACCTCACGAAGAAGATACTCGTCGTCGACGACGTCCCGCTCAACGTGAAAGTCCTCTGCGCCATGCTCCGCAAGATGGGATTCGACCCGATCTCCGCGCCGTCCGGCGCAAAAGCGCTCGAGCTGATGAAGACCACGAAGCCCGACATCGCCCTGTTCGACCTCTGGATGCCGGAAATGAACGGCATGGAGCTCGCTTCGGCCGTCCGCGCAAACCCGGACTTAGCCGGCATCACGATCTATGCCGTCACCGCCGATACGGAGAACTCCTCGAACTTCGACATGAGCATGTTCGACGGCATCGTCATGAAACCCGTCACCCAGGATTCGCTCATGAAAGTTTTGAGCTGAACCGGAGGGAACATACCGCCCTTCCGGCTTGACTTTCCGCGTTTTTGTGGTATAGTATGAAGGAAATCCGACAAACAAACCTCAACAGAAAGGAGTGATGCCATGAAATTCTTTTTCGCCCTTTGCTGTTTCCTGACAACAGCCGTGCTCGTCCCCGCTCTCTCCGCGGGCGAGTGGTTCACCGATTTTGAAAAAGCCAAAGCCGAATCGCTGAAAACAAAGCGCCCGATCTATATCCTGTTCACAAATTCGGACGCCGCCGCCGACCGCAGCCTCGAACGGACCATTTTCAGCCAGAGAAAATTTCAGGACTACGCCGACAAAAAGCTCGTGCTCCTGAAAATCGACTTCCCGAACGCGTCCCATCTTCAGCCAAAGAACATCTCCCAGCAGAACAGGCAGCTCCGCACGCAGTTCGGCATCACCATTCTGCCGACCGCCCTGCTGCTGGATGCGAACGGGGATATCTACATTGATTTTCACAAGGCGGACGGCAGCGCGGAGAAGCATCGCCGGAAGATCAACGAGATCATGGACTTCGACCCGCCGAAACGCTACGCCGAATACCTCGACGGCTTCGTGAAGAAATACACGCCGCCGGTACTCGAACCGAAGAAAGCCGAGGCAAAATCCGGCGAAAAGAAAGCCGAGGCGAAGAAGCCCGCGAAGAAACCGGCGCAGAAACCGGACAAAAAGCCTGTTGAAAAGGCGCAGGACGCCGATACCAATATCCCCGATGAAAACGGCGTTCTCCGCATCCCGCTCAATCCCGAGGGCGATTTCCAGGAATGGCTGAAGGCGTATCAGGCCGAAGAAGCCAAGGAAGAAGCCAGGGAAGCCGAGGAGGCGAAGGAAATCATTGAGGAGGCAAAAGAGGCCATCGAAGAGGCCGAGGCGGAGAAAAAGGACGCAAAGCCGCAGGCTTCCGCTGAGGAATAATCTTCTCCATCAAAAAACAGAAAGAAAGAATCCCGTACCGCGACAAACGGCACGGGATTCATTTTTGGAAAAGTCTCGTGCCGGAGCGAAGCCCGGCACTGCCTCAGTGGAGGACTTGTCCTCCTTATTTCAGCGGGATCAGCTCCACGAAATAAACGTCGTTCTGTTTCATGTCCAGGCCGAGCTGGAACTCCTCGCCCTTCATGACCGTGACCTGCGCACGGTACATCGGGCGGAGCTGGGAAACGCGCGTCAGGCGTGCGATCTCCTCCCGGCTGATGTCCGTCTTCGCGCCGTCCTCCTCCAGCCACGCGGAATACGCGTCGCCCGCGCGGTAGCCGATCCGGGTCACGCGCAGGTCGTATTCGCCGGCCTTGAGCCCGGTGATGCTGAACAGCGCATGGCCTTTATCTTTCGCCGGATGCGGATCGAAGAAGGTGTCCTGGTTGCTGATCCTGCCGCCCTGCGTGGGATGGCTGAGGTCCCAGAAGAGCGCCTGCACGCCGCCGTTCGCGTCCTTGCAGACGTACGACGACGCGTCGCTGGAGACGAGTTCCGTCGGGCCGAGCGCCGCCAGGCACTGATACGCGCGGTAGGCTGCCTTCGGGATGCTCTGGAACGTGATGAGGCCGAATCCGCCGTGGAACGGACGCGGCGCGGGTCCGCATTCCTCGAAGATGTCCGTGAACGTCCACAAGCTCATGCACGCCATCTTTTCCGTGTTGCGGAGCTGTTCCAGGATGAACGGCGCGGCGAAATACGAATCGTGCACCGGGTCGACCGGAGACGGCGACGCGTGCCACTCGGTGATGTAAACAGGAACGTCGCAACGGAGGTTCTTGCGGATGTCCTCCAGCTTCCTGTTGAAACAGTCGGCCACGTGCCGGAGGTTCTTCATGAGGTAGATGTAGTTGCCGCCGAACCGGTCGATCTTCGGCAGGGCCGGGTTTTCGGGGTCGAATCCGTACTGGTGGAACGAGATGAAATCCAGCGGCAGACGGTTCCTGCGGCAGTATTTCACGAGCGGAGCGATGAAGTCGAGCCCGGCGCCGGAGGGACCGCCGACCGGATACGCCTTGTTCACGGACTTGACCGCGCGCGCCGTGTACTTGTAGAGTTCGAGGTAGGCGTCGAGCATGGTGGTCTTCTTGCCGGGATCCCAGAAGACGTCCAGATCCGGCTCGTTCCACACCTCGAACCGCCACGTCTTCACCTCGTCCTCGCCGTAGCGCTCGGTCCAGTGCTGAACGGTCGCGCGGATGAGGTCGGCCCAGCGTTCGTGCTTCTTCGGCGGAGTCACGTTGGCCTTCCACCAGAAGATCGTGGTCTTGCCGGAGGCGAGCTTTTCGGGCATGAAGCTGAGCTCGACGAACGGCTTGACGCCGATGGAGAGCAGGAAATCGAATACATCGTCGATGTACATGAAGTTGTACACCGGATTGCCCGCCTTGTCCTCGCTGTACACGCGCATCTCGTCGTGGAAGAGACCGTGCGCGCGCAGATACCGGAATCCGAGTTCCTTCTTGCATTTCGCGAGCTGCTTGCGCCATGTATCGCGCAGGCCTTCGCCGATGCGCCCCGCCCCGACGCAGTCGCGCCAGACATCGGACCTCTCGCCCTTCACAGCCTTGAAGTCGGCCTTGATGAGGCGTTCCGGCGCGGTCTCGCCCGGATAGACTTCGGGAACAGCCTTTTTCGCGGCGGCTTTCTTCGGCGCGGACTTCTTCGCGGCGACAGTCTTTTTCGCTTCGGACTTCTTCGCAACAGTCTTCTTAGCGGCGTTTTTCTTGCTCGGACTCATGGTTTTCTCCTGTTGTTCGCCCCGTATGCCGGAGCATGATTTTGAGAATACGGTTTTCTGATGAACATACAATAGCACGTTCCGGGCGTTTTCCCATATACTTTTTGCACGAATGCATATTTTCTTTGAACAAAATCACTCGGAGGCAAGAAAAAGCGGCACAGGCAGAAACCTATGCCGCATACGAACAGTTGAAGCGGAAGTCGCTCAGAAACCTTCGAGCAGGGATTTCTGGTTCTGATCCTTGTTTTTCTCCGAGGCCTTTTCCGCCGCGTCCTTCGCATTGAGGGATTCCGGGCCGCGGATGAGGTCCCCGTCGCGGTCAAGCGGCTCATCCAGAATGGACGATTTTTTCGGATCGCGCATATCCTCCAGGAACTGAATGTCCTGTATCTCCTCGTAGTCGACGTCCTTGCGCGCCTCGCGGCCGCCGACGACCTTCACGATGCCGGTGTCCTTGTCGAGCACAAGGCGGGGCGGACGGTCGGTCTTCATCAGGATCTGGCGGTTTTCGAGGTTGCCGTCGGTATTGTACTGGTAGTAGGCGTACACTTTCGTGCTGGCGGGCAGCAGGACGCTGAGGCGGGAGAGGAAGTCGATCTCGCATTTCGGACGGAGATCGGGCCCCAGGTCGTAGCCGATGTGCCGGAGCATGTAGAGGTTGTCCTTGTCCTCAAGCGTGAGGCAGTAGATGTTGGACTTGCCGGTGAAATAGCTCAGGATGCGGTATTCGCGCGTCTTGATCATGCGGTGCTTTTCCTCCTTCGTGCCGTCCTCGTTGACCGTGGCCTCCTCCGGGCTGTCGTCGAGCAGCGGCAGGCCCACCGTGCGCGACCAGATCACGCTGCCGCGCACGATGTTGAAATGCGCTTCCTTGGACTGGTACGGGGTCGGCATCTGGGGATGGCGCAGCACGGCCTTGACGGTATATCGTCCGGTGGAACGCAGATCGTAGTGCTTGCTGAGGTTGAACATGTAGGATTTCTCGCCGCCGGGCGGCAGAATCACGCCGGTCATGTCGGGCAGCGGCGCGTCCTTCGGGGTGCGGATGAAAGACGGATCGTTGCGGTCGGAACGCCGTATCTCGAACTGGAGATTGCCCTTGAGGCCGAGGTTCTCGCCGAACGCCAGAGGATGCGCGGAGAGGTTGCGCATCGCGACGCGCACGAACACGGATTCATATTGAAGATAGTTGATCTGGACCGGCTTGACGACGATCGCCACCTGCGCGCGGACGCACAGAGGGACCAAAAACAGAACAAGGACCGCCGCCCGGAAATGACGCAGTCTGAAATACATGGCTCAGCTCCTTTCCATAAGAAGGTTGTAAGACGCCCCGGCGACCGCTTCCGGGTCGACCGACGCGTGACATCGTGAATCTTTACAGTAGCGCAAAAAACAGCGATTGCAAGCGATTTCCGGAATAAACACGGATTTTTTTTCGCAATAAGGCCCGGTCAGGGCGGGATCCGTCGGACCGAACATGGCGACGACGGGTACGCCGAGCGCCGCCGCGATGTGCATCGGACCGCTGTCGTTGCAGATCATCAGGGACGACAGACGCACCGCCTCCAGCAGTTCGCCCACGCTCGTCCGGCCGCAGATCGAAGCGACGGGCATCCCTTCGCTTTTCGCCAGGATTTCATTCACGTCCTCCGCTTCATCGCGCGTCCCTGCGAGCAGGAATTTCAGTCCCGGATCGCGGCGGGCAAGCGAGGAAATCACGGCAAAGAAGAAATCGGCAGGCCATTTTTTTGTGACCCAGCGCGCGCCCGGCGCAACAACCGCGAAACGTTCCGGCACGGTCCCGCCGAACGCGGCGGCCACGACATCACGGACGCGGGCAGCACTCTTCTCGTTCACCGGCAGGTTCAAACTGAAATCCAGATCTTCGCGCCCGAGAAAATCCTTCATCAGAGCGTTGTTGATCTCGACCGCGTGACCGGGCTGTTCATGGCCTTTCAGGAATCGTGTGTAGAACTTTGACGCGGGGCGTTCGCGCGGGGTCGCCGGACCGCACCGGAGTTCGCAACCGGTGAGACGCCCGATGACGGCGCTCCGGACCAGCCCCTGCAGATCGATCACGGCGTCGTAGGGGTCACGCCGCAGATCGGAGCAAAGCCGTATGAACTCCGGCAGGAACTGGAGCGGCTTGCGGAGCCTGCCGTCGCGAAACGGGATCACGCGGCGGACGCACGGGAGATACGGCGGCAGATCGGCAAAAGCAGGTTTCACGACCCAGTCGACGGAAACGTCCGGACAGGCTTTCGCCAGCGCGGAAACGGCGGGCATCGCGTGCAGGATATCCCCCAGGCTGCTCGGTTTCACAATCAGATAACGCTTCATGGTGCGCAGCGTCTCCTCCGGTCCATGCGGCGGACGGCGTCCGTCCGGCGGTCACATGCCATGTTCAAGACGGGTGGCGAGGCATTCCGGCAGACCGGCGGCGCGGATCTTCTCCTGCGTCCCGGCGATGTCGTACGGCAGACGGTAACGTGTAAGTGTGCGCTGATCCGTATCGTAGACGGCGAACGTCGCGCGCGGATCGCGGTTGCGGGGCTGCCCCACACTGCCGACGTTGATCAGGTACTTGCATCCGGGCTGGATCGGCAGCACGATCTCGTCGGCCTCGTCGGACCGGAACATCATGCCTTCTTCGTCGGGTTTGACCGTCCAGAGTTTCAGCTCGTCGACGGGAAGTTCGCCGGGCCGCGCGAGCATTTTCTTGCAGTACGCGATCGGCACGTGGGAATGTCCGCAGAAGCAGAGCTGCGTGTACTGGTAGGAGAAATTGTCCATCGCCTGATGAATATCAAAGATATAACCCCATTCCGAGGGGCTGTCCAGCGACGCGTGAACCGCGGTGAAAGGCGTCCCGCGCACCTGCATCTTGTACGGCAGTCCGGCAAGGAAAGCAAGTTCCTCCTCGTTCAGCATGTTCTGCGTCCACAGGACCGCGCTTTTCGCATGGGGATTGAATCCCGCCATGACGGTGTCGCCGTTCGATGCATATTCATCGTGGTTGCCCTTGACGAACGCCGCGACGGGCAGAGACCGCATGATCTCCAGGCATTCGTGCGGATTGGCGTTGTAGCCGACGATGTCGCCGAGGGAGAGATAGGAGTCCACCGCGAGTTCGCGGCAGCGGGCAAGCACGGTCTCCAGCGCTTCGAGGTTCGCGTGGATGTCGCTCAGGATCGCATATTTCATCGGATGTCAGCCTTGGATGGTTTGAGAATACAAAAAACATTTCATTGAATATACCACGCCGAATGCCGATTTTAAAGAGCAAATAGCGGAAAAAACCGTTTTTTCTTCAATAAATCTGGAAAAACGCACTTTTCGACTTGAAAAATCGGCAATCATGCCGTATTTTTTAGCGATATTTATTTTTCTACCCACCAAACGAGGTTTAAACGTGCTTGACAGTGATTATGTATTGGAGCTGCTTCAGGAAAACGGATTCGTGACCAAAGAGCAGGTCGACGAAGGCTGGAAAAAAGTCGCCGACTCCGACGGCGAACTCGATATCCTTGACGCGCTGAAGGTCCTGCGCTACGTCGACGAACAGGAAATCATCAACATGCTCGCCCAGCAGTACGGGCTTGAAACCATTGATCTGTCCGCCTTCGTCATCCCCGACGAAGTGATCGCGGAGCTCCCGGCGGAAACCGCCAGGCAGTATCAGGTCGTCCCCGTCATGCTGCATGACGACATCCTCACCATCGCCATGTCCGATCCGACCGACATGGAGACCGTCGACTCGCTCCGCTTCCTGCTGAAACGCGACGTGGAGGCCGTCATCGCCCCCGCGAAGCAGATCCAGAAAATTCTTGAAGCCAGTTACGGCGGACTCGAAGGCACCGTGGATTCCTACGTCGGCAGCGTCGACACGTCCAAGCTCGAAGTCGTGCAGACGGACGAGGACGAAGCCGCGAAGGAGGCGGCGAAGGCAGCGAACAGCAATCCCGAGGACGACGCTCCGATCATCAAGCTCGTCTCCCTGCTCATCTACAATGCGTTCAAGCTCCGAGCATCCGATATTCACCTGGAGCCGATGGAAAAGAAATTCCGCATCCGCTACCGCATCGACGGCGCGCTCCGCGAAATGGAAAGCCCGCCGAAGTACCTCCAGACAAACATCATCAGCCGCATCAAGATCATGTCCAAGATGGACATCTCCGAGAAGCGCGTGCCGCAGGACGGACGTATCCAGATCGAAGTCTCCGGCGTCGGGCTCGACCTCCGTGTGTCCACCATCCCCACCACGCACGGCGAATCCATCGTCATGCGTATCCTCGACAAGTCCAGCATCCAGCTCGACATTCCGAAACTCGGCTTCTACACCGACGACCAGGAAAAGATCGACCGCATCATCTCCATGCCTGACGGCATCTTCCTCGTCACCGGCCCGACCGGTTCCGGCAAGACCACCAGCCTTTACGCATTTCTGAACACCATCAACAAGCCGAACCGCAAGATCATCACGGTGGAAGACCCTGTCGAATACCAGCTCAGCGGCATCAACCAGGTCCAGGTGAACCCGATCGTGCAGATGACCTTCTCGAACGCGCTTCGAGCCATGCTCCGTCAGGCGCCCAACATCATCATGGTCGGTGAAATCCGCGACCTGGAAACCGCCGACATCGCCATCAACGCGTCGCTCACCGGTCACTTGGTGTTCAGCACCCTGCACACCAACGACGCACCCAGTTCCGTGACACGTCTGATCGATATGGGCGTGAAGCCCTTCCTCGTGGCGTCCTCCGTCCGCGCCATCATGGCGCAGCGACTCGTCCGCCGCGTCTGCAAGAACTGCATGGAGCCCTACAAGCCGTCCCCGGACGAAATCCGCCTCCTTAACCTCGACAAGGACTACCTCGACTCCGCGAACCTCGTCCACGGACGCGGCTGCCCCGCCTGCGGCGGCACCGGGTACAAGGGACGTATGGGAATCTACGAGATCTTCCTCATCACCGAAGACATGCAGTACCTCATCTACAACAAGGAAAGCTCCGACAAACTCCGCGCCGCGGCACGCCAGAGCGGTATGAGAACCCTGCGCGAAGACGGCCTCCGCAAGGCCGCCGCCGGAACCACCACGGTCTCCGAAGTCCTCGCGGTCACCGTCGGCGACGAAGAATAACGCAATCAACCACACGGATCTTATATCATGCTTGACTCCGAAAATCAAACACTGAAAGACATCCTCCTGAACGCCAACGCGTGTTCCGCCCAGAACATGAAGGAAGCCGAAGAGGAATTCGAACGCACGGGGAAACCGCTTCAGCAGATCCTGATCGACTTCCAGATCCTGACCGAAAACGAAATCCTCAACTACATCGCGGAAAGCCTCGGCACGACCGTCGTCGACCTCTCCATGATGGAGGTCCCGAAAGAAGTCATCGACCTCATCGACGCGGACAATGTCCGCATGCTCGGCGTCGTCCCGATCGACGCGGACGAATCCACCGTGACGCTCGCCGTCCGCAATCCGCTGAACTACCAGATCGCGGACGAAATGCGCTTCGTGCTGGGCAAGGACGTGATGATCGTCCTCGCCGAAGAGAAGCAGATCGACAAGTTCATCGACAAGTATTATCCCGTCGACATCAACAGCGTGAACGACCTCCTGTCCGAGATGGACGCCATGGAAGGTTCCGACTACGCCTACGCCAACGCCGAGGAAGACGCGAACAAGGCCCCGATCATCAAGTTCGTGGACGCCGTGCTCTACCAGGCCATCCGCGACAAGGCGTCGGACATCCACTTCGAGCCGTTCGAACACGAATTCAAGATCCGCTACCGTATCGACGGCGCGCTTTACGAGATGTCCCCGCCGCCGCGCAGCCTCGCAATCCCGGTCATCAGCCGCGTGAAGATCCTCTCCGGCCTGAACATCTCCGAGCGCCGCAAGCCTCAGGACGGCCGTATCCAGCTCAAGATCGCCGGCCGCCCCATCGACCTCCGTGTGTCCACGCTCCCGACCTCCCACGGCGAATCCGTGGTGCTCCGCGTTCTCGACCGCTCCGTCGTCAACCTCGACCTCGACGTCCTCGGCATCAATGAAGACACGCTCAAGAAAATCCGCGAGATCATCGCCATGCCGAACGGCATCTTCATCATCACCGGCCCGACCGGCTCCGGCAAAACGACCACGCTGTACTCCGCCCTGAAGGAAATCAACAAGGTGGAAGACAAGATCCTCACGGCCGAAGACCCTGTGGAATACGACCTCGAAGGCATCGTGCAGCTCCCGATCAACGACGCGATCGGCATGACGTTCGGACGAGCCCTCCGCGCCTTCCTCCGTCAGGACCCCGACATCATCATGCTCGGTGAAACGCGCGATATCGAGACCGCCGAAATGGCCGTCCAGGCGTCCCTTACGGGACACCTCGTGTTCACCACGCTCCACACCAACGACGCCGCCGGCGCCGTGACCCGTCTGATCGATATGGGCGTCCAGCCCTTCCTTATCACGGCCTCGCTGATCGCCATTCTCGGCCAGCGGCTCCTCCGCCGCATCTGTCCGCACTGCCGCACGGCATTCGTCCCCACAGACGACGACCTGAAGCTCCTCGGGCTTCAGCGGAAGGACATCGGTGAAAACAAGTTCTACTACGGCAAGGGTTGCCCCACCTGCAACAATACCGGGTACAAGGGACGAAAAGCCATTACCGAACTGCTGTGCATGAGCAGCAAGATATCCTCGCTGATCCTGGACTCCGCGCCCGCCGTCGTCATCCGCGATAAAGCGCGCGAACTCGGCATGACCACCATGCGCGAGGACGGCATCCGCGCCATCCTGAACGGCGAGACCACGATGGAAGAAGTTCTCAAATACACGTAATCAACATAAAGAGCCCTCAACATGGTTGAAATGGATGAATTACTGGATCTCGTCGTCACCGAAGGATGCAGCGACCTGCACCTCGAAGTCGGCGTCGCGCCCGTGATCCGCCTCCACGGTGAAATGACCCAGCTCGACCTCCCGGTGCTTACGCCGGAGGATACGGAAGCGCTGGTCAAATCGATCGCCTCCCCGCGCCACCTCCAGCAGCTCGCCGAGGACGGCGGTTCCGACTTCGGTTTCGCGTTCGGCGACCGCGCGCGTTTCCGCGTCAGCGCGTTCAAACAGAAAGGCTGCATCGGCGCCGTGCTGCGCCAGATCCCGAACGAGATGATGCCGCTCGACAAGATCGGCCTCCCCCCGAGCATCAAGGACCTGCTCTACCGTCCCCGCGGCATGATCCTCGTGACCGGCCCGACCGGTTCCGGCAAGTCCACCACGCTCGCCTCGATGATCAACGTCATCAACGAGGAGCGCGCCGTGCACATCATCACGGTCGAGGACCCCATCGAATTCTACCACCACCACAAGAAGAGCGTGGTGATCCAGCGTGAAGTCGGCGCGGACGTCCCGAGCTTCTCCGAAGCCCTCCGCCGCGCCCTCCGCCAGGACCCCGACATCATCCTCGTCGGCGAATTGCGCGACCTGGTCACCATCGAAGCAGCCGTCACCGCCGCCGAAACCGGACACCTGGTCTTCGGCACCCTGCACACCACCGGCGCGGCCCCGACCGTCGACCGTATCGTCGACGCCTTCCCGACCAACCAGCAGCCGCAGATCCGCACCCAGCTCGCCGCCGGTCTCGTCGGCGTCATCTCCCAGGTGCTCCTGCCGCGCATCGACAAGCCCGGACGCGTCGCCGCGTTCGAGATCATGATCACCACGCCCTCCATTCAGGCGCTGATCCGCGACGGCAAGACCTTCCGCATCACGTCGGACATCCAGACCGGCGCGAAGTACGGCATGAACACCCTCGACTCCCACCTCGTCGACCTCTACAAGAAGGGCATGGTCTCCTACGGCGAAGTCATTACGAAGGCGCAGGACCCCGAAGGCATCGTCCAGACCCTCGCGGGCACAAACATCTGATCCGGATTCTCTTTTATCATTCACATAACCTGGAGTTCATAAAATGCCGATCTTCCAATACACCGCGATGGACGCATCCGGTAAGGAACAGAAGGGACAGCACGAAGCCGCAAGCGAAGAAGCCGTCGCATCGTTCCTGAAGGAGCAGGGGATGTTCCCCACCTCCATCAAGCCGCTCGCAAAGGCGGCCAAGGCCAAGAAGGAAAAGGCCAAAGGCCCGTCCGCGGCGAAAGGACTGAACATCAACCTCGGCCCCACGGTCATGAAGGGCAAGGACCTGACCGTCTTCACCCGTCAGCTCGCCATCCTGCTCGACGCCGGCCTCCCGCTGATCCGCTCGCTCAAGACGCTCGAGAGACAGGCGAAAAACCCGGCCGTCAAAACCATTCTCGGCAAGGTCGCCTACTCCGTCGAAGGCGGCTCGACCTTCTCCGAAGCCCTCGCACAGCACCCGAAATCGTTCGACAAACTCTATCTGAACATGATCCGCGCCGGCGAGGCCGCCGGTAAGCTCGAACTGATCCTCACCCGTCTGGCCGGCTTCCGCGAAAAGGCCGCCAAGATCGCGGGCAAGGTCAAATCCGCCATGGTCTACCCGGCCATCGTGCTTACCATCGCCATCGGCATCACCATCTTCCTCATGATCTTCATCGTCCCGAAATTCGAAGTCATGTTCACGGAAATGCTCGACGGCGCGCAGCTGCCCGCCATCACCCAGTTCGTCATGGGCGTCAGCCGCTGGCTGCAGAACAACATCATCATCGCCATCATCATCGTGGTCGTCCTCGTGATCGCCACGAAGTTCATCCTCAAAACGGAGAAAGGGCGGTTCTACTTTGACAAGGGCATCTACAACGCGCCCGTCATCGGCATGCTCGTCTCCCGCAACGCCATTTCCAAGTTCTCCCGTACGCTCGGTACCCTCATGGGCTCCGGCGTCCCCGTCCTGAACGCTCTCCAGATCGTCCGCGACACCGCCGGCAACGAGCTCGTCTCCAAGGCCGTCCAGCAGGTCCACGACGCCGTGAAGGAAGGCGAACCTATGGCGCCCCCGCTTCAGTCCACCAAGATATTCCCCGACATGGTCATCAGTATGATCGAGGTCGGCGAGGAAACAGGCAAGCTCCCGGACATGCTCGAAAAGATCGCCGACACCTACGACGAAGAAGTCGACAACGCCGTCAGCGCCCTGACGTCCATGATCGAACCGTTGATGATCGTCTTCCTGGCCGTCATCGTCGGCGGTATCGTTATCGCACTGTTCAGCCCGCTGATCACCATCATCCAGACACTCGGCGGCGGTTGATACGCCTCACCTCAGGTCCCGCTCAGGCGGGACCTTTTCTTTTTTCCGGAGGTGCACGCAAATGCGCTGCTATCTGAACATCGGAAACACCCATACGCAGATACTCGCGGCCGATTCCGACGGCGGACGTACGGTCCGCACTGTCCCGACGGCTGGCTTCGATCCGGCCTCGCTTCCGGACGGTGCGGAGGTATTCGCGGCCTGTGTCGTGGCGGAGAAAATTGACGCGCTAACGGCACGGGGATGCCGGATGGCAACGCCGGAGGCGGCTTCGAAAATCGTGGACTTCTCCCTTGTCGATGCGTCGACGCTCGGACAGGACCGCGTCGCAAATGCCGTTTCCTTGACCAAAAGGGCCGTTCTCCCGGCTGTTTCCTTTGATTTCGGCACCTGCATCACCGCGGAGATCGTCGACGATCAGAAACACTTTCTCGGCGGCGCGATCTTCCCCGGACGCACCCTCGCGCGCCGCGCACTCAATCTCTACACCTCGAAACTCCCGTTCGTCGAACTCGCGGACGAATTGCCGCAAAACCCGGGCACAAACACCGCCGACGCCATCCGCATGGGCACCGACGCCGCCGCCATCGACGCCGTGGCGGGATTCCTCGCCCGCGTCGAAAGGATATTGGGACGCCACCCCACGGTCTACGCCTGCGGCGGCGACCGCGTGTTTTTCCTGCGCGCGCCGGAGCTCGCCGGCATGAAGGACGGCGGAGACGACTTCACGCTGCGCGGAGTCGAACTGCTTTTCAGCTGAGAAATGTCAGCCCTATGAGGATCAAGATCTGCGGCATCAGGAACGACTCGGATTTGAAGGCGGCGCTCTCCGCCTCGCCGGACGCCGTCGGTTTTCTGGTCGGACAGGTCCATCCTTCGCCGGATTTCATCCTCGCATGTACCGCGCGGCGTCTCGCGAAATCCCTGCCGCCGTTCGTCCAGCCGTGGCTGGTCACGCATTTGTCCACCCCCGAGGAAATCCTCGACCTCGCCGACGCCGCGGCGATCCACAACATCCAGCTCCATGGGGAATCCACGCCGGAGGAAGTCTCCAGAATCCGCGACGCCCTGCCCCCGTGCGCCAGGCTCGTGCGCGCGATCCATCCCGAACCGCAGGACGCCTTTTACAAATACGCCGAATTCGTGCCGTTCATCGACGCGTTCCTGATCGACACGCTCAACCCGAAGACCGGACAGGTCGGAGGCACCGGTCTCACGGGAAACTGGAGCCGCGCAGCCCGGTTCGTGCAGGAATCCCCGCTCCCGGTCATCCTCGCGGGCGGACTCACGCCCGCCAACGTCGCGCGTGCCATCGAGCGTGTCCGCCCTTATGCCGTGGACGTCAATACCGGGGTCAAAACGTCTTCGGACCGCACGGAAAGCGCCGCGCTCTGCCGTGCGTTCGTGAAGGCGGCCCGCATGATGGACATCTGAGCTTGTTCCCGGCTCAGGTCACAGGATCTTCTGGTAATACACGATGGTAAGCCAGCGGTCGAATTTCCGTCCAGCCTCGCGGACGGTCCCCGCGTACTCGTAGCCGCATTTCCGGTGCAGCTCGATGCTCGGCAGATTCTCCGAGTCGATCACCCCGATGAGCGTATGGATGCCGATCTTCCGGCATTCATCCTCCAGACGCGCCAGCAACGCCATCCCAATGCCCATCCGGCGCGCGGACGGTTCGACATAGACGGACAGCTCCGCCGCGTGCAGATACCCCTGATGATGCCGGTATGCGCCGCATGAGGCAAACCCCAGGAACGCGCCGTCGCCGGACTCCGCCGCCAGCACGGGATAGTTCCCCGCCGCATGCTCGTCGAAATACTCCCGCATGTACGACTCCGGGTGCGGGTCGCAGTCGTACACCCAGGTCGTGTGAAGGATTGCGTTGTTCAACAGCGCCAGCATGTACGGAGCATGACGCCCGAAATCGGCAGGGACGATCTTCATGTTCACACGCTCAATTCCCGGTCAGGGCGGACAGGACGCCCTCCTGACGCCAGACATACGCCCGGCGGTCGAGTTCTTCGCCGTTGTCCCAGAAGACCGGGCAGATGCCGTTTGCGCGCGACAGGCGCACGATGGAACGGAAGTAGTCGACGCGGCTCGCGCGGTCCTTGTTGCGCAGCAGGCATCCGTACTCGCCGATGATGACCGGGATGCCCTTGTCCAGATAGTGTTCCTTCAGTTTCTCGAAGTTGGCTTCCATTGTCTTATGGTCCTCGTCGCTGCCCCAGTTGTACTGGTAGCCCCAGCTCGTGCCGGGCGTCGCGATGGCGAACTGCGGCGGCAGATAGTAATGCACGGACACGATGCAGCGCGGATCGTCTGGGAGGACCAGATGGTCGCATGCCTTGTCGAGGTCGGCCCCGATCCCGGGCAGCAGAAGCCAGCGTTTTTTGTTCGCCCCGCCGGACGCGCGGATCAGCTTTACGAACTCGCCGTTCACGCGGTTCACCAGCGCGCCGTTCTCCTCGGCCGGCAGGTCCGTGAAATCAATCTCGTTCATCGACTCGAAGATCAGATGATCTGTGCGTTCCCGGAAACGCGCGGCGATCTGCCGCCAGGCGGCGCGGAACTGCGTCATGGTCCCTTCGTAGTCCTTCGAGGCTTTTTCCAACCAGGATTTTTCATGGTGCAGATTGATGATCACGTACATCTTTTCCGCCAGCGCCCAGTCCACGACCTCCTCCACGCGCGACATCCACGCGGGATCGACCGTGTATTCCGGCGCCTCGCCCATGTGCGGTCCCCAGGTCACCGGGATGCGGATCGTGTCGAATCCCTGTTCCTTGATATACTTAATCAGCTTGCGCGTGGTATACGGATTGCCCCAGGAGGTTTCCGTTTCCAGGCCGCCGCGCCGCCCGCCGATGTTCGGCCAGGCGTCGAATGTATTGCCGAGGTTCCAGCCGTATCCCATGCCGGACACGAACGCGATGCCTTCCGACGCGTCTTTTTTCGAGGAAACGCAGGAGAAAAGCAATGCGGACACGCAAAGGACAAACAGGAAAAGGATGCTTTTTTTTGCGGATGGGAGGGACATGGGAACCGCCTTTCTGAAGATGCTGGACTAACAAGTTATGTTGCGCCTAATATAGCATTCCTTAGCCGCATTTTCAAACCATTTTTCAAACAGAAAACGCGGACACTCGTTCCCTGCTTATGATAAAAAAGGAGAAATGTCTGAAAAAAAGCTTGTTTTCAGTTGACTTTTCGGAAAAACGATGTATCTTTATTAAGGTCGGTAAAAGAAACTTCTTTTTCTTTCCCGCCTGTTCAGTTCATATCTTTTTTTACGGAGTTCGTTTTTCATGAAAAGAATCATATCTCTCGCAACAGTTCTGATCCTTGTCTGCTGTGCTGTTTTCTGCCTCTGTTCCTGCGGGAAAAAGCAGCCGAAACGCACCGTCGATCAGGAAACGTTCCGGCTGATGCAGAAGACGCAGGCGGAACTTGAGACATGCGTCGAACGCTGCAGATCCGCCGCACAGGATTCCAAAGATAAAGAGATTCTCCTTGCTCTCGCGAACTCCCAGCAGGTCCTCGTTGACCGGCATGAAACAATCATCAGTATTCTTCTGAAAAAATATAAGTTTGAGAAGATTTCCACGGCCTCCTATCCGATTGAGCTGGATCCGAGGATGATCGTTCTCGCTCCTGTAAAGGATTACCGGGATATTCTGGCCAAGGCCGATCCGGAAAAGACCCTGCGGGAAGTTCTGATCGCGCTTGAAATCACAAACAAGGTACTTGCGGCTGATATTGACATCGAACTGATGATCAACCCCGATGCCGAGGAAGCTTCGGACCTGGATTTTTATCTCTGCCCCGTCTGCGGCCATCTCACCATGGAGGAACCGGAAGGAAACTGCCCGGTCTGCCATTCCGACAAGGACAGACAGATCAAGCTGAAAAACGGCGAACTCCCGCCCAGCGAACAAGGCACATTCGTCACGGTTTCGGAGTAAGAAGCAAACGGGATAATCCCCCTCCTCCTCTGTTTTTCATGCCGGATGAATCCGATTCATCCGGCGTTTTTATGCCGAGAGTTTTTTCCGGGCCGAAAGGTCGTCTGCGTTTAATATCCTGGTGTGATACAGGATCGAGCCACCGATTACCAGCCCCGGAATCAGGAACGGGATCGCCTCCGCGAAACGAGCGATGATGCCGAATCCCAGCACGGACATGCGGTTCTTTGCGACCTGTTTTTTCAGCACGGACACGTGGAATCCCTGACGGACGGCGCTGTCGTGAAGATACGACCGCCCGCAGATCGCGCCCCGAAAAATAAAACCGACGACGGGAACCCAGAACAGCAGGAAATAAACGAGGTAGGACACAATTGTCAGCAGGATATAGCCCGCGGTCAGGCGAAGAGTTTTTGTGTACGACTGGTCCGCGCCGGGATGTTCGGGATACTCCTTCTTCTCGAACGCGTCGACCAGGATATCGAACAGCATATTGCCGAACATCTCGTAGAAAGTTCCAATGAAATAGAGCAGGATCAGCGGGATGACGACCCAGAAAAAGGCCGACAGACACCAGTCCAGGACCGTTTGAAGCCACGACAGCCATTCGGGGAAGGAAAGCCCCACGGCCCATTCCCGGAGCCCGGGAGCGGCCCAGCAAATGAGTGCGGCGAGGATTCCGGCGTACAGCAGCAGGACGACCAGCAGCGGCGGCAGGGCATACGGCCACAGCCGCGGGCGCGTGAAGAAAACACGGATGCCGCGAAGGGCGCATTCCGCGCCGTAGGTCAGATCGTCCAGTGCTTTCATGCCGGGGGATTGTCCGTTGACGGTTCGGGATGATCTTATTTCCCGTCGTGGAAACTCGTCCAGAGGTGTTCCTCTTCGTCCGTACGCCGCGGCGTGGCGGCCTCCATGCGGAGCATCCGCGCCAGATTGTGCGCCAGCGTGCGCATGGTCTGGAGGCCCTCGGCGTCCTTGCGGACGTCGTCCGGCGTGAACCCGTGCACGGAGTTCCAGTACTGCGAGGACACGACCGGCATCTGGTTGATCGTGAAATACTTGTTCAGACGGTCGAACGCCGCGCTCGCACCGCCGCGACGGCAGCTGACCACTGCCGCGCCCGGCTTGAATTTCAGGAGATTCCCGGAGGAGAAGAAGAACCGGTCAAGCAACGCGCACAGTGCGCCGTTCGGTCCGGCGTAGTACACGGGCGATCCGATCACGATGCCGTCGGCGCGCTTCGCGGCCTCGATCAACGCGGGCAGAGCGTCGTCCTGGAACGCACATGCGCCGCGTTCCTGACAGGCTCCGCAGGCGATGCAGCCGCGCACGGGCTTTTTGCCGAGCTGGAAGATTTCGGACGTGATGTTTTCCGCTTTGAGCGTGGCGGCGATCTCGGAAAGGGCGGTGAAGGTGCAGCCTTCGGCGTTCGGGCTGCCGTTGAGCAGGAGCACGTGCATGGTGCGGTTCCTTTCGGATGGTACGGTTGAAGGAAGAAAAGAGGCGGGCCGGAAAATGCTCCGGTCCGCCTTCAAGGTTGTCAGATGGAAAAAAGCTTCGGCTTACTTCGCGGAAACTTTCTGAATCCAGGCGTCGAGGGCGGGACCGGCGTTCGCGGCTTCCGTGCCCTTGTGCGCGAAGACTTCGGGGAAGTAGTTGATCGCGGGGACCGCGGTCTTCGCGTCGGCGAGGTACTTGAACGTGGCGGGGTTGCCCTGTCCGTGCGTGCAGAAGAGCGCGACAGTCTTGCCCGTGAAGTCGTAGGACTGGAGGAACGTGCGGACCGGCGGCGCATAGGTGGAGAACCAGATCGGGGTTCCGACGTAGATCGGATTGTACTTGGAGAGATCGAGGTTCATTTCCTTGATCGCCGGAGCTTTCGGCTGCTGGAGGTCGCGCTGGCCGAGCTGCATGACGCTGCCGAAATCGTTCGGATACGGCGTGACCATTTCGATCAGGGCGATGTCCGCGCCGGTCTTCTGCTGGAGCATTTCGGCGACGACCTTGGTGTTGTGCGTCTCGGACCAGGTCCAGTACACGACCAGCGGTTTTACCTTCGCGGCGTCCTTCGCGGGCGCGGCGGCGGAAGAGCTGGAATCTCCTTCGCTGGCGCAGCCGAAGAACGCAACGGCGGACAGAATGGCGGATGCGGCGAGCATGAATGCATGTTTCAGTTTCATAAGTTCAACTCCTTCAAATTTGTTGTTTTACTTCAAAACTATACCACGGATTCCGCCGTTTTCAAGCGCGGAACCCGAAAAAAATGGAAGAACACAGAGAAATCACAGGCCCTGTTTGGATATCCGGGCCGTCTGATCCGACTCCACGGCATGCGGATACAGCCGGTCGCAGAAGATGTCGAAAACGGTCTCGGATGCGGCGGCTTCGGGCGCGGATTCAAGTTTCTTCGCCGCATACATTCTGCCGTTGCGGCTGACCAGCAGACGTTTCTTCGCGGGATCCCACGACACGCCGAGCTTCACCCACTGGTTCGCCGGGAAGAACGCCTCGTCGCCCGCAGGACGGCTCACGGCGTATGTCACGCCGTCGACCGTAAAGATCACGGGATAGTCAGGCGAAGTGGAGAGGTCGAATTCTTCCCACACGGACAGCACGGGCACTACGCTCTCCGGGACCGCCGCAAAGCGGACGCTGGCCGAGAACGCGAATCCGGCGCCGTCGGCGGGATTCCACCATTGTTCCGGACGCCAGGCCGCGCCCTTCAGGCGGTGGAACGGCGCGGGCTCGACAGCGGGAGCGGCTTCGAGTTCTATTGCCACGGAAGCCTGCTGCACGGGCGTCTGCACGGCTTCCTGGGCGGGCTGTTCAGGTTCGGCGGACTTTTGTGCTTTCTGGAAGAATCCGGCGGCGGACAGGAACGTCACGAAGATCAGCACGGGCGAGATGAAGCGGATGAACACGGACCAGGAGATGATCGGGAGGCGCGTGCGGTTGAACTTCTGGAACCTGGAAAGCCCCTTCGTGTCGGCTCCGGTGCGGTAGAGTTCGTGCGCCGCGCCGTTGGTGCCCCAGACCCAGCCGGCGTAGAACGCCGCCGCGAGGCCGTTCAGGAGCAGGATCCAGTTGCTCGCCACATAGTCGATCAGGTCGAAGAGGCTGCCCTTCACGCTGCCGAACAGTCCCGTGAGCAGTCGGTGCAGCGAGGGCAGATGCGACCAGTCGTTCACGCTGAACGAGATCACGCATCCGAGTCCGGTGATCAGCACGGTCGAGAGCAGCACGGAGACGCGGCGCGACAGCTTCAGGTTCTGCATGAAGCTGGACACGACCGCCTCCTGCAGGCTCAGGCCGCTCGTCAGCGCGGCAATCGCCAGAAGAAGGAAGAACAGGCCGTTCCAGAGCCAGCCGAGGCCGCCGGGGATGGACTCGAACGTGATCGGCAGGGTGTTGAACACGAGCGCGGGCCCCTGCCCCGGATTGCCGCCCTGCGCGAAGAGCGCGGGGAAGATGGCGAGACCGGCGAGCATGGCGATGAGGGTATCGAAGAAGACGATCCAGAGCGAGGACTTCAGGATGTTGCGTTTCTTGCTCAGGTAGCTGCCGTAGGTGATGAGGATCGCCATGCCGAGGCTCAGCGAGTAGAACGCGTGTCCGAGGGCGTCCAGCACGCTCGAACCGTTGATCTTGCTGAAGTCGGGCTTCAGGAAGAACTCGATGCCCCTCGATGCGCCGGGGAGCGTCACACTGCGGACCACGAGCACGACCACGAGCACGAAAAGCAGCGGCATCATGATCTTCGAGACCGTTTCGATGCCCTTCTTCACGCCGAACCAGCAGATCCCCGCCGACGCGAGCATGAAGGCAAGCGTCAGGCCGGACGACAGCCAGCCGTCGGACGACACGCTGCCGAGGTACGCCCCGGCCTCTTCCGGCGAGGCGAAAACGAGCTCATGCGCGAAGGATTTCCACGCGTACAGGAAGATCCAGCCGCCGATGATCGCGTAGTAGGACAGGATCAGCCCCGCCACGAGCGTGCAGGAGAATCCGACCGTGGACCAGCCGTAGTGGTAGATCAGGATGCTCAGGATCACCAGCAGGACGGCCATGCCGTAATTATGGGCCCCCGCCAGCGCGGCGGCAAGCCCCAGTCCGAATCCCGAGGCCACTTTCGGCAGGCGCGGCGAACGGATCGCGAAGTGCCGGAACGCCTTGATCGGGTCGCCCTGCGAGGCGCGCCCGATGGCGAGTTCCGCCAGCATCACCGGCAGGCCGACCAGCGCGATGCAGAGGAGATAGATCAGGACGAACGCGCCGCCGCCGTTCTCCCCCGTGATGAAGGGGAACCGCCACACGTTGCCGAGTCCGATGGCGGAACCGACCGCCGCCATGACGAATCCGAATGAACTGCCCCAATGCTCGTGTTTTACGCCGTCTGCCATGCTGTGTCCTGTCCGTGAAAGTTGTTGTCAGCTCATCCGAGCTGGATGTTGTCGATCAACCGGGTCGTGCCGAACTTCGCCGCGACCGCGATCGTGAAGGATTTGCCGGGTTCGAGCGTCGTCGCGGGCAGCATCGTGTCCGAATCGGTCAGCTCGACGTATTCCACCAGGCCGCCCGCCGCCGTAATCTCCGCGCGGATGTCGGCGATCAGCTTCGACGCGGAAACGCCGGGCTGCGCGGCGAACGTCTTCTGCGCGCGGAACAGACTGCTCGAAATCGCCAGCGCACGGCGGTGTTCGTCTTCGGAGAGGTATTTGTTGCGCGAACTCATGGCGAGGCCGTCCGCCTCGCGCACGATGGGCGCGGTGATGATCCTGATCGGGAAATTCAGGTCGCGGACCATGCGGCGGATGATCGCCGCCTGCTGGGCATCCTTCTGGCCGAACACCGCCAGGTCGGGCAGCGCGGCGTTGAAGAGCTTCGAGACGACCGTGGTCACGCCCTCGAAGTGGATCGGGCGCGACTTGCCGCAGAGGTTCTTGGAGATCGTGTTTTCGTAAACGTGGCAGGTCAGCGGTTCGGGGTACATGTCCTCCACGCCGGGCGCGAAGATCACGTCCACGTTCCGGGCTTCGCAGAGCGCGCGGTCGCGCTCGAAGTCGCGCGGATATTTCGCGAAATCCTCGTTCGGGCCGAACTGGATCGGGTTCACGAAGATGGAGATGACCACGGCGTCCGCGCCGTTCGCGCGGGCCGCGTCGATGAGCGAAAGATGACCGTCGTGCAGGAATCCCATGGTCGGCACGAGGCCGACGGTCTTGCCGGCCTTATGCGCGTCGCGGGACCACTGCTGGAGTTCGGGAATGGAATGAATGACCTTTGCCATAACTGCACCTCGGTTTTCACTGCTTGTTGTTGCGGGCGATGCGGGCGGCCACGGCGCGTTCGTAGGCGTCGAGGTCGTCGATCCTGATCTGCGCCACGCCGGAGGCCATCGCGGCCTCGGCGACCATGCGCGCCACGCGGGGCACGACGCGCGGATCGAAGGGCTTCGGGATCACGAACGACGCCTTCAGCGGGATCTCGCCCTCGAAAATGCCTTTCGCCGCCTCTTCGGGATATGCGGCGGAGAGCAGCTGGCGTATGTCCTCCGGCATCGGCTCCGCCACGATGTCCGCCAAAGCGCGGGACGCCGCCAGTTTCATCGCCTCATTGATGTCGGACGCGCGGGTGTCGAGCGCGCCGCGGAAGATGCCCGGAAAACCGAGCACGTTGTTGACCTGGTTGCTGTAGTCGGAGCGCCCGGTTCCCGCCACCGCCGCACCTGCGGCCAGCGCTTCGTCCGGGAAGATCTCGGGCGTGGGATTCGCCATGGCGAACACGACCGCGCCGGGCGCCATCGTGCGGACCATATCCCCGGTGAGAGCCTTCGGAACGGAGACGCCGACGAAGACGTCCGCGCCCCTGATGGCGTCGGCGAGCGTGCGGGCGTCCGTGTGGGCGGCGAAACGCTGTTTCTGCGGATTGAGGTCGGTGCGGCCGTCGTGGATCACACCCTTCGAGTCGCAGAGGATGAACTTGGAACGGTCGGCGCCCGCGGAAACGTAGTATTCCGCGCAGGCGATTCCGGCGGCCCCGGCTCCGTTCATCACGAACCGGCAGTCGCCGATCTTCTTGCCGACCACGCGCAGGGCGTTCAGGATGCCGGCGAGGGAGATGATGGCGGTGCCGTGCTGGTCGTCGTGGAAGACCGGGATCTTCATCGCCTTCTTCAGCGCGGGTTCGATCGCGAAGCACGCGGGCGCACCGATGTCTTCGAGGTTGATGCCGCCGAACGAGGGTTCGAGGCGGGCGACGGTCTCGATCACCTTGTCCGGATCGGTGCGGCCGTCCTCCTTGAACACGCCGCCGATGCAGAGCGCCACGGCGTCGATGTCGGCGAAACGCTTGAAGAGGACGGATTTTCCCTCCATGACGGGGAGCCCGGCCTCAGGGCCGATGTTGCCGAGCCCGAGCACGGCCGTACCGTCGCTGACCACGGCCACGGTGTTGCCGCGTCCGGTGTACTCCCAGATCTTCTCCGGGTGGTCGTGTATCTCGGTGCAGGGCACGGCGACGCCGGGCGTATAAGCCAGAGAAAGGTCGTCCTGCGTGGTGCAGGGTTTCGAGGGAAGAATCTTCAGTTTGCCCGGCTGCGGATTCGCGTGGTAGGCCAGACTGCGGGAGGCAAGGTCGTTCGACATGGTTGTATTCTCCAAAAGTTGTGTTGAAATTGTTCCGTTCAGATTCGGACCGGGATGCCGCGTCCGGCGAGGTAGCGTTTCGCGTCGCCCACGGTGTACGTCCCGAAATGGAAGATGCTGGCGGCAAGCACGGCGTCCGCGCGGCCTTTTTCGATGACCTCGGCGAGGTCGTCCAGGTCGCCCGCGCCGCCGGACGCGATGACGGGCACCGGCACGGAATCGGCGACCGCGGCGGTCAGCTCGCAGTCGTAACCGGCCTTCGTGCCGTCGGTATCCATGCTCGTGAGCAGGATTTCGCCCGCGCCGAGCTCAACGCCGCGCACGGCCCATTCCAGCGCGTCGATCCCGGTCGGACGGCGTCCGCCGTGCGTGTAGACTTCCCAGCGGTTTTCGCCGGGGACGCGCCGGGCGTCGATCGCCAGCACGATGCACTGCGCACCGAACCGGTCGGAACCCGCCTTGATGAGGTCGGGATTCAGCACGGCGGCCGTGTTCAGGGAGACTTTGTCCGCGCCGGATTTCAGCATCAGGCGGATGTCGTCCGCCGTGCGGATGCCGCCGCCCACGGTCAGCGGGATGAAAACCTGGTCGGCGGTCTTTGCGATCACGTCGACCACGCTGGCGCGCGCGTCGCTGCTGGCGGTGATGTCCAGGAAAACGAGTTCGTCGGCCCCCTGCCGGTTGTATTCCACGGCGGCGGCCACGGGATCGCCCGCGTCCACGAGTCCCACGAAATGCACTCCCTTCACGACGCGTCCGTTGTTCACGTCCAGACATGGGATGATACGTTTGGCAAGCATGTTCGTGCGGCTCCTTTCTACAGACAATGGCGGAAGGGTACTTCTATTCATTCAGCCGAATGGATTTTCAGCAGATAAGCAAACAAGACGAGGCAGAAAGATTTAAGTGTGGCTACCTGAAAACGTAACCACCGAAAATCTTTCCAGTCGGGATTTGCTTAGATGCGAAAAGCCGCCGGATTCCAATGAATAGATGTGCCCGATAAAAATCTATCCTATTACTATACATGAAAATGCATACATTTTCAAGGTGATTTCAGGCGGTTTTCCGCGTTTTCGCGCGCGCATGAAGCATTCCGGCACGAAAAGAACGCCGTCCGAACATCAATCCGGCGGCGTTGAAATGGTCACAAACGACTGACTTTTGTCCGTGCTTATTGAGGTCGGCGCGGGCGGTTGTTCTGTTTGCCGCCGTCGCGGTTCCCGCCGTCCTGACGGGGCGGACGCGGCGGACGGTTCTGATTCTGCGGCGGACGATTCGGATTCGGTTGACGCTGTTCGCCCGCGGGACGCTGGGGACGTTCGCCCTGTTTCCGCTGCTGCTGAACGTGCTGACGGTTCTGTCCGTCCTGACGCGCCGGCTTCCGCGGCTGTTGAGATGCCGTGTTGGGGTCCTTCTCCTCGACGGACTCCGTTTCCGCATCTTCAGCGCCGGACTGCTTCTGCGAGGCGGATTCTCCCTGCCCCGTCGCGCCGCCGCGCATCTTGTATTTGTCGAGGTACACGACCGAGACTTCCGAGGCGGGGCAGATCACGGTGTGCGTGGAGTTTTCCAGCTGGATCGTGACTTTCTGCGTCAGGAGGTTGCGGTCGACCACGCGGCCGCGTCCGTCTTTGCATTCGCAGAGTTCGCCGCGGCGCGGCATGGTCTTCTCCAGCTCCAGATAGCCTTCGTGCTCGTATTTGAGGCAGCATTTCAGCCTGCCGCAGATGCCGGAGATCGTGGACGGCGTGAGCGAGAGGTCCTGCTCCTTCGCCATCTTCACGTTGATGGACGCGAAGTCCTTCAGGAACCGGCAGCAGCAGAGCGGGCGTCCGCAGTTCGCGATGCCGCCGAGGATCGCGGTCTCGTCGCGCACGCCGATCTGGCGCAGTTCGATATGCGTGTTGAATTCCTGCGACAGCAGTTTCACCAGCTCGCGGAAGTCCACGCGCCCCTCGGCGCTGAACTGCACGGTGATGAGCTTGCCGTCGTACGAATAATGCGCGTTGATCAGCTTCATGGGCAGGCCGAGACGGGCAACGTACTGCCCGGTGATCCGCAGGGCGGATTTCGCGCGCATCTGGTTTTCGTGCGCCTTGCCCTGGTCCACCACGGTCGCCTTGCGCTGGATCGCGTAGATTTCATTTTTTTTCGCGGAAAACACGGTCCCGCCCGATTCGCGTTCCTCCTCGACGGGCGCGGCGGGGGTCGATTCCGGCGGCGGCGCGTCGAACTGTTTCACGATCTGGCCGTAGTCCAGGTAGAAATCCTTGCGGATCACGCAGTAGTCGCCGATGTGCAGTCCGAGCGAGGAGTCGCACCGGGCGTTGTACCCGGAGCCGTTGTCCAGCATTATCCCGTAAACAATATCCATGCGGTTTCCGATCTCTTTTTTTCAGGCCGCGAACTTCCGGCGGGCGCCCCTGCAAGGAGGCCCCCGCGCAAGCTCACGGCAGGCTTAAAACGCGGCCATCCGTCACCAGCTGATGACGAGCTTCTTTCTCGAAGCCAGTTTGTCCAGCTTTTTGGCGTCCTTGTCGGTCTCGACGACGCCGAACGAATACACGCCGACCTTCGTGCGGAGGTCCTGGCCGGAACGGCCGTTGACGGCGTTGACCGCGGAGACCGCTTCAAGAGTATTCTTGAGCTTGCCGTCGTAATCGACGTCGAGGATGACCTGATACGGACGGTTCCACGGATCCAGGATACCCTTTTCTTCTTCGTACCCTACGCCGACTTCGTAGAACACCATTTTCTTGCCGTTTTCGCCCGTGAGAACCTTGCACATTTTTGCGTAGTCGCTGTTCGTGCCATCGCTTTTGACAAGGCCGTCGGCCGAACCGGACACATTCCCGGGCCAGCAGGAGAATTCCGACTCGTACATGATGATGGCGGACTTCAGAGACTGGCATTCGCTGCTCGCCTTGGATTTTTTCGCGTTGTTGCGGACGACGCCGAGGGCGGGGAAGACAAGCCCGGCGAGGATGCCGATGATGGCGATCACGACGAGCAGCTCGATCAAAGTAAATCTTCTGGAAGATGTTTTCATGGTATGGTTTCCTTCAATTGTTCGGTTGTGTTATGTCATGCCAAAATAGATCAGCGGGGCAGAGAGAAGTTTGTTACATCATCGCCAAACCCCTCTTTTTTCAAAGTGCTTTTCTCACTGTCGATGTTCGTACTGTTGGAAATATATGTTTCTTCGTCACGACCAATAGAATACAAATCATACGTACCTTCGTTGTATCTGCCGGGAGCTTTGTAACGAATCTCATTACCCCAGGCATCCCGGATATAATCTTCGTTTGTTTTTCCATCCGATTTTTTCTTGACCGGCATTGATCTGAGCATTTCATATGCATCGCCAAGGTAATCGGCAAAATCAGTATTGACGAATTTGATCCTGCAATAGCCTGTGGAGGCTTTCTCGGCGGACACAATAAAGTTTGAATCACAGATCGGAGCAGCAGAGGGCAAATAATACCCGTTTTTCGCCTTGTACTGCTCGTTCACGGTGCGGATGATCTCCATGACGGTTTTCGTCTTCGTCTCGTCCGCGCGGCGATAGGCGACCTGCGTGACCTTGATCGAGATCGCGGCGAGCAGGGCGATCACGATAATCACACAGAGCAGTTCGACTAATGTAAAGGGGTGTTTGAAGCGTTTCATGGCGTTCTCCCGGTATCGGTTGATTTTTCCAGTACGTACTATATCATGCAAACCGGCGGAATACAACCGGATTTTTGTGAAATATTTTCAAAAAGTTATGGTTTTCGCGCGTGAGCGGTCATTTCGGGGACGTTTCCGACGCGGAGGCGAGTATCTCCTGTTTCAGCACCTCGAACGCCTCGTCCTGCGGGAGGTTCGCGAACGGGACGCCCTTGCGGAAAAGCGCCACGAAGCCGTTTTTCGAACCGGCCAGCCCGAATTCCGCGTCCTTCGCCTCGCCGGGCCCGTTCACCACGCAGCCCATGACCGCGATCTTCTTCAGGCCGATGCGGCGGCCGGACGCCTTCAGGGATGCCACAAGCTCCTCCACGCGTTCCGCCATGCCGATCAGGTCGTACTCGGTGCGGGCGCAGGTGGGACACGACACGATCTCGGGATACGCGTCGCGGAGTCCGCAGATCTCCAGCAGGGCGATCCCCGCCTTGACTTCCTCTCGGGGCGGCGCGGTCAGGCTCACGCGGATGGTGTCGCCGATGCCGTCCAGCAGCAGGGCGCCGATCCCGGCGGCGCTCTTCAGGATGCCGCGCGCCGTGGTCCCCGCCTCGGTCACACCGAGGTGGAGCGGGAACGGCGAACGCGCCGCGAACTTGCGGTAGGCGGCGGCCATGACGGGGACGGAGCTTGCCTTCAATGAAACTTTGATATCGTGGAAGCCGCAGGATTCCAGCGTGCAGATCTGCGTCCCGACCGCTTCGCAGAGCGATTCCGCCATCGCTTCGTCGTGGTCTCCGCATGCGGCGAGCTTCGATTCGAACAGCCCCTTCGGCAGACTGCCGGTATTCGCGCCGACCCGGATCGGGATTCCCGCCTCGCCCGCGGCCTCCGCCACGGCACGGACGCGGTCCGCGCCGCCGATGTTGCCGGGATTGATGCGCACGCCGTGGACGCCCGCGCGGATGGACTCCAGCGCCAGACGCCAGTCGAAATGGATGTCCGCGATCACCGGGATCGGGGATTCCGCCACGATGCGGCGCATGGCTTCGGCGGACGGCATGTCCGGCACGGCGCAGCGGATGATGTCGCAGCCGAGCGCGGCGAGTTCGCGGATCTGCGCGAGCGTGGCCTCCGCGTCGGACGTGCGCGTGTTCGTCATGGACTGCACGGACACCGGTGCCCCGCCGCCGACGGCGACGCGCCCGACATGCAGTTGGTTACTCACCCGCCGTTTCACCGGTCGCCTCCTGCTGAACCCGCGTTTTCGCGCTTTCCGATTCAGCTTCGGTTTCAACAGCAGTTTCCGCATCCGCGGATTCCGTTGTTTCGCCGTCTTCCAGCTCATTGGAAGCACGATGAATCTTTATCTCCAGCGCATCGCTCCATTTCTGAGGGAGCATCTTTTTCACGTCGAAGAACGACACGATCGCCATGAACGAGATCAGGACGAACATGAAGAAATACGTGACCGGCTGGACCAGCTTCGCCGGGACCGGACGCCGGATCGCGATCTCGATCAGCGCGATCATGATGTGTCCGCCGTCCAGCACGGGAATCGGCAGAAGGTTGAAGAGGCCGAGCGAGAAACTGATCATCACGACCAGGTACAGCCCCTGAATGAACGATCCGCTGAACGTCTTGATCATGTAGCGGCCGATGCCGAGCGGGCCGGAAAGATGCTGGACGCCGATCGTGGTGTAGCCGGTGTCCTGACCGACCTTGCTCTGGATCGTGTGGCCGAGGCTCTTCAGCGTGCGCTTCGTCATTTTCAGGACGTTGCAGAACTGTTTCCACGGGGTCGGGTGATCGATACGGTAGAAGCTCACGCCGATCTCGTACGGCACGACGATGCGCGGCGTGATCCTGAATTCCAGTTGCTCAGCCGAACCGGCACGCTTCACGGTCAGCGTGATCTCCCTGCCGTGCAGCTCGCCTTTGTCATCGGTTTCGACGCCTTGTTCGGCAACGAGTCCGGAGAATTTCAAGGGATCGTCCTTCAGGGACTCGCCGTTGAACGCCGTAATCACGTCGCCGGGCTTCAGATACTGGTCCGCGGGCAGACCGGGGATGGTCTCCTCCACCTCGCAGAGATCGTTCGCGGTCGTGAAATAGATCCCGATCTGCGGACGCGGCTTTCTGCCGGGGAGCGGAACCGGCGTCACGGGGACCTCAAGCTGCTGTCCGTTCCGGTCCACGGTCAGATTGAGCGTCTTCCCGTCCGAGAACGTGATGAGGCTGATCAGCTCGTCGACGCCGTAGACGGGCTTGCCGTCGACCGCGGTCACACGGTCGTCGTCACGTATCCCGGCCTTTTCCGCGGGCGAATCGTAAAACGGAGAGACGTAGACGTGGAGTTCGGGCTGGAAGAACGGCATCATGACCTTTTCGCCGGGCATGAGCCGGTCGTTGGGTTCCGGCATGTAGGAGATTTCGGACGTCCTGCCGTCGCGGACGATCTCCAGCGTGACCTGCTTCACGTTGTCGTCGTTCAGCATGATCCGCTGGGCAAATTCGTTCCAGCTCAGATCGAACGCGCTGCCGTTCAGTTTCACGATGCGGTCGCCCTCGCGCAGTCCGGCGCGGTATTCGGGGCAGTCCTCCGGGACGGTCCGCACAGTGAATTCCGTGTAGTGATCGGTATCCGGCTGCGGCATGCCGGCGATCCAGATCACGACGCCCAGGGCGAACCCGAAGATGATGTTGAACAGCGGTCCGGCGAACGCGGTCGCGATGCGTTTCCACGGCGCAGCGTGCGGCAGCGGATTGCCCGCGGCGTCGGTAACTTCGTCGCTGGTGGAGTCGATCTGCGGAAGTTCCACGTAGCCGCCGCACGGGATGCAGCCGATACGGTATTCCACGCCGTTGATCTTCTTGCCCCAGATCTTCTTGAATCCGACCGAGAACGCCTCGATGTGGAGGCCGCAGAACCGCGCGACGATGAAGTGGCCGAACTCGTGCACGATGATGCACAGGCCGAAAAAGATCACCATCAGCAGGACCGATGCGATCAGGATCAGTGTTTCCATATAGTCAAAATCTCCTTTTCGATTTCAATTCATATTGAGCTTGGCAGGACGATCCCGCGGGCATAATCGCGCGCCCGGGCGTCCGCCTCCAGGACCGCGTCGAGCGTCTCGTCGCCGCACCGTCCCAGCGCGTCCATCGTCCGCTCCACGATCCGCCAGATATCAGTAAAACGTATGGTCCCTGCGCGGAACCGTTCGAACGCGATCTCGTTCGCCGCGTTCAGGATCGCAGGCAGAGCACCGCCCGCTTCGAGCGCCGCGCGGGCGAATCCGAGCGACGGAAACCGCGATTCGTCGGGTCGCTCGAACGTGAGCGTACCGATCTCCGCCAGATCGAGCGGAGGCAGGTTCGACGCGGTGTGCTCCGGCCAGGTCAGCGCGTACTGGATGGGGAACCGCATGTCAGGCTGGCTCATCTGCGCCATCAGCGCGCCGTCGCGGAACCGGACGAGCGAATGTACGATGCTCTGCGGATGAACGAGGACTTCGATGCGCGGCCCTTCCACGTCGAAGAGCCAGCGCGCCTCGATCATCTCCAGCGCCTTGTTCATGAGCGATGCGGAGTCGACGGTCACTTTCGGCCCCATCGACCACGTCGGATGCGCCAACGCCTGTTTCCACGTCATCTTGTCCATTCCGGACACGGGCGTATTGCGGAACGGGCCGCCGCTGGCGGTCAGAATCAGTTGCGCGACCTCGGAAGGACGCCGTCCCTCCAGGCACTGGAAAAGCGCGCTGTGTTCGCTGTCGACGGGCAGGATGCGTGCGCTGCATTTCTTCGCCTCGTCCGTGACCAGGCGGCCCGCCATGACCATGACTTCCTTGCTGGCGAGCGCGATCGTCTTGCGCGCCCGGATGGCGGACAGGGTCGGGAACAGCCCGCCCGTGCCGACAATGGCGCACAGCACTGTCGTGATCTCCGGCGCGGCGACGGCTTCACAGAGGGCTTCCCGCCCGGAAATGACCTTGCATCCGGCGGGAACCGCGATGCGGAGGTCGTCGAGATGCGCGGCGTCATCCAGACACACGCAATCGGGATGGAACTCGCGCGCCTGTTCCGCCAGAAGCTCCCAGTTCCTCCCCGCGGCGAGCAGGGAGACGCGAATGCGGTCCGGCAGGGCGCGGGCGACCGCGAGGGCGCTTTTGCCGATGGACCCGGTGGACCCGAGCAGAGCGAGGTTGCAGAAGCTCATTCGTCCGCCTCCGCGTTCGGATTCGTCGTCACGGAGTATTCCCACGGATGGGAGAGCAGGAACGTCGCCGGACCGTCGTTTTCGAGCGAGACGAGCATGTCCGCGCCGAACCGTCCGGTCGCCACATGCCCGACGCCCTCGGCCTTCAGGCGTTCCGCGAAGTATTCGTAAAGATCGTTGGCGGCCGCCGGATCGCCCGCCAGGTCAAATCCCGGTCGGCGTCCCTTGCGGCAGTCGGCGTAGAGCGTGAACTGCGACACCACGAGCGCATCCCCGCCGATGTCCAGCAGGGACTTGTTCATCTTGCCGGCTTCGTCCTCGAAGATGCGGAGTCCGGCGGCCTTTTTCGCGAGCCAGTCAACATCGGCGCGCGTGTCGCCGTGCGTGACGCCCACGAAGAGCAGCACGCCGTGCCCGATCTCGCCGACGGTCTCGCCGGCCACGGTCACGGACGCCCTGCGGACCCGCTGAAGCAGCACTCTCATGCGTCGTTTTCCGTTCGGCTCAATTCAAGTTCAGATCTTCGCCAGGGCCTGTTCGAAATCGGCCTTGATGTCGTCGATGTTCTCGATGCCGACGGACAGGCGGATGAGGTCCGGAGGAACGCCCGCCGCAGCAAGCTGTTCATCGGAGAGCTGGCGGTGCGTCATGCTGGCGGGATGCAGCACCATGGTGCGGACGTCCGCCACGTGGACCACGATGGACGCGAGCTTGAGGGAATCAATTGCGCGCACACTGGCCTCCTTGCCGCCGACCGCGCCGAAGCAGAGCACGCCGCTGGCGGCGCGCAGATACTTTTTGCAGCGTTCATGCTCGGGGCTGTCCTCGAGGCCGGGGTAGTTCACCCACGCGACCTTCGGATGCGCCTTCAGGAACTTCGCCATTTCGAGCGCGTTGGAGCTGTGGCGGTCCATGCGGAGCGCGAGCGTCTGCATCCCCAGGCTGATGAGGAAGGCGTTCATGGGCGGCAGGATCGCACCGGTATCGCGGACCCACTGCACGCGGAGCTTGGTGGAGAACGGCGCGGCGGGGAAATCTTTGGTGTAAATCAGGCCGTGGTAGCTCACGTCAGGCTCGGTGAATTCGGGGAAATTGCCGTTCTTCCAGTCGAAGTCGCCCTTCTCCACGATCACGCCGCCGATGCTCGTCTGGTGGCCGTCGAGGTACTTCGTGGCGGAATGCGTCACGATGTCCGCGCCGAAGTCGAACGGGCGGCACAGATACGGCGTGGCGAACGTGTTGTCGACGATCAGGGGCACGCCGAGGCGTTTCGCGGCTTCGGAGTATGCCTCGAAATTCAGCACGCACACGCTCGGGTTCGTCAGGGTCTCGGCGAAGAGCGCGCGGGTGTTCGGACGCGCCGCCGCAACGATCTCGTCCGCGGTGGCGTCGTGCGGGACCATGGTGACCTCCACGCCCATGCGCTTCAGCGTCATGGTGAAGAGCGTCACGGTGCCGCCGTACAGGGCCGCGCTGGCGAGCACGTGCCCGCCGCAGGGACAGACGTTCATGATCGCGAGCATGTTCGCGGTCTGGCCCGCGGTCACGCCCACGGCAGCCACGCCGCCTTCCATCTCGGCGATCTTCGTCTCGAACGCCGCGACGGTCGGGTTCGCGAGGCGCGAATAGAAGAATCCGTCGGCCTTGAGGTCGAAAAGGTCGGCCACGCTCTGCGCGTCGCTGTATTTGTAGGCCGTACTGTGGAAGATCGGAAGCTGGCAGGGTTCGCCGTTCTTCGGAGTCCAGCCGCAATGGACAGCCTGGGTTTCGGGTTTCCAGTTCTTGGAATTCATGGTGCGCTCCTTGTTTCGTCGGTTATACGTTAATCTAAAACAACATCCCATACAATACCATGCTTTCCCCCGTTTTTCAACTCAAATCCGCCATTTCTCCCCGTTTTTTTGGACTTTTCGGGACACGGACACAGAAAAAACCGCCTCCGGACGTTTTTTCCGGAAGCGGGAGGGATTTCCTTATACAGGATGCTTCTGTCTGCCGACAGCGCTCAGTCGCCTGTATACTTCAGGTCGGGCTTGCGCGCGGCGAGCGTTTCGTCGAGGCGGCGCACCGGGGTGGTGACGGGCGCGGCATGCAGGGATTCCGGGTCGTTTTCGGCGGCGCGGGCAATGTCCTTCATGGCGTCGATGAACTCGTCGAGGATTTCCTTGGACTCGGTCTCGGTCGGCTCGATCATGATGGCCTCCGGGACGATCAGCGGGAAGTAGATCGTGGGCGGATGGAATCCGCGGTCGATCAGGCCCTTGGCGATATCGAGCGTGTGGACGCCGTTCGCATCGAGCTGGCGCTTGCCGGAAAGGACGCATTCGTGCATGCAGGGACGCTTGTACTTGCGGTCGTAGTACGCCTCAAGCTGCGACGCCACGTAGTTCGCGTTCAGGACGGCGTTTTCGCTGACGCGCTTGAGCCCTTCGCGGCCGAGCGTGAGCAGATAGGCGTAGGCGCGCAGGATCACGCCGAAATTGCCGTAGAACGGCGCGATGTAGCCGATGGATTCCGGGTAGTTGTACTCCAGGCAGCAGATACCGTCCGAACGACGGATCACGCGGGACGTGGGCAGGTACGGCACGAGGCTGATGGAGACGCCGACCGGACCGGAGCCGGGGCCGCCGCCGCCGTGGGGCGTGGAGAACGTCTTGTGCAGGTTCACGTGCATCACGTCGAACCCGATGTCGCCGGGGCGGACGCGTCCGACAATGGCGTTGAAGTTCGCGCCGTCGCAGTAGCAGAGGCCGCCCGCCTGGTGCACGAGCTTGCATATCTCGGACACGTTCGGGTCGAAGAGGCCGAGCGTGTTCGGGCACGTCAGCATGATGCCCGCCACTTCGGGCGACAGCATCGCCTTCAGCGCGTCCAGGTCTACGTTGCCGTCCGCGTCGCTGGGCACGACCTTCGTCGTAAATCCGGCCACAGTCGCGCTCGCGGGGTTCGTGCCGTGCGCGGCGTCCGGGATCAGCATGTACTTGCGGGCGGTGTCGCGGCGTGCGCGGTGGTAGGCGGCGATCAGCATGCAGCCGGTGAGTTCGCCGTGTGCGCCCGCCATGGGCTGCATGGTCATCTGGGAGAATCCGAGGAGCTCGGCGAGCATGCGTTCCGTCTCGTGGAGCACGATCAGCGCGCCCTGGACCAGCACGCCGCCGCGGCGGAGCTGGGGCAGAAGCGGATGCAGGTCGGCGAATCCCGCCAGACGCACCACTTTCTCATGGAACTTCGGATTATATTTCATGGTGCAGGAACCGAGCGGGTAGAAATTGGTGTCCACGCTCATGTTCATCCGGCTGAGCCCGGTGAAATGGCGCACGACCTCAAGTTCGGAGGCTTCGGGCAGACCCGCGGGTTCGGAGCGGCGGAGGGCGGCGGGGACCGCGGACGCGGCGGGAACGTCGCACTTCGGGAGGACGACGCCGGTACGGCCGGCACGGCCGGTTTCATAAATAAGCTTCATATCAGCGCCTCCATCGCGTTTGCAAGCGCCTTGATCTCCTCGCGGGTGCGCTTTTCGGTCACGGCCACAAGGATCTGGTTCTTGCGTTCGGGGTAATAGCGTCCAAGCGGGAATCCGGCGGCGAAGCCCTTGTCGATGAGCTTGCCGACCAGTTCCGCGCCGTCGAGCGGGGTCTCGATCACGAATTCGTTGAAGAACGCGCCGGAACCGACCGCCGACACGCCGTCGATCGCGAGGAGCTGTTCGCGTGCGTACACGGCCTTCGACATGCAGAGTTCGCCGACCTGTCTGAACCCGTTCTTTCCGCAAAGGGAAAGGTAGATCAGGGCGTTCAGGGCGCACAGACTCTCGTTGGAGCAGATGTTGCTGGTGGCGTGTTCGCGGCGGATGTGCTGTTCGCGGGTCTGGAGCGTCAGCACGTAGCCGGTCTTGCCGTTCAGGTCCACGGTGCGGCCGACCACGCGGCCGGGCATCTTGCGCATGTATTTGGACTTCACGGCCATGAATCCGAGGTACGGGCCGCCGAAACTCAGCGGGATGCCGAGGCTCTGGCCCTCGCCGGTCACGATGTCGAATCCCATCTCGCCGGGCGTCTTCAGGCAGCCGAGCGCCACGGGGTACGTCGAGCACACAGCGAGCGCGCCTTTCGCCTGCGCGGCGGCCGCAATTCCGGCCAGGTCCTCGACCTCGCCGAAGAAGTTCGGATACTGCACGATCACGCACGCCGTGCGGTCGGTGATCGCAGCAATGACGGCGTCCAGGTTGGAATCCGTGCCGCGTCCGTCCGCGATCTCGATGCGTTCCAGGTCCAGGTTCCGGCAGTAGCATTCGATCATGCGACGGAAGATGGGGGAGACGGCGGCGGAGATCACGACCTGGCGGCGTCCGGTGATGTGGGCGGCCATCATCATGGCCTCGAAGAGCGCGGTGCCGCCGTCGTACAGGCTGGCGTTGGAGACCTCCATGCCGGTCAGGCGGCAGATCGCGGTCTGGTATTCGTAGATGGCCTGGAGCGTGCCCTGGGAGGCTTCCGGCTGGTACGGGGTGTAGGCGGTGTAGAACTCGCCGCGCGCGGCGATGGCGTCGGCGGCAGCGGGGATGATGTGGTCGTAGTAGCCGCCGCCCACGAAGTTGATCAGGTGCGTGGCGTTCATTTCGGCGAGGCCGGAGAGGTACGACATGACCTCGAACTCGGATTTGCCTTCGGGGATGCCGTCGAGCGGGGGCGCGGGGAACTTCACCCCGGCCTTCTCCCACATCTCCTCAATGGAGGCAAATCCCGCCGCGGCGAGCATTTCGGCCCGGTCGGCGTCGGTATTCGGGATGTAAGGCATGGTTGTCGCCTTTCTGCTGGTGAACGGAAAAATGGATCAGAGCGATTCGACGAACTTGGCGTAGGCGTCGGCGTCCATCAGGCCGCCGAGATCGGACGCATTCACGCCTTCGAGCTTGCAGATCCAGGTATTTTCCGGATCGGCGTTGAGCGCGGCGGGATCGGCTTCGAGATCGGCGTTGCCTTCGCCGACGGTGCCCGAGACAGGCGCGTAGACGTCGGAGACGGCCTTCACGGACTCGACCGTGCAGAGGACTTCGCCGGCCGCGACGGCCTTGCCGGACGCCGGAATCTCGACATAGGTGATGTCTCCGAGGGCATCGGCGGCGTATTTGGAGATGCCGAGCGTAGCGGTGGTTCCGTCGAGTTCAATCCATTCGTGCGTTTCAGCGTAGTATTTCGCCATGGTTTTCTCCTGAAATGGGGTTGGTATGGGTGTAAAAAGGTTGTTTGTTTTTTGGAGTAGAAAAGAGTTACTTTTTCGGGTTGGCCGTGCCGTGCGTCCAGAACGGCAGCGGGGCGAGTTTCGCCTTCACGACGGCACGGTGGAGTTCCACCTCGAACTCCGCGTCCGCCGGAATCTCCGCCGAAGCGTCGAAGTATGCCATCGCCACGGCGCAGCCCAGCGAGGGCGCGAACGTGCCGGACGTGATCGTGCCGACCTGCGTTCCGTTGAGCAGGACAGGCGTCCCCGTGTGGGCGGCGCGGCGGCCTTCCAGCACGAGCCCGCGCAGATGCTTTTTCGGCGGGACAGTGCGGAGTGCATCGGAACCGACGAATTTACGGTCGGATTTGTCGAGTTTCAGCATCGCGCCGAATCCCGCCTCGACCGGAGTGGTCGCCTCGTCCATCTCGTCGCCGTACAACGGATAGCCCATCTCCAGACGGAGCGTGTCGCGCGCGCCGAGCCCGGCGGGCTTCACGCCCGGACAGGCGAGGAGTTTCCGCCACACGTCGACCGCGTGCGCAGCATCGAAATACAGCTCAAACCCAAGCTCGCCGGTGTATCCGGTACGGCTGATGAGCATGTCGAGCCCGAAAAGATTGAACTTAGCCCAGTGGTAATACTTCGGCAGGGCGGCGGCATCCAGACCGAGCGCGGTCACCACCGCCGTCGAATCCGGCCCCTGAAGGTCGAATTTCGCCATGGAATCGGAGAGATTCTCCAGCTTGACAGAAGCGGGAAGACGTTTACGGAGCTCTGCGAAATCGACCGCGATCCGCGCCGCGTTCACCACGATGAAGAACTCTTCCGCGCCCATCCGGTACACGATCAGGTCATCGATCACGCCGCCCGCTTCGTTCAGCAGAAAATTGTAGCGGCAGACGCCGTCCTTCTGGTCCGCCACGGAACGCGCCAGCGCGGCGTCGAGCGCTTCCGCCGCGCCGGGTCCTGCGGCGGTGAACTCGCCCATGTGGCAGATGTCGAACAGCGAGACGTGTTCCCGCGTGTACTTGTGTTCGGCGAGGATGCCTTCCTTGTACTGGACCGGCATGTACCAGCCGGCGAAGGGGACCATGCGCGCGCCGAGCGCGACGTGTTCGTCGGCCAACGGGGTTTTCAGGAGAGTTTCGTCCATGGGAAGCGCCTTTCTGAAGCGGGAACCGGAAAAGACTGGATGCGCCGGGCCCGCCGTTTGTTGTCGAAAAAACATCACAAGAGGTATCTCGATTGATTCGGGGGCGGATGGATTTTCAGCAGACGGGCAAAAAGACGATGAAGAAAGATATGAAGGCGGCTACCTGAAAACGTAACCGTCGAGAATCTTTCCAGTCGGACTTTGCCCGGATGCGAAAAGCCGCCGGACACAATCAAGAGAGATGCCATAAAATAATATAGACTCGAAACGGTTTGAAATCAAGAAGACAAGAGCGGAAATCAGTCTTTTTCCCGTCTTTTTGAATCATGACCGCCGTGCTTCCTTTTTCACTTTACGGGCCGTCGTTCCGGAACATGTTCAAAACACGCGTTTTTCGTTCCGCGCATAGCATTCCGGGTTGAAAACAAAGGGATTCCGGAGTATAGTATATAGCATTGTTTTTTGCACGCGCCCGAAACGGAACGGCATCCGATTCCGACCGGGGATCGCGTGGTCACCGGAACAAATCAAATCTTCCGGCACACAATACAGCCCATTTCACTGCCTTGCAAGAAGGAGTTTTCAAACCATGGCCAAGAAAGAAACGAAGGAAATGCTGAAGAAGCTTTTCCTGCACCACCTGATCTGCTCTGTCGGCACTCGCCCGGAAAAAGCCGTCAACCTGAACTGCTATCATGCGCTGGCGCTCACCATCCGCGACCTCATGATGCGCGACTGGATCGCCACCCGCGACGAATATGAAGAGAAGAAGCCCCGCGTCGTCCACTACATCTCGCTTGAATTCCTGATCGGCCGCACGCTCGGCAACGCCATGGTCAACCTGGGCGTCGAAGAAGACGCCGCCGAAGCATTGGCGGAACTCGGTTTCAACATCGACGAAATCCGCGACGAGGAAGTCGACGCCGGTCTCGGCAACGGCGGCCTCGGACGTCTCGCGGCCTGCTTCCTGGACTCCATGGCCACGCTGGAACTCCCGGCGTTCGGCTACGGCATCCGCTACGACTACGGCATCTTCAAGCAGATCATCCAGAACGGCTACCAGGTCGAGGAGCCGGACAACTGGCTCAGCCGCGGCAACCCGTGGGAAATCCGCCGTCCCGAGCTCGCATGCGTCGTCCAGTTCGGCGGCCATGTCGAGAAGATCCGCGACGATGCCAACCCGGACCGCCGCAGATGGGTCGACACGCAGGACGTGAAGGCAATGCCCTACGACACCCCGATCCCCGGCTACCGCAATCATACAGTGAACACGCTCCGCCTGTGGTCCGCCGAGTCGCTCTACGGGTTCAACCTCACGAAGTTCAACCAGGGCGACTACATCAGCGCCAACCTCGAATCCAGCCTGGACCAGAACATCACCCGCGTGCTCTACCCGAACGACAACAACTACGAGGGCAAGGAGCTCCGCCTCAAGCAGCAGTATTTCCTCGTCTCCGCCTCGCTTCAGGACATCTTCTCCCGCTTCGCAAAGAGCGGAGAGGACCTCAAGAAACTCAAGGACGTCATCGTCGTCCAGCTCAACGACACGCACCCCGCCCTCGCCATCCCCGAGATGATGCGAATTCTCATCGACATCCACAACTACTCCTGGGACAAGGCGTGGAAGGTCACCACGAGCGTCTTCAACTACACCAACCACACGCTCATGTCCGAGGCGCTCGAACGCTGGTCCGTGAGCCTCTTCGAAAAGCTTCTCCCGCGCCACCTCGAGATCATCTACCAGATCAACTTCCTCTTCCTCCGCCAGGTCGCCACGCGCTACATCAACGACAACAGCATGCAGTCGCGGATGTCCCTCATCCAGGAACAGCCCGAGAAGATGGTCCGCATGGCATACATGTGCGTCGTCACGGCCAAGCACGTGAACGGCGTCGCCGCGCTCCACACCGAGCTCCTGCAGAACGGCCTCTTCCGCGACTTCAACGAGTTCTTCCCCGGCAAGTTCGTGAACGTCACGAACGGCATCACGCCGCGCCGCTGGCTGAAGAAGGCGAACCCCGGACTCTCCCGCCTCATCGACGGCAAGATCGGCGACGGCTGGCCGAAGGACCTCCGGCAGCTCGAACAGCTCACCAAGTTCGCGGACGACAGGAAATTCCTCGAGGAGCTCGCGAAGATCAAGCGCGCCAACAAGCTCGTCCTCGCCAAGTACATCAGCGAACACAACGGCGTCGAGATCAACCCCGATTCCATCTTCGACGTGCAGGTGAAGCGCCTCCACGAGTACAAGCGCCAGCTCCTGAACATCCTCCACGCCATCACGCTCTACCTGAAGCTGAAGGACAACCCGGACATGGACTTCGTCCCGCGCACCATCATCTTCGGCGCGAAATCCGCACCGGGCTATTACATGGCGAAGCTCATCATCAAGCTCATCAACTCCGTCGCCGAAGTCATCAACAACGACAAGGCGATCGGCGACAGGCTGAAGGTCATCTTCCTCGCCAACTACCGCGTCTCCCTCGCCGAGAAGATCATTCCCGCCGCCGACCTCTCCGAGCAGATTTCCCTCGCCGGCACCGAGGCGTCCGGCACCAGCAACATGAAGTTCGCCCTGAACGGCGCGCTCACCATCGGCACGCTCGACGGCGCGAACATCGAGATCCGCAACCAGGTCGGCGAGGACAACATCTTCATCTTCGGCATGAACGTCGACGAGGTCCGCCAGCTCCGCGAGCGGGGCTACCACCCGAACGAGTTCGTGGAGAAATCCCCGCTGCTGAAGCGCGCGCTCGAGCTCATCCGCACCAACTTCTTCTCGCCCGGCGAGTTCGACATCTTCAAGCCGATCCTCGAAAGCCTCGACTCCGACAACTACATGTGCGCGGCCGACTTCGATTCCTACGCCGCCGTCCAGGAGCAGGTCGCAGAGCTCTACCGCAAGCCGGCCGAATGGCAGAAGAAGTGCCTCCTCAACATCGCGAAGATGGGCTACTTCTCCAGCGACCGCTCCATCGAGGAGTACGCGGAGAAGATCTGGGAGATCAAGCCCTGCCCCATCAACATCTCCAGCAAGCACGGCTACGACCTCGCCGCACACCAGCTGGCGCAGGAGTGAGCGTCCGCCCGAACTGAAACAGGATCCGTCCCCCATGAACTGGCTCAGCTCCGGACCGTTCACCGTCTTCGACCTCGAAACGACCGGCTTCAGCGCGGTCCGCGACCGCATCATCGAGATCGGCGCGGTACGCGTGGAGCTCGACGGCTCCGTTTCGAGGTTCCAGACGCTCGTGAATCCCGGCGTACCCATTCCGCCGCGTCTGACCGCGCTGACCGGCATCGACGACGCCATGGTCGCCGACGCGCCGAAGTTCAGGGAGGCCGGGTTCAAGTTCATGGATTTCGCCCGGAAATCGCGTCTGGTGGCGCACAACGCCCGGTTCGACCTGTCGTTCATGCAGGAGAGCCTCGCGCGCTGCGGCATGGAGCTGATCCAGGGCGGCGCCTACGACAGCATCCCGATCTTCCGACGCGCATATCCCGGACTTTCCAGCTACAGCCTCGAATTCCTCCGCTCGAAATTCCCCGTGCCCGACAACTTCCCCGGCCAGCCCCACCGCGCCGCCTACGATGCCGACGTCACCTTCTCCCTCTTCACCATGGCGATGAACATCCTCTGCGGCGATCCCCGCCACCAGGCCGAATGATCCTCAGCTGAGAGGCATAGCCTCCACTGCGGCAGTGCCCGGCTGCTCCCCGCCGGGACGAATGATCCGCCCCTATCTCAGCAGTAATAATACCCTCTGCCGTTAGCGCCCCGCGGTCAGGAAAACAAATGCCCTCCTCACTCAAAAGTTACTCTGCCGTTCGCGTCTCGCGGTAAAGTAATCAGTCGAACTCGTGCAAACGAGTTCACCGAGGCTCGCGAATGCGAGCCCCCAGCGAAGCGGCAAATAGAATAATTTAGCCTAGTTTTTCTTTCCCAGAACTTCTTTCAAGTTCGGGTCATAGATTTTGTTTTGGACGGATTGATACAAAACCTCATCGTCAGGGGCGGCAAGCACGGCACGGCAAAACCATAAATACGCCGCGTCATAATCTTTCTTCATCCCGACACCGTCCGCATAGCATTCCCCGAGGTGAAACATGCCCCAAGCATCACCGTTGTCCGCTGCTCTGCGGAACCACCAGGCGGCTTTGCGTGGGTTGTATTCAATGCCACGCCGTTTTGACAGATACCAGTTGCCGAGGATAAACATTGCTCTCACATGGTCATGCTCGGCGGCTTTTTGCAGCCATTTTGCCGCTGTTACACGGTTCCGCCTCACGCTAATACCGAATGTATAGCATTTGCTGAGTTCAAACATCGCATCGGCGCAACCATGCTCCGCCGCCATACGGTACCATTTGACAGCCTCCGCCTCATCCTTGCCAACGCCATCACCCGTTTCGTAACATTTGCCTACCTGAAACAACGTAGCCACAGTTTGATTTTTCAGAGCATTGAATTCCTGTTCCGTCATTGCTGTTCTTCAGATTGCTTGCGAACCTCAGCAACTACCTTGGAAACCTCATCTTCAGAGACAAAGGGGCTCTGAATGCGCTTTAATGGGGAGCCGTCCGGCGGATTGAACAGCATGTCGCCGTTCCCGAGCAGGTTTTCTGCCCCCTTCGTGTCCAAAAGCAGACGGCTTTTCTTGATGTCATCAACGCGAAACGCGATCCTGGCTGGAAAATTTGCCTTGATGAGGGCGGTAACGACTTCTTTGCGAGGCGAGTGAGTTGCGATGACCAGGTGGATGCCTACGGCACGGCCATTCTGCGCGATACGACAAATGCATGTTTCCGCGTCCTCTCTGTCGGCGGATTCGGTCGCCATGACATCGGCGAGTTCGCTGATGATAATCACGAGAACCGGGAGTTTTTGAGGGATCACGTTTCCATTATCGTCCGTAAGAAGTTGCGAATCCGCCAGCCGGGAATTGAACGCGGTAAGATTCTTTGCCTTGACTTTAGCCAGCACCTTATAGCGGCGGTCCACTTCATCCGCTGCCCATCGGAGCGTCGGCACATACTCTTTCGGTTCGCTCACAATGGGGACAAGCATGTGCGGAATCCGACCGAACACGCTTAATGGTCCGCTCTTGGGCGCAAGGATAAGGAACGTGAGTTCATTCGGAGAAAACTTGAAGAGAAGGCTCAGGATGATCGTGTTCAAGCAGGCGGACACTTCCGACTTCGCATCCCCGGCAACAAGAAGATGCGGCGCTTTCGCAAAATCAAGAATGGCTGTTTTTCCTTCCATGTCCTGTCCCAGCAGGACGGGCACGGCTGCCCTGGATTCGTTCCATTCCTTCGATTCGAGGAGCGAACGCATATAAACCGGAGTGGCTGTTTTGTTCGGCACCTGAATTCCAAGAGCGTTTTTCCCCGGAATCGGAATGACAAGGCGAATACTGGATACCTCCAAAGCTTCCGTAATGGCCTTTTTATTCTTTTCAACCTTGTCGGCTCTGACACCCGGCTCCAGCGTTATTTCATACTGCGTTACGCTGGGGCCAACGGAAACCTTTGTGACATGTCCGTCGATCTTCAAGTTGGACAGGATTTCTTCCAGTTTTGCCTTTGTACTTCGGGTGTTTACCTTCTCTTTCTGAGAAACGTCTTCTTTCAACAACGTTGAGCTTGGGAAATGGCGCTCTTTAGCGACAGATTCCGTATAGTTGTTCATATGACAAATCCTTTCCTAAAGACCTCGTTTAGTTCTCAATTTTTGAGGGGCAAAAATTAAAAAAGGGACATTGACCATCCTCTTTTTTGCATTTGGGGCCTTGGGCATCACAAAAATGACTGCCAACAAACCAGCAGGGATAATCAAAGATTCCCGGGTATTCTGGGTTGATCGCACGAGCCATATACATTGTTCCCTCTCGCGCCTTGATTTCATTATCCTTATCAAAAGAGGTCAAACCGAGCCTCTGAAAAACTCGAACGGTATGAACGTCCGGTGAAACATCAATGCTTCTCCTGTCTCTAAGTTCTACTCCGAACCGACGCATGAGGATATTAGTTGCCATTGTCGCGATCTTTATCCCGACACCCTTAAATTGCAGGAAACGATAAATCAGCAAACCGCTTGAAGGTTTATCATTCCAAATCCTGCTGGCATCTCCGTCATAGTCTCTTTGAATCCTTTTGACTGCACAACAGAACAAATCCGCCATTATGTCTTTAAAGCGATGTTTGACCTGTTCTTTGAAAATCTTATGGATCTCATCAATGGATATAGCCAAGTAATCAATATCAAATCTTCCGAGAGCCTTGAAAACGATCCACGGAACTTGCCACGCATTTTCAGCCTTTGTTTGCCGATCCATAACACAGCCAAGAACAAAAGCATGCGGATACGCGCCTAACGGGTTGAGCAACTCGTTTATAAGATCCTTGTCATCACAATCTTTAACAAATTCGGTCTTGCCTTTTTCTTTTTTTACCTCTACTTTCGCATATTCATAAAGCTTTTCTGCTGTTTTGTTCGGGAAAAACGGCTTAAGTTCGCACATGGTTTCATCCTTTCTTTTGGGTTGTCCGACGAGGGGAGTTTTGAGGATTAGTTGTATTGGTTGTGGAATCGTGTTTTTTCAGAATTGATTTCGCGAGGTCGAGGATGTGTTTCCGTACGGATGCCGGAGAAATGATTTCGGCATTGCTGCATTGCCGCATCGTCCAAGTAACGAGGCGGTATTTTGACATAGTCTTGATGTGGAGCTCGCAACCGCCGTCCGGCAATGGCACGATTTCCTGTTCAGGGTGGAGCGGATGCGTCTGAACGAGGTTGGACAAGTAGCTGTCGCAACGAATAACGACATTTTCGACGATTTCCGGATTGAAGAGCGTTTCTTCTGTGGCAGAACGGATGATCTTCTGGTCCGGAGTAAATGTGATCCCCGTCGGCATGACAGCCTTCATACGACTCAGGGCCAACACCCGCACATCTTTCTTCAAGTGACAAAAGCCTTTGGCATACCACACCCCATCGTAAAAAACGAGGGCGTGGGGCTCGAATTTGCGTTCGGTTATATCGCGATGGCTGCTCAGATAGGTGATGCGGCATATCTCGTGTTCCTGCCAGGCACGAAAAAGCGGCACGAAGACTTTTGCATCGATGTCTGCCCGGTTCGAGGGGATGATCGTCAGCGAGCTGACCTGCGCCTTGTCGAGAAAATCCGGGTTGTTTTCGGTCAGCAGATTGTCGACGGCATTCCTGATCCGCTCTTTCATCGGCGAGGGGAATATGTGCTCCGCGATTCTCGCACCGAGGACCGCCGCAAGCATTTCGTCGTCTTCCACCATCGGGCAGTTGAAGGTCCACCCGTGATGTGTGAGGTAAAACCCGTTCTTCGCCACGTCGAATTTGATCGGGGCTTTGAATTCGGTCTTCAAGGTCTGAATGTCACGGCGAATGGTCTTTTCCGAGCAGCCGTGATCCAGACCATCATCCCAAAAGCCTTTTCGCATCTCTTCCGCGAAGCTGACGCAATTCGGGTAGCGATTCTCCTTCAGCTGTGCAACCAGCCGAACCAGACGAAACAATTGTTTTTTATTCACTGGCATGATGTTGGAGGCCTTTCTGTTGTTGCTCTGCAACTAATATAGCACATCCGACTGGACATTTTTTGTCCATTCAATAGTTTTTCATATCTTTTTTTCGAAAAAAAGTCCCATTTTATAGAATTTAGAGTTAAATATCTTTGCCTACCTCCCGCCTCGAAAAGAGGAGGGGAAAGGACGCGTTGCGTCCCCGCGTTGCTGGGGGCGGCTCCGCCGCCGTGGTGGCTTCGCTCACGCTCGGCAACAGTTTTAGTTTACCGCGAGACGCGAACGACAAAGGGGTTCAGATTGCGGCACATTAACTTTTACTTGACCGCGAGACGCGCAAATCAGAGATTAATGAGGATGAAAAGGTCCATATCAGGTGAAACCGTAAAGACGCTGAAGGGGAGGTCCGCAAGCAAGCGGATCTCCCCTGAATTGTTGTACAAAAGGTTCCCTGATGAACGGGGAAACGGAACCTTACGCGCCGGGCTTCGCCGCGTCGGAGGCGTTGATGAACGTGACAACGCGCTGCGGGAACGGGATGTTGAGGCCGGCGGCCTCGATCGCGGGCTTGAGCTGCGCCTTGATGGTCCAGTAAGCGGGCCAGTAGTCCGCCGTGGCGGTCCAGTAACGGAGCGTGAGCTGCACAGAGCTGTCGGCGAGTTCGGACACGAGCACTTCCGGCGCGGGGTCCTTCAGGACCATCGGCTCGTGCGACATGATGTCCTTCATCGCCTGAATGGCGACGGGCAGCGAATCGGCGTACGCGATGCCGACCGTGATGTCCGAACGGCGGAGCGGGTTGCGCGAATAGTTCTTGATCGGCGTCCCGAAGACCACGCTGTTCGGGGTGGAGACAAAGAGTCCGTCCGGGGTCTTCAGGATGGTGGAGAAGAGGCCCATCTGCTCGATGGTGCCGCTGACGCTGCCGCTGTCGATGTAGTCGCCCACCTTGTACGGACGCAGGATCAGGAGCATGATGCCCGCGGCGATGTTGCTGAGGGAATCCTTCATGGCGAGGCCGATGGCAAGTCCGGCGGCGCCGAGCACGGTCAGGATGCTCGCGGTGTTGAATCCGAAGAGGTCGAGGATGATGAGCAGGCCGATCACCCAGATGAGCGTGCGGACGATCGTGTATGTGGCATGCGTGAGGGATATGTCGCCCTCGAATTTCTTGAAGGAGCGGGCGATGATCTTGCGCGCCGCCATGGAAACGAGCTTGATGACCACGAGCACGATCAGCGCCAGGATGACGGCCTTCACGAAGCGGATCACATCGTCGCTGTGGTTGTTCCACAGGTTCGTGAAGAACCCGGGACCCTGTTCGTGGATCTGGCGGACCACGTTTCCGGTCTCGCTCAACTGGCTTTCGAGGAGGGACTGTTTCTGCTGGGCCGTCGCGGGCGCGGTTTCAGCTGCGGCGGTGGCGGGCTGGACGGCCTCGGCGGCCGCGGCGAACAAGGCATAAGGGATCATGGCGAATACCTTTCCTGTGTGGTGAGAATATGTGTGAGGGTGGAAAATCGGAAAAACGGATCAGTTCGCGAACATGCGCTGAAGCTCCAGCTGGAATTCCTGGAGGTCCTGGCGGTCGGGCTTGCCTTCGAGCTTCTCGAACATCAGGCGGCCCATCTGGTCGAGGCACCAGTTTCCGCTCGCGCCGGACCCGAACGACACGCCGCCGGTCGCCAGGAATCCGGGCCGCGCGAGCTGATCGATCGTGACCGTGGTGCGTCCGCGCGGGGCGTTGTTTTTGTCGTCGTCCGCCGCCGGAGCATCGTCCGCGGGCGCGGCATCGTCCGGGGGAAGCTGTTCCGCTCCGGCATCGTCGGCGGGGAGCTCGTCCGCCTCATCGGCGGGCGCGGCGTCCTGCGCCGGTTTTTCAGCCTCGGGCGCGGCTTCCGGCTGAGGCTCGGACTTCTGCCAGAACGACGTTTCGATCTCGGACGCGATGAGGCGCAGTTCCATAAACGTCATTTTCACGCCCTGTTCAGCGAGCATGTCCTGGATTTTCGAGAGATTATGTCCTTCGCGGGTGCGGTCCGCGATGAACGCTTTGATTTCGTCATGTGTCATGGTTCGGCCCTTTCAGAAGAAGTGCGGAAAAAAAGTCCAGTTAAAACAATAGGCGGTACGGCGGAAAAATCAAGAGGAATCCTCCGAAAAAGTCCGAAAAATGCCGCCCTGCCCCCGTCTTTCTTCCGTCTTTTCTCCACCTCAATCTCTCCGCATCGCCTCATATTGTCCGGATTTTTCTTAAATAATTCTTTAATAACTGCGCTATCCGGTTGAAAAACCGGAATCGGGGTGTAGATTATTTGGAATTTGTCCTCGTGACATCGTCCCGAGGCTGTGTTTCCGCTTATACCAACACTAACCCATATTCCACAGGAGAAACACCATGAAACACTCCAAATTCGCCTGGATCGCGGCATTCGCGTTCACCGCCCTCGCGGCCCTTCCGTTCAGCGGTCGCGCCCAGGACGACGCCGCAGTCTTCGACAAGACCACGTCCCGCCTCGAAAAGGGCGGCATCGCCTTCAGCTACACGCAGGGCGCGGCTGCCTGCCAGATGGTCGACCAGATGTTCGACTCGTTCAACGTCCTGGTCCCGGCGGACACCCCCGAAGCCAAGGAAATCTTCACCGCCATCCGCGGCATCGTCGACGAATTCGGGCTGAAGACCTTCCAGGGCTCCGGCACCAGCGTGAAGAAGAACGGCGACTACTACCGCTGCATCGACTTCGAGTACGCGCCGGAACGCAAGGGCGTGTTCTGGGACCTCGTCGGCGCCCCCTCCAAGGGCGCGGCTCCCGAGCTCAAGCTCACCTCCCCGAAATCCGCCCTCGCCGTTTCCATGAAGTTCGAGCCGGGCGTGCTCTACGCGTTCGTCGACAAGAAGCTCCGCGCCACGCTGGACGAAGAGACCATGGCGGCGGTCGACGAGCAGATCTCCGATCTCGCCAGCGCAGGCATCCAGCCCGACAAGCTCCTCGAGTGCATCTCCGGCCTGTCGTTCTACGTGGAAGGCCGCGAGTTCAAGGAAGAGGACATGCAGGGCGTCCTCGCCGGGGAAGACCCCGCGGCGGCGATCATGGCACTGATCCCGAAATTCGCCTTCGTCATCACCACGAAAAGCGACCTCTGCTGGAAAGCGCTGGAGAACTTCATCTCCCAGTCCAGCCCCGAAATCGTGAAGGACGGCAAGATCGTCCCCGTGGACGGCATCGCCATCTTCCAGGCGGGGAACTACCTCGTCGCCACCAACGATGAAGCCGCCGTCCGCGACCGCATCGCCGGAAATGGCTCCGACCTGACCGCCGACGCCGAGTTTGCCAAGATGCTCGCCCTCGCGGACAAGGATTTCTCCAGCTTCTCCTATGTTTCCGAAGATTACTTCAAGATGATCGCCGGCATCACGGCCACGTTCGGCGCCATGGCGAACGACGTCGTGGGCGGCGCGGTCCCCGCGACCGATCCCGCCTCCCTCGCCATCATGAGCAATTTCCACGCCACCCTCGCCACCTCGAAGATCGACGCGGAAGGCCTCGTCTTCACCACGGTCACGAAGGACCTGCAGATCGCGCTCCTGAACTCCGGCACCGTCGCCGGCTTCGTCTCCGGCCTGCTCCCCTACGTCGGACCGTTCGCGAAGGGGATCATAGACAGCATGAACGACGATGGACCGAATTCCGCCGAAATTCTGGAACGTCAGGTCCAGACGACCGCCGCGCTCGCACTGCTGAAGGAAGCGAAGATTCCGGAAGGGAACGGCGTCTTCTTCACCGTCGCGGAAGACGGCAGCGGCGCGGTCTTCGCGAAGTGGAATGCGGAACACGGTCTTGAGACCGTCGGCGAAACCGACGAAACTGATTTCCCGTTCGTCGTCCTCGTCTCGCCGGAAGCCGCCTCCAAGGCCGACAAGCCGGAAGAAACGGTCGTCTTCTACGAGGATCCCACCGAATTCTTCGACGGCATCTTCGTCGTGTTCGGCGACGGTGAAGTGAAATTCCTCGAAGGCAACTTCGAAGACCATGCCGAAGCCATGGAAGCCGCGGCGAACACCTTCGGACTCTCCGACAAGGCCGCCGCCGACCTCCTCAAGAAGGCCGCCGCCATCGACAAGCTCTTCAAAGACGAAGACTGATCTTTTCAGATCGTTTCCGCCGCGCGGGCCGTTTCCTGCGACCCGCGCCTGACATTCTGCGCCCCTGGTCCAACCTCGGAACCGGGGGGCGTTTTTTATCTGCGTTCTGCCGTTTTTTCTTTCCGGATAAAACCGGAAAAAGAAGGATTATTTGCTTGCAAACGGATTGAAAGATGATATAGTATTGGAGTATAACGCAGCAAACACACACAAACGGAGACAGATATGCCGACTTACACCAGCACGGGCCCCGGAGGGGATGTCCTCCTCTACAACATCATGCCGGAAGCCGAATACATGTACGGCTGCACCCCGACCGCCGCCGCCATGCTCCTCGGGTATTACGACCTCTACGGCTACCATGGGACGAACCTTTCCAACATGATCGAAGGGACCGTGGCGCTGAAGTCGCGCGGCACGGACGGCAACGCCTACGACATGGACGCCTTCGACACCGTGCTTGGCAAAGCCACCGCAACCTCAAGCTACGTGTACCGGTTCCATTCCCGCAACGGCACCCCGACCACGCCCGAACAGGAACTCGAATACTCGTTCACGAACGGCGGGGCCGGCCCGGATATCAGGACCGACGTCTGGGACTGCATCGCCGACTACCTCGGCACCGGCCAGTACTGGCGCGGCAACGGCAACCTCGGCACTACGGTGACCTACTGTTCGCTCGAAGATCTCCTTACAAAGAACTACAGCGATATCCAATTCAACGACGTCACAACCGGCAACATCTGGACCGTCAGTTACAAAGACACGTCCATGCTGTACGGGCTGTACCTGTACGCACAAGACCGCGGATACCAGATGGACCTCGAGATATCCGGTATCTATCAGGTCGACTGCAACGGCGGCGATTTCACATTCGAGGACTATATGCGCGAGATCGATTCCGGTCGCCCCGTCCTGATCTCCATTGAGGGACACTCCATGACGGGATACGGCTACAATGCCTCGACGAAGGAGATCATCTTCGACGACTGCTACGAATCCGGCCAGCGCATGGTCTGGGACGGCACGTATTATTACTCCGGCGCGGACCGTACGCTTCAGTCGATCGCCGTCATCGGGATCAACGTGAACGGAGACGTGGACCTGGCGCTCGTGAACCCGTCCGGAAGCGAGGAAAAAGTGATCCTCGCCGGGACCAAAGGCGCAACCGCCATCCCGGAATACTGTTTCGCCGGGACGACCGTGTACCTGACCTATTCCATCCAGAACACCGGATCGAAGGACAGCGGCGACTTTTACACCGCCGTCCGTGTCGACGGCGACATTGTCAGCTCCAGTTTCATTTATTCTCTTTCCAAACAGACCACACACAAGATCATGGACGTCGACCTCGGCAAACTTGAAGTCGGCATGCACAACGTCCGCGTGACCGTCGACGAGAACAACGACGTCCAGGAGCTTTCCGGCAAAAACAATGTCGCGGACGCAAACATCCTGATCCTCAAATCCGGCACAAGCATCGTCTCCGAGACAAAGACCGTCTCCGGCGGAAAAACGGTCAGAGACACCTACGTCCAGGGCGGCGGAACACTGATTCTGGGCGGCGGAACACTGCTGAGTGGCAGAGCCAGAGCTCTCGACACCATCCTGCGCGGCAAAGTCACCAGCAGCGCCGCAGACGGCACGATCTGGTTCAACCCGGGCAGGGCCGAAGTCAGAAGGAACGGTTTCATCTCCGGCACCATGATCTGCGACTACGGTGATTTACTTGTTTCCAGCGGCGGAACAGCCGTCGACACCCGCATCTTCTCAAACGGCACAACAACCATCAGCGGCGGCGTCGCCTCGAACATGATCGTCGAATCCGGCGGGAAAGTCGAGGTGTACGACGGGAAGATCACCGGGCTGTTCCACGCCGCCGAGGGCGCGTCCGTCTCAATCCACGGTCACAGCTACCTGGAACTCGACTTGTCGTCCGTTTCGCCCGGAGCCGAGGCGCGCGCGATCCTGCCCTCCAACCTGACAGGACACCCGGCCATTACGCTCACGGTCGCGGAAACGCAGAAAAACGGCAAATACAAGCTCATCGAAAATCCCACGGAGGATTTTGATTATTCTATGTCTGTTAGGAACACCTCCGACACGACGCTTGGCAGGCTCATGGTCGGACAGACAACCAATATCGGCGGGGTGGACTACACCCTGGAACTGAACGACAACCTGCTCAGCATCACCATCGGTGAGGAGCTCACTCCTGCTGTCCGCGGCGACCGCGACGGGAACGGCACCTCCGACGTCATGTTCGTCTGGACCGGCAACAACTATTCGCACGGCTACTGGATGAACGGCAAGGACGAGTGGTGGAGCGCCTTTGCGCCTTATGTTGCCTCCGACTGGGACAACCTCGGAAGCTACGACATGGACGGCGACGGCTGCGCCGACGCGGTCATGTTCGGCAACGTGACCTCCGAGGCGGGGGTCAAGGGCGCCTACATCGGGTTCTACAGCGCCGGCGACGATAAGGATGGCTGGCGGCACGTCGGCTATCTGAACAATGCCGAAGATATCGCATGGC
>JAEEQN010000033.1 GCA_016285345.1 Victivallales bacterium | reverse complement strand
GCCGCCGAAGCCGCCCATGCCGCCGCCCATCGGAGGCATGCCGCCGCCGAAGCCGCCCATGCCGCCGCCGAAGCCGCCCATGGCGATCCTGGCTTCCCAGTCGGTCTTTTCGAGCCAGCGGAGTTTCGGATTGTCGGTCAGGACGTACGGCTTGAGCACGCCGTTCACCTGGGAGTTGTCAATGAAGATCTTGGTCGGGGTGCCGTCGGCATCCTGGCCAACGAGGATATAGCGCGCGGAAATCGCGCCGCTGCGCTGCGTGTCGACCGCGCCGGGCTGGATCTCGCCCTTGAAGAACGTGGTGTCGAGGTCGCCGTGGAACAGGATCATGGTCGCGCTGCCCTTGCCGCCCTGCACGGAGAACGTCTGGTCGAGGATCACGTGGATCTGGAAGACTTTCTTGCGGCTGACCTGCTGGGCCGCGGCATTCGCGGCGGGCTGAGCCGGAGCCTGAGCATAGGCGATCGTGGCGGGGATGCCGACGAGAGTGACGGCCGCGGCTGTTGCCGCAGTGGCATACAGGATGCTTTTCTTCATTGAAAAAACCTTTCTTATCTTAATTTGGGGTTGATGAAATTAAAACGGTGAAGAAAACGCTTGCATTTCGAAAAGAGGGTGTGCGGGCGGGAACGGCAGTTTTTTATTGGATTGACCGTCCCGCCCCGGAGAATGAACGGAGCTCAGTCCGCCCACTCGGTGATGGCCGCGACCGCGGCGCAGTCCACGATGTCGTCCACGGAGCAGCCGCGGGAGACGTCGGTGAACGGGCGGCGGAGTCCCTGGATCAGCGGGCCGATGGCGGTGGCGCCGGCGAGGCGTTCCGTGGCCTTGTACATAGTGTTGCCGCAGTTCAGGTCGGGGAAGATGAGGACGTTCGCCTGTCCGGCGACCGGGGAGCCCGGCGCTTTCTTCTTCGCGATGTCCGGGATGATGGCGGCGTCGAACTGGAGTTCGCCGTCGATGAGCAGGTCGGGCGCGAGCGCCTTCGCCTTGGCGGTGGCCTCGACGACCTTGTCGATGATCGGATCGTGCGCGGAGCCCTTGGAGGAGCAGCTGATCATGGCGACCTTCGGCTCCTGGCCGGTGTACTGGCGGAACGTCTTCGCCGTGGTGACGGCGATCTCGGCGAGCTGGTCGGCGTCTGGATTGATGTTCAGGCCGCAGTCGGCGTAGAAGAAGACGCCCTCGTAGCCCCACTTCGGATCGGGGAGCTGCATGATGAAGAACGCGGAGGCGATGTGGTTGCCCTTGGCGGTCTTGAAGAGCTGGAGCGCGGGCTTCGTCTTCTGGGCGGTGTTGTGGGCGTAGCCGTTCGGGTTGCCGCCGCCGGACACGTAGCCGTGGGCGTCGCCGGCGCAGACCATGGCGGCGGAGAACACGCAGGTGTCCTTCAGCCATTCGCGCGCCTGTTCCGGGGTCAGGCCTTTGTTCTTGCGGATCTCGACGCAGACGTCGATGTATTTCTGGAGGTTCGGGGTCTTCAGGATATCCACGACCTCGACGCCGTCGAGGCTGACGCCGTTTTCGGCGGCGAGCTTGCGGATGGCGTCTTCATCGCCGACCAGGACGGGTTTCACGTAGCCGAGCTTCGCGAGCTTCTCGGCGGCTTTGAGGTTGCGGGGGTCGTCGCTTTCGGTCAGGCAGACTTTTCTGCCCAGGGACTTCGCTTTCGCGCGGATGGATTCGAGCACGTTGGCCATTTCTAAAAAAACTCCTCGACTGTATGTTGGATTCGGCGCGGACGGGTGCAGTCGACGCCCGCTCGCGCATTGTTTGTCCTGAGACGAAGATACGCCGAAACGGCGGACTTTTTGTTCGATCCGCCGCATCTTTGCGTTACCTAAACCATAATGTACCACAAAAAACGGAAACTAAAAGCGGAAAATGGACTTTTTAAACCTTTTTTTGCTTTTTTTTTGTTTCACGCTTGATTTTTCGCCTCATCGGGTGTAAAGTATATTTCACAATCCAGTTATTTGATGTGCTCGGGTGGCGGAATTGGCAGACGCGCTAGCTTGAGGTGCTAGTGGGCAACCGTGGGAGTTCAAATCTCCCCTCGAGCACCATTTTTTTGTACGGGGAGGACAAGTCCTCCACTGTGGTAGTGCCCGGCTACGCTCGGGCACGATTTTTTTAGCAACCCTTCCACTGTTGCAGTGCCGAGCTCCGCTCCGGGGAGGACAAGTCCTCCACTACAATTGTGCCGAGCTTCGCTGCGGCACGTTTTTTTTGCTTTTGCGCCTGAGATCACCTCATCTTTTTCACGTTTTTCCCTTGCGGAATCGGTCGCGGGCGTGTATATTATTAGATTGACTTTTTTCAGGCAACAACCCCCAACGCAACCGGGAGAACCTTTCCATGGCCGTTTTCAGACCCTTCCACGCTCTCATGCCCCGTCCCGCCGAAGCCGCGCAAGTCGCCGCCGTCCCCTACGACGTCGTCAACACCGAGGAGGCGGCCCGCCTCGCCGAGGGCAATCCCCTGACCTTCCTCCGCGTTTCCCGTCCGGAGATCGAACTCCCCGCGGGCACGGACATCCATTCCGACGCCGTGTATGACAAGGCGCTCGCGAATTTCAAGCGTCTCTGCGCGGCGGCCCCCCTCGCCCACGACCCCGAGGCGAACCTCTACGTCTACGCGCTCACGATGGACGGCCGCACGCAGATCGGCATCGCGGGCACGGCTTCCGCCGCCGAGTACGATTCCGGCGTCATCAAGAAGCACGAGACAACCCGCCGCGACAAGGAGGACGACCGCGCCCGCCACGTCATGACGCTCCGTTCGCAGACCGGTCCGGTCTTCCTGACCTACCGCGAAGTCCCGGCCATCGACACGCTCGTGAACGAGATCATCAGCGAAAAACCGTTCTTCTCGTTCACGGCGGCCGACGGCATCAAGCACGAACTCTGGAAGGCCGGAGCGAAAAGCATCGCGCTGTCGCGCCTCTTCGCAGACGCCGTGCCCTGCTTCTACATCGCCGACGGGCACCACCGCGCCGCCTCCGCCGCCCGCGCCGCCCGGACCTGCCGTGCCGCGAATCCCGGCCACACAGGCAACGAGGAATACAACTACTTCCTCGCCGTGGCGTTCCCCTCCAGCCAGCTCCGCATCCTGCCGTACAACCGTGCAGTAAAGGACCTGAACGGCCTTTCCGAGGCGGACTTCCTCGCGAAGCTCGCCGCAGCCGGATTCGATGTGACGGAAACGGGAACGAAATCGCCCGAGCGCTCCGGCACGTTCCGCATGCTCCTCGGCGGCAAGTGGTACGCCCTCACCCCGAAATTCACCTTCGACGGCCTCTCCGTGACCGAATGCCTCGACGTCAGCATCCTGCAGGACCGCGTGCTCGGCCCGATCCTCGGCATCGACGACCCGCGCACCAACGCCCGCATCGACTTCATCGGCGGCATCCGCGGCACCGGCGAGCTCGAACGCCTCTGCAACGAAGGCCGCGCCGCCGTCTGCTTCTCCATGTTCCCGACCACGCTCGACCAGCTCATGGCGATCGCCGACGCCGGGTCCATCATGCCCCCGAAGTCCACCTGGTTCGAGCCGAAGCTCCGCGACGGCCTCGTCTCCCACGACTTCTGATCCCGCAGGACGGACATCAAAATGAAAACTGCTGTCATCATCCCCGCCCGCATGGGCTCCATGCGGTTCCCCGGCAAGGTCCTCGCCGACCTCGGCGGCAAGCCCGTCATCCAGCATGTCTGGGAAAACGCCATGCGCTCGAAGGCCGACTCCGTGACGATCGCCGCCGACGATCCCCGCGTCGAACAGGCGGTGAAGGCGTTCGGCGGCCACGTCGTCATGACGAAGCCGTCGCATCCGTCCGGCTCCGACCGCGTGTGGGAAGCGGCGCAGTCCAACGACGCCGAGCTGATCGTGAACGTCCAGGGCGACGAGCCGTTCCTCCCGCACGAAGTCATCGACGACCTGATCGACGCCATGCACGGACCCGACGCGCCCGCAATGGGCACCGTGGTCCTGCCCTGTTCCCGCGCCGACATCGCCGCGAACCCGAACCTGCCGAAAGTCGTGCTCACGAGCGATGACTATGCGCTGTATTTCAGCCGCTCCATGATCCCGTACCTGCGGGAAGGCGGCGAGGAGACCGAGGTCTACCGTCACTGGGGCATCTACGCCTACCGCCGGGAAACGCTCGCGAAGTTCGTCTCCCTGCCGGAAGGCCGCCTCGAACGCTGCGAGAAGCTCGAACAGCTCCGCGCGCTGGAGAACGGCATCCGCATCAAGGTCATCAGAACCTCGTTCGACTCCATCGGCATCGACACGCCGGACGATCTGGTCCGCGCGCAGGAATTTCTCGCGAGAAGATCGAAAAACATTTGATTTTTCCCGCTTTTGTAGTATTGTATAGAAAACCGGAACTTTTCCGCTAAAACAGGACGCATGAAGCCATGACATTCACCCCGGTCAGAACATCGAACAGAACCATCGGATGCGGCACGCTTGCCGTGTTCGCGGGCCCCTGCGTCGCGGAATCCCGCGACCTTTGCCTCCGCGTGGCGGAACACATGGCGGCGGTCTGCGAAAAACTCGGTGTCCAGTATATTTTCAAGGCGTCGTTCGACAAGGCGAACCGGAGTTCCGGCGAGTCGTTCCGCGGCCCCGGCATCGACGCCGGGCTCGCCATGCTCGAAGCCGTCAAGAAGGAATTCGGCCTCCCGGTCGTCACCGACGTCCATGAATCCGCCCAGGCCGCCCGGGTGGCCTCCGTCGCGGATTTCCTTCAGATCCCGGCGTTCCTCTGCCGCCAGACCGATCTCCTCGTCGCCTGCGCCGCCACCGGACGTCCGGTCAACGTGAAAAAGGGGCAGTTCCTGGCGCCCGAGGACATGGCGGGCGTGATCGGCAAGCTTCGCGCCGCGGGCTGCGACAACATCCTGCTCACGGAACGCGGCACCACGTTCGGCTACCACAACCTCGTGGTCGACATGCGGGCGCTGGCGGCGATGCGGGCGCTGGGCGTGCCCGTCGTCTTCGACGCGACGCACTCCGTGCAGCTCCCCGGCGGGCTCGGCAAGGCGTCCGGCGGCCAGCGGCAGTACGTGCCGTATCTGGCAAGAGCGGCGGCGGCGGTCGGCATCGACGCACTGTTCCTGGAGGTCCACCCGGACCCCGACCACGCGCTTTCCGACGGTCCGAACTCGCTCGACTTCGAAGCCGCGGCGCAAACCATCGAACAGGTCAGGACGATCTATGAACTTACCCGGCAATATCTCTGAGATCAAGGCCATCGTGCTCGACGTCGACGGCGTCCTTACGGACGGCCGCATCGGCTATGGCGGCGGCAGCCCCCGCGAGATCAAGTTCTTCGACGTCCGGGACGGCCAGGGCATCCGCCTGGCCATGCGCGCCGGCCTGCGCGTCGGCATCCTCTCCGGACGAAAAAGCCAGGCCAACCGGGTCCGCGCGAAGGAGCTCGGCCTCTCGTTCCTCTACGAGGGCTGCCTCGACAAGCTCTCCGGCTGGGAAACGCTGCTGGCCGAGCAGGGACTGAAACCGGAGGAGTGCATGTATATCGGCGACGACATCGTCGACATGCCCCCCATGCGCCGCGCAGGCTTCCCCGTGGCGGTCGCCGACGCCTCGCCCGAACTCGACTCCGTGGCCGTCCTCCGCACCCGGCATTCCGGCGGACGCGGCGCCGTCCGCGAAGCCATTGAAATCCTCCTGAAAGGACAGGGAAAATGGGATTCCGTGCTCGAAAAATATATGCTTTGAACCTGCTGTTCCTCCTCGCGGCATTGTTCTGCGCCGGGACGCCTCTGCGTGCCCAGGACATTTCCGCCGGCTCCTACACCATCCTCAAGCGATACGTCTACCCGCGCTACAACGACAACAACGAGATCAAGTACCTGGTCTACGGCAGAGAAGCCGTCAACAAGGGTTCCCTGATCTACCTGACCATGCCGATGATCGACATCGTGGACGGCTCCTACTCCTCGATCCGGCAGATCGACACCATCGACTCGAAGGACCCGTATCCGGTCATCTACAAACTCGGTTCCGGCAACAAAGCCGTTCAGGATTTCTGGAAAAGCAATCATCACAGGCACTCCCAGGCGTGGATCTTCGCCGACAAAGCCACGTTCGACAAGTCCACCGACATCCTGACCAGTGATGAACCCGCGTATTTCCGCTCGCGTCAGCTCGATGCCGACGGCGTCGGTTTCGACGCGTTCAACGACCGGAAATTCATCCATATCCGCTCAAACGTCAGCGTAGTGCTGCGCCTGAAGAACAAAAAGATCCCCGTCGAAGGACCCGAACCGCAGCCCGGGAAATAAAGAAATCCGCATCATGACACGTTTTTTCCGTTCATTTCTTATAACAGTCTGGGGCATCCTCTCCCTCGCCATGCTTCCGACGTCTCTGCGCGCCCAGGGGCTCGGCACTTTTTCCGCGTTCAGGATCGGCGTCATTACGGAAGAAGACTCGGACGCTCCGACCAGGATCACGTCCAGCTCCGCCGACATCGACCTGGAAAACAACATCATCACCCTCATCGGCAACGTCAAGGTCGACGACGGACAGAGCGTGATCTCCTGCGACAAAATGGAGATATATCTGGATGAAAATGCCGCGGAAACACTCGTCGGCGAAGGGGAAAAACCGACGGATCCCGGTTCCTCCGCGAAAAATCAGGAAAAGCAGGACTCCGACTCCGCGGAGGCCGCCGACGGTTCGGAAGACGAAGACGAGGACGATGATACGAAAAACATCAAAAAGATCGTCTGCATCGGCGACGTCGTTTTCAAGAAACTGGCCGACAAGGACGATCCCGACGGACAGGACCAGATCGCCATGTCGGGGAAAGCCGAATTCGATGTCGGGAAAGAGATCGTCGTCATGACCGGGGCGCATTCCGATCCCGCCCAGGCGATCCCCGAAAGAATTTACCAGTCCATGGAAGATCTTGTTCGCAAAAACATCATCGCGAGCCATCCTCTGATGATGCAGGGGGAAACATGGGTCATCGGGGAGAGATTCACGGTCTTCATCAGGGAGAATAACCGCCTGAAAGTCAAGGACATGATATTCCATTACACCGGGACGTCCCTTTTCGAGGCGGAACCCGGAAATGAAGAGGATGGAAATGACGAAAAGGTCACGGACGCCCTGATCTCGACCAAGGACGCGGACATCGACCTCGAAAACAACCGCATCACGCTCGTCGGCGATGTGAACGTGGACGAGGAATCCAACAAGATCACATGCAATAAAATGGTCATCGACCTGAAAGAGAAGAAATCCGCCGCCGACGGCGAAACGGAAACGGATTCGAACGACATAGGCGGAGGAAAGGACGTCTCGAAAATCGTATGTACGGGGGACGTCGTTTTCCTGAAACGCAGCGATCCTGATGCGCCCGCCGGAGAAAACCAGATCGCCATGTCGGACAAAGCCGATTACGATGCGGAAAAAGAGATCCTCGAAATGACGGGGAAACCCGTCATGATGCAGGGCTCGAACCGGTTATACGGCAGCCGCATCAAAGTTTTCCTGAAGGAAGACAACCGAATGGAAGTCGATACGGCAAAGGCGCAGCTCGCGGGAAGGCTCCTTTCCTCCGACGACGATCAGGACGCGACGGGACTCGCCGTGACCGCGATCACCGCGAAAAGGGCTGACATCCGGCAGAACGAAAAGATCACCCTTTCCCAGAACGTGGTCGTGGACGACGGTTCGGGGCAGATCACCTGCGGGAAGATGGAGATCTTCATGCAGAAGGATTCCTCGAATCCCCTCTTCGACATTTCGGGACAGACGGACCGGAGCGCGTCGGACCAAAAAGGAAACAATGAGCTCGGAAACGATGTTTCGAAGATCATTTGCACGGGGAACGTCGTTTACAGAAAGACGAACGATGGCGGCGGGAAACAGAAACAGATCGTCCTTGCCCGCGAGGCCCGTTACGACGCGTCCACAGAAGAGATCGAAATGATCGGCGCCCATTCCAGTCCGCAGGGCGAGATCCCCCAGGACACCTACGACGAGATCGTCCGTTCGCTCGGGAAAAACGGCGCGGACGGCAAATCCGCGGGCGGCAGCATGGAACCGTATTCGATCATGATGCAGGATTCGAACTGGGTCGCCGGGAGCCCCATCAAAATCTTTCCGAAAGAAGGAAACCGCATTTCCGTCAAATACATGAAAGCCGGGCTCAGGCAGGCTTCCCGCTCCACGGCATCCAAAGAGGAGAAGAACCGATGAAAACCGGCGTATCTGATCTTTCCCCGGCTTCGGACCATGCGGCATCCAGGACGCTTCCCCGCGGAAACAAGGCTCCCGCGGCTGAACTTTTCACGACATTCACTCTGAACAAAGGAATCCAGCTATGACGTTCCACTTTCGCTCTTTCCTGACCGCGGCCGGGATCCTCGTCTCCGCCGCAGCGTTTCAGCCGGCCTTGCACGCGCAGGGGTTCGGCGGCATGTTCTCCGGGTTCAAAATGAACAACGCATCGGATGACAAAGAGGACAAGACCACGCATATTACCGCCGAAGCCGCCGACATCGACCTGGAAAACAACATCATCACCCTCCTCGGCAACGTCGACGTGGACGACGGCACCAACAAGATCACCTGCAACAACATGAAAGTCTTCCTGAAGGAAGAGACGGACGAGCCCGATGACGAGAAAGAAAAGTCCGCCGCCGACAGGAAGGACGAAAAGCCCGCACCCGCCGCGGTCGCCGCCGGCGGCAGGACCGAGGACAAGGCGGATGACGAGGAAGAAGATGACAGCCCCGGCAAAAGCATTTCCAAGATCATCTGCACGGGCGACGTCGTCTACACGAAACGCTCGGAAAAGCCCGGACAGGACCAGATCGCGATGTCCGACCGCGCCGAATACGACGCCGCCAGGGAAGTGATCGTCATGACGGGCGATCCGAACCTCAATGCGCTGCGTACCCAGCGCAAGGAGGAAGACCTGATGCCCGTCCTGAAGCAGGGGACCAGCAAGATGGCGTGCGAAAAGATCGAGATCCTGATCAGGGAAGGCAACCGCATGATGGTCACGTTCCCGGATGTTCACTACGCGGGAGAATCCATTCTCTCCAGTCCCTCAAAAACCGGGAGCAACCGCTGATGACTGACATGACTGATACCAACGAAGAAAACTTCCCCGCCGCCGAACAGGCCGAAGCCGGAAACGCGCAGCCGACGATCAGCATCGTCGGGATGCAGGGCGCCGAGGCGGAAAACCGCGCCGCCGCGAACACGCAGCCGGCAGCCGCCGAAACGGATGCCGCGCCCGCCGGACAGCCCGAAGCCGGAACAGGCAGCGAAACGGACACGCCCGCAGAGCAGAAGTTCGACGCCCTTGTGATCAACAGAAAGATGCCGAAAGGGGAAGTCCTCCTGGAGGCGAAGGGGCTCGTCAAGGCATACCACGGCCGCAGGGTCGTGAACGGCGTCAGCTTCACCGTGCATTACGGGGAGATCGTCGGGCTCCTCGGCCCGAACGGCGCCGGCAAGACCACCAGCTTCTACATGGTCACCGGGCTCATCAAGCCGAACGACGGCTACGTCTCCTTCAAGGGCATGGACGTCTCCGACCTGCCGATGTACCAGCGCGCCCGCATGGGCATGGGCTACCTGGCGCAGGAACCCACCATCTTCCGCAAGCTCTCCGTGGAGGACAACATCCTCGCCATCCTCCAGACGCTCGACATCTCCTCGGAGGAACGCAAAGCGCGCCTCGAAGACCTGCTGCGGAAACTCGACCTCGAACGCCTCCGCAAGCAGAAGGCGATGACGCTCTCCGGCGGTGAACGCCGCCGCCTCGAGATCACCCGCGCGCTGGTCACGAACCCGGAATTCATCCTGCTCGACGAACCCTTCAGCGGCGTCGACCCGATCGTCGTCAACGACATTCAGGTCATCATCAAGCGGCTCCGCGACGCCGGGCTCGGCATCCTCATCACCGACCACAACGTCCGCGAGACGCTGAACTGCGTGGACCACGCCTACCTCATGGCAGACGGCAAAGTCTGCGTCGAAGGCACGTCCGATTACCTCATCAACAGCGAAGAGGCCCGCAAGATCTACCTCGGACCGGCTTTCGTGCTCTGACCCGCACCAGGAGACCGCCCCATGCCGTCACGCGCCTGTTTCGTTCTTTCCGTCGCCGACCTCGCCGCGGAACGCGCGTTCTACCGCGACGTCGTCGGGCTCGGCGAACCCGTCATGAACAGCAACGTCTGGGTCGAGTTCAAGCTCGGCGAGTGTTCGTTCTGCCTGGAACAGGCCGCGTCGAGCAAAGCGCCCCTGCCCCCGCACAGCCGCATCGAATTCCTGTTCTTCGTCGATTCCCTGGACGAGTTCGAAACGCGCTACCGCGCCCAGGAGTTCCCCGGCGCATCGGAAGGCATCCCCTGCGCCCAGACCGGCATCCGCGCCGTCCAGTACGCCGATCCCGAGGGCAACCTCTTCCGCGTCACGGACAAACATCACTCCTGAACTGCCGAAAGGGGGCGTCCCATGAAGACAACAGCCGGATCCCGCGCACGTTACATCCTTGTCCGCGTCTGCGTCTTCGCCGCGCTGTTCGCCGGGCTCGCCGTCCCGCTGTCCGCACATCCCGCGGGGGATTTCCTCCCGCCCGTCTCCGGCCCGGTCACGCTCCTTGTGCCCGGCAGGATCAAAGACGCGTCGTTCCTGCCGGACACGAAGGACAATCCGCTGTTCCTCGCCTACGAGGAAATGCTCGGCAAACTCGAGGCGAAACACATTCAGGTCGGGGTGCGTTCGCTCGCCGTTTTCGAAGACGGTTTCCTGCTTGATTCCAGCGCGACGCCCGCGACCGTGCGCTATATTCTGAAATATAAGCTCCTCGACGACAGGATCGTCTGGACGGAATCCGGCGAAGGGGACGCCGTCGCGTTCAACCTGACCGTCCCGGACAGCGGATCCTTCCGCATCACGTTCCCGGCGAAGGACTGGCTGCTCTTCTCCGCGAACAGGCCGCCCGCGCCAGCCGACGATCCATCCGAGGCGAAAAAGCCGGAATCCGAAAAGCGAAATGAACCCGCCGTTTCCGCCCCGGAACTGGTGAAAGCCCTGCCGGACGACATCGTCATGGCGTATGTCTGGCCGGAACCGGGCGCGACGCCGGAATATCCGCTTCTCGGCGAGCTCAAAAGCATCTCGTTCCATGTCGTCCGCGACGCGGCGGACAAACGTCCCGTCCACGCGGAGATCGTCATGCCCGCGAAAACGCCCGAAGCCGCGCTGAAGATTCAGACGGCGTGCCGGGATTCGATCGGGAACGTCTATCAGGAGGCGGCGAAACTCGGCAAAATACCGCCCGAGCTCGTGAACGCGTTCACGGTCACGCGGAAAGACGCCGAGGTCGCCATTCATATCGCCCTCCCCGACGACATGGCGAAATACCTTTTCACGCGGTTCGCGACCGCACTTCAGGACGAGGTCCGGCCGTTCGCCGTCCCGGACAAGCTCAAATAAGCCCTCCCGATACAGGCTGTATCCTAGAGGATTCGGGACAATTCCGTTTTTTCGCAACTCGCTGATTTTTTTTTATTTAGCTTGACTTTACCCGCTTTTTGTGATATAGTACAAACATAATATCATAATGAACAGGGAAAAGGAACTCCGCATGAATACGAATGAAGCAAGCGATCCGCGGCAGACCGTCGCTCCGGACTCTTCCGCCGCATCGTCGAAGCCCCCTCTTTCTATCGGCTCGGAACATGAGTACGTGTACTCCATTTTCCGGCAGAACGCTCCGATCTTGAAGATGATCTGGATCGCGGTGGTGATACAGCTCCTCCTGATCCCCATCGTCTGTATCATGCCCTATCCCTGGGCAGGGACCGCAAAAATTGTATTCGGGCCCCAGGCAGACAGTTTCGCCAAAGCGTTGAAAGAGCTTCCTCCTAACCTGTATATCCCGCTTGCGCTCGCATCCCCGGTTTCTTTCATCGCCCTCCTCGCGATCCCGTACGTTCCGGGCATCATCCTGCGCAGGCATTTCAGGGATGCCGTGATCCCGATGTGCAGGAATACCTGTCCCGGAAAGGATATCTTCCGGGGCGCCATGCGGAGTCTGCGTTACATGCTGGCATGCTATGTTCCGGTCCTGCTTCCCGGGATCCTCGTTTACCTCGTGCCCGTCGTTTTCACGCTGGGCATTCTCATCAAGATATTTTGCGATGCTCAGAATACCGGCGGCGAGCTTGTGATCATACATGGCAGTTTTTCCGTCATCGTATGGATGTATCTTCTGTCGCTCCCGGGCTGGCTTCTGTCGGAATACGCCCTGGCGGTCTTCCCGGTTGCGCGCCTCTTCACGAGGCTGTCCGGCGCGGTCCGCCCCGGCATATTCCTGATCCTGCCGCTGATCTATTTGGCGCGGATCGTCTTCGTCCTGAATCCCGTTTTCACGGCGGAAAAAACCGCATTCCTTACCGTCGCCGTCATTGTGGTCTGCACCGCGGTTTCCGTCGGCGCGATCGCGTATTTCAACCATGCCGCAAAAAACGACGCGGAAAAATGGGAACGGAAGGACTGAGGAACTGAGCTTGCTCCTGTTCTCACATTAAGCTACGAAGCAGCGTTTCGGCCTGCTCGTCGCTCATCGGCTCGGGGTTGTTTTTCATGCTGTTGCTGCGGCAGTTTGCCACGATGAACGGCAGATGCTCTTCCGCGAGGCCGTAGTCGCGCAGATGGTCCGGCACGCCGAGCCCGAGGGAGAGTTCCCGCATGGCGGCGATGAACAGCGCGGCGTCGGGGCGCGGCTCCTTCGGCAGAAACGCGTGCGCGAGCTCGGCGTAGAGACGTCCGCAGGCGTTCATATTGAACTGGAACACGGGGAGCATCAGGATCGCGCAGGAAACGCCGTGCGGCACGTGCAGGAGCGAGCCGACCGGGTGCGCCAGTCCGTGGACCGCGCCAAGCCCGGCGTGCGCGAACGCCATTCCGGCGAGCATGGATCCCTCCGCCATGTCCACGCGGAATGCAAGGTCAAGCGCGGGTTCGTCGCCCGCGTCCTTCCACGATTCGTGCGTGATGCTCTTCAGCGCGCCGTAAAGCTTGCAGGCGGCGGCCTTCGCCAGCGCCCGCGTGTAGTCCGTCCCCTTCGGCGACACGAACGCCTCGACCGCCTGCACCAGCGCGTCCAGCCCGCTCGCGACCGTCACGCCGCGCGGACAGTTCACGGTAAGGTCGGGGTCGATCAGCGCCAGGTCGGCGGTCATGCCGGGGTGCCGGATGGATTTCTTGATCTGCGTCGCTGGATCGGTGAGCACGGAGTTGTTCGTCATCTCGGCCCCGGTCCCGCTCGTCGTCGGCAGCGCGGCGAAGAACGGACGGTCCGTCACGACCAGCTCGCGTGTCCCGTTGAAATACTCGATGCAGGAACCGTCCAGCCGCGACAGCGCCGCCGCTGCTTTCGCCGTGTCGATCACGCTGCCGCCGCCGACAGCGATGACCGCGTCGGCGTTCCACGCCCGAATGGCGGCCGTGGCCGTGTCGACCGCGCCCGGCGAGGGTTCCGCCATGGTCTCGGCGAAGATGCGCGTCTCGCGTCCCGAAGCGGTCAGGGAATCCGCGATCGTTTTCGCCTCGGCTTCCGCGGCATGACGCCCGGAGATCACGAGGACGCGCTTCACGGTCGCGGGCAGGAATGCGGCGAGGAGCGCGGCTTTTCCGCGCCCGAACACGATATCTCGCGGGGTATGGATCGCAAACGAGGTGAACTTTGGTTCGGATTCCATGCTGACTCACTCCTTTTCGCCTGATTTGTCCTTGCCGCCGTCGTGGTGAAGCAGGATATGCACGGCGGCGCGGGCGGCTTCGCGTTCGGCGAGCTTGTGGCTGCTGGCGGTGCCGCGCGCGACGACTTTGTCCTTGATGAGCACTTCGACCTCGTACTGCGGCGCGTGGGCGGGACCGGTCACGGCGACAACGCGGTACTGCGGCACGCCCTGTGCCTTCTGCTGGGTGTATTCCTGGAGGATGCCCTTCGGATTGATCTCCTGAAGGCTTTCCGCCGGGTCGGGATAGTTTTTGAGGAGGATCGGCAGGAAGAGGTCGGTCGCGGCCTTGATGCCGAGGTCGAGGTAGACCGCCCCGATCAGCGACTCGAACGCGTCGGAGATCGTGGAATCGCGGTCCTGTCCGTTCAGTTCGAGTTCGCCGTGCCCGAGCAGCAGGAACGACCCGAGCGAGATATCGCGCGCGAACTGGGCGAGCGCGTCCTGATTGACCATCGCGGAGCGGATCTTCGTGAGGTCGCCCTCCTGAAGGCCGGTATAGCGGCGGTACAGGTAGTCGGTCAGGATGATCTGGACCACGGCGTCGCCGAGGAGCTCCAGACGCTGGTTGTCGTAATTGAGCTGGTGTTCGGCGGCGAACGACTTGTGGGTCAGCGCCTCCTTGTAAACGGCTTCGTCGCGGAATCTGATTCCGAGGATGCGTTCCAGCTTGACTAAATCGCTCATGTCACCTCAAAAAAAACTATGCAAATATAAGGGGCACGGAATCCGGCTCCGTACGGTCACGCCGCAGGAGCGAACCGCGCCCCTTTGGAAAGGTCATTCAGCCGCGGGAACGTCCTGCGCGGGCTGTTCCTTGTCCTTCATCTCGCCGAGGTACTTCGGCAGGTCGATGCCTGCCATGGCGGCGACGTCGTGGATCGGGGGCAGGCTCTGCATCATGCCGCTGAGGAAACTCGCGGTGGAGGACTTGCCGTCGGCGCGACCGTTCGGGGAATCCCAGACGGTGACCTTGTCGATCCTGATGTTGCTGATGGCTTCGGTCTGGAGCTTGACGATCTCTTCGAGTTTTTCGACGAGGAGCATCTTGGCGGCCGCGTTGGCGTCGTTGCCGCAGGATTCGATGATCTTGCGGTAGCCGTCGCCCTTCGCCTTCAGGACTTCGAAGTTGCCCCTCGCCTCGGCTTCGTACTTGGCGAAGATCGCGGCGGCCTGGCCTTTCGCCTCGGTCTCGATCTTGGCGGCCTCGGCTTCGGCGTCGATGATGCGCTGTTCCTTGTCGATCTTCGCGGCGACGATCGTTTCGGCGCGCTGCTTTTCCTCTTCCATCTTGGCGCGGGCGGCCTGCGCCTGCTGTTCCGCCTCGAAGTCGGCCTTGCGGATCATGGCCTCGGCGACGCGTTTCGCGGCTTCGGCGGCCTGGTACGCGGCGGCTTCCTGCTCGGCGCGGACGGCGTTGGACTTGGCGATGTTGATGGCGGAGATGTTTTCGCCCTCGATGGCGGCGGCTTCGGCCTGCTTCACGGCCACGCGGCGTTCGCGGTCGGCGTTCGCTTCGCCGGTCAGTGCGGCGGCTTCGGCCTGTTTCACGGCGATGCGGCGTTCCTTGTCGGCTTCGGCTTCGCCCGCCTGGGCGGCGGCCTCGGCCTGCTTCACGGCCACGCGGCGTTCGCGGTCGGCGTTGGCTTCGCCGGTCTGCGCCTGCGCTTCGGCCTCGGACACGGCGATGCGCTGGACCTTGCGGGCTTCGGCTTCGCCGATTCCGCCCTTCCGCTCTTCTTCGGCGACGTCGACGCGCGCCTTGTTGATGGCTTCCGCGGCGGCGCGCTTTCCGATGGCGTCGATATATCCGCTCTCGTCGGTGATGTCGGTGATGTTCACGTTCAGGAGGTGCAGACCGATCTTGTTGAGCTCGTCCGCCACGTTCTCCTCGACGTTGCGGAGGAATGTCTCGCGGTCGGCGTTGATCTGCTCGATGGTCATGGACGCGATCACCAGACGCAGCTGACCGAGGATGATATCCTTCGCGAGGTCGGCGATGGATTCCTGGCGCAGGCCGAGCAGGCGGTTCGCCGCGTTGCCCATCAGGGACTCGTCCGTGCTGATGCCGACCGTGAACACGCTCGGCACGTTGATGCGGATGTTCTGGCGGCACAGGGCGTTCTGCAGATTCACGTCCAGCTGCATCGGGCGCAGGGAGACGAACCCGTAGTCCTGGATCACCGGCCAGATGAACGCCGCGCCGCCGTGGATGCAGCGGCTGGCGCGCTGTTTGCCGGTCTTGCCGTAGACGACCATGATCTGGTCCGGCGGGCATTTCTTGTAGCGGGAAATGAACGTGATGACCAGGATGAAAAGGATGACGAGCAGCGCCGCGATCAGGACGGCGACGCCTCCGGGACTGGCTGCTGCGAAAATCGGGTGGATCATCGTAGGAACCCTTTCTTGGTTGATTATGATTGTATCGTTTGAGGAAAAGCGAGTTCGCGCCCGCACAGGCGGACGAATCGGCATTCGGAGTAAATATAGCGCCCCCGCGGGGAAATGCAAACCTTATTTGAGGTTTTTACGAAAAAAAACTGAAAGTGCTGAAAAAAAGCCGCCGGAAGATTGAAAAAAACGGTCTCACGTACTATATTTAAGGCATGCTGCCTTTTTCACACTCATTAACCCAAAGGATTCACCATGTCTGAAAACACGAAAGTCCTGATCGAAACCTCACTCGGAAACATCACCGTCGAGCTCTTCGAGAAGGAAGCGCCCGTCACCGTCGCGAACTTCCTCGCCTACGTCGACGACAACTTCTACGCAGGAACGGTCTTCCACCGCGTCATCAAAGGATTCATGATCCAGGGCGGCGGCCTCGACGCCGACCTCCGCGACGTCCCGTCCAAGCGCGGCCCGATCAAGAACGAAGCCGGAAACGGCCTCTCGAACAAGGTCGGCACCATCGCCATGGCACGCACCGCAGTCGTTGACAGCGCCACCAGCCAGTTCTTCATCAACACCGCCCCGAACAGCTTCCTCGACCACCAGGACGAGACCCCGCGCGGCTTCGGCTACTGCGTCTTCGGCCAGGTCACGGACGGCATGGACGTGGTCCGCGCGATCGAAGCCGTCCCGACGACCACCGCGGGCTTCTATCAGGACGTCCCGTCCGCGCCGATCACGATCTTCCGCGTCTCCCGGATCGCCGCGAAGTGATCCACTCGCCAGGCTCAATTCAAGTTCAACTTTCCCAATAGAAACAGGTACAAGCTATGGATACCAACGAAATCCTGGTGCTGACCGTGGGGGCGATCCTCGTGAACAACGTGGTGCTCTCGCGCATCCTCGGCATCTGTCCGTTCCTCGGCGTCTCGAAGCGCATCGAAACCGCGCTCGGCATGTCCGGGGCCGTCATCTTCGTGATGACGCTCGCATCGTTTGTCACCGCGCTGTTCAACAGGTTCCTGGTCACGCAGACCTTCACGATCAACGGCCAGACCGTCGACCTGTCGTTCACGCGCATCCTGCTCTTCATCGTGGTCATCGCGGCGCTCGTCCAGATCGTCGAGATCCTGCTGAAGAAGTTCAGCCCGTCCCTCTACGTCTCGCTCGGCATCTACCTGCCGCTCATCACGACCAACTGCGCCGTGCTGGGCGCGGCCGAACTGAACGCCGACGCGTCGCGCGGGCTCATCTCCTCGACCGTGTTCGGGTTCAGCACCGGCGTCGGGTTCGGCCTCGCGCTCCTGCTCTTCGCCAGCATCCGCGAACGCCTCGCACTCGCCCGCATCCCGAAAGCGATGGAAGGCACCGCGATCGCGCTCGTGACCGCCGGCATCCTCGCCATGGCGTTCATGGGCTTCTCCGGTCTGGTCAAATAAGGGGGCGCGACGAAATCATGTTGACAACGATCCTTGTTTCGGCCGGTGTGGTCGCCGCAGTCGGGCTCATCCTCGGCGCGCTGATCGGCTTCACGGCCAAGAAATTCGAAGTCCAGACCGACCCGAAGATCGAGGCGGTCCAGGAACTCCTCCCCGGCGCGAACTGCGGCGGCTGCGGCTATGCCGGATGCGCCGACTTCGCCAGCGCCATCGTCACGAAGGACGCCGACCCCTCCGGCTGCTCCGCCTGCTCCGATGCCATGCTCGCGAAGATCGCCGAAGTCACCGGCAAGGCCGCCGGCAAGAAGGAAAAGATGACCGCGGTCGTCTTCTGCTCCGGCAGCTTCTCGCGCTCCACGCGCGCCGCCGACTACAACGGCATCCTCGACTGCCGGTCCGCCTCCATCGTGGCGGGCGGCGGCGGGAAAGCCTGCCGTTTCGGCTGCCTCGGCTACGGCTCCTGCGCCCATGCGTGTCCGTTCGGCGCGATCGAGATCCGCGACGGCCTCGCGGTCGTCCATCCCGAGCTCTGCCGCGCCTGCGGCAAGTGCGTGAACGTCTGCCCGCGCAAGCTGATCCGCCTGGTCCCGGCCTCCTCGCCGATCCACGTCTACTGCAACTCGCTGGAAAAACCCGCGAAGCGCCGCAAGTACTGCAAGAACCCGTGCCTGGCCTGCAAGAAATGCATCCGCACCGACGAGAACCACATGCAGATGCAGGCGGGCCTCGTCCGCGTGAACTACTCCAACCCGCCCGAAGCCTCTTTCGTCGAACAGGTCAAATGCCCCACCGGAGCGCTCCAGGTCGAAGAAATCCACCGCAGGATCGCGGCGCTCAAGCCCGCCGAACCCGCGCCGAAGGCCGCACCGGCACCGAAAAAGGAGGAGTCCAAATGAACATCCCGATCAAGACCTGGCGTTTCCACGGCGGCGTGCATCCCGCCGACGGCAAAGCGCTTTCCAACACCGTTCCCGCGCAGCGCGCCCCGCTCCTCGAACGCTACACGGTCGCCATCCAGCAGAACATCGGCGCACCTCCGAAACCCGTCGTCCAGAAGGGCGACACGGTGAAGAAGGGCCAGCTCATCGCCGAGCCCGGCGGATTCGTCTCCGCTCCGGTCCACGCGCCCACCAGCGGCACGGTCGGCGACATCGTCGAAGTCCCCGGCGCAAACGGCGGTGCGATCCCGGCCATCGAGATCATCTCCGACGGCAAGGACGAATGGGGTTCCGGCCTCGACCCGATCCCGAACTGGAAGAACACCGACCGCGAAGTCCTCAAGAAACGCATCGCGGACGCCGGCATCGTCGGCATGGGCGGCGCGGCCTTCCCGACCCACGTGAAGCTCTCGCCCCCGCCCGAAAAGGTCATCGACACGCTCATCCTGAACGGCGCGGAATGCGAGCCCTACCTCACCGCCGACCACCGGCTCATGCTCGAACGCACCGAAGCGGTCCTCGAAGGCGCGGCCATCGCCGCGAAGATACTCCGCGTCGACCGCGTTTTCCTCGGCATCGAGGAGAATAAGCCGGACGCCATCGCCGCGCTCAATGAAAAGGCAAAGGATTACGGCGTGACCGTCGTGCCGCTCCACGTCCGCTATCCGCAGGGCGGCGAAAAACAGCTCATCTACGCCACGACCGGACGCTCCGTCGCCACCGGCGGACTCCCCATGGACGTCGGCTGCGTGGTGCAGAACGTCGGTTCCTGCGCCGCCATCCGCGACGCCGTGGTCGAGGGGCATCCTCTGATCGAACGCTACACCACGGTCACCGGCACCCCGGTCGCCAATCCCGGCACCTGGATCCTCCGCCTCGGCACGACCGTCGAACAGGCCCTGACCTTCGCGGGCGGCGTGAAGGAACGCGCGGCGAAAGTCATCATGGGCGGCCCGATGATGGGATTCGCCCAGGCCTCGCTCGGCGTCACCGTCACAAAAAACTCCTCCGGCATCCTCCTGCTCCAGTGGAAGGAGACCGCGGAATACACCTCCAATCCGTGCATCCGCTGCGGACGCTGCGTCCGCGCATGCCCCATGAAACTTCTCCCCGGCCCCGTCAGCGTCATGGTCGAAAGCGAAAACTACGACGAAGCCGAAAAGAACTACGTCATGGACTGCATGGAGTGCGGCGTCTGCACCTATGTCTGCCCGGCGAAACGCCCCCTCGTCCAGCATTTCCGCAGGGCGAAGGCGGAGATCAACGCCAAGCGCCGCGCCGCGAAAGCCAAACAAGCCTAAATCCCGGAGCTGTTCCCTACTATGAGTGAAGAAATCGAAAAAAACAACGTCGCTCTCCCCGAGCCCGGTTCGCTCGTGCTGAGCACTTCGCCCCACGTTCAGGACGGCGACAGCATCGCACGCATCATGGCGAAGGTGCTGATCTGCCTCCTCCCCGCCGTCGCGGCGTCCATCTGGTTCTTCCGCTTCGACGCCGTGCGCATCCTCGTCTACTGCGCCTCGTTCTGCATCTTCGCCGAATACGGCTGGACGCTCGCCACCCGGCAGGCCGCCACCATCGGCGATTACAGCGCGCTCGTCACGGGCGTGATCCTGGCGCTGAATCTCCCGCCCGGAGCCCCGTGGTGGCTCTGCGCCGTCGGCAGTGTCTTCGCGATCGTCGTCGTAAAGGAGCTCTTCGGCGGCCTCGGGCAGAACCCGTTCAACCCCGCCGCCGCGGCACGCGTGGCGCTGCTGGTCGGTTTCGCCGGCCCGATGACCCAGTGGGCGGCCCCGGCGACCGGCTCCCTCATCTCCGGCGCGACCCCGCTCGGCGCGATCCACGCGGTGCAGGGTTCCGCAGAAGCCATGGCCCGGCTCGGCTCGGACGACAACCTGATGAAGCTGTTCCTCGGCAACGTCGGCGGCTCCATCGGCGAGACATCCGCGCTCGCCATCCTGATCGGCGGCCTCGGCCTCATGGCGTTCCGCCTCATCAAATGGCAGATTCCGCTCGCCATGATCGCCACGATCTTCGTTTTCACGGGCATCGTGCATCTGGCGGCTCCCGGCCTGACCCCGAGCCCGCTCTACCACATCCTCAGCGGCGGCGTCATGATCGGCGCGTTCTTCATGGCCACCGACATGGTGACCTCGCCCATCACTCCGCTCGGAGCGCTCGTCTTCGGCGTCGTCATCGGCGTGCTGACCTGCATCATCCGCATCTGGGGCGCGTACCCCGAGGGCGTGAGCTTCTCCATCGTGATCGCGAACGCACTGGTCCCGCTGATCGACCGCATGTGCTACATCCGGCCGTTCGGCTGGCACTCCCACAGCGTCTCCGCGCTCAACATCAGAAGGGGTGAGATCAAATGAAAGACATGACAAAAGCATCCAATCCGTTCTACCTGGCGTTCTTTCTCCTCGTCGTCTGCGGCGTCTCCACGCTCGTCATGGCCGTCACCGCCGTGAAGACCGACGCCCCGATCAAGGCCGCCCAGGCCAAAGAGACCGCCGACAGCCTCAAAATGATCCTCCCGCCGTTCGACAACGACCCGGCGGCCGAAGCGATCGACATCACCTCGCCCGACGGCGAACCGGTCAAGCTCTACACCGCAAAGAACGGCGGCCTCGTGGTCGGCTACGCGGCGGAAGCCGCCGCCTCCGGGTTCGGCGGCAAAGTCGCCGGCATCGTCAGCTTCAAGCCGGACGGGACCATCGACACCGTGATCGTGAAGTCCGGCCACGCCGAGACCCCCGGCATCGGCACGAAAGTGACCGACCGATCCGTCAAGCGCACCATCTCCGACGTCGTGAAGGGCGTGAAGCCCGACGCCTCGAAGCTCCCGCCGAATGACGCGCTGGATTCCTACAAAGGCAAGAAACCCGGCGATGAAAAATGGACCAAAAACGACGTCCATTTCGTTTCCGGCGCGACCTATTCCTCGAATGGGGTCCGCGACCTCGTCTGGTACGCCGCGACCGCGGTCCGCGCACACCTCGCGGCCGCTGAAAAGAAGGAGGCCAAGTAATCATGAGCATCTTCAAGGAATTTACCAAAGGCTTCTGGAAAGAAAACCCGGTCCTCGTGCTCGTCCTGGGCATGTGCCCCACGCTCGCCACGTCCTCCGACGCGGTGAAGGGACTCGCCATGGGACTCGCCACCACGTTCGTGCTGATGGGCAGCAACCTGGTGATCTCGGTCATCCGCAAGCTCGTCCCCGGCAAGATCCGCATCCCGTGCTACATCGTGGTCATCGCCACGTTCGTGACGGTCGTGAAGCTCCTCATGCAGGCGTTCGCGCCGGAAGCGTACCAGACGCTCGGCATCTTCCTGCCGCTGATCGTCGTGAACTGCATCGTGCTCGGCCGCGCCGAGGCGTTCGCCTCGAAGAACGGCCTGCTGGCGTCCGCCGCCGACGGTCTCGGCATGGGCCTCGGCTTCACGTTCGTGCTCGTCTGCCTCGGCTGCATCCGCGAATTCCTCGCCGCCGGAACCCTCTTCGGCATCAGCATGCAGTGCTGGGACAACGGCTTCGCGATCATGGGACAGGCTCCCGGCGGATTCATCCTCCTCGGCCTCATCCTCGCAGGCATGAACCTCCTGAACATGCGCAAGGCGAAGAAAGCCGGCGTCAAGTACGAACCGCCCGCCGAGTTCGACTGCCGCCACTGCTCCATCTGCAAGCTCAGCACCGAAGAACCTGTCAAAACGAAATAACCCGACGTGATACTCCCGGTCGTCGATCATGAACTGAAAGAGGTCACTCTTTCGGACGCTCTTCCGCGCACCGCCGCCTTCTTCTCCGAGGACACCCCTCTGAAGCGGGCGGAGGAGTACGGCGGCCGTCCGTACGAACGCCGCGAACAGCAGACCGAGATGGCGTGCGCCGTCGCCGAGGCGTTCCAGAACGGGCGCAACCTCATGGTCGAGGCCCCGACCGGAGTCGGCAAAAGTTTCGCCTACCTCGTCCCGGCGATCTACCACGCAAAGGCGATGCACCAGTGCGTGCTGATCACAACCGAGACCATCAACCTCCAGGAACAGCTCGCGAAGAAGGATCTGCCGCTGCTTCAGGACCTCCTGGACGTCGAGTTCACGTTCGCCATCGCGAAGGGCCGCAGCAACTATCTCTGCAAACGCCGTCTCGCGCTCGCCGCGGGCAGCCACCGCGACGAGATCCTCCCCGCGGACGCCCCGGTCAACGAACTCCAGAACCTCATGGACTGGAGCCGCACCACGCACGACGGCACGCTGTCCGACATCCCGTTCCGCGTAAATCCCCACCTCTGGACCAGCGTCTGCTGCGAAACCAGCACCTGCCTCGGCCCGAAGTGCCTGAACTTCCACTCGTGTTTCTACTGGCGCGCGCGGCATTCGTGGGACAAGGCCGACCTGCTCATCACCAACCACGCGCTTTTCTTCACCAACCTGAAGATCAGCCGCATCGAGGAACAGGAGAACTGCCCCCTGCCCGAACACTGCGCCGTCGTGTTCGACGAGGCGCACACGCTGGAGGACAACGCCGCGAACCACCTTGGTCTCCACATCTATTCCTCCGCCGTGCGCGGCACCCTGAACCGCCTGTTCAATCCGGTCAGCGGACGCGGACTTCTGATGAAACCAGGCGAGGACTCCATGCAGGTCCGGAACAGCATCGCGAACGCCCACGAGGCGCTGACCGACTTCTTCGCGCAGTTCGACGAGACGCTCGACAAATCGCCGGAGCAGACGTTCCGCCTTTCGCAGCCGGGCCGCTTCCGCGACCTCGTTTCCGACAACATCCTCGACGTCGAGACCATCGCGCGGACCTACGCGGACAATCAGGACGACGCCGGATTCCGGCTCGAACTGGAGGCGCAGCTCGAACACTGCATGAGCTACCGCGAGGAGCTGGACCAGTTCCTGAACATGTCCCTGCCCGACCAGGTCTACTGGGTCGAGGGCCACAAATCAGGATTCAGCCGGACGCGCCAGACCGAGCTCGCCTCCGCCCCGCTCAACGTCTCCGAGCTCCTTCATGACCTGCTTTTCGACTCCGGCAAGCCGATCATCCTCACCAGCGCCACGCTCGCCGTGCACGGCTCCCTCACCTACTACGCCCGGCGCGTCGGATTCCACGGCGGCGAAGGGCTCATCCTCGACTCGCCGTTCGACTATATGAAACAGGTCCGGCTGTACCTCACGAAGGACATGCCGCAGCCGAACGAACGCAACTTCAACGAGGAGGCGGCGGAAAAGATCAGGATGTTCGTGGAGAAGACCAACGGCAGCGCGTTCGTGCTGTTCACGAGCTACAACATGCTCAAATATTGTTCGGACAGGCTTTCGCGCGGTTTTATTTCGAAAGGCATCAATCTGCTGGTCCACGGAGAATCGCTCTCCCGCTCCGCCATGATCTCCGAGTTCAAAAAAGTCAAATCCTCGGTCATCTTCGGTGCGACCAGCTTCTGGACCGGCGTCGACGTTCCCGGCGATGCCCTCAGCAACGTCATCATCACAAAACTCCCGTTCGCCGTCCCCACGCACCCGCTCATCCAGGCGCGCTGCGAGCGCATCCGGCGTCTCGGCGGCAACCCGTTCGGAGACTACTCGATCCCGGACGCCGTGCTGAAGTTCCGTCAGGGCATCGGCCGCCTCATCCGGAGCAAGACCGACACGGGCATCATCGTCGTGCTCGATCCGCGCATCATGACGAAAAGCTACGGAAAATCTTTCCTCGAATCCATCCCCGAGTGTCCCGTCGAACACTTCTGATCCTCGTGTTCTCTATTTGAAGCACGCGATTTCCATCTGTTTTTTTCCCCTGTCATTTGCCATACGTCCTTTCACGCGTTATATTATGCGGAAACGACATATCATATTCCGTTTCAAACAGGAGCCAGCCCATGAAACCCCACCTGACAGGAGCGCTTCTTATGACCGCCGCAGTCTTCTCCGCCGCCGATTCCGGACTTTCCGCCCAGTCCGCCGCCCCCGCGGACGCCCCCGCGACGATCCGCTGCACGTTCCAGCCGTACTCCAAACCCGAAATCCTCACGGATCACCTCAATCTCGGCGGAAAGAATCCGTCCGGCGGCGAAATCGGCATCAACAGCCTGTACCTCACGCGCGACGGCAAGCCGTGGATTCCGGTCATGGGTGAACTGCATTTCTCACGCGTCCCGCGCGACCAATGGCCCGCCGAACTCGCGAAACTCAAAGCCGGCGGCGTCAACGTCGTTTCGACGTATCTTTTCTGGATTCACCACGAGGAAGTCGAAGGTGAGCTCACTTTCTCCGGCAACCTCTCCATCCGAGACTTCGTGCTTGAGGCACAGAAACAGGGCCTCGAGGTCGTGGTGCGTCCCGGACCGTGGGCGCACGGCGAGTGCCGCAACGGCGGTTTCCCCGACTGGCTTCTGAAAAAACCGTTCCGGCTCCGCGCGAACAACGACGGCTATCTGGCCGAGGTGCGCCGCTGGTTCGGCGCGATCGGGAAAGAGCTGCAGGGGCTTTTCTACGCCGACGGCGGACCGATCATCGGACTCCAGCTCGAAAACGAGCTAACCGGAAACGCCGCCCACCTCGACACACTCCGCACGATCGCGATCGAATCCGGCATGAATCCTCCGCTCTTCACAGTCACCGGCTGGAACGCCGCCGAGGGCGCGCGCATCCCGTCCACCGGTATCCTCCCGGTCTTCGGCTGCTACTGCGACGCACCGTGGAACAACGGCACGCGGCCGCTCCCGCCCTCGCCTCATTTCTTCTTCAACCGGATGCGGAACGACACCGCCATCGGCGCAGACCTGATGCCGACCAACCGCGCCGGACGCGACGGCTGGCGGCTGCCTTACGAACGCTATCCCTTCGCGACCTGCGAGATCGGCGGCGGTCTCGAAAGCACGCATCACCGGCGCTACATCATCCAGCCGTTCGACGTTTACGCCCCCGCGCTCATCAAGGTCGGCAGCGGCTGCAATCTGCCCGGCTACTACATGTACCACGGCGGCACGAACCCCGTCGGCAAGCTCTCGACGTTCCAGGAATCGAAGGCGTCCGGCTACCCGAACGACGTCCCGATGCTGTCCTACGATTTCCAGGCGCCCGTCTCGGAGTACGGCGAAATCCGCCCCTCCTACCGGCTCCTGAACCTGATGCACCTTTTCCTGGAGGACTTCGGCGACAGGCTCGCCCCGATGCCCGCGTTCGATTCCACGATCCCGGTGAAGCGCGACGACACTACGACGATCCGCGCGGGCCTCCGCACCGACGGCAAATCCGGGTTCGTCTTCATAAACCATTATCAGCGGCGGTCGAAGCTCGCCGACCTGGAGAACGTCGTGTTCGACACCGGCTCGGTCGTATTCCCCGCCATCGACGTCGTCGGCGACATCGCGTTCTTCCTGCCGTTCAACATGGACCTCGGTGGCGAACTGCTGGAATACGCCACGGCGCAGCCCGTCTGCCGCATGGGCGACACGTTCTTCTTCGCGGCCATCCCCGGCGTCATGACCGAATACAAGTTCGCGGACGGCACGCGCGAAGCCGGACCGATTTTCCAACATGGAAAGATTCGGATTTACACGCTCCCATGGAAAGACGCGCTGGGGCTCCGCAGGCTCGGCGGCGAACTGTATTCTTCGCGGGACTGCGATCTGATCCGCGTGGAAGGCGACGCCCCGACCGTGCGTCCGGTCCAGACCGGCGCGTACGACGCCCGGAAATGGAACGGGGAGAAATTCACGGTCTTCCGGATCGGGACACGCACGGTCCGGCCCGTGCTCAGGGGTACCCGTATGAATCAGGCTCCGTTCGAGATACCGGAAATATTCGCCGCGGAACTCAAACTGAGCGGCGCGAGTCAAATCCTGCCGCTGACATGGTGGAAACTGGAGGCTTACGGCGACCCGAACGGATTCGTCGAGTTTCATGAAGTGTACGACGTCGCGCAGATCTACGCCGACGGCAAGCTGGTGGCGGACCAGTACTACTGCGGATTCCCGTGGCGCATCCCCGCCTCGCTCCTGATCGGGAAGGAATGCTACCTCGTCATGTCGCCGCGCGACGAACGGATTTATAAGGAGTATTGAACGGAATCCGACTTCCCGTCAGATTCAGCGCGCGGCCTTGTCAGTGCGTTCGAGCTGAAGGAAGTTCGCCGCGCCGAGCTGACGGATTCCGGTGAGCTTCCACGGGGCGGACGGCGGACGCAGGGCGCACTGGAAATCGGGCAACTCCCAGTAGAAGACCGCGCCGCGCGTCCAGTCGTTAAACGTTTCGTCGGCGGTCAGCGCCGCCAGCATGTCCATGGATTTGGCATAGGGCGGATCGGCGAACACGATGTCCGGGCGCGGCGGCAGGATCCGCACTTTCAGCGAGGAGGGAAGCGTGCCCGGCACGACCTGAAGCCGCGCGGGCGATTTCGTGTGCTCGAACCGGGCGATGTTGTGCCGGATGAGCGCTAGCGCGTCAGGCGACTCCTCGGCGAAGATCACCGTGGATGCGCCGCGGCTGGCGGCCTCCAGCCCCATGCAGCCGGACCCGGCGAAAAGGTCGGCGAACGTCTTCCCCCCGACGGAGCCGATGCTGTCGAAGAACGCCCGGCGGGCGCGGACCGACGTCGGACGCACTCCGTGTCCTTCGGGCAGTTCGCCCAGCTTCAGCCCCAGTGCGGTCCCGGCGGTGATTTCCATGGTTTCGGCTCCTGTTTTTCGTGATGGCGGCAACGGATCGCCGGAGCGCATCGTCGTCTCCGGCATACTTAATATGCCCCGTTTTGACGGAAAATGCAATCTTTCCGCGAAAAAAAACGTATTTTTCGTGCTTTCGCGCTTGCAATTCCCGAACAATGGGCTATTTTAGCGGGTGTAAGAGTTTCCGGCGCATCCGCGCCCGTTATTCGACAAACAACAATTGTTCATCATAACACACCAACCTGAAAAGGAACCCCGAACCATGCTCACCGCAATCATTCTGGTCAACGTCGAACGTCAGAGCCTCGCAGCCGTCACGAAAGAAATCCTCGCCGTCGACGGCATCGTCGAAGTCCACGCCGTCGTCGGTGAATACGACCTTGCCGCCATCGCCCGCGTGAAGGACCAGCAGCAGCTCTCCGCGATCATCGCCGACAAGATGTGCAACCAGATTCCCGGCATCACCCATACGAAGACCCTGCTCTCCCTCAACGCGCAGTACAACTACGACGCCGCGGCGGCCTACGGGATGGAATAAAAACTGCCCGTACAACGGGCGGTACACTGCATGGACGGCGCCGTCATGACGCCGTCCCGTTTTTCGGCCCTTTTCATGATTCCGGCCTGTTTTTTCGCATTTTCTTTAGAAAGTCGCGTTTTTTTCTAAAAAAAAGACACGTTTTTTTCCTGTTCGGATTTGAAAAACAGGCAAACAGGATGTAGTGTACATATTGTATCAGATAATTTTCACGCAATTACAGGAGTCCCGGTAATGAGCAAAGCCAGCAAGATCATCAACATTTTTATTTTCGTCTTTGCGATCGTCGTGGTCGTTTTCGGCGTGCTTCTCTTCCAGAAGAGGGAGCAGATCACGCAGGCGCGTTCGGACATCGCCGCCACGGGGGAAAAGGTCTCCCGCCTGATCGACTCGTCCGCGGTCATCCCCGCCGACGACCTCAAGATCAGCAAGACCCCGGCCGAAGTCAAGGAAGCCATGGTCAAGCTGGAATCCGCTGCAAACAAGATCGTCAAGCAGCGCAACGCCATCGCCGAGAACCTCACCGACGTGACCAACACCGTGCTTGAAAAGGCGTTCTACGGCGAAGGCGACGAGCCGTTCATCCTCGAATCCGGCAGCGTGACCAACTACAAGCTCACCGACGGCACCCTCGCCGACATCAAGACCCACATCGGCGAACGCATGGAATACTTCTACGTCCGCGACAAACACGTCTCCGAATTCATGTCCAAGGACGGCGCGAACCTCGACATGCCCGCCAGGAACTATGCGTTCTCCGCCGACAACGCCAAGCTCGCGAACTCCCTCAACGAACTCCTCGCGAAGACGAACGACACCGTCGAACGCATGAAAGCGTTCCGCGTCCATATCGTCTCCGTCTCCAACCAGATCTCCCCCGATGCCAACGAGCTCGACCTGAATTCTCAGGAATACAACCGCCTCCTCAGGGAAAACATCACCACTGTCGAAGCTTTCGTCAACAAGCACAAACAGCTTGAAGAGGACAACAAGGCCCTCCTCGAACGCGTGGAGCGCGCGGAACGCGGCCTCAGCACCGCCGACGAAAACACCGCGAACTTCAAGAAGATCGCCGAGGAGGTCTCCCAGAAACTCGCCAAGGCCGAAGAAGAGATCAAACGCCTCAGAGCCATCATCGACCCGACCGGCTCCGGCGATGAAAACGCCCTCAACGTCGACTTCGCAGTCCTGAAGGATCTCGTCGGCAAGGTCGTCTATGTGAATGAACAGTACGGCTACATCACCGTCGACATTGGCTCCGAAAGCGTCGTGTTGCGTTCCAACGGTGAACGCCTCCGCGCCTCCGTTCCGGAAGGCGCTATCCTGACCGTCGCGACCAGCCTTGATCCCGACACAGCCAAGTACGTCTGCAAGGCGCAGGTCATCCGCCTCCGCGCCAACGCCTCCGTCGCCACCGTCCTCGCCTCTCCGGGCGGATCGTTCACCTATCCGGGCATCGGCGACGTGGTCTACTTCTCGCAGGCCGACATCGCGACCATGAAGGCCGCGCACGCGGAAAAGATGCGCAAGGAAGCCGAGGAACGCGCCGCCCTCGAACAGGCGCAGTCCGAGCAGGACTTCAACGACATCATGACCGGCGAAGACGAATCCGACGACACCGGCATCGACTCCGGCGACGACTTCCTCAACGAAGAAGACGAGGACGAAGTTCCCGCCGACGATGCCGAAGAAGACGATCTCGGCTTCGACGAGGAATAATCACCGGCGCCAAACAGGAAAGGAACTCACATGTTCAGATCAAAGTTCTTTTTTGCAGTCGCGGTGCTCACGCTCCTCGGCCTCATCGCCGCGGTCGTCATGCAGGTCATGGAAATGCGCGAGTTCATGATGTTCTGATGACACTATGATGCTCCGTTATCTTATCCTCAGTATCCTCGCGGCGGCGCTTTTCCTGAGCGCCGCCGCTTGTTCTACGCAGGAACGCTCCGGCCGCAATCCGAAGCCGTTCAACACACCCGCCGCGTGGGAGACCAATCCCTACGGCGACGCGTTCCGCAACTGATTTCCGCACCACTTTTCTACGTGAGGTCCCCTCATGTCCTCCGCCTCCACGCTTCATTTCGCCGTCATCGGCGACCCCATCGGACATTCCAAGTCCCCGCTCATGCACAACGCTGCGTTCCGCGCGCTCGGCATCGACGCCGACTATACGGCCGTTCACGTCACGCGCGAGGGCCTGCCCGCCTTCCTCGAATCCGCCCGGACCGCGCTCAGCGGATTCAACATCACCGTCCCCCACAAGAACGCCGTGATCCCGTTCCTCGACGGCATCACGCCGCGCGCCGCGCTCGCGGGCAGCGTCAACACGGTCTCCGTCCGCGATGGCAAGCTCTTCGGCGACACGACCGACGCGACCGGGCTGGAACGCGCCGTACAGGAGGTCTTCGGGCTTCCACTGAAGGGCGCGAACGTCTGCATCCTCGGCTGCGGCGGCGTGGTCCGTGCGCTGGTGTTCCATCTGGCGGATGCCGGATGCACTCGCCTCCGCATCCTGAACCGTACCGCCGAAAAGGCCGCGCAGCTCACGGACGAAATCCTGAAGCATGCCCCCGCGCTGGACTGCGGATTCGCCGCGCTCGACGATCTTCCGTCCGTAAAAAAAGCCCTCGACGGCTCCGATCTGGTCATCCAGTGTACCAGCCTCGGACTTCGCGACGGCGACGGATCGCCCATCGATCCGGATTTGATCCCGGTCTCCGCCTGCCTCTTCGATACCATCTACCGCGAAACGGACATCCTGGTCCGCTGCCGTGCGCGCGGTCTCCGCGTCTCCGGCGGATTGCCGATGCTCGTGCATCAGGGCGCGGAATCGTTCCGCATCTGGACCGGCCGCGAGGCTCCGGCGGATGTCATGCGTGCGGCCGCGGAGGACAAGTCCTCCACATGATACTGTGCGCGGCTAGCGCTCGCGCACGGGAAAAAGTGGGATTTCGGTCATAAAAAACGCGGTTTGGATTTGCATTCCGCCGATTATGTGATATATTATTTAATTCAAGATGTTATCCATGAACTTATCATAACTGCTAACCAAGGAGTCTTATCATGGCAGTCCCGAAACGCAAAGTCTCGAAAATGAAACGCCGCCAGCGCCAGGCCGCGAACCGTTACGAAGGCGTCCAGGCTACGTTCTGCAAGGAATGCGGCAAGCCCGTCGCTCCGCACTCCGTCTGCACCGCCTGCGGCATGTACAAAGGCCGTCAGGTCCTGACCGTCGCCGAGTAATCACTTCATTTTCGTCGCAAAGCAAAAACAACCGGAGTCGTTTCGATGAGGATCGCGGTTGATGCAATGGGCGGCGATTACGCGCCCGCCGTCGTGGTCGAAGCAGTCGCCGACGCCCTGCGGATGTTTCCCGATGTGGAAATCCTGCTCGTCGGCCACCTGGAAAAGCTCGCCTACTATCTTCAGAAAGAACACCTGAAGGAAGGTCCGCGCCTCAAGCTCGTCCACGCCGAGGAAGTCGTCGAAATGGGCGAACCCTCGACCACCTCGATCCGCGCCAAGAAACACTCCTCCATTACGGTCTGCGCCACGCTTGCCGCCGAAGGCAAAGCCGACGCCGTCATCTCCGCCGGGCACACCGGCGCGGCCGTGGCGGCGTCCAAGGTCAAGATGCGCATCCTGAAGGGCGTCGACCGTCCCGCAATCGCGACCTTCATGCCCGCGGTCGGCGGCAGGTTCATCCTGGTCGACGCCGGCGCGAACACCGACTGCACGCCGCTGAACCTCGCGCAGTTCGCCATCTTCGGCGAGGTCTACGCGCAGATGTTCCAGAACATCGAAAAGCCGCGCATCGGCCTGATCTCCGTCGGCGGCGAGGACATCAAGGGCAACGAACTCACCAAGGAAGCGTTCAAGATCCTCTCGAACATGCCCATCAACTTCGTGGGCAACGTCGAGGGGCACGACATGTTCTTCCACAGCGCGGACGTCGTGGTGTGCGACGGATTCTCCGGCAACCTCGTCCTGAAGACCGCCGAGAGCATCGCCTCCGCCATCCGTCACTGGCTGAAGGAAAGCATCATGAAGAACGCCATCCGGAAGACCGGCGCCCTGCTCGCGCAGCAGGCGTTCGCCGACGTGAAGGCGATCAGCAATTTCGAAGAGTACGGCGGAGCCCCGCTCCTCGGACTCAACGGCGTCTGCATCATCGGTCACGGCGCGTCCACGCCGAAGGCCGTCCGCAACGCCATCAAGGTCGCGAACGATTTCGCGAAGCGCGGTCTCCCGAGCCGTATTTCCACGCGCATCGCCGAGTGCGGCATCGAATTCGCGCCGCCTCAGCACCGCACGACCCCGCCCGATCAGCCGCCGCTGACCACGCATCTCTGATGCTTCTTAGGGGGGAGCGCACATGACGTCAGGTCCGGCCCGCACTCTCATCCTCGCAGGCGTTTTCGCCGTTTCCGCGTTCATCCCGTGCGCCGCCGTATTGCGCGCGCAGGAAGTCACCGAGGTCCCCGTTTCCTCCGCCGCCTCCGCGTCCACGAAGGACAAGGTCGTCAACGCCATCGAGGGCATCAAGTCCGGCGACATCTCCGCCGCGAAGGAAGCCGTCGCGTTCGACCGGCTCCTCAGCTACACCCTCATCCGCATTTCCGACTGCTGGACCCTCTGTAAACAGGAAATGCTCCTCGCGAAGGAATGCGCCCGTCAGGAGGCGATCCAGACCGCCAAGGACATCTTCACCAAGGGCAAGGACGCCGCCATCGGACAAGGCCGCGAAACCATCCTGGAAAACCTCCCGTTCCTCAGTACTGCGGGAAAAGAGGACCTCACGGATGCCCCTGCCTCCGCATCGTCTTCCGCCGCCGCACCGGGTAGCAGCAACGACCCGACGAAAATCCGCGAGTCCATCCAGAACCAGCTGAGCACGTCTGCCACCTCCGGCAACAGCGATCCTGCTCAAACCCGCGAAGCCATCCAAAACCATTTCAATCCATGACAGACGACCAATCGGAACAGTATCCGCTGGCGCGCGTCTTCATTATTGCGAAACGCGTCCTGTTCGTCTGCATGCTGTTGTTTCCCATTGTCGTCCTCGGCGTCTTCGGCATCACGCAGTGGATTTACGACATCCGGCATCCATCGAGGACGAACGAAGCTCAAAGCCCCCTGCCCGACGCATCTGCGCTGGAACAGCCCGTTTTGAACGGCATAAAGCCCGAAATCGTCAGGAAATACGAGCTGACCGATTTTGGGGTCAAATATCAGGACGGAGCCCTCCGCGTCAAAATCCAAACCGCCGCACGGGATGCGCGCCGCGTCCGCGCCGGACAGGCGTTCGACATCGTGGATGACATCCGCAGAATGCGCCGGACGACGCCGGGGATGCCGTCGTGCGCGTGGGCGCTGGAGATCGACCACGACGCGCCGGACGGCGGCATGACGTTCGTGCTGCCGGACAAGGTCCGCGGCTACGAAGCGGACACGCATTGGCACGACGCCGCGTTGTACGAGGACGCATCCGCTCAAGCCGAGGAGGAGCGGAAATGAAGAAACTGACCTTCTGGGAAAAGATCGACGCCATTTTCACCGTCGGGACGTTCGCCCTGCTGTTGCTGCTGGACCTGCCGTTCCTGCTCGTGCCGCTCATGCTGTTCCGCTACGACAACCACCGGACAGACGGGATCATCCGGACCGAGCGCACCACCGAACGTCTCGTCAACGAGCTTATCCGGCCGGAGATCGAAACGAAGTACAAAACGAAGGTGTTCCGTGTGAAAAACCGCGTCGGAAGCAGTACGGCCATCCGGATCGAAACGGACGATGCAAAACAGTACGCCGGGATCGCGGAAGACATCCTCCGGCTCGCGGCGGAAGCCGACGTCCGGGGCGGACTGACGCCGGAGGAACAGGGCACGGTTCAGGATCTTCGGCAGAGTTACATCCTTGAGTTCGATCACAATTCTGATGAAGGGGGTATGACCGTCTTCTGCGCGAACGGGCACGGCCATCCCTTCTACAGCACACCGTGGCACACGTCCGAGCTCTGGACGGAACGCAAATAAAGTTAAGCTGTGCGTTATTAACGCTTCCGCCTGCATTTTTTCCGCGTTTTTTACCGTGATGCGCCTCTTTTCCCGTTGAAAAACACTCTTCGGGCATTTATTGTATAGGCGTGTCCGCAAACGCGAACCGTTTTTTCGAACCGTTTCATCACTCCACAATCAAGTTCCCAAGGAGATTGTAACATGACATTCATCCCCCACAGAAAAACGATGTGGCGCGCGTTCTCCGCGGCTGCGGTACTCTCCGCGGCGGCGTTCGTCCCATCCTGTCTTCAGTCGGCATACACCGCCGATCCCGAAACGAATCCCCTGAGTCCGGTATCGTTCACGTACCACGCAAAAGACGGTACGCTGATCGAGCTGACCGCCCTGACGGACAACTCCGTCCGTGTCCGCAGCACGAAAAACAAAACCTTCTCGAACAAACCGGAATTCATCCTTACCGGCGCCAAGCCGCGGGCGTTTACGAAAGTCAGGCAGAAT
>JAEEQN010000003.1 GCA_016285345.1 Victivallales bacterium | reverse complement strand
GCAGCACCGCCGGGACCGCCCGCGGGTGCGCCGCCGGCCGGGGCCTGCGCGGAGAGTGATGTTGCGAGGAAGAGCGCCCCTGCGAGAACTGAGCAGGAGACGACTGCCGATTGGACATAACGTTTCATAAAAACTCCATTATGTTTGGGGGTTGATAAATGAGGAGAGGTTTGTTGATTTTTGATGAACGCAAATACACTTTTGAGCTGATTACAACAGCAAAAAGTGCATTTCACCGATAGTATACCATTCGTCCGAGCAAAAGTCAAGGTTAATTCACGCAAAAATGTCGGCTTTATTGATTATTCTCTAAACATAAGAGTGTTTAACATGTTTTTTGGTCTTTCGGATTATTTAGTAAAACCCAATATTCAGCCGTCCGCATCGTACACACAACAAAACTTTTTTCTGGCGAATCCCGACTTTTCCGAACTTTTTTCCTTCCCGCGCTTGCATTATGCGCGCATACGGGATATATTAGATGGTAATCTTTTCAACCACAACCAACGGAACGGAATCGCAATGGAAACACGAGTGGCGGTATTGGCGATCCTCGCGGAGAGTTTCGACTCCGCGGAGCAGATCAACGCGCTCCTGCACGATTTCGGACCGTACATCGTAGGCCGCATGGGCCTGCCCTACCGAGAAAGGAACGTCAACGTCATCAGCATCGTGATCGATGCGCCGCCGGACAAGATCAACGCTCTTGCCGGAAAACTCGGACGCATCGGAGGAGTCACGGCGAAAGCCGTCTACTCCAACCTCATAACAGCACACTGAGTCCGCGCCCGGCAAAACGGAAGCGGATTCATCCGATCAGATAGCAACACAACATCCCCTGACGCCGAAAAGGACTCTGACTTTGAGGCGGAAGACCGAGCGTGCGGCATCGGACCGGACTGCGGGAACCGCATGACATTTGTGCGGCGCGCGCATGTTCCGATCGACCATCCACGGCCGGATCCTTCACAGGGGATCGCGGCCGATTCTTTTTGGAGGACAAGTTCTCCACTGCAGTAGTGCTCTCAGCTTCGCTTGAGCACAGAGGAAGAAGTCGCCGCGGGAACCGCAGGAAACGCGCATGAACGCACAGAAACGACAGAACGAGCTCAGGATCGACCGCCTGAACGCGGAGAAACGCCTCCCTCACGAGGAGTGGACGGCACTGCTCTCCACGTGGGACGATTCCGACCGCGCATACGCCGCTGCGATTGCACGCGAACTCGCGACCGCCCGGTTCGGGCACAACGTCTTCGTGCGCGGCATCGTGGAGTTCTCCAACGTCTGCCGCAACGACTGTCTCTACTGCGGTATCCGCAAGTCCAATCTGAACTTCGAGCGGTACCGTCTGAGCGAGGAGGAGATCATCGCGTGCTGCGACGCCGGATACGAATACGGATTCCGCACGTTCGTGCTTCAGAGCGGGGAGGACGCCACATGGCCGCCGCAACGTCTCGCCGCGCTGGTCCGCACGCTCAAAACGAACCACCCGGACTGCGCCGTGACGCTGTCCGTCGGCGAGCTGACGCACGACGAATATCAACTGCTGTTCGACGCGGGCGCGGACCGTTATCTCCTGCGGCACGAGACCGCCGATCCGGAGCATTACGCGAAACTCCACACGCCGAACCAGAGTTGGGAACGCCGCATGCGGTGTCTGCGCGACCTGAAGGAAATCGGATTTCAGACCGGATGCGGCTTCATGGTCGGCTCGCCGTACCAGACGCCGGACACGCTCGCGAAGGATATGGAGTTCATCACGGAATTCCGACCCGCCATGATCGGCATCGGTCCGTTCATTCCGCACTGTGACACGCCGTTCAAAAACGAACCCGCCGGAAGCGTGGACCTCACGCTGTTTCTGCTGAGCCTGTGCCGCATCCTGCGCCCGGACGTGCTGCTGCCCGCCACGACCGCGCTCGGTTCGCTGGACCCGACCGGACGCGAAAAGGGCGTGCTCGCCGGAGCGAACGTCATCATGCCGAACCTGTCGCCGGAACAGGTCCGCGCGAAATACATGCTTTACAACAACAAAACCGCGGTCGACGTGGACACGCACATCACCACGTCGGATCTGCAGGCTCGCCTGCGGAAGATCGGCTACACGATCAAGGTGAGCCGCGGGGATTACGGAGAAACGTCATGCTGAAACTCGCATTCTACGGAAAAGGCGGCATCGGAAAATCCACGACCGTATCGAACCTCGCCTCGGCGTTCGCCGCGAACGGACTCAAGGTCATGCAGATCGGGTGCGACCCGAAGGCGGACTCCACCGCGTCCCTGCACGGTGGCGCGCGCATGCGTTCCATCCTCGATCTCGTCCGCGAACGCAACAACGATTTCACGCTCGACGAAATGGTCCGCGAGGGCGACGGCGGCGTGATCTGCGTGGAGGCGGGCGGCCCGACGCCCGGACTCGGCTGCGCCGGACGCGGCATCATCACCGCGCTGGAGAAGCTTCAGGAGAAAGGCGCGTACGACGTGTACAAGCCGGACGTGGTGCTGTACGATGTGCTGGGCGACGTGGTCTGCGGCGGATTCTCCATGCCGATGCGCAAAGGCTACGCCGACCGCGTGTTCATCCTCACCTCCGGCGAAACCATGTCGATCTACGCCGCCGCGAACATCGCCATGGCGGTGAAGAATTTCAGGGGGCGCGGCTACGCCTCGCTCGGCGGATTCGTGCTGAACCGCAGGAACGCGCCGGACGAGGACGCGAAAGCCGCGAAACTCGCGGCGGACTTCGAAAGCACCGTGGTCGGCGCGCTCGACTGGAGCGAAACCGTCCAGCAGGCGGAACAGCTCGGGAAGACCGTTGTCCACGCGTTCCCGGAGAGCCCGATGGCCGCGCAGTACCGCGCGCTCGCGGATGCCGTGCTCGCCGCAGCACAGAAAGGAGACGCGCCATGCTGAAACGTCTGAACGGGCAAGACGACATGACCGGGGCGGAAGTCGCGATCCGCGACGCCGCGTTCCCCGTGCCGTTCGTCTCCGGCCTGGAATACAACGCTCCCGCCCGCGGACCGTGGAACATCGTCCATACGGGCATGCTGATCCCCGAGTCGCACCAGGTGTTCGCCTGCGCCCAGGGCTGCCTCCGCGGCGTGATCCTGACCGCCGCCGAAATGATTGCCATGGACCGCATGTCGTGGATCTCCGTGGACCAGAACGATCTGTTCGACGGCTCGCTGGAACGCAACATCGTGGACGGCACGGCGGAGATCATCCGCAAACTGCCGAAGAAGCCGCGCGCGCTCCTCCTCTTCATCAGCTGCGTGCACCTCTTCGCCGGATGCGATTTCGAGGTCATGCTGAACGAACTCCGCGCGATGTTCCCGGACATCGACTTCATCGACTGCTACATGAACCCGACCATGCGGAAAAGCGGCCTCACGCCCGACCAGCTCATGCGCCGCCAGCTCTACGCGCCGTTCATGCCCTGCCCCGCCGACAAAAACGCCGTGAACCTCATCGGCAACGACCGTCCGACCGACGAATCCAGCGAGCTCGTCCAACTTATCAGAAACGCCGGACGCGAACTCCGCGACATCACGCTGTGCAAGACATACGATGAATACATGCGCATGGCAAAAAGTGCGCTGAACATCACCTATCTGCCGACCGCGGCGGCATCCGGCGACGCGCTCGAAAAACGCCTCGGACGCAAACACCTTTATCTGCCGCTCTCCTACGATTTCAATGAGATAGAACGCAATCTGGCACGTCTCACCGAAACGCTCGGGATTGACGCGCCCGACTGGACCGGGGCGAAACGGAACGCCGTCCGCATGCTCGAACAAGCGAAAGAAGTCATCGGGGACACGCCTGTCGAGATCGACTACACCGCCACGCCGCGCCCCGTCGGACTCGCCCTGCTCCTCGCCGAACACGGCTTCCGCGTCACGCGCGTCTATACCGATACCATGATCGAGGAGGAACGCCCCGCGTTCGAACGTCTCCGCGCGCTCGCGCCGGACCTCCTGCTGACCGCCACGGTCAACGTGAAGATGCGATTCGCGGGCAAGGGCGTCCACGAATCCGGCGACGTGCTCGCGATCGGGCAGAAAGCCGCGTATTTCAGCGGCACGAAGCACTTCGTGAACATCGTTTCCGGCGGCGGCATGTACGGATTCGACGGCGTCGCGCGTCTCGCACGGCGCATGATCGACGCCGCCACGCACGAACAGGACACCGAGGTCGTGATCCAGCACAAGGGCCTCGGATGCAGGAGCTGCTTATGAAACAGACCGCCAGAATCATCTCCATCCACGCCGCCGACACCTCCGGCGTGTGTTCCATGCTGTACGAACTCGGCGGCATGGTCGTCGTCCACGACGCCTCCGGCTGCAACTCCACCTACTCCACACACGACGAACCCCGCTGGTACCGTCAGGACAGCATGATCTACATCTCCGCGCTCACGGAAACCGACGCGATCCTCGGCAACGACGAAAAGCTCATCGACGATGTCGCGGCCGCCGCGAAGGATCTGTCGCCGCGCTTCATCGCGCTCTGCGGCGCGCCCGTCCCGCTCCTCGCCGGGACCGATTTCCCCGCCATCGCCGCCGAAGTCGAATCCCGCACCGGCATCCCGGCGTTCGGGCTTCACACCAGCGGCATGCACTCCTATCTGACCGGAGCCTCCGAAGCGCTGGAAGCCGTCGTGTCGCGGTTCTGCACCGACGAACTCCCGCGCACGGATGCGCCGTCCGCGAACATCATCGGCGCGACCCCGCTGGACTTCTCGATCAACGGCACGATGGAATCCATCGTCGGATGGCTGAACAAATCCGGCTTTGAGCTCGTTTCCTGCATGGCGATGGGCAGCACGCTGGACGATATCCGGCGCGCGTCCGCCGCCCATGTCAACCTCGTCGTCTCCTCCTGCGGGATCGCGACAGCGGAATTGCTTCGCAAACGTTTCGGCACGCCGTGGGTCGCGGGCGTCCCTATCGGGAAAAGTTTCTCCGGCAAGCTCGCATCCGCATTAAAGACTGCGGCGGAAACCGGCGAATGCGCCCTGCCCTGCGCAGAACGCGACGCCTCCTCATCTGGAAAGAAACTCGCCATCCCCGGCGAAACGATCTTCTCCGGCTCGCTGGCCGCCGCGATCGAATCCGATCTCGGCGCGCCGTGCCGCGTGCTGTGTCCGCTGGAAGCCGAAGACAAATTGCTCGCGTCCGGCGACATCCGTATCCTCGACGAGGACGCCGCCGCGAAAGCGTTTGCTGCCTCGTCCGGCGTGATCGCCGATCCGATGTACGCGCCCGTCTGCCCGCCGGACGTCCCGTTCTATCGCCTCCCGCACGAGGCGTTCTCCGGCAGATGCTACCGCAAGGAATCCCTGAACCTGATCGACCGTCCCCTACCCTGGAGGTTTTAACATGCTGAAACTCGCGATATACGGCAAAGGCGGCATCGGCAAATCGACCGTGACATCCAACCTCGCGGCGGCGTTCGCGCGCCTCGGACGCAAAGTCATCCAGATCGGCTGCGACCCGAAAGCCGACTCCACCATCAATCTGCTCGGCGGCGATCCCGTGATCCCCGTCATGAACTTTCTGCGCGAACACGACCGCGAACCGGAACGTATCGAGGAGATCGCGAAGACCGGATTCGGCGGCGTGCTGTGCATCGAGACAGGCGGCCCGACCCCCGGACTCGGCTGCGCCGGACGCGGCATCATCACGACGTTCAGCCTGCTCGCCGACCTGAAACTGTTCGAGACATACATGCCCGACGTGGTGCTGTACGACGTGCTGGGCGACGTGGTATGCGGCGGATTCGCCGCCCCGATCCGCGAAGGGTACGCCTCGCAGGTCCTGATCGTGACCTCCGGAGAAAAAATGGCGCTCTACGCGGCGAACAACATCAACAGCGCCGTACACAATTTCGAGGACCGGGGCTACGCCAACGTGCGCGGCATCGTGCTGAACCGCCGGAGCGTCGACCGCGAGGAGGAGAAAGTGCGCGCCTTCGCCGACGCGAACAACCTCCCGATCGTGGCGGACATCCCGCGCAGCGACGACATCATCCGCTACGAGGACATGGGGAAAACAGTGGTCGAGGGCGATCCCGGGCTCGACGTCAGCAAACGCTTCCTCGCGCTCGCGCAGCTTCTTCTCGACGAGGAGAAAGCATCCGCATGAACCACGCGTACTCCATCACGGCGGCCGAACTCGCGGCGCGCGGCAGGGACGACATCCCGCCCGAACTGCTCTCCTCCGCCCACCTCATCTACAGCTCCCCCGCCACGCTCGCGTTCAACTCGCCCGGCGCGCAGGGGTTCGGCGTGAAACGCGCCGGTCTCGCCGTGCCCGGGTCCGTCATGCTGCTGGTCGCCCCGGCCTGCTGCGGACGCAACACCGCCACGCTCGGCTGCGAGGCGTCCCTCGCCGAACGCTTCTTCTACCTCATGCAGGACGATACGGACATCGTGACGGGGCGGCATCTGGCGCGCATCCCGGAAGCGGTGAAGGAGGTCTGCGATTCCTGCGCGGTGCGTCCCTCCGCGGTCATGATCTGCATCACCTGCGTGGACGCCCTGCTCGGCACGGACATGGAACGCGTCTGCCGGAAGGCTTCGGACTACGCGGGCGTCCCGGTCGTGCCGTGCTACATGTACGCGCTGACCCGTGAAGGACGTCTGCCGCCGATGGTCTCCGTGCGGCGTTCGGTCTACTCCCTGCTTCAGCCGCGCGAAAAGGTCCCGACCTCGGTCAACATCCTCGGTTTCTTCTCTCCTCTGCGCGACGACACAGAGCTGTACACGCTTCTGCGGTCCGCCGGAGTCCGCTCGATCCGCGAGATATCCCGTTGCGCCGACTACGAGGAATATCAGAAAATGGCCGAGGCGAACTTCAATCTCGTGCTCAATCAGGAAGCACGTCACGCCGCCGCCGATCTGCAAAAAAGACTCGGCATCCCGTCCGTCGAGCTCGCCCGCCTCTACCAGACGGACAAGATCGCGAACCAGTACCGTCTGCTTGGGCAGGCCGTCGGCGCGGAGTTCGACGATGCGCCGTTCCGCGAACGCGCCGAACAAGCCATTCTCAATTTCAAAAACACCTTCGGACACCGTACGTTCGCCGTCGGCGAATGGCTGAACGCCGATCCCTTCGAGCTTTCGTTGTCGCTGATCCGCAATGGTTTCGCCGTCTCCAAAATCTTCGGCACGGTCGGCGGTTCCAACTTCGTCTACGTGAAGAAGATCGCCGCACTCAGCCCGGATACGAAGATATATTCCAACCTCTCCCCGTCCATGATGTTCTACGACGGCGCGGACGCACACTGCGACACTGTCATCGGACGCGACGCGATGTATTATCATCCGGCACTGCCCGGAGTCGCCTGGAACGACGAACGCCAGCCGTTCGGGTATGCCGGAGTCGCCGCGCTCTTCGACGCGCTCGGAAAAGCGCTTTCTGGAAAGGAGGCCGCACGATGAAAAGCCTGCTGAAACACCTTTCGCCGTTCGCGCCCGACCAGTCCGGGGCTGTCTCCGCGCTCTTCGACTTCGGCGGCCTTATCGTGATCTGCGATGCCGGCGGCTGTACCGGAAACATCTGCGGCTTCGACGAACCGCGCTGGTTTATCCGCAAAAGCGCCGTCTTCAGCGCCGGACTCCGCGACATGGACGCCATCCTCGGCCGCGACGACAAACTCGTCTCCAAACTCCAGAACGCCATGGACGGCTCCGGCCTCAAATTCTCCGCCATCATCGGCACCCCGGTCCCCGCGATCATCGCGACCGATTTCAAGGCGCTGAAACGCATGGCGGAGAAGCGCACCGGACTGCCCGCGATCACGGTCCCGACGACCGGAACGCGTCACTACGACCGGGGCGCGTCCGACGCCTGGCTGGAGCTTTTCAAGACCTTTGCAACAGAAAAACTTGACATTGATTCCGGTACGGTCGGCATCCTCGGCGCTTCGCCGCTGGATTTCCCGACGCTCGATGCCGGAAACCAGTTGTCTGATGCACTGAAAAAAGGCGGCTGGAAGTCCGTGAAATGCTATGGCATGGGCGCGGGGCTTGATGATGTGAAAAAGGCGTCTTCCGCCGCGAAAAACATCGTCGTTTCGCCCGCCGGACTCGCCGCCGCGAAGTATCTGCAAAAGACGTTCGGCACGCCGTATGAGGTACGCTGTCCGTGGCTGCCGCAACAGGTGCTCGACGCCCTGCCCGCGCTCGCCGGGAAAAGGACGCTCGTGATCCACCAGCAGTTCGCCGCGAACGCTGTCCGCGATGAGATTCTGAAGCATGACGCCACCTCGCAAGTCGATGTCGCATCCTGGTTCATGATGGAATCGGAGTTCATGCGTGAAAACGATTTCCATATCGAGAGCGAAGAAGCGTTCATCGAAGCGGTCGCGAACGGAGGCTACGATACGATCGTCTGCGACAACCGGTTGCGCGTTGCCCTGCCCCGGACGCAGGCGTTCCAAATCATCGACTTCCCGCATTTCGCCGTCTCCGGACGGCTTCTCGACGAGGTGAAATAAGATGAATCCGGCCAGCGTTTCCACCACAGTCTTCCGCATCTACGGCGTCGTACAGGGCGTCGGGTTCCGTCCATTCGTCAGCCGGATCGCCGTCCGCGCCGGGCTCACCGGAAGCGTCGCGAACAAGGGGTCCTATGTGGAAATCCACGCGCAGGGCGAACAGGAGGCGATGAAAGATTTCCGCCTCGCACTCGAACACGAAGCCCCGCCTCGGTCCGCGATCCTGAAGATCGACTCGCGCGTCCGCATGGAGTCGCCGTACCCGACGTTCGAGATCATCGAGAGCGAACACGAGACCGGGGACATCTTCGTCTCGCCGGACATCGCCACGTGCGACCTGTGCAAACAGGAGCTGTTCGACGTCACGAACCGCCGTTATCTGCACCCCTTCATCAACTGCACCGCGTGCGGCCCGCGCCTGACCATCCTCGATTCCATGCCCTACGACCGCGAACGCACCAGCATGGGGTATTTCCTGATGTGTCCGCAGTGCGGGAACGAATACACCTCGCCTGAGTCACGCCGCTACGACGCCCAGCCGGTCTGCTGTCACGACTGCGGTCCGGAGGTTTACCTCATCGGACGCCCCGAACGCAACGAAAAGGCGATCACCGCCGCCCGCCGCGCCATCCTCGACGGAAAGATCGTCGCGATCAAGGGCATCGGCGGCTTCCATCTGTGCTGCAATGCCCGCGACGCGCAGGCCGTGGCGCGTCTGCGCGAACTCAAGCACCGTCCCATGAAGCCGTTCGCCGTGATGATGGACTCGCTGGAGACGGTCCGCCGCGAATGCGTGATCCTGCCCGGACAGGAGGAGATCCTGGACGGCCATCAGAAACCGATCATCCTGCTCAGGAAACGCTCCGAAAGCGCGCTTCCGGACGTCCTCGCGCCCGACAATCCCACGCTCGGCGTGATGCTGCCGTACGCACCCGTCCAGATGCTGCTTTTCCACTTCAACGACGACCTGACCATGCCCGACTGCCTCGTCATGACCAGCGGCAACGTCTCCGGCGCGCCCATCTGCCGCAGCGACGAGGACGCGCTCGCCGAGATCGCCGTGTTCTGCGACGTGATCCTGTCCCACAACCGCCGGATCCGCCTCCGCGCGGACGATTCGGTCATGGACTGGCTGGACGGACGCCCGTACATGATCCGCCGTTCGCGCGGCTACGCGCCCCTGCCGTTCTTCGTCTCCGGCGAATTCCGCGGCCAGGTGCTCGGCATCGGCGGCGAGCTCAAAAATACTTTCTGCCTTGCAAACGGCGGCCTCTTCTATCCCTCGCCCTACATCGGCGACATGGAGGACCTGCGCACGGTCCGCGCCCTGCGCGAATCGGTCGCGCGGATGTCCGAATTGCTTGAAATGAAACCGGAGCTCGTCTGCTGCGACCTGCACCCGAAATACAACTCGTCCGCCGTCGCTACCGAACTCGGCATCCCCGTCCTGAAGATCCAGCACCACTACGCGCACGTGCTCTCCTGCATGGTCGAAAACGACTTCACGGACGAGGTCATCGGCGTGTCGTTCGACGGCACCGGATACGGCACGGACGGCACGATCTGGGGCGGGGAATTCCTGCGCGCCAGACCGGACGGCTTCGCCCGCGCCGGATACATCAAACCGTTCCTTCAGGCGGGCGGCGACGCCTCCGCGCGCGAAGGCTGGCGCATCGCCGTTTCGATGATCGGGGGATTATTCCCCTCTGATGAAGCGGAACGTATTGTCGCCTCTCTCGACCTCTGCACGCCCGGCGTCTATAAGTTCCAGAAGAACATGCTGGACCGGAAACTGAACTGCGTGGTCTCGACCAGCGCGGGGCGTCTCTTCGATGCCGTCAGCGCGATCCTCGGCATCCGCAAATCCTCCACGTTCGAGGGCGAAGCGTCCATGGCGCTCCAGTTCGCCGCGGAGGCATGGAACGAGGCGCATCCCGGACAGATGGAAAACCTCACGCCCTGCCCCGATTCGTTCGACCGCGACGTCTCCGGCGCGATCGTCCTGCCGACGGATTCGCTCGTGAAGGACATCGTGCGCGCGAAACTCGACGGCGCGGACTCCGGCATGCTCGCCGCATTGTTCCACACTTCGCTTGCGGCCATGATCGCGAAAACGTGCGAAGCGATCCGTGAAGATTCCGGTTTGAACACCTGCGCGCTGACCGGAGGCGTGTTCCAGAACCGCCTGCTCACGACGCTCTGCGCCGGACTTCTGCGCGAAGCGGGATTCCGCGTACTGCTGCACGGCATGATCCCGCCCAACGACGGCGGCATCGGCGCAGGCCAGGCGTTCGCCGCCATGTACCATCTGAACCACCCGAACAAACATTCATCCATATCACATTCCCCCATACAAACACAAGGAGACGGCTTATGTGTGTAGGTCTTTCCGCAAGAGTTGTCAGCATTGAGGACGGCACCGCCCTCATCGACGCGTCCGGCGCGAAACGCAAGGTTTCGGCGGACCTCATCGACGATCTGGAGCCCGGCGACTACGTCATGGTCCACGCCGGCGTCGCCATCGCGAAGATCACGGATACCGACGCGGACGAATCCCGCAAGATCATGGAGTCGCTCGATGGAATCGGCTAAACGGATCATCGAATCCTACAACGGGCGCAAACTCCGCGTCATGGAGGTCTGCGGCACCCACACGCACGAGATCTTCCGTCTCGGCATCCGCCGCATCCTGCCGCCGCAGATCGAACTCATCTCCGGTCCCGGGTGCCCCGTCTGCGTGACGCCCGCCGGCTACATAGACGAAGCCGTGATGCTCGCGCTCGAACACGGCGCGGTCATCTGCACGTTCGGCGACCTGATCCGCGTGCCCGGCTCCGAGATGAGCCTCGCGGGGGCGCGTTCCCAAGGCGCGGCGGTGAAGACCGTCTATTCGCCGCTGGACGCGGTCGACTTCGCGAGGGAGAACCCGGACAAACAGGTCGTGTTCCTGGCGGTCGGGTTCGAAACGACGGTCCCGGCGGCATGTCTGGCGGTGAAGAAGGCCGCTGCCGAAGGGCTCTCGAACTTCTCGATCCTCGGCGCGAACAAGACCATGCCGAACGCGTACAAGGCGCTGAAGGGCAGCGCGGACGCGTTTCTGTACCCCGGCCATGTGAACGCCATCACGGGCACCGCCGTCTGCGAGGACCTCGTGAAACTCGGCGTGTCCGGCGTCGTCGCGGGGTTCACGGCCGACGAGATACTCACCGCGCTCGCGGTCATTATTCGTCTGTCCGCTTCCGGCGAACCGTTCTTCCGCAACTGCTATCCGCGCGTGGTGCGTCCCGAAGGTTCGCCCGCCGCGCTGAAGCTGATGGACACGGTCATGGAGCCGTGCGACGCGGAGTGGCGCGGACTCGGCGTGATCCCGATGTCCGGCCTGAAACTCCGTCCGGCGTTCGCCGCATACGACGCCCGCCTGAAGTTCAGCCTGCCGCCCGTCGCGGGCCGGAGCAATCCCGCCTGCCGCTGCGGCGAGGTGCTTCAGGGCAAATGCAAATCCACCGACTGCAATCTTTTCGGGACCGCATGCACCCCGCTCCATCCGGTCGGAGCGTGCATGGTCTCCAACGAAGGGGCATGTTCCGCCTACTACCAATACGGAGATATTCTCAATGAACAATAACGAATTCGTCACGCTCGCACACGGCGCGGGCGGACGGCAGACCGCCGAACTCATCGACCGCGTCTTCAAGGCGCATTTCTCCAACCCGGATTTCACCGGCGACGACGCCGCGGTCCTGCCCGTGGACGCCGGGAAGATCGCGTTCACCACCGACGGCTTCATCGTGTCGCCCTTCGAGTTCCCCGGCGGCAACATCGGCAAGCTCAGCATCTGCGGCACGGTCAACGACCTCGCGTGCATGGGCGCGAAACCGCTCTACCTCTCCTGCGCGTTCGTGATCGAGGAGGGATTCCCCCTCGCCAAGCTCGAAGAGATTGCCGCCGCCATGAAGAAGACCGCCGACGAGGCCGGAGTCCGCATCGTCGCAGGCGACACCAAGGTCGCGGGCAAAGGCCAGGTCGACCACGTCTTCATCACCACGACCGGCGTCGGACAGCTCACCGAGGGCGTCCGCACCTCCGGCGCGTTCGCGAAGCCCGGCGACGCCGTGATCGTGACCGGCGACGTGGGCCGCCACGGCTGCACCATATTGCTCGCACGCAACGAATTCGAGATCGACGCGGACGTCACCAGCGACTGCGCTCCGCTCTGGGGCACGGTGAAGAGCATGCTCGACGCCTCGCACGACATCCACGTGATCCGCGACGCCACGCGCGGCGGCGTCGGCACCGTCCTGTACGAGATCGCCGACCAGAGCAAAGTCGGCATCCGCCTCAATTCCGCCGACGTCCCGGTCGCGCCCGAAGTCCGCGGCGTCTGCGGCATGCTCGGACTTGAGCCGCTTTACCTCGCCTGCGAGGGACGCCTCGTCGTCTTTGCGCCGAAATCTGAAGCGCCCGCCATCCTCGATGCGCTCCGCAAAGGCCCCTACTCCGCCAGCGCCGCGATCATCGGCGAAGTCGTCGCCGACCATCCCGGCAAGGTCGTCATGACCACCGAGATCGGCGCGCAGTCGCTCCTGCCCCAGCCCGGCGGCGAGCTCCTGCCCCGGATCTGCTAGCACACAAAGTTTGCCGCTGTAGTGCGCGGCTCCGCTCGCGCACATTACACATTTTCCCCGTGGAACCATATTAGGTTCTGCGGGGATTTTTCATGCGACATCATCGGCAAAAACTACATACTATCGAACGGGAATCATCCCAAAACGGGTAAAAGATGTAGTTTTTAACATTTTATCGTTGTTTTTTCCTGTTTTTTCGTTTGACATTGGCGGGAAAGCATGTATTTTATGTTAGAACAAGCAAGAAGAACGGCGCGCCGCCGGGGAACTCCCCTGTACGGAGTGACGTTCAGAAGAACAAACAATCATCCATGAACTTTTGTTATGTTTGAACTGCCAAAAAAATTCGACCGGGAATACAACGGTATCTTCCGCACCATCGGCCGCGACGTCTTTTCCACCGGCATCCTCAAAAAAGAAAACGTTTCCATCGACTGGAACGGCGGGTCCTTCCCGCTTTTCTCCGTCTCGGTCGTGCTCCGCGGACGCGGCACGTACGTCGACGAGGACGGCACGGAATACCCCCTGATGCCCGGCAAACTCTTTTTCCGCATCCCCCACCGCAAGCATGCCACGTACATCGAGGAGAACAGCCGCTGGCTCGAGTTCTACATGTCGTGTCATTTCATGAGCGAGGACGCGGCGGATTACGGCGGACTGCCGCCGCCCGACCACATGGAAGTGGACGAGAAGCGCGAAGGCTATCTGAAGCTCAAAAACATGCCCGGCCAGGACGACAAGTGGATTTACTCCATGTGCAAGCACGTTTTCTGCATCCATACGCAGACGCCCGTGCGCGACATCGACCTCTCGCTTGCGCTCCTCAACGAGTGCTTCGATTTCATCTCGTTCATGAACAATGAGACGAACCAGTCGAAGATTCCGCTGGAGATGTTCGCACTCATCACCAAGCTCCTGAAGAGCCGCCGCGAAGACTTCTCCGACCGCATCACCTCCGAGATCAAAAAGATCATCCTCGAAAACCTCACGGACAACCGGTCCCTGCCTGAACTTCTGAAAGACCTCCCGCTCAGCTATCCGTCCCTGCGCCAGCACTTCATGCGCGTGATGGGGCACAACATCGGCGAATACCAGATCCAGTGCCGCATGGAGGAGGCCGTGAACATGCTCATGCGCGGCGTGAGCGTGAAGGAAACCGCGTTCAATCTGGGCTACAAGGACCAGTTCTTCTTCTCCAAGCAGTTCCACCAGAAACTCGGCTATCCGCCCAGCGCCATCAACCCACTGAACCCGCGCGGCGTGAAGCGCTACCAGCCGAAGGACGCCCAGGCGGAACCGGAGCCCGTCAGCGTCACTCCGCCGCCCCAGGCAAAGGGTTCTGTCCCTGCGCAAAAGGCGAAGAAAGCCGCGCCGAAGAAGTCTTCCGGCAAGTCCAGCAGGTAACGCTATTCCATCCCATACGGTTTTCACCCGGACCATATGGGATTTTTCCCGTTTCATACAGTTTCATTGACATCCAGGATCGCCACCATGACAGAATCAGAAAACAGCCCCGTTCCGCCTGAGCCACAAGCCTCGCCGCGGTTGACCGCTGAACTCGAATTCCTCCCGTTATTCAACCTCGCGTTCCAGCAGAACGACATCCCGGCGGTACAGGAACTGAAGTTGACCAATCATTCGGCGCAACCGTTGTCCGGACTGGTCTGCACATTCACATCGTCGCCGGAAATGATCCTGCCGAAGACGATTCACGCGGAGGAGATCGCGCCCGGCGAAACCCTCGCGATGCACGACCTCGGAATCGAGCTGAATGTCGAGTTCCTGACTTCACTGTCAGAGGCAGTCAAGGGCAAACTGAAACTGGAAGTCTTTCGGAACGGGCAGACGCTGTGCCGTCAGGAGTACGATGTCACGGCGTTCGCCGCCGACCAGTGGACCGGGCTTTCCGTCATGCCGGAACTCCTCGCGGCGTTCGTCACGCCGAATCTCGACGTAATCTCCGAGCTTCAGGCGCGCGCGTCCGAAGAACTTCGCAAGGCCACCGGCGACGCGTCCATCGACGGCTACCGTTCCAACGACCGCAAGCGCGTGTACGAGATCTGCGCAGCCATCTACCGCGCGGTCTATTCGTGGGGCATCCATTATTCGCTACCGCCGTCATCAATCGGCACGCCGGGCCAGCGCATCCGGTTCGCCGACAACATATTTCAATACAAACTCGGAACCTGCCTCGACACGACCGTGCTCTTCGCGTCCGTCATGGAACAATGCGGCCTGCATCCGGTCATCCTGCTCCACTCGGGACACGCCTACATCGGCTGCCACCTGGTCGACCGTTATTTCCCGGACATCCCGATGGACGACCTGCAGGCAATCCGCAAGCTCGTTGACCTGGACGAGTTTCTCGTGCTGGAAACAACGTCCGTTTGTTCGGACAACAACGCCACGTTCTCCAAGGCTATAGCCGATGCGCAAAACAATCATTTGAACTTTGATGACGAATTCCAGTGCGCCATCGACATCTGCCGTGCCCGTCGGAGTGGGATCCGTCCGCTGCCCCTGCAGCGCAGCGTGAACGGCTTAGAACTCGCCCCCATTGAAAACATAGTTAAAAAGCTCGCCCCAGAGGAAATGCGGACTCTTCAGGAGGAAGTCGATCTCTCCGCGCTGGACGGTACGGGAACGCAGTCCGGAAGAGTGCGTCGCTGGACGCAGAAACTCCTTGATCTTTCGTTGCGGAACCGTCTGCTGAACGTGCGCAACACTCAACAGGTCATCCCGATCGCATGTACTGATATTACAATCTTGGAGGACAGGCTTGCCGCAGACGAAATCATCACATTAAGCCCGCAGGACGGACTGTTGGGAGAAAAGGATATTTCTGATTTATCAACTCTTCACAGTAACGAACGCAAGAAGGATTTGCTTGATTCCGAGTTAAAACAGCATCGTCTTTGGACAGTCCTTCCTCAAGCGGAATTAAACAAGCGCCTCATCGCGGTCTACCGGCAGAGCAAGTCGGATTTGGAGGAAGGCGGCGTCAATACACTCTTCCTTGCGGTCGGATTCCTGGAGTGGAAGATGTCCGAGCGAGACGAAAAGACCTATCTCGCGCCCATCCTGCTGATCCCGATTCAGATCAAACGCAAATCCGTCACCGAGGGATTCCTCATCTCCCGTCTCGACGAGGATACTATGATCAATGAAACGCTGCTGGAACTCCTCCGCAGCCAGTTCCGGATCACTATCCCCGGCCTCGACCCGCTCCCCACTGACAATTCGGGCGTGGATGTCGCGTGCGTGATGCAGATTTTCCGCCAGACGATCAGGGACAAGAAGGGCTGGGAGGTCCGCGAGGAAGCCCGCATCGGACTTTTTTCATTCGGCAAGTTCATCATGTGGAACGACATGACGGTCCGCCAAGACGACCTCCGCAAAAACCTGATCGTCAATCATCTGATCGAGGGAGGCGGTCTCTTCGATGACGGGATCGAAGTCTTCCCGCCGGAGGAAATCTCGAAGCATCTGGACCTGAAAAAACTCTATTGCCCGATGAGTGCGGACTCTTCCCAACTGGCCGCCATTGTCTTCTCAGGCATGGGCAAGAGTTTTGTATTGCACGGACCGCCCGGCACCGGAAAATCGCAGACCATCACGAACATCATCGCGCACAACCTGGCACTCGGCCGCCGCGTGCTCTTCGTCTCCGAGAAGAAGGCCGCCCTCGACGTGGTCCACAACCGTCTGACGAAGATCGGGCTGAAACCGTTCTGCTTGGAACTTCACTCCAACAAGGCGGGCAAGACCGACGTGCTGAAACAGTTCGCCGAAGCACTTCAGATACCCGAAAGCAATCCGCCTGCCGAATGGGAGACCGTTATCGCGTCCATGGAACGGACCCGCGAGGAACTGAATCGCTATGTCCGAGAGCTTCACAAAGTATACCCAAACGGGCTCTCCGCGTACGACTGCTTCTCCCGGACGCTCTGTCTGACGGAATCGCCCGATCCCGAGCTTGCGCCGGAGATCAACTTCCTGACGCAGAGCCAGGAAGACCGCGAGACCGTGGACCACCTCGCAACTGAACTCGCGATTGCTTTCCGCGGAGTTACGTTGGACGCTCTGGATGCCCTGCGCATCCTGAATCCCGTCCCGTGGTCGCCCATGCTCGAAAACGACATCTTGAAATCCGCACGTTCTCTCGTCTCAGCCGCGGACAGGCTGAAGGAATCGTTCGCCGCAGTCGCCCCGTTGCTCAACATGCCGCCGCACTCCGCGAATATCCCCGCCATCCGCAAGACTGCCGAACTCGCCGCGCTCTTTCCATCAACGCACGACATCCCCGCGAAACTCGTCTGCGCGCAGTTTACGACACACGTGGAATTTCTGAAGACATATCTCGCGAACGACCGCCGCCGCGCCGAACTGGAAGACAAGCTGAAAGCATACCGTCTCGACACGTTCTCCCAGTACGATTTCCCCGGCATCTCCGCCCGCATCAAGGAACACGACAAAGCGTTCTTCCTTGTCCGGTTCTTCAAGAACAATTCCATGCTGAAAGAACTTGCCGGACTGAAAAAGAGTGGCGGCACGAAGCTGACCATGTTCGAACTGAAATCGCTGCTCTTCGACGCGGAGGAATATGTCAATCTGTTCCGCACGCTCGAATCCGGCCGCGTTCAGGCGGAAGACCTGCTCGGCGCCTACTGGAATGCCGGTTCGCCGGACTGGAATGCCGTGGAAGCCATGCTATCTGACGCGGAAAAGATCATGGCGATCGCATCGGAGTTCGCAGGCGAGGAGCTGTACGAAACACTCCGCGCCTTGCTCCCGAACACAAAACATAATTGTGCCGAATACCTTCCCGCGATTCAGAAGCTTCAGGATGCCGCAGAACAATTCAAAGCGGCACCGGAAAGCTTTTCTGTACATTCATCATCTATATCAGCAATAGACAATCTCGACACGCTCCGCAAATCTGTTCAGGCACTCATTGACCACATTTCCGACCTGCGCGCAGGACTGAAATACCTCATTCTCGCAAAAGACGCTCGGGAACGAGGCCTCGCGAAACTCACCGCCGCGCTCGAAAACAGCACACTGGATCCGGCTGGATTCGCCGAATTCTGCGGCGATGTCTTTGCGTCGGTCATGCTCAGCCAAATACTGACAGCGTCCCCGGTCCTGAGCCAGTTCGACGGCGCCACGCACAACGACCGCATCCGCAAGTTCTCCGAGCTGGACGACAAGTATACGGCTCTCGCCCGAAAAATTGTCTTTGCAAAACTCGCCGCATCCCTCCCGCGGCGGCGTTCCGGTCCCTGTCCCGAGGGCAGCGAGCTCGGCCTGCTCAAACGCGAATGCGAAAAACGAGCCCGACAGAAGCCTGTCCGTCAGTTATTGGAACAGATACCGACGCTCGCACCAATCCTCAAGCCGTGTTTCCTGATGAGCCCGCTCTCCGTGGCGCAGTATCTCCCGCCCGACACCGCGCCGTTCGACCTGATCGTGTTCGACGAAGCTTCGCAGATTCCCGTCTGGGATGCTATCGGCGTAATCGCACGCGGCAAACAACTGATCGTGGTCGGTGACCCGAAACAGATGCCCCCGACCAACTTCTTCCAGAAGCAGGAGGCCGAAAATGACGATCCCGTGGAGGACACCGCCGACCTCGAAAGTATCCTGGACGAGTGCATCGCTTCCGGAGTGTATCCGACTTACCTCAACTGGCATTACCGTAGCCGTCACGAATCCCTGATCGCATTCAGCAACCATTATTACTACGAAGACCGCCTGTTCACGTTCCCCGCCGCAACCACGTCCGACCGCCTCGGCGTCCGGTTCGAGTTCGTCCCGGACGGCGTGTATGACCGCAAAACCACGCGCACGAACCGCAAGGAAGCGGAAGCCGTCGTGAAGTATATCTTCAACCGCCTCGAACACTCCCGCAAAAAACGCTCCATCGGCGTTGTGACGTTCAGCCAGGCGCAAAAAGACCTGATCGAGGACCTGCTCGAAGAGGAACGAGCGAAGCACCCGAGACTTGAACCGTATTTCAGCGACAAGAACCCGGAACCTCTCTTCGTGAAGAACCTCGAAAACGTACAGGGCGACGAACGCGACGTGATCCTGTTCTCCATCGGCTACGCCCCGGATGTAACGGGCAAATTTGCTATGAACTTCGGCCCGCTGAACCGTCAGGGCGGTGAACGCCGTCTGAACGTGGCGATCACGCGCGCCAAGGAACAGATCGTGGTGTTCTCCAGCATCCACGCGAACCAGATCGACCTCACGCGCACCGGCGCAGTCGGTGCGGCACACCTCAAGTTCTTCCTCGACTATGCCGAAAAAGGCGTCCGCATCCAGCATAAAAACGATGCGGAATCCGACCGGAACGGACTCGCCGTGCAGATCGCCGGATTCCTCGCGGAAAAAGGCTACGAATCCGAGCATAATTTCGGCAGCTCCGAATACCGCATCGACCTCGCCGTTCGCAGTCCGGACCACCCGGAACAGTACCTGCTCGCCATCGAGTGCGACGGTTCGTCCTACGCCGCTCAGCGCACCACGCGCGACCGCGAACACCTCCGCCCGTCCGTCCTTCAGTCGCTCGGCTGGCACACCTTCCGCGCCTGGAGCGTGGACTGGGCGTTCGCCCGCAAGCACGCGGAACACGACCTGCTCCAGGTTCTCGACGAGCTCAAAAATGCACCGGAGACGCCGGAATCCGAACCGGATTACGAAACGGATCCTGAGCCAGTTGGAACCGTAATAGAAACGAATACTGAGGAAGAAACGCCTCTTGCACCGATCACCAACGCACTGCAATTAAAAAAGGATTATGTTGTCTGGAAATCCGATGATCCGCTCAAACAAACGAGTCGCTCAGCATCTGTATTATGGTCGGTCCGCTCAACATCGGATATGTTTTATGCACCGGAATCCCGTCCGCTGATCAAACAGCAGATCGAAGAGATCATCCAGACCGAAGGCCCGATCTATGAAAGTATGCTGAAGAAACGCATTACGAAGGCATGGGGATTCACTCGTGCAGGCGGCAGCATTACCGATATTCTGCGGAAATGTCTTCCTGATGATCTGATTATGACTGAATTTGCCGATAAGAGAGTGTTTTGGCCAAGAAACGTTTTCCCCGCTAAATACCGCGACTACCGTGTCGGCACAGACCGCGACAGTAAACGTGCCATTGATGAGATTCCGCCGGAAGAGCTCGCGAACGCCATGTATGAAATACTTGTCGATTTCACGTCATGCGACCGCGAGGTCCTTTTCCGAGAAACAATTCGATTATTTGGATTCAACAAGCTTACAGAGAAAGCCCAACAGTTTCTGGAATACGCGATTGATGTTCTCCAGAAATCCGGCCGTATTTGAAAGCTATCTATCTGAATGAAATATACTGCTTCCTATGCAAAAAAGACAAAAACAGATAAAGATATAAAAAATCCGAAAAAAGTCGAGAAACGCGGTTGACATTTTCGAAAAACGGATGTAAAGTAATAGCATTATGAAAACTTACGCGAACAAATCCTTCTATTCCTGCTGGTGGCGCTGGTGGTAATTTCCGCCAGGGCTGGATTGTTTGCAACCTCTGAAAACTGACTCGCATGGCGGATCGATCACCTGATTGACCCGCCTTTTTTTTTGAGACCGCATCCGGACCTGGCAAGCCGGAGGCGGTTTTTCTGTATCGCATCCGAACCGAATCAAAACGATCCCTTCCGATACCAAGTTCAACTTTTATATAACACAACAAAACAAACACAGGAGAAAACGATGAAAGAAACAACCCTGGAGGAATTCCGGAAGATGGCGGAGGCCGGCGAAGTCGTGCCGGTCTGCCGAGAGATCCCCGGCGACATGGACACGCCGGTGTCCGTGCTGGAACGCTTCGTGCAGGACGACTGCATCGCGCTGCTGGAAAGCGTGGAAGGCGGCGAAAACCTCGGCCGCTACTCGTTCCTCGGCGTGAATCCGTACGGGATATTCACTGTCGAGAACGGCGTGCCGTACCTGGAGATGCACGGAGAACGCCGCGCGCTGGAATTCGAAGGCAATCCGCTGAACGCCCTCCGCGGCATCATCGGCAAAAAGAAAGTCGCACATGACCCCGAGCTCCCGCCCCTGCCGGGCGGCGCGATCGGGCGTCTGGACTACGAGGCCGCCGGGATGTTCGAGGAACTTCCCGCGCCGAAGAAAGCCATTCGCGGCCCGATCTGCGCGTTCATGCTCACGAACGAGATCATCGCGTTCGACAACAAACAGCACACGATCAAGGTCGTGGTGAACGTCGAGCCGGACCATTTCTCCTCGGTCGAGGAAGCCTACGCGAGCGCAACGCACCGGATCGCAGCGATCATCGACAAGATCTGCCGCCGCGCGGCGGCGCACCGGGATTATGTGTCCGACACGCACGTCGAGCTGAAACCCGAGATGACGCACGAGGCGTTTCTGGAGATGGTAAAGCAGGCGAAACACTGCATCGTGGAGGGCGAAGTGATCCAGGTCGTGCCCTCGCAGGCGTTCTCCGCCGAATCCGACATCCCGCCGTTCAGCATCTACCGCGCGCTGCGCCTCATCAACCCCTCGCCGTACATGTTCTACCTGAAGCTCGGCGGCGAAATCCTGATCGGTTCCTCGCCGGAGACGCTCGTGAAGCTCGAAAACGGCGTTTCGCTGGTGCGTCCGATCGCCGGGACGCGTCCGCGCGGAGCCACCCCGGAAAAGGACGTCGCGCTGGAGAAGTCGCTCATCGGCGACGAGAAGGAACGCGCGGAACACCTGATGCTGGTCGACCTTGGCCGCAACGACATCGGACGCACCGCGAAGCCGGGCAGCGTCCTGGTGGCCGACTTCATGCACGTGGAACGCTATTCGCACGTGATGCACCTGGTCAGCAGCGTGGAAGGACAGCTCCGCGATGACTGCGACGCGTTCGACCTCGTTTCGACCGCGTTCCCCGCCGGCACCCTCAGCGGCGCCCCGAAGATCCGCGCCATGGAGATCATTCACGAACTCGAACCCGGTCCGCGAGGTTTCTACGGCGGGGCGGTCGGCTATTTCAGCTGCGACGGAAACATGGACCTCGCGATCACGATCCGCACGATCGAGGTGTCCGGCAGCCGACTGAAAGTGCAGGCCGGATGCGGCATCGTGGCGGACTCCGTGCCGGAAATGGAATATCAGGAAACACTGAACAAGGCGCGTGCGCTCTTCAAAGCCGTGGAATTCGCGCAGAAAGGCTTCAAATAATGATCTTCATGCTCGACAACTACGATTCGTTCACATACAATCTGGTGCACATGCTCGCGAAGACCGGCCAGCAGATCATCGTGAAACGCAACCGCGACGTCACCCCAGCCGAAGTCCTTGAGATGAATCCGCAGGCGATCATCCTGTCGCCCGGCCCCGGCCGTCCGCAGACAGCCGGGTGCATGATGGACCTGATCGCCGCCGCTGCAGGCAAGGTCCCGATGCTGGGCGTCTGCCTCGGCCATCAGGCGATCGGCGCGCACTTCGGCGCGGAGGTCGTCCACGCGAAAAGCATCATGCACGGCAAGACCTCGGCGATCCGCCACGACGGACAGGGGCTTTTCAACGGCCTGCCGCAGGGATTCAGCGCCGTGCGCTATCATTCGCTCGCGCTCCTCGCGTCGAGCATCCCGGAGAACATGACCGTGAGCGCGAAGACGGACGACGGCGAGATCATGGGCGTCCGCGTCACGCCCGAAAGCGGCGCGGTCATCGAAGGCATCCAGTACCATCCGGAATCCATCATGAGCGAATTCGGACTAAAACAGATCAACAATTTCCTGAGAGAGGCGGGTGTCTTATGCTGAACGAAGCACTGAAAAAAGTCATGGCGGGCGGCGTGCTGTCCGAATCCGAAAGCGCCGGGATGGTCGAGGCGATCGCCGACGGCGAAAACATGTGTGCGGCAGCCGGACTGCTCGCCGCGCTCGCCATGCGCGGCGAAAGCGTGTCCGAACTCACCGGGGCTGCCGGATTCCTGCGCGACCGGATGACCGGCGTCGACGCGGGCGACTGCTCGGACATCGTCGGGACCGGCGGCGACGGCGGGCGCTCATTCAATATCTCGACCGCCGCATCGCTGCTGGCGGCGGGCGCGGGTGTCCGCATGGCGAAACACGGCAACCGCGCTGTATCCGGCAAATGCGGCGCGGCCGACGTGCTGGAAGAGCTCGGCGTACCGCTGAACAACGAACCGGAAACGCTGTCCGCCTCGATCCGCGACAACGGCATCGCATTCCTCTTCGCACGGAATCTGCACCCCGTGATGGCGAAAGTCGCCCCTCTGCGGCGCGACCTCGGGATTCGTACGGTCTTCAACCTCGTCGGACCTCTCGCGAATCCCGCCCGCGCCACGCACATGGTCGTCGGTGTCTACCATGAACGCCTCATCATGCCGTTCGCCGAAGTCCTGCGGAACCTGGGCGTGCGGAGCGGATTCGTAGTTCACAGCGAAGACGGCCTCGACGAGATCTCCAGTCTGGCGGTCACACATGCGGCCGTGCTTTCCCCGGATGGGATCCGCGAAATCACGATCGACCCGAAAGAACTGCTGACTGATCAGGCATTGTGCGAAGGAACTCTCACGGGTGGCGACAAGGTCGAAAACAGCCGCATCCTCTTGGATATTCTTTCCGGGCGTGACCATACCGCCAAGCGCGGGGCCGTGCTCCTGAACGCCGCCGCCATCATCTGCGCCGCCGGGCTCGGCGATTCCATCAAGGCGTGCATCCCGCTCGCCGAGCAGTCCATCGACTCCGGCTCGGCGCTGGATAAACTCAAAAGGATCAGCGCATGAAACGGGACATCCTGAACGAGATCGTGGAGCGGAATCGTCCGGCGCTCGAACAGATAAAACAGGAAATGCCGTTCAAAGCGCTTGAATCGTTTGCAGCGGACGCGCCGGAACGCGCAAGCTTCGTGGATACGTTTCGCGGCCCCGGAATCCACGTGATCGCCGAGCTGAAAAAAGCGTCGCCGTCGAAGGGACTGATTCGCGGAAATCTGGACGTGCCCGTGCTGGCGAAAACGCTGAAGGACGCCGGAGCCGCGGCGCTGTCCGTGCTGACCGAACCGTTCTATTTCAAGGGCGGGCTCGAAAACCTGCGGCTGGCATCCGAGTCGGTCTCCATCCCGCTCCTGCGGAAAGATTTCATCTTTGACGAGTACCAGATACTTGAGGCGAAGGCGAACGGCGCGTCAGCGATTCTGCTGATCGCCGCCATGCTGACCGCCGACGAGTTCAAACGCCTGCTGGATTTCGCGCATCAATATGGCTTGGCCGTGCTCGGGGAAGCCCATACGGAATCCGAACTCGAGGTCGCCTCGACCGCCGATCTGGTCGGCGTGAACGCCCGCGACCTGAAGACGTTCTCGACCTCGCTGGAATGTTCCGCGGAACTGATCGCCAAGCTCAAATCCTGCGGGAAACCGGTCATCGCCGAGAGCGCCGTCCGCACGCATGAGGACATCCTGATGCTTCAAAGCGCGGGCGCATCGGGATTCCTGATCGGCGAGACGCTGATGCGCGCGGCCGATCCCGGCGCGAAACTGAAGGAGCTGCTGCAATGCTGCTGAAACTCTGCGGGATCACGCGGCCGGAGGACATGGCTGCCGCGGAACGGGCCGGAGCCGACTACGCCGGCATGATCCTAGTGCCCGGCACGCCGCGTTTCGTCCCGCGCGAACGCATCACTGCCCTCATGGCGGCGGCATGCTGCAAAAAAGTCTTTGTCGTGCGCGACATGCCGCTTGACGAGCTCAATGCCCTGATCGCGGAGTTCCGTCCGGACGCCGTCCAGCTCCACGGAAACGAATCCGCCGAGTATGCTCGATCCATAACCGGAACGGAGGTCTGGAAGGCGTTCAATCTGAACTCGGAAACCGCGCTCGCCGAAGCGGAAGCATTCCCCTGCGCTCTGGTCGTGGCGGATTCCGGCGGCGGCACGGGGCGTCCCTGCCGTTGGGACCTCGCCGCCCGTCTCGCATCCCTCCGCCCGGTCCTCCTCGGCGGCGGGATCACCCCGGACAACGTGCGCGAAGCGATCGCACAGGTCCGGCCCGCCGGGATCGACGTTTCGAGCGGCGTGGAGTCCGCGCCCGGCATCAAAGATCATACCCTCATTCAAAAACTAGCTGAAAGGATTCGAATATGAACACACATTACGGCATCTACGGCGGCCGGTACGTCGCCGAGACCCTGACCGGGGCGCTCCGCGAACTGGAGAAAGCCTATTTCGACGCCAAACAGGACCCCGCGTTTCAGGCGGAACTCGATGATCTGCTCCAAAATTACGTCGGTCGCGAATCTCCGCTGTATTTCGCGAAACGCCTCACGGAACATTGCGGCGGCGCGCGCATTTACCTCAAGCGCGAGGACCTGAACCACACCGGCGCGCACAAGGTCAACAACACCATCGGGCAGGCCCTGCTCGCCCGCCGCATGGGCAAGAAACGCCTGATCGCGGAGACCGGAGCCGGGATGCACGGAGTCGCCACCGCCACCGTCGCCGCCCTCTTCGGCATGGAGTGCGAGGTCTTCATGGGCGAGGTCGACGTGGCGCGCCAGGCCCCGAACGTGGACCGCATGCACGCCCTCGGCGCGAAGGTGCGCTCCATCAAGGAAGGCTCGCGCACGCTCAAAGACGCCATGAACGCCGCCCTCCGCGAGTGGACCGCCACCAGCAAAGAGACGTTCTACCTGATCGGCACGGCAGCCGGCCCTTACCCCTACCCCATGATCGTGAAGGATTTCCAGTCCGTCATCGGGAAGGAGACGCGCCGCCAGTGCCTCGACCGCCTCGGACGCCTCCCCGATGAAGTCGTCGCCTGCGTCGGCGGCGGCAGCAACGCCATCGGCATGTTCGCCGGATTCCTTGACGATCCCGGCGTGCGGCTGGTCGGCGCGGAGGCGGGCGGACTCGGCATCGAATCCGGCATGCATGCGGCGAGCATCAACGGCGGCCGCGTGGGCATCCTGCACGGCATGAAGGCGTATTTCCTCCAGGACGCAAACGGCCAGATGCTGGACACGCATTCCGTCTCCGCCGGGCTGGACTATTCCGGCGTCGGACCGGAACACTGCTTCCTCGCGGACACAAAGCGCGCGACCTACACGGTCGTGACCGACGAGGAGGCCGTGGCGGCGTTCGATTTGCTCTGCCGCCTGGAAGGCATCATCCCCGCACTCGAAAGCTCGCACGCCGTGGCGCAGGCGGTGAAGGACGCGCCCGCGCTCGGCCCGGACGGCATCATCGTCGTGAACCTCTCCGGACGCGGCGACAAGGACATGGACAACATCAAATCGTACAAGGTGAATCATGGACAGAATCTCTGATATTTTCGCATCGAAAAAGCCGCTCGTCGTCTTCACGACCGCCGGATACCCCGACCCCGTCCGCAGCGAAGAGGGAATCGCCGCCGCCATCGAAAACGGCGCGGACATCATCGAACTCGGCGTGCCGTTCTCCGACCCGATGGCGGATGGCCCGGTCATCGCCGCCGCGTCCCAGCAGACCGCCGAACGCGGCTACAGCATCAATGACGTGCTCGCGCTCGCGGGCCGCATCCGCGCGAACTATCCGCGCGTCGGCATCATCCTCTTCAGCTACATGAACCCGATGCTGCACTACGGATACGACGCGCTCTGCGCCGAGCTCGCGCGCATCGGCGTCGACGGCATCCTCCCGGTCGATTTGCCGCTCGAAGAACGCGCGGAACTGCTCGGCCCCTGCCGTGCAAACGGTCTGCACATGATCCCGCTCGTATCGCCGTTGACCCCGCCCGAACGCATCCGTGAGATCGTGGACGGCATGACCGGATTCGTGTACTACATCAACGTCGCGGGCGTGACCGGGGCGCGTCACGGACTCCCCGCCGATTATCCGCGGCTCATGGAACAGGTGAAGAGTCTGACCTCGCTCCCCGTGGCATCCGGATTCGGCATCGCGGACGCGGAGACCGCCGCAGAGGCAGCCAAATACGCGGATGGAGTGATCTCCGGTTCCGGCTTCGTGAAAGCCCTCGCCTCCGGCGTGAAGGAAGCCGGCGACTTCGTGCGCTTGCTCGCCGACGCGATCAAATAACAGCCTTTTCAACTACATCCCCTCTACGGGCGGCATCGGCAAAACCGACGCCGCCTGTTTTTTTTGCCTCAAATCACGCCGGATCAAAACTGATTTAGATATTCACGAACAAACGCGGAAAAAAACGCCGGACGGGATTGATTTTCGCATCTTGCGCGCTATATTTACGGAAGAATTAGTTTACAGCACCATATCATCTTCAACCTTTCAAACAAACAACCAACAGGAATCGAATCAACATGAAACGTATTCTTTCCTCGTTCGTCGCGGCGGCCGTGCTCGCCGTCCTCGCCGCTTGTGCATCCACTGACAACTCCAAGCTCAACGAGCCAGTGCCCGGCGCGGATCAGGATCCCGGCTATCAGAAGGTCACCACGCCTGCGCTCAGCCAAAACTTCGTCCAGCGCATCGCGGAGAAGAAACAGCAGGCCGAAAAAGAAGGCAAGGACATCAAACTCGTCCTCGTCGGCGACTCCATCACGCACTTCTGGGAAGGCGGCGGATTCGGCGGTTTTGGTGGCTTTGGCGGATTCGGAGGCTTTGGCGGATTCGGGGGCGGCTTCGGTGGCGGCGGTTTCGGCGGCGGCCAGAACGGACAGAACGCCCAGCCCAGCGAGAACAGCTGGAGCGAACTCGCCGTGTATCATCCGCTGAACCTCGGATTCTCCGGCGACCGCACCGAGAACATCCTCCACGTGATCAAGAACACGGGCATCTTCGAGCTCATCGACCCGCAGCTCGTCACGCTCATGATCGGCACGAACAACTTCGGCATGCATGAGTCCGAGCCCGCCGCGACCGCCGAAGCCATCCGGCTGTGCGTCCTCGCACTCAAGGAAAAGGCCCCGAACGCCAAGATCCTGCTCTACGGCATTTTCCCGCGCGGCGACGGCCTCGGCGACAAGTGCGCCGCCACCAACGAGATCATCAAGGATTTCGCAGACAACAAGACCGTCTTCTACGAAGACCTCACCCCGAAGTTCACCGACGAACAGGGCAACCTCATTCAGGGCGTCATGAACTTCGACCGTCTCCACCCCGCGGAGCCGGGCTACAAGATCTGGGGTGAATCCATCAAGGCGTTCGCCGACCAGCACAACATTAAGTAATCTACCCGCGATCATCTCAACATCACACAAAGAATAGGACTTATATGACCTATAGGTCATATTTTCATAGAGAGTCTACCTTATGAAACACATCATTTCATTTTTCGCAGCCGCTGCCGCCGCGCTGCTCCTTGCGGCGTGTGCATCCGAACCCGAAGTCGTCTCCACGCTGAACGCCCCCGTGCCCGGCGCGGAACAGGATTTCGGCTACACCCGCGTGACCACGCCCGAACTCAGCCGGAACTACGTCCAGCGCATCCAGGAAAAGACCCAGCAGGCCGAACGCGAAGGCAAGGACATCAAGTTCGTCATGGTCGGCGACTCCATCACGCATTTCTGGGAACAGGCCGGAAAGAGCGTCATGGACGCCGAGTTCGCGCAGTATCACCCGCTGGACCTCGGATTCGCCGGCGACCGTACGCAGAACTGCTTGTACGTGATTGAGAAGACAGACATCTTCTCCAAGATCGACCCGCGGCTCGTCATGCTCCTGATCGGCGTCAACAACTTCGGCTGGAATCAGGGCGGCCCGATCGCCACCGCCGAAGGCATCCGCCTCTGCGTCAAGGCGATCCAGGAAAAAGCCCCGAACGCGAAGATCCTGCTCCTCGGCATCTTCCCCGCGGGCAACACCCCCAACGACCAGAACCGCCCGAAGATCGCCGCCACGAACGAGATCATCAAGGGCTTCGCGGACAACAGGACCGTCTTCTATGAAGACCTCGGCCCGAAGTTCCTGACCCCGACCGGCGTCCTCGAACGCGACATCATGGCCGACTTCCTGCATCCGACCGCCAAGGGCTATCAGATCTGGGCCGACGCCATCCGTCCCTACCTCGAGAAATACTGCAAGTAACACGGCAAGCCGTGCCGATACAGTGCCCGGCTCCGCTCGGGCATGGAGGACAAGTCCTCAACTACGGTAGTGCTTGGCTCCGCTCAAGCACGGGGTAAAAACCAAAAGTCCTCCGTAGTCGTCTGTGACTGCGGAGGACTGATTGTTGATTAAATGGGAAGGAGGATTAGAACGCGTCGGCGTTTTCGAGAAGTTTCGCGCCGGCGGCGCAGGCGGCGCAGAAACACCATTTCCCGCCGTCCGCCTTCACTTTGTGCGCCAGTGCGGCGAGTTCTTTCGCCTTCGCTTCACCGAAATACTGCACGGCGCGCGGCGACTCGAAGAACGGGATCACCTGGTCGATCGTGCAGACGTCTTCCTTCAGTTCCGCCAGCAGCGCATCCGCGGCGGCCTTTTCTCCGGCGGTCCCGACGGCGTCGATCCACGCCTGCGCGACGGTCTTGAGGTCCTGGCAGCACGACGGCGCCGCGATCATGGCTTTTGCGGTTTCGATGAGTTCCTGTTTCGTCATTTCGGGGGGATTCCTTTCGTGGTTGATTGAATGGTATCGGAAGGTAAAACGAATCGTCTTTTACGGTTTGACCGGAGTCGGGTATTCCAGTTCATCCAGCTCGAATCCGAGCGCTTTCGCGCGGCTCAGGATGCCGTCAAGCTGAGCCTTGTCCATGGTCGGCTTGCGTGCAAGCACCCACAGGTAATCCCGGCTCCCGGCGGTCACGAGTGCATAGCTGTAGTCCGGCGCAAGCTCGATCACGCGGTAGTCGGAGTAGAACGGCCAGAAGAACGACACGCGGAGTTCGCCGGTCTGCGGCTTCGCGTCCGGGTATTTGAGCTTGGCCTTCCCCGTGATGGACGTCGGCTCGCCGTTCTTCATGCCGCTGTTTACGACCTTGACCGTGCCGTCGGAGTTCAGCGTATACTGCGCAGTCACTTCGTTCAAATCGCGCTCGAAATACTGCGGCAGGCGTGCGATCTCGTACCACGTGCCCATGTAGCGTTCCGGCTCGAAGTTTTGCACCGCCGGGATGTCCGACGTGCTCCCGCATCCGGTCAGCGCCGCAGCGACCGACGAGATGATCCCCGTGATCAGAAAACGTTTCATAGTCATATTCCCTCATTCCGGTTGATGTTCGGGCAATACGGTCCCCTGCCCTTGCCATAACATACCCTGTCCCGAGCAAAAAAGCAACCGCGAAACGCTCTTTTTTTCAAAAAAAACGGCACACACGAAACGTCCGCCGCATCCCGGGAGAGAGATGGGCGGACGTTTTCTATTTTCTTCGAACGCCGTCGGAAAACGGCGTCGGCGTGCTTGTTTTCAAACAATTACCATCTGCCGGACGCGCCGCCGCCTCCGAACGATCCGCCGCCTCCGCCCGACGAACTGGAACTTGAGCTGGAATACGAGCTGGAGGACGAACCGGACGACGAGCTGTACGAACCGCCGCCGGAACTGGAGGTGTAGCGGACCGCGGACGGGTCGTAGATAACCAGATGCGGCGCGGACGTACCGACGATACGTCCCCAGTAGGCAAGCAGGATGGCGATCAGGCATCCGAAGACACCAACCGCGCCCCATAGGGAATCCGAGGGGTCCAGAATGCGCGGGTCATGGGCAGGCTGTACATAAGCGATGTTCGGGAATTCTTTGATCTGAGGCGCATAAGCCGTCTTCGGCGCGGCCTGCTGGTCGACGGTCACGCTCTCCGGACGGACGCCCGTCACGTAGAACTCAATGCCCTGTGCGACCTTGATCGCCGCCTCGGCGTATTTCTCTTCACGGAGTTCCGGCACGATCAGACGGAGCAGATCGCCCGCACGGGCATCGTTCACGGGACCTTCCCAGCCGTAGCCGATCTCCAGGCGAGACAGATGGTCGTTGATCGCAAGCACCAGCAGTGCGCCGTTGTCCACGCCCGCCTTGCCGATCTTCCACTTCATCGCCGTTTCGAGCCCGAAATCCTCGATGGACGTCCCCCCGATGGTCGGGACGGTCAGCACCATCATCTCGCCCCCTGTCTGCGCTTCCAGGTGCTTAATGGCTGCCGCAAGTTTCGCCGTGCCGTCCTCGCCGAACACCTCCGCCTTGTCAACGATCCGCCAGCTGTCGAGCGGCGCGGCGGGGATGCTGCTGTTCGCCGGACGCGGCACGTCGCGTTCCGGCGGCTCGTTCAGTGTCGAGCTGACGAATCCGATCCCGAACAGGATGCCGAGCACGGCGGCGGCGATCCGCAGGAATTTATTGTGCAGGATTCCGAGGGGGATATACTCGTTCATGTCGAGCAGGCTGAGCCGCTTGTTCTTCAGGTGTTTCCGCTTGAACTCCGCGATCACCTCCGGGCCTTTTTTCAGGTCCCGTGCGCGCTGGCTTTTGCCATTTTTGAGCGAGATCACCGCGACCAGAGCGCAGATTCCCAGGAAGACGAGCGCATACCGCATCGGGGAGCCTTCCCCGCCGCGTCCCACGATGTTCGAATACAGGATGCCGGAGTTCTTTTTTTCATTGTTCTTCTCGGCGTATGCTCTTAATCCGACGGACATCTCATCGGAGTCCTCGTCTTCAAGCTCATCTTCAAACTCGGAATCGAGCTCGGCGGCGGCCGCCTTCTCTTCCGCCTCCATCTGCTTTTCGAGTTCCTCGTCGGTCATGTTGGCGGGGTTCTTCGCAGGAGCAGATTCGGTCTGCTGAGAGGCCTGCGAACCGGCGTTTTCAGCCGTCGCTTCCGGGTATTTCGCCGCGGTCAGAATCGAATGTTTCAGGCGTTCCAGCAGCGCAATCGCACGTGCGCCGCGTTCATGGACTCTGTATTTGGCGGCTTCCTTATACACCGCGTCATAATCCCAGTCCGCCACGCGCCAGCCGTCGCCGATCAGGCCGAACCGGACCGACGTGCCGCGGACGTCCTGCACCAGCAGCACGCCCTTCCCCGGCGCCCAGTCCGCCGCGATCTGCTCGAAGACGTCCTTCGGCCCGGCGAAGCGTTCGTCGAAGAACATCAGCGCCACGCTGCAGTCGGCAGACTTCGCGATTTCGCCCGCGAGCGATTCGAGCTTCGTCTGGTCTTCCTCCAGCAGCACGCCCTCCGGGTCGGTGACCGTGACGGCCCCCTCCGGGATTTCGAACGACGTCGGCACCTCGCCCAGGGAGTGATAGTACCCCGTCGCGAGCGCCGCGGAGAAAAACAGGAAGATGCCGAAAATCCAGAAGCATCCGAGGCGCGGCAGGCGCACGCCCGGCTTCTCGGGGGATGCGAGTTTCGCCTCATATTTCGCGACGGAGTCGAGTTCGGACACGGGTTTCGACGTGGCGGATGAAGCAGGTTTCGATTGTTTTGCCATGATGTTCTGCAAGGGTTGAATATGGTTATTTTATTTGAAAAACAGGAGAATTCCGGCGGATGGACGAACATACAAAAAACTCGAACATCCGACCGCATTCTCTAATATAATCCCGCACGCACGGAAAACAAGCCGCGAACGGAAAAAACACGTTATTTTGTGCGTGCAGAAAACGGAAACTCAGCGGTTCGCGTCGTGCCGTTGGATGAACTTCCACACGTTCTGAGGCGTGGTCCTGACGCCGTGTTCCGCCAGGTGTTCCGCGATGGCACGCGCGCTGTTCCGGTCCCGCCAGAGGGTCAGGATCATGTCCCGAAACGGCAGAAGGGCGCTTCGTCCCGGACCGCGTTTTATACCCGCCGCACGCCGCGAAAGTCCGCCTGCGGCAAAGAGCTGTTCCGGGCTGTAATGCCAGTATTTGCTCGATTCGCGTTCCAGCTCGCGGTACGTTTTCGAACGGTAAAACTCCAGGAGCGCCGTTTTCGGCGGCACGGCGCGTTTTTCCGCGATCAGCATGGCGACTCCCGCCGCCTTGCCGGGGATCAGCAGCCGGACATTGTTCTGCGTTATTTGAGCTGGCATGGCACCACCTCACTTCCCGCGTACCGCAAAAGGGAAAGCGCCCTCTCCGTGTGGAACAGCGCCTGATCGGTCAGCTTGCGGGTTTTCAGACGGCTGATCAGCTCGGCAAAGTCGATGAGGTCGCTTTCGTAAAGCGCGAAACTGGCATACACCTGATCGTTGGCGACGGGGCCGAAAACCAGGTCGAAATCGTGTTCATAGTCCGGGTTGCGGCGGTTCGCCTCCACGAAACGCGCCCATTCCGCGTCGGCTTTCCGGAAAACGCGGATCCGAAGTCCCGCGGTTTGCAGGAAATCGTCGGGGACCTCGTAGACGGAGACGATGCCGCCCGTCTTCCGTTCGCGGTCGCACTTCGTCTTCACGAAACGCCGCGCCTGCCGAATGCTCGTGGTCGTATAAAAACCCGCGCCGAAATCGCCGACATGGTCGCTGACGATGATCCGGGGCGTTTTGATCTCGGCCAGTCCGCCGTGATACAGCTTCATGCTTTCGCTCTCCTGGCATCCAGAAACCCGACGATGTCGCGCAGGATCGACTCCCGGCTGAAGGAATGCAGAACGTCGTAATGCTCCAGCAGGTAGTCCGTCACGCCGTATCGTTCGAACAGCTCGGCGACGGAACGCCCGTCCATTCCGTGAAGCGTTTTGTACTCCTCGATGCAGAACGACACAAAGACAAGTTTCTTTTCCGGTTCGGTCATAATTGTTTCTCCGCAAGAGATAATATAACATCGGAAACGGAGATGTCAAGAGTTGATAAAATAAACTCTTGACATTTTTCTCCGATTTGCTGAACGGAACTCAGCGGTGGACGTACATCCGCGACGTTTCCGGCTTGTCTTCGCAGCGGACCATGCACAGGAATTCCCAGCCGTACCGCTCGTAGAACCCGGCATGATCGGTCACGAGATACAGCGGCGCGATCCCCCTCGACCTCATATCGTCCACGGCCAGGTTCAGGAGCGAGCCCGCGATCCCCTGCCCGCGGCAGTCCGCCTCGGTGTAGACGGCGCACACGTTCGGCGACAGGTCTTTCCGTTCGTGGAAATCGTTTTCGATCACGCCCAGCCCGCCGACGATCCGGTCTCCGTCCAGGCACAGATACCAGCCGTATTCGGTTTCGCCGTTCAGATACGCGTCCATACACGCCAGATACGCGTCCTCCGGCACCCCCCATTTGAGGTGGAACCATGCGGCCGCCGCCCGCTTCAATTCGGGCCGCTCCCGTAACGTGATGTACTGATAACCTTTCATGCGTTTTCCTCTTTCATCGCGAATCCGCCCCCCATCAATCTCGGAATGCGTCCCGAATCCATTCCGCGACCATGCACACGTATTCGTCGATGATATTCCTCGTGCCGAAACACCGCGTGAGACGGTGCAGAAAGAGATAAATGACCAAAAGCGCGATGACGGTATAAAGAATTCATCGGCAAACGAACTCGTAGAGATTTATGATAAACTCGATCATAGCACCCTTGCCACGAGGTATTGACAGACATTCGTTTCAGGACGATTTCGAGGTCAGGACGAGATAGAACGGCAGTTTCTTCGATTCACCGGAATCGGTCGTTGTATTGCGTTTCAGGACTTCCGTCAGGTGTTCCTGGCCGGGATTCGGGCGGATAAATAGTTTCAGGAACGAGCCGAACACACCGGTTTTCGGCTTCTCCACATACCATTCCGCGTGCTTCAGTGCCCGCTGATATTCGGCGTCCGACGGCAGCGCGAAAGCGTACCCGTGCGGCAGGCTCTTCGCGAAATAATCGTTCAGGATGGAGCAGAACTGTTCCGCGTCCTCCGCGGACACCTCGGCCGGGGAGTTTCCGTCCGTGACAGAGTCGTCGAGGCGGTTCTGCGGCAGAAACTGGTCGCAGGAAACCGGGTAATAGCTGTTCCAGAACGACCGTCCCCCGTCCGCGTCCGCCGGGATATATCTCATGGAAACGAGCTCGCCGGTCGGCAGGATGAGCGAGAAGGATTTCCCTTCGATCCTGTCTTTCGCGGGCGCATCGCTGCCGGGGACATCGTCCAGGCTGCCCACCATGAACCGGGACGGCTCGTACGGGTTCCCGCCGTAGAGACGGTCGGCGAGCTTTTGTTTCGTCGTCCTGTAATCCAAGTGAAAGTATTTGTCGTCATCGGGAGCGAGCATCCAGTCAAGAAATGCCGAAACGCTGTTATCGCAGGAGACAAGGTCCCCCTCGGCCACCTCGAGGATCCAGTAATGCTCCGGGTCCTTCCTGTCGATCATCAGGTAGAACACGCTCTCGCCGCCGTCGTCAGCGAAATCGAACAGGTCGACCGCGTCAAGGGCGACGTCGGGGAAATCGTCCCAGGAATCGGGGATAGATCCGCCGAAATCCTTTGCCCACTGTTCCGCCACCGGCTCATAATCCGGATCATCGAGATACGACAGATCGGCAATGTCCGCAAGACGCATGCAATAAAAACTTCCGATCTCCGCGTTGTTCCATTTTTTGATGAAGCGTTTGAAGTCGGCAGGGAACCGCAGATGCAGTCTTTGTTCGACCTCGGCGATCTGTTCGTCCGTAATCGGTTTCACCCGGTCGTCCGCCACGCATTCGAGCAGTCTTTCCTTGTTCATTTCAGGTTCTCCGGGGTAACGTGAAAGATAGTATCACGATTACGATAGCACATGTCTTTCATTTTTCAAGTCCCAAAAAGATGTTTATTCTTTTTTATGAGCAATTTGCATTTCCAACCCGTGACAAGTCGTCATGACCTGACTTTCTTCAGCGCGTGCGGACGGCGTTGACCATGTAGACGCCGAGGACGATCAGGACCGCGCCGACGGTCTGAAGGAGCGTGAGCGGTTCGCGGAGCATCAGCGTGCCGGTCAGGACGGACACCAGCGTCGCCACGCCGATGAACGACGCCGCGCGGTTCACGCCGAGCTTCTCGATGGCGGCGTTCGAAAGCCAGAAGGCGAAGACGGAGCATCCGATCCCGAGGTAGAGCACGGCGATCAGGAAACCACGATTTTGGAACGGCAGGGCGACGAGCGTGCCGACGTTCCCGTCGTGGACGGCTTCGATCAGCGCCAGCGCCGTGAACAGTGCCGCGCCGGAAATCTGCATGGCGTACGCCAGCTCCGCGCTCGTGTAGACGGACGCCTTGTCCACGCAGACGAGGTACAGCGAATAGGAGATCACGCCGAGCGTCATGAAGAGATAACCGGGCACGGACAGGCTTGCCGTCATGCCCACGGCGGTCACGCAGATCACCATGCCGGCGAGCGTGGTCACGATCCCGGCGACCTGGAGCCGCGACGGGCGGTTTTTCAGGAGCACGGCGGACAGGATCACGGAGACGACCGGGATGCTGGCGACGAAGATGCCGCACTCCGTGGACGTGGTCCGGCTGATGCCGAGCGTCTCGCCCAGGAAATACACGCACGGGCAGAGCAGGATCACGCGGAGGAGCGGCATCAGCGGCTTGCCCCGGAAACGCACCTTGATGAGCCCGGCGGCGATGCAGAGGGTCATGACTATGGCGGCGATCAGAAACCGCCAGCCGAGGATGAAAAAGACGCCCGCCGTATTCGTCGACTGCTTGGTGAACGCATAGCTCATGCCGTGCAGGATCTCGGCCCCGGCGGCACAGAGGCATCCCGTGAAGAGAGCGTTTTTCGTGACTTCTTTGACTGACATGGACGGCTTTTCGTTCAAAAACGTTTCCCGGCGGAACCGGCGCCGGGCGAACTTACGGGATGGAGTTGGGTTCAGAACCTGCTTTCGTCGATCCGGCCGTCCTGTTCCATGATGAACATCCCGGCGACATACAGCGCGGACTGCGCATAAAGCCCGGTCTCCTCGTCGGCGTAGTTCTCCGCCGTTTTGGATTCATAAAAGCGGCGCAATACCTCGTCGGCATCGGTTTTGTAGTAATGGCTGAGGATCGTCACGATTTGCGGCGTGACCGTCGCCCGGACCAGATTATGTTCGATCATGATTGTTTTCCCTCCACATCATAGGCGGATTCAAAGACCAGATACGGCAAAGCTTTTTCCGTGCAAAAAGCAAGCTGCCGGTTGATCTTCTGGAATTTCAGCCGTTCGAGGGCGTCTTCCTTCCGCATGACCCCGGCGAGCACGTAGGCGATGGTCTCGCCGACGTTTTCGTTGGCGATCTTTCCGGTGACGATGTCGAAACCATGCTTGAAACCGACATTGGACCGGCAGGCCACGACCAGGTCGAGCCAATCCATGGAGACCTCAGGGAAATCGCGGAAACGCAAATGAGCACGGGCGAGGTTTTCGTCGAACCGGAACACGGAAACCACGGCGCGGGCAGAAAGGTCGCCGTTATGAAAGGCAGTACGTTTCCGCCGCAGAGCCCAGCGTTCCGCCTGTTCCCGGATGTCCGTCGTGTAAAACGCGAATCCGAAATCGCGTCCGAGTTCACTCCTGATGATCCGGGGAGATTCCACTGCCTGCAGTCCGCCATGATACAGCTTCATCGTTTCAGCTCCTTCGCGAGGTATTCGTCGAAAAACTGCATCAGCGCCTCCTGCCCCATGCCGTGAAGGTCCTCATAGTCGGTTTTCAGCATATCCAGCAACCCGCTTTCCCGGAAGAGATTGTAGACTTCCGGGCCGGTTTTCTGAATATGCCTGCCGTAAAACTCAATGCAGAACACTTGGAATGAAAGCTCACTCATGCTTGATCCTCTGATGATGCCCGAAGAAAAAAAGGACATCCAGCTGTTATCTATCCTAATAAAGATACATCCGAACCCGTTTTTTTGCAAACCGGACAGGAAACATTTTGGCGTTTTTCGTGCGTTCAGGGTATCTCTATTGATTCGGTCGGATGGATTTTCAGCAGATGGGCAAAACAAGACAATGCAGGAAGATTTGAGCGTGGCTACCTGAAGGTAACCACCGAGAATCTTACCAATTGGAATTTGCCCAGATGCGAAAAGCAGCCGAAAACCAATTAATAGAGATACCCTTCAGCCTTCCATGATGTGCAACGCGCGGATCTCGCGGTCGACGATGCCGGACTGCACCGCGAACGCGTGCGGCTCCAGATAAACGTCCCCGCAGTCGCTCAATCCCTGCGCGCGGAGTTCGGACGCGACGACCGCGCAGACCGCCTCGATCCGTTCCATGGTCGCCTCGCCGGATTCGCGCGCGGTCAGCAACTCGGTCAGTTTTCCGGAAAGATCGCCGAGCTTCGGCAGGTCCCGCATCGCGCGGAACACCCATTTGTAGTACGGCGCGAACCGGCGGTTCAGCAGGAACACCATCCGCGCGGCGTTCCGCACGAACTCGTCCAGCGCGAGCGCCGCCGCCCCGTGTTCGCCGTGCCGCAGACACCGCATGTAGTTGTACTGCCCGCTCTGCGCCATGAAGACGGCGCACGCGGCGATCTTTTTCCGGCGCACGTCCTCCGGCATGCCGTTCAGGATCGCTTCGCGGATGCCCGAAAACGCGCCGAGGTCGTCGCGGAACACCGCGCCGTTCGTCGCTTCGGCGAACGCATGGTCCGGGGTGTAGAGCCATTGCCGCCAGTCCTGCGGCGCGCCGGGGAATCCCAGATGCCGCCGGTAGAAATCCCCGATCGCGACAACGCCGTCCTCGGCATCGCCGAGCTCGCTGCTGCCCGTGTCCGCGCCCTCGTCCGGCGGGAATTCCTTCCGCAGCCGGGCGTACGCGCGCTCCAGCCGGAACCCGAATTCGCGTTCGTCCGCCTCCGTGATCCAGAGCTGGAACCCGGTAAAATAATCGTGGTCGCGCGACACCGAGTCGTCGTAGCCGAAACACTCCGAGCCGTGCCCGGCGCGTCCGACGGCGATCCGCGAGACGACATCGCCGAACTCGCTTTCCAGCATCGGCGCGCCCGCCGCTTCGTACCACCGCCGCGCCGCGTCAATGCCCCGCATAATACTCATCCGCGCGCCAGTTGAGTTCCTCCTCGACCTCCGGGAATCCGAGCGGACCGAACGCCGAGGCGCATTTGCGGCAGGTGTGGGCGTAGTAGCCGTCGCGCACCGCCGCCGGGTCGTCGAAACACGCCACGGCGAGCTCGATTTCGGACGCGACCCGCGGGTCGTCCCGATTCTCCGCCGCGTACATCTGCGCCAGGTTCACGTGCGTGACCGCCGCGTCCATCAGGTTCCCGCACGCCTTAAGCACGTCCAGCGCCTTGCGGTAATACGCCTCGGCGTATTTCACGTCGTGTTTCGCCGCGTACGCCGCCGCCATGTTGTTGAGCAGTCCGGCGAACCGCCAGTCGTTCGGGTCGAGGTGCGCCCCGTAGCACCGGAACGCCTCCTTGTAGTAGTTCAGCGCGCCGTCGACGTCGCCGAACGCCTGCAGCGCGGTCGCGCCGTTGATGAGGATGGTCCCGGCGGTGACGCTGCCCGCGATCCCGATCTGACCCAGCAGCGCGAATCCGTCGCGCACTGCCATCAGGCCGCGTTCGCGGTCGCCCTGCATCCGGTAATGCCCCATGAGCTCGCTCAGGATGCCGAGTTCGGCCTCGCGGTCGCCGATGCGCCGCGCCTCCTCGCGCCACTTGCGGAGGTGTTCGCCGAGCTCGGCCATCTTTTCCGAATTGAACAGCCGGTCGCATTCCTGAATGACTTCCTGCATCGGGATGCGCCGTTGCGGATTCCGGTGCGGCGTCGCGCCGTGGTCGTGGTCGCAGCAGCAGTCATCCTCGTGGTCGTGACCGTGGCCGCACTCGCAGCCGTTTCCGTGCGTGTATTCCGCGCCGGGTCCGCTGCCGTGCACGTGTTCATGTTTGCATCCGCATGGTTCCTCCAGCGGGCATCGCGGCTCCAGATAATCTTCGGGGTCGATCGTCATAGTTCGGGTTCTCCTTCTCTGTTCTTCGGTAAACAATACCACCGTTTTATCCTTTTTTCAACCCCGTGCGGGGAAAAACCGGAGAAATCGGTCAGCGCGGCACGCGGATCAGCGAACGCCCGATATGTTTCCGGCTGAAGCTGATGAACTCGTGGATAAAGCGCTGGTCGCCGTCCGCTGTATAGATGAAGTCCACACGTCGCAGAATCTCACCCTCGCTGAACACCCCTGACCGGAGCACTCCCGCCTTGACTTCGTTTTCCACGGCGAGTTCCGACAGCACCGAGATGCCGCCGCCCGCCTGCACGAGGATCTTCACGGCGTCGAGCGAACACACCTCCGTGATCTTCGCCGGGTCGAGTTCCGGCAGGCCGTGTTCACGCACGAAACGTTCCAGCTCCGCGCGTCCGCCCGAACCCGATTCGTCGAGGACGAACGTCCCGCCTCCGCGGATGTAGTCGCCCAGCGAAAACGTCCTGCGTTTGAGGTAGCCCGGCGCGAAAACCGGGGTCAGGCGGTCCATGCAGTACGGCTCGGACAGGAAATAGGCGCGGTCGTACGGCGCGTCGGTCAGCGCCAGCGCGAGTTCGCCCGCCGCGAGCATCCGGCGAAGCTCCTCCGGACGTTCGATTTTCAAGTGAAGCGCGCGGTTCGGATGCGCCTTCTGGTACACGGCGTTCATGCCGATCAGCAGGAAACTCCCGGCGGTCGCCGTCCCGCCGACGAAATACGACCGGCTCCGTTCGTTCGCGCTCCGCAGTTTCCGCAGGATGTCCGCCTCCACGTCGAACAGGTGTTCGCATTCGTCGCGCAGGACCTCGCCCGCGGGCGTCAGCCGCACGCTGCGTCCCGTGCGCTGGAAAAGCTGCACGCCGAGACGCCGTTCCAGATTCGCGATCTGCTTCGTGACGTTCGGCTGGGTCATCCCGCTCATCGCGGCTACTTCCGTGAAATTGCACACGGCGGCGGCCGTGCGGAAAAGTTTCAGGCTTCGTTCGATCATGTTTCACCTCAAAATAGAGTTTTATGAAATCACTTGCCGCATATACTATACACCGATAACTTTTCTTTATCAATCCATGCCGACTAATTATTTTCAGTTTTGGTCCGCGCGGGCTATATTATATCTTTCCTGTCAACATTCCCCTACCCTATCTCAGGAGCCGCACATGAATCCCGACAGCCTCATCCACCCGCTCATCCGCAAGGCGTATTCCGTCCTGGACGGACAGCCAATTTCCCGCGCCGACGCGCTCGCCATCGCCGAAACGATCCGCGGCGCCGACCTGCTCGACCTCGTCTCCCTCGCGAACAAAGTCCGGCTGAAATTCGCGCCCGCCGTCCACAGTTGTTCCATCATCAACGCGAAGTCCGGCAAATGCCGCGAAAACTGCCGGTTCTGCGCCCAGAGCGCCGCGCATCACACCGGCATCGACACCTATCCGATCCTCGCGCCGGAAGCCGTGCTGGAAGCCGCCGGAAAAGTCTATGCCGAAGGCGTCCGCACGTTCGGCTACGTGACCAGCGGACGCGGCTGGGACAAGCCGGACCGGGATTTCCAGATCATCCTCGACACGCTCGACCTTCTGCACGCGAACTACCCGGACATGCGCCTCTGCGTCTCGCTCGGCATCCTCTCCGAGGAATGCGTGAAGCTCCTCGCGGAACACCATGTATGGCGCTACAACATGAACCTGCAGACCAGTCCGGCGCGTTATGCCGACCTCATCGCCACCACGCACACGATCGAACAGAAACTCGACACGATCCGCCTGATGAAGAAGTACGGCATCACGAACTGCACGGGCGGCATCCTCGGGCTTGGCGAGACCTGGGCCGACCGCGTGGACATGGCGTTCGCGGTCCGTGAGCTGGACGTGGAGGGCACGCCGCTGAACATCCTCCTGCCGATTCCCGGCACTCCGCTCGAACACAATGCGCCCGTGACGCCCGCCGACGCGGCGAAGACGTTCGCGATCTTCCGCCTCGTCAACCCGACGAAGGAACTCAAATTCTGCGCCGGACGCGAAACGGTCATGAAGGATTTCCAGGGGCTTCTGATGCTCTCCGGGCTGAACAGCCTCATGACGGGCGGCTATCTGACCACGCGCGGACGCGAGATCACACAGGACCGGGCGTTCGCCGCCTCGCTCGGCGGCTTCGGCGGAGAAGAGTGACATGTCACACTATATCTACTTCGTTTCCGGCATTGATACCGGCGTCGGCAAGACCATCGTGACCGGGGTCATGGCGCGCTGGCTGCTCGGCAAACACCTCTCAGTCGCCACGGTCAAGCTGGTCCAGACCGGATGCCGCGGCTTCTCCGAGGACCTCGACATGCACCGTACGATCATGGGCATCCCGCCGCTCCCGGAAGATGCCGCCGGGCTGACCGCGCCGCAGATTTTCGAATTTCCCGCCTCGCCGCATCTGGCGGCCAAGCTCGAACACCGCGCCGTCGACACGGACCGCATCTCCGACTGCGTCCGGCAGGTTTCCGCAAAGTACGACGTCACGCTGGTCGAAGGCGCGGGCGGACTTGCCGTACCGCTCACGGAAACATACCTGACAATCGACTTTGCCGCCGCAGAGCTCTGGCCGGTCATTCTGGTGTGTTCCGGCAAGCTCGGCGCTCTGAACCACGCACTCCTCTCGATTGAGGCGCTGAAGCATCGTGACATGGACCTCGCCGGAGTCGTTTACAATTACTGCGCCGAAGCCGATCCGGTCATCGATGAAGATACGCCTCGCATGATCGCATCCGCCATGCGTCAGTCCGGATATCCGCCCGAGCTCGTCCGCCTTGGCAAAAGGGACGCCGCCGCGTCCGACGATGCCGCTCAGCCGGACTTCTTCCCCATTTTCCGGGAGGCGCTGCATGGATTACACCGTTGACCGTGCAAATCTCTGGCATCCGTACGCATCCGCCGTCGCGCCGCCGCCCGTGCTGGGCGCGTCCGCCTCGGACGGCGCGTATATCACACTCGACGACGGGACACGTCTCATCGACAGTATTTCCTCGTGGTGGTGCGCGGCGCACGGACACAGCCGTCCCGAAGTCGTGGAGGCGATCCGGCGTCAGGCACAGGATCTTCCGCATGTGATGTTCGCAGGCTTCACGCATCGTCCCGCCATGGAGCTCGCCGAACGCCTCAACGCGCTCATGCCGCGCGGTCTCAATCATTACTTCTACGCTGATTCAGGTTCCATCGCGGTCGAATGCGCCCTGAAAATGGCGATCCAGTATCAGGCCGCGACCGGATACCCGGAACGTTCCCGGATCGCCGCGCTGAAGGGCGGCTACCATGGCGACACCGTGGGCGCGATGGCGGTCAGCGACCCCGGCGGCATGCACCGCATCTTCCACGGGATTCTCCCTCAACAATTCTTCGCCGAACGCCCCTCGTGCCGGTTCGGCGGCGACTGGGACGACGCGGATTTCGCCTCAATGGAAACGATGCTGGACGAGCATGAAGACGAACTCGCCGCAGTCATCGTCGAACCCATTTTTCAGGGCGCGAACGCGATGTGGTTCTATCATCCGGAATATCTCCGCAAACTCCGCGCGGCATGCACGGCACGCGGCATTCTGCTGATCTTCGACGAGATCGCCACGGGATTCGGGCGCACGGGCAGGCTGTTCGCCTCGGAATACGCGGGCGTCACGCCCGATATCATGACCATCGGCAAAGCTCTGACCGCCGGGACGGTCTCGCTCGCTATCGCAGCCGCGTCCGACCGGGTCGCCGCCCCGATTCAAACATTTCTTCACGGTCCGACCTTCATGGCGAATCCGCTCGCCTGCGCCGCCGCGTGCGCTTCGCTCGACGTGCTTGATTCTTACGACTGGGAATCCGAAGTCGCCCGAATCGAAAGGCATCTGAAAGCGGCCCTCGCCCCCTGCCGCGACTGTCCGAACGTCCGGGACGTCCGCGTCCTCGGGGCTGTCGGCGTGCTGGAGGTCGACCGAATCCCCTCCCCCAAAACAACACAGCGGATCGTGCTGGAAACAGGCGTCTGGCTGCGTCCGTACGACCGCTTCGTCTACACCATGCCGCCGTTCGTCACGGACAACACCGCGCTGGACCGTATCGCGTCCGCCATGAGGTGCCTTGCAAATGCCGTCTGACCTTTTCTCCCTCAAAATGCGCGCTTCATGCGGCGGACGGCATATCTCCGGCGCGGAAAAGATACTCCCGGAATCCGGTGTCCCGGCGCATCTGCATTCGCTGCTCGAACGCGCCATGCACCACGCCAACGGCGAGCCGGATTTCGTCAACCTCAAGCTCGAACGCCTCAGTGCGGATTCCATTCTTCACCTGGACGCCCTGCCCGTGCGATCGCTTACCGCCGACTCGCCGGAATCCGGACTGGAATTAATGCGCGGCATGCTCGAATCGCTCGGCGTTGCCCGCTCGCCGGAGATCGTCGGACTCCTGCGGAAAACGCACGGCATGCGCGGGGCGGTCCTGCTGGACGCAGACACACTCGAACACCTCGAACCCGACCTGGAACGCGGTGTTCGCGCGACGATGATGGATGCGGCGGAATCCGATTCGGGCACACATTGTTCGCCATGCAAAAATCATTACGCCGAAGCGATGGTACTGGCGGCAAAAGTCGCAAACGCGCCGGGACTCGTTGCCGAACTCTGCATTTCCGACGATCCCGACTATGTGACCGGTTACATCGCGTCGAAAACGCTCGGCTATGTACGGATCGCACCATTGAAAAAAGCCGGTTCACCGTTCGGCGGACGCATTTTCCTGTATCGGGGCAAGCGTGAAGACACCGTCCGCACGATCGAATTTCTGGAACAACAGCCCGTCCTCGTGCACGGTATCCCGCCGAAGCCGCAGGACGGGGGAAGGATAGACACGCCGGTCCAGATTTCTAATCCGCAGAAACGCATCCGCATCGCGCTTCAGTCGCTTCACGAACGCAAACTCCACAGAACGGAAGAGGTCTTTGAATCACCCGCTTCCGCTCACGTGACCCTTCACGGACGCGACACGCTGATGTTCGCGTCCAACGATTATCTCGACCTCGCGAACGATCCGCGCGTGAAGGAGGCTGCGCTCGACGCAGTAAAGCAGTTCGGGACCGGAACGGGCGGCTCACGCCTCACGACCGGTACGCAGACGATTCACAAGGAACTCGAGCGCGCCCTCGCCGAATTCAAAAGCACGGAAGACGCGCTCACGTTCGCCACGGGGTTCGCCGCGAACTCCGGCGTGATCCCGGCGCTGTGTTCCCGCTCCGATGTGATCTTCAGCGACGAATTGAACCACGCCAGTATCATCGACGGCTGCCGCCTCAGCGGCGCGCGAATCGTCGTCTACCGGCACAACGATATGCACGACCTGGAACGGAAGATCGCTTCCAATACGCCCTGCTCCGGGCTCGTCGTCTCCGACGCGGTGTTCAGCATGGACGGGGATATCGTAAATCTCCCTGAATTCCTCGGCATAGCCCGCCGATACCAGCTTTTCTCCATGATCGATGAAGCGCACGCCACAGGTATCGTCGGTCCCGGAGGACATGGCGTACTTTCCCTGTTCCCGGGGCTCAATCTGCGCCCGGATATCCTCATGGGCACGCTCAGCAAGGCGATCGGTTCCGAAGGCGGGTTCGTCTGCACATCCCGCGAAATGACCGACTATTTACGGAACAAAGCGCGTTCGTACATCTTTTCGACCGCCCCCGCCCCGGCATCGGCCGCAGCAGCTCTCGCCGCGCTCAGGATCATCCGGACGGAACCCGAACGCGTCGCACGGCTTCAGAGCAACGTCGCGTTCTTTCTGGAACAGCTTCACAGGCTCGGCATCCCGGCGCAGACAGGATCAGCAATCATTCCGATCATCGTCGGGAACAGCGCACGTGCGCTCGCCGCGGCGGATTCCATGCGCGACGATGACATTTTCGTCTCGGCGATCCGGTATCCGAGCGTGCCGGAGGGATCGGCGCGTCTGCGTCTGACCGTCATGTCTTCCCATACGCAATCCGAACTCGCCCGCTGTGCGGAATCCCTCGCGAAAGCGATACTCTGACAGACTCGGGGATTCGTCCGAAGACACAAAAACGGCGGAGTCCGAAGACTCCGCCGAAATCACTTTCAAACAGAACACCGTTTCATTTCTTCCGGTTCTGCTTCGCTTCCTGTTCCTTGAACTTGATGTACGTGCTGTCCATCTTGTTGATCTCGTAGGCATTGATGTCAAGCGAAATATCACGAAGCGTCAGCGAGGAGAACGGATCGGTGATGAACATGAGGCGGACGTACCGAGCCTTTCCGTTCTCGTTGGCCAGGAAATACATGCGGTAACGGTAGTTCTTGAACGGCTTGTCGCCGCTGGCAGGCAGGAGATTGAATCCCTGATGACGTTCTCCGATAAAAAACCGGTCGGCATCGAAGAACTCCACTCCGAGCGAGAACGAGCCTTTTCCGGCCGCGTCCGCCACAACGTCGATGATGGAATCGTCCTCCACCTCATAAAAGCCGCTGTAGAAATACAGGGCGGGCTTTTCGAGCGTATTGACCGTGAAAAGATTGGCGCGTTCGTCATACTTGTCGCTGCTCTCATCCAGCCCCTGATACGGCTTCACTTCAAACGAATTCGGTCTCGCAAAGAAACCATCCTCGCGGCAGCGCCAGCCGTTCGGGACATACGCGTCCTTTTCCGTATAGAACCGGCTCGTATACAACGGCTGCGGCTCCGGATCATGAGCGCAGGAGCAAAAGAAGCCAAGCAGGATGACGGAAAGAAAAAGATATTTCATGTCGGGAATCCTTTCGAATAATCGGATTACTTGTCATGGAAGAAAATTCATCTAAAAATTTAACTCTGAAACAGGAGAAATGCAAGCGGATTTTCAAAAAAAAGTCTCCCGGACTTGAAAAAACGCAATTCCGGCATATCTTATTTATTGAAAAAACAGAAAACGACATCCCGCGCCGCCCGCGAAACACGCAGGCGGACGGACTATATCTTTGGAAACACAATGCCGGACAACATCAAACTTTCGATCGTGATCCCCGTCTACAACGAGGAACGATATATCGACGCGATCCTCGAACGGGTCTGCGCCGTCCGCTTTCAGGATGGCGTCGAACTGGAATACATCGCAGTCGACGACCACTCCACGGACAAAACCTGGGAACGCCTTCAGGCGTGGGAAGCGCGCGGATTCAAGCTCAAACGCCATGACGTCAACGGCGGCAAGGGGGCCGCGCTCCATACAGGATTCTCCATGGCCACCGGCGACGTCGTAACGGTCCAGGACGCCGATTTCGAGTACAGCCCGGAGGAACTTCCATCCGTGCTTCAGCCCATCCTCGACGGCAAGGCCGACGTCGTGTTCGGTGCGCGCACGTCCATCCTGCGTACCGGAGCGCAGCAGGTCATGCTCTACTGGCACTCGAAGATCAACGAATTCCTCACCCGATTCTGCAACATGTTCTCCAACCTCGCGCTCTCCGACATGGAATGCTGTTACAAGATGGTCCGCCGCGAGCTCCTGCAGAAGATCAGACTGAACGAGAACCGGTTCGGTTTCGAGCCGGAATTCACGCTCAAGATCGCCCGTCTGCACCCGCGCGCCTGGCAGGTCCCCGTCTCCTACGCTCCCCGAAGCTACGAGGAAGGCAAGAAGATCAACTGGAAGGACGGCGTCTCCGCGCTCCGCTGCATCATCCAGTACGGACTTTTCCGCCTCTGACTCATCCGTCCAAAACTCCGATCCGAACTCAAACGAACCATTTACCATAAAGGATCCACCCCCCATGAAACCAACCGGTCGTCTTCTCCGCCGTGTCCTCGCCTCGCTCGCCGTCGCAGCCGCGGCCATATTCCTCTCCGCATCCGCCACGTCCTGCGTCTGCTGTTCCTCCGACTCCTCCGACAGCCTTCCGGAGGTCACGGAGGACAATTTCGGCGCATACCTGATGGTTTCGTTCCGCGAACAGTACCACGACATCTTCTTCGCGCTCAGCAGCGACGGCTACACGTTCACCGATGTGAACGGGAACAAGCCTGTGCTCCTCGGCATCGACCTCGCCGAACAGAAGGGCATCCGCGATCCGCATATCTTCCGCGGACCGGACGGATTCTACATGGCGGCGACCGACCTGCACATCCACGCCCAGCGACAGGGGCTGCGCTCCACCCAGTGGCAGCGCGACGGCCAGAAATACGGCTGGGGCAACAACCGCAGCCTCGTCCTCATGAAGTCGAAGGACCTCATCAACTGGACCAGCACCCATTTCGACGTCGCGGCCGCCTTCCCCGAGCTCGGCGACATCAGCCAGGCCTGGGCCCCTGAAACCGCCTACGACCCGGAGGAGGGCAAGATATTCGTCTATTTCACGCTCGGGCTGAAGGGCGGCGAAGTGAAGCAGCTCTACTATTCCTACACGGACAAGGATTTCACCCGGCTCGTCACCGTGCCGAAACTCCTCGGGTTCGACCCGGATCTGGGCGACCACTCCTACATCGACGGCGACCTCTCCTACGGGAACGGCAAGTACCACCTCTTCGACTACGACAGCGGCATCAAGCACGCCGAATCCGATCACCTGCTCTACGGCTACAAGTACGTGAACGACGAGAACTGCGCGAAGACCGGCGGCGCGGTCGAAGCCCCGAACGTGTGGCGCCGAATCGGCACCGACAAGTACGTCCTGATGTTCGACAACTACTCGTTTCCGAACGAAATGGCGTTCAGCGAAACGACCGATTTCCGCGAGTTCACGAACCTCGGCCGCTTCAATCAGGGCGTCATGAAGACCACGAACTTCACCGGTGCCAAGCACGGCGCGGTCATCATGCTCACCAAGGACGAAGCCGAAGCCTTCGCCAAATACTGCGGCCTCGAAAAATACTGATCGGGCGGCATAATTCAGCAAATCTCCGCACGGAGACGGTTTTCCAGGCCGTCTCCGCTTTTTTTGTATTCACACGCGCATATTGCTTGATTTTTGGAAACGTTTATGCTATATTAGGATTTTGTTTTGAAACAATCCTGACTCAAAGCGGAGACATTCTTTCCGCATTCTGCATAGAAGGAACCATCCTGTAATTATGATAAAAAGCATCCTGCTGACCGGCGTGGGCGGACAGGGCATCCTGTTCGCGGCGGGCATCATCGCGTCCGCCGCCGAAGCCGCCGGATTCAATGTCACGACCAACGAGATCCACGGCATGGCGCAGCGCGGCGGCAGCGTGACCGCCCAGGTCCGCTACGGCGAAGGCTCGTTCGCCCCGCTCGCCGTCTCCGGCAGCATCGACGTGATCGCCGCCATGGAGCACATCGAAGCCGTCCGCTACGCCCACTGGCTGAAGTCCGGCGGTCTCGCCGTCGTCGCGAAATCAAGCGTGATCCCGGTGACCGTGACCAACGGCGCCTGCGCCTACCCCGCCGACGTGGAGGAACGCCTCCATGAAGTCTTCCCGCGCCTCGTCTACCTGGACTGCGCCGCGCTCGCGCTGGAGCTGGGCAACGCCCGCCTCGCGAACACCATCCTCACCGGCGCGCTTTCCAAAGGTCTCCCCGAAATCTCCGAAGACCACTGGCGCACGGGGCTGCTCGCCCGCGTCAAAAAAGGGTTTGAAGAAGCAAATCTAACCGCATTCCAGAAAGGAAGAATGCTATGTTCCGATATTTGAACGAAGAGGCCGAGACGCTCTCCCGCGCCCAGATCACCGAACTCCAGAACAAACGTCTGAAGGAAATCATCGCCCACACGGCGAAGAACTCCCCCTGGTCCGCGGCACGTTACAAAGCCGCCGGCGTCGATCCCGCGAATTTCCGCGGCCTCGCCGACCTGCACAAACTCCCCTTCTGCTCCAAGAAGGATTTCCGCGAACAGTACCCGCTCGGAATGTCCTGCGTCCCGCGCAACAAGCTCGCCGAGATGCACATGTCCAGCGGCTCCACCGGCACTCCGGTCGTGATGCCCTACACGCTCGCCGACCTCAAGCAGTGGGCGACCTGCATGGGCCGCTGCTACGTCATGGCGGGCGCGAATCCCGGCGACACCTGCCAGATCACGCCCGGATTCGGCCTCTTCAACGGCGGTTTCGGCTGCTACCACGGCGCACGCGAGGCCGGGCTCTTCGTGGTCCCGACCGGCGCGGGCAACACCGTCCGACAGATCAAGCTCGCGCGCGACTTCCAGACCCGCGTGATGGTCGCCGTCGTGTCCTATTCCATCCGCATCATGGAGATCCTCGCCGAGACCAACCAGTCCCTGCCCGACCTCAAGATCGGCATCTTCGGCGCGGAATCCTTCTCCCCCGGCATGAAGAAGCGCATCCGCGACGGACTCGGCATCGACGCGTTCGACATCTACGGCATGACCGAGACCGGCGGCATCGGCAGCGGCATGGACTGCCCCGCCCACGAAGGCATCCACATGTGGGAAGACCAGTACATCGTCGAAGTCGTCGACCACGACACCGGCGAACCCGTCCCGGACGGAGAGTTCGGCGAAATCACGATCACGTCCCTCACCCGCGAGGCGCTCCCCGTGATCCGCTTCCGCACCGGCGACCGCGGCCGCATCCTGACCCGCGAAAAATGCGTCTGCGGACGCACCCACCTGCGCCTCGACACGATCAGCGGACGCCTCGACGACATGCTCATCATCTCCGGCGTGAACTTCTTCCCGAACCAGGTGGAACAGTCTCTGCTGAAGATCCCGGGCGTGCTCCCGAACTACCAGATCATCATCCGCGACGACCACGGCATCAAGAGCCTGCGCGTGAACGTCGAGGCCGAGCCCGGCGTGACCGGATACATGGTCGAAAAACAGCTCAAGGAAGACCTCGGGTTCTCCCCCGAAGGCGACATCTACAAGCCCGGCGAACTCCCGCGCACCGAAGGCAAGGCCAAGCGCATCTTCCATGAGACCGTCGGCGAAGAGAACAGGAACGAAGGAGGCAAATGATGAACAGCGTCGTTTCACCCGAAATCCGCGGCTACATGGAACATTCCTCCTGGATCCGCAGGATGTTCGAGGCGGGAATCGAACTCAAGAAGAAATACGGCGACGACCAGGTCTACGATTTCAGCCTCGGCAACCCCGACATGCCTCCGCCGCCCGAAGTGAAGGCCGCGCTCCTCGACTTCGCGCAGACCGCCGACCAGCCCTACTCCATCGGCTATATGCCGAACGCCGGATTCCCGGACACCCGCGCCGCGCTCGCGCGCAAGGTTTCGCAGGAACAGTCCGCCGGGATCGACGCCTCGCACGTCGTCGTGACCTGCGGCGCGGCGGGCGGCCTGAACGCCGTGTTCCGCGCCACGCTGGAACCCGGCTGCGAAGTCCTCTGCCCGGCCCCGTACTTCGTCGAATACGGCTTCTACGTCTCGAACTTCGGCGGCAAGCTCCGCCCCGTCCCGTCGCACCCGGAGGATTTCTCGCTCGACATCGAGGGTTTCCGCGCCGCGCTGAGCGAGAAGACGCGCGCCGTCATCATCAACTCCCCGAACAACCCGACCGGCCGCATCTACAACCGTCAGGAGCTCGCCGCGCTCGCCGACCTGCTCCGCGAACAGTCCGAAAAGAACGGCCGTCCGATCCTGCTGATCTCCGACGAACCGTACCGTTTCCTCAACTTCGAGCACACGGAGATACCGTCGCTCTTCTCGCTCTACGACGATTCCATCGTGGTCGGCTCCTTCTCCAAGAACCTCTCGCTCGCGGGCGAACGCGTCGGCTACGTGGCCGCCGCCCCGAACTTCCACGGCGTGAAGGAGTTCATCGCGGCCGTCACCATGACGAACCGCATCCTCGGATTCGTGAACGCCCCCGCGATCGGCCAGCGCGTCCTGAACCGCTGCATCGACTGCGAGGTCGATCCCGTCCTCTACGGACGCCGTCGCGACATGATGACGGACGTCCTGCGCGAGGCCGGATTCGAGTTCTATCTGCCGCCCGGAGCGTTCTATTTCTTCCCGAAGACGCCGATTGCGGACGACGTCGAGTTCGTGCGCATCCTCCAGGGCGAACGCATCCTCGCCGTCCCCGGCGTCGGATTCGGCATGGCGGGCTTCATCCGTCTCGCCTTCTGCGTGCCGGAACGCACCATCACCGATTCGCTTCCGTCCTTCAAGCGCGCCATGGCCGCGGCCCGGAGGTAATCCCCCATGCGTCTGCTCCTCACCGGAAACGAGGCCATCGCCCGCGGCGCGTGGGAAGGCGGCGTGACGGCGGCGTTCGGCTACCCCGGCACCCCGTCCACCGAAATCCTCGAAAACCTCGTCAAATACGACGGCGTCTACTGCGAGTGGAGCCCGAACGAGAAAGTCGCCCTCGAGGCGGCCGCCGGAGCATCCATCGCCGGGGCCCGCTGCATCGTCACCATGAAGCTCGTCGGCCTGAACGTCGCCGCCGATCCGCTGATGACGCTCTCCTACGTCGGCGTCCGCGGCGGACTCGTAGTCGTCGTGGCGGACGACCCCGGCCAGCATTCCTCCCAGACGGAGCAGGACACGCGCCACTACGCCCGTTTGGCGAAAGTTCCCATTCTCGACCCCGCCGACGCCGTCGACGCCCGCGCATTCATGCTGGAGGCGTTCGAGCTCTCCGAAAAGTACGGCTGCCCGGTCATCCTCCGCACCACCACCTGCGTCGGGCATTCCCGCGCGCTGGTCGAATGCGGCGAGGCGCGACCGCGCAACGTGACCGAGTTCAAAAAGGAACCGTCCCGGTTCGTGCCGCTCCCGCTCTGGGGCCGCAAGCTCCGTGTGAAGGTCGAGGAACGCATGGACGCGCAGGCCGTCGACGCTTCGTCGCACGCCTCGCTGAACCATGTGATCCCCGGCACGGGCAACGACCTCGGCATCATCACGTGCGGCATCACCGCGCTGTACTGCCGCGAGCTCATGCCGGAAGCCCCCGTCCTGAAGCTCGGCTGGCCCTGGCCCTTCCCCGACTCCATGATCCGCGAGTTCGCCGCCTCCGTCAAACGCATCGTTGTCATCGAGGAGGGCGATCCGATCCTTGAGGAACACGTCCGTTCGCTCGGCATCGCGTGTTCCGGCAAGTCCGACGTCGTGCCGCGCTGCGGCGAGCTCACGCCGGACCGCATCTTCGAAATCCGCGAAAAACTCCGCGGCACAAACAATGAACTTCCGAAACCCTTCCCGCAGGCCGACGGCCTCCCGATGCGGCCTCCCGTTTTCTGCCCCGGCTGTCCCCACCGCGCGCTCTTCTACGCGCTGACCAGGTTCGACGTGATCGTGACGGGCGACATCGGCTGCTACAGCCTCGCGGTCTTCCCGCCGCTGGAACGCACCGACGTGCTGATCTGCATGGGCGGCGGTTTCACGCTCGCGCACGGTCTCGACAAGGCCGGCGAAAAGAAGAAAGTCGTCGGCGTGCTCGGCGACTCCACGTTCTTCCACTCCGGCATCACCGGCCTGCTCGACGTCGTCTACAACATGGGCACATCCACGCTCATCGTCGTCGACAACTCCAGCACCGCCATGACCGGGCATCAGGACCACCCCGGCACCGGACGCACCATCTCCGGCGCGCCCGCGCCCGCCGCATCCATCGAAGCCATCGCACGCGCCTGCGGCATGAAACGCGTCACGGTCTGCGATCCGTTCGATCAGGAACGCCTGCACAAGGTTCTCGCGGAGGAGATCGCCGCGGACGAGCCGTCCCTCATCATCTCGAAGGCCCCCTGCCCGCTCCAGATACGCCGCCGTCTCGGCCCCGTCCGCGCCATCGATGCCGCCAAATGCAAAAACTGCAAGGCGTGCCTCAAATGCGGCTGCCCGGCCATCGTGGTCACGGCGAACGGCAAGCCCTCCATCGACCCGCAGCTGTGTTCCGGCTGCCGCCTCTGCGAATCCGTCTGCAAGTTCGGCGCAATCGCGCCCGTTGCGACGCCCGGACAGGAAGGCTGACGCGCCATGGAAATGAAGATACTCAATCGCGAAACCATCGCTTCCGGCGGCTGGATCTCCCTCCAGAAAGTCACATATCTCGGGCACGACGGCAAAACGCGCACCTGGGAATGCGCCTCCCGCGTCCGTTCCCAGGGCGCAGTCATGATGATCCCCGTCACGAAACCCGGCGACAAGCTCATCGTCATCCGGCAGTTCCGGCCCCCCACCGGACGTCTCGTCTACGAGTTCCCCGCCGGGCTCATCAACCCCGGCGAAGACCCGGTGGAAACGGCAATCCGCGAACTGAAGGAGGAGACCGGCTACGTCGGCACGGTCGACTATTGTTCGCCGCGGGTCTTCACCTCGCCCGGACTCTCCTCCGAGTTCGTGCATCTCGTGCGGATGACCGTCGACCTGGATGCGCAGAAGGATCTCGCCACACACTTCGACGAATCCGAGTACATCGAAACATTCCTCGTCGGGCAGGACGAACTCGCGGACTTCATCCGCAAGGCGGAGGCCGAGGGCTGCGGCGTGGATACCAAGATGTACATGTGGGCCATTTCCCGCGGAGGATTCTGACGCCGCCGGACCGTCGTTTTGCGTCAAAAACGTGTTTTTTTTGGCGAAAAAAGCGTTTTCCGCTTGTCATTTCCGGATTTGGTGCTATATTTTAAGCAATATTTTTTTCACACCAGCATACTTTTAACCAGGAATCTTCAACCATGGGCAATCTGAGAAAAAAACGCCGCCGCAAAATCGCTCAGCACAAACGCAAAAAACTGCTGAAGGCCATGCGGCATAAAAACAAATAAGCGGCCAACCCGCTTGTTTCCCCGGCGGACGTCCGGGACGAATGGAACGCGCCCCGCGGTGCCCCTCCGGCACTTCCGGCGCGTTTCTTATTTTCAAATATCCAGTTTCGCCTTAGCAAAAGGTTTTCGGCATGAATCCTTTCCATACATCCAGACTCCGCATCCTCACGGCGGCGCTGACATTTGCCGCCGCGCCCGCGCTTTTCGCGCAGGGCGACATGGAATCCGACTGGCTGCCGAACACCACTCTCTTCTTCGATGAGCTGCTGCCCTCGCACGCGGCGCAGGAAGAAGCCGACACGCTGGCCGATCTTGCGAGGATCTTCGACAATTCCCTCCTCCTGAACCAGTTCACGGACGCGGACATCGACAAGTTCTTCGAGATGGCGGCGAAACACCCCGACAACGAGGCGTTCTTCTCCCCGCTCGTCCAGGCCGTCGTCCAGCCAGCGTTCCACGACAAAGTCCTGCCGCGCCTGCTGAAACTCGCCGACGACAATCCCGATTCGCGCGAGCTCAGCCTCACCTGCGGCGAAATCCTCGTGCAGGAAAAACGCATCGACGACGCCGTCAGGTATTTCGAGCGCGCCTTCGAGGTCGTCCGCAAGGATCCGGAACCGCATTCCGAACGCCGCCTCGAGTACAATGAAAACATCGCGTCCAAGCTCGTCCTCGTCTACTCGGACAAGGCGCTCGACAAGAAGCGCCGCGAGGATCCCGCGCTCGCCGACGAGGTTCAGCAATATCAGGACAAGCTCCGCGCCCTCCGCGCCGAACTCGCCTCCATGCGCGTCTTCGACGCCTCCCCTCCGGTACAGTCCGCGCTGATCATGTCCTGCGCCGGAGACATGGACGTCTCCGACGCGAAATCCCCGCTCGCGACCTCCGTGCTCGTCCCGTTCAACCGGACCGCGTGGGCGCTCCGCGACGAGATGTACCGTCTCGCCCGGACCTCGCTGACCTGCCTGCTTGACCGCAAGAAAGAGGTCGAAGACCCCGTTTTCCCCCAGCCGTTCCGCGTCCTCTGCGACCTCGGCTACAAGTCGCAGGTCATGGCCGCCGCGCTCGCGCGCCTGGCGGAAGCACCCGGCGACACCGAAGCGCTGTTCACGGTCGCGGTCCTCGCCGACGAAGAGGGCGATCCGCTCCTCGGCGCACGCGCCTGGGACCGCATTTTCGCCGTCGTGAAATCTCCTACCCCGAGCATGTTCGCCGTCTGCGCCGAACTTCAGACCGAGGCGAAGCTCTACGACGACGCCGAGCGCACCTACCGCATCCTCGGCACGTTCCTGGAGTCGCCGGACCTCGTCAACACGAAGCTCGGCCAGCTCGAATTCAACAAGGGCAACTACAAAAAGGCGCTCGAACTCCTCCAGAAGGCCCCGCTCGACACGGAACGCCTCCTCGTCGAAACCGACTGCTACATGCGCCTCCGCAACTACGACAAGGCGCTCGAACGCATCCGCAACGCCGCGCGCATCACCCCCGCCCTGCTCGAAGGCCGCCGGTTCCGCCTCATCAGCGCGAACATCGCCGACAAGGCGAACAACATGCAGTACGTCGAACAGATGCTCGCGCCGCTCCTCACCAGCCGTCCCCCCGCGCCGCCGTCCGAAGACGTCCCGGAGGCCGAAATCTACAACTCACTCGGCTACATCTTCGCCGACCACGACTACAAGCTCAACGATGCCCTCCGGTACCTTCTGAAGGCCGTCGAGCTCGACCCGGAGAACGGCGCGATCGCCGACAGCTACGCGTGGATCCTCTTCAAACTGAAACGCTGCGAAGAGGCGAAAAAGGAGATCCTGCGCGCCATCGAACTCCTCGGCGACGACGTCGACGCCACCATCACGGACCACGCCGGCGACATCTTCAACGCGCTCGGCGACAAGGCCGCCGCCCGCGAATACTGGGAAAAGGCCCTGAGCCTCGACGGCGACGTGGACTTCGACGTCATCGAACGCAAGCTCGAATCCGCCCGGTAAACACAAGGAAAGCAGGAAATGTATTATTATTTAAGCTCGCTGTCAACCGACTGGGGTCCGCTCCGTCTCTTCAACTATATCACGTTCCGGGCGGGAGGCGCTTTCATCACCGCCTTTCTGATCGTCCTGCTCTCGATCCCGGTCTTTCTCCCGTATTTCCGGGTGCACTGCGTGCAGATGTCGCCCCGTATGGACGACCAGCCGGAAAAACCCAAAACGCCGCTGATGGGCGGAATCTTCATGATTTCCGCCATCGTGATCGCCACCATGCTCTGGAGCAAGATCACGGAACGGGCGCTCATCATCTTCGTCCTCTCGACCGTCGCCCTCGGAATTCTGGGAATGGTCGACGACATCATCAAGACAAAATACCTGCGCTCGGAACGCGACGGCGTCCGGGAACGCACCAAGATGATCGTGCAGGCCATCGTAACGGTGATCGCGCTGTATCTGCTCTACAAGACGCACGGGGCGGTCACGATGCAGGTCTTTTTCCCCTTCTCCCGCCAGCCGTTCCAGTTCTATCCCGAACTGGAATCCATCTCGGTCATCGTGCCGTTCCGGTATCATCCGCTGTTCCATCTGCCGCTCTGGTGCATGCCGGGATGCCTGCTCTTCATGCTCGGATTCAATTATCTCGTGGTGGCGGGGGCCAGCAACGGCGTCAACCTGACCGACGGCAAGGACGGACTTGCGGCCGGATGCATGTTCATCGCGGCGCTCGCGTTCGCCGTCGTGGCGTACCTGAACGGACATTTCGAGTTTGCCGCGTACCTCGGCATCCCGTATGTGCCGCAGGCGGGCGAAATCGGCGTTTTCGCCTGCGCCATCGCGGGCGCCTGCCTCGGATTCCTCTGGCACAATACGGCTCCGGCGTCCATCTACATGGGCGACACCGGAAGCCTCGCCCTGGGCGGCGCGCTGGCGATGATCGCCATCATGCTGGCCCAGCAGCTCCTGGTCCCGATCATCGGGCTGGTTTTCGTCATCGAAACGCTCTCGGTCTGGCTTCAGCGCACGAGCTACAAGCTCAGGCACGGCAAACGCATCTTCCTTCGCGCCCCGATCCATCATCACTTCGAGATGAAAGGCATCCCCGACAACAAGATCGTCATGGGATTCTGGATCCTCGCGATCCTCGCCGCGATGGCAGGACTCGCCACGCTGAAACTCAGGTAAAACATTCCGCGCGGAGCCCAGGGAGACACTCGAATCGACCGGCGACGTGGATTTCGACGCCATCGAACGCAAGCTCGAATCCGCCTGGGAAAACCCCCTTCGCCAAATTTCCCCTGCTCAAGCATTTCTTCTGATTCATGCGGACGCTTCCGCCCGGCAGAAATAGCGTTCTTTTTTCGTACTTTTTGAAGATTCACATTTGTATATTTCAACGTTGGGAATTATATTATTTTTCAAACATCTTTCCCAACTGCCGCAACCGTTTTTTGTGATGTATTTCTATTCCATTTTTGACAACAGACAGATCGGATTCGACTCTTTTTCCGGCTTCATTTCACTGCTAGTGTCTCCTTGCACAGCACAGCACAGCACAGCACAGCACAGCACAGCACAGCACAGCACAGCACAGCACAGCACAGCACAGCACAGCACAGCACAGCACAGCACAGCACAGCACAGCACAGCACAGCACAAAAGTACAGACCGCTTTCGCCTGACGCTCACTCGGTCTGTTTTCTCAAACAGAGACCGCAAATCATCTCACCTCGCATCACCCCGGAATGAAGCATCGCGGCTTCGTTCCGGGACTTTTTTTTCTATCAGGCAACGCAACCCGAAAACGATTGGACTGATCACAAATGAACGCGCTGATTAAACATTTGTCTCAATCCAGGACTCTGTTTTTCTGGTCCATTGTCCTCTTCATCGTCATCATTATGGGCGCGATGTCGGTCGTTCTGCCGGTGTACTATGCGAAAACAAGGGAATGGAAGGAACCGGAAGTGACCGTCCGCCCGAAAAACAGCTTTGAGAAAACGATCCGCGTCGTCACCGATGCCGACTACATGCCGTTTTCCTACCGTCTTCCGGGCGACCCGGAACCGCGCGGCTACAATATCGAGCTGATCGCGGAACTGGCAAACAGGATCGAATGCAACCTCGACCTGAAGCTGACGACATGGAGCGATGCCATCGCGGCCGTGCAGGACGGGGAAGCCGAGCTGATCCTGGGGTTCGACTGGCAGGACATGGCGGTCATAGACTGCCATATCTCGGTCCCGACTTTCGAGGAGAAATTCGTGGCGTTCGGGCTGAATCCCGGCATGTCGTTCAGCACGCTCTACTCTAAAAAGATCGCCCTGATCGAAGGATTCGGACTGCAGGATTCGATGGTGCGTTATCTGCTGGGACCGAACTGCGTGGAATACCCGTCGGCAACGGAATGCGTGCGCGCGGTCATTGACAGACAGTGCGACTGCTTCATCGTTCACCGGTCCGCCGGCGAGACGTATCTCCGGAGCCTGGGACAGGCGGGGAAACGCATCCGGGGGCGCATGGAGATCGAAAGCGCCCAGATGTGCATCGGGATCGAGCAGAGAAATCCGGGTTTGTACGTGGAAGTCAACGCGGCGCTGCTGGCGATGCGTACCGACGGCTTCATGGAAAAACTCGCCGCGAAATGGATCCCGCCGATCGAGGAAGAGATCCGTCCCGGCGATTATCTGCGTCGGCATCCCTTTGCGATGTTCCTGTCCATCAATCTGCTCGCGCTCGTGATCCTCGTGCTTCTGATAACGAATTATTACCTGATCCGGATCCGCGAGGAGAGAAACCGCGCGATTACGGCGGAACACACGAAAGACCTGTTCTTTTCCATGGTCAGCCACGACATCCGCACGCCGCTCAACGCCATCATCGGGTTCTCGGAGCTTCTGAATCACGGCATCTCCGACCAGGCGGAGAAAAAACATGCGCTGGACGCCATCACGACGAGCGGGCGCACCCTGCTCGACCTGGTCAACGACGTGCTTGATCTTTCCAAGCTCGGCGCGGGCAAAGTCGTGCTGACGCTGGAACGGACCGACCTGAACCGCCTGGCTTATGACGTGATGACGTCGTTCGAGTTCGCCGTTTCCGGCAAGGATGTGGCGCTGGAGGAAAACGTCGAACCGATGCCGCTCCTGTACCTCGATCCGCACCGGATCCGCCAGATTCTCTACAACCTCATCGGAAACGCCGTCAAGTTCACGGATCACGGCAAGGTCGCCCTGAACATCACTTTCAGGGAAAACACGGACGGCGCCACGAAAACGGGCTGTCTGACTATCGCCGTCGCCGATACGGGATGCGGGATCGCCCCAGAAGACCAGGAAAACGTCCTGAAACCGTTTGTGCAGGCAAAAACGGCCAAGGCCTCAAAAGGGACCGGGCTTGGCCTGTCGATCTGCTGTCAGCTGGCGGAACGCATGGGTGGCAAACTAACCCTGCAATCCACTCTTGGCGAAGGCTCGACCTTCACCGTAGTGCTCCCGCGCGTGTCGTTCTCCTCAAAGGACAAGACTGATGCCGAATCGCAGGACGCATCCGCCGCGCAAAATACGGAAGCGCTGAAACTCTCGGCAAGCGACCCGCGCATTCTGATCGTGGACGATGTGCCGCTGAACATGAGCGTGATCAAGGCAATGCTGCACCGTCTGGGCATCACGGACATCGTCACGGCGGAAAACGGAGCGGAGGCCCTGGATATCCTGAAACAGGACGACGGGATCGACCTCGTCCTGACCGACATGTGGATGCCCGTCATGGACGGCGAAGGACTGATCCGCGAAATCCGAAGCCGGGAACGGTGGAAGGACCTGCCGGTCTACGCCGTGACAGCCGACGTCGAAACGCAGAAGACGTTCAAAGCATCCGGTTTTACCGGCATCCTCCTGAAGCCAGTCACGCTGGAACAGCTCAAGGCGGTCATCCGGTAAATATGGATAGTTTTTTCAAACAACCGACGTACCCATGGCAGACAATCGTACAAGAAAACAGTGTGACAGATGCGGAGTCAGGCCCGCCACGGGCAAACTCTTCCGCATCCCGTGGACGGGCGACCGCCTCTGCAAGGATTGCATCGACAAGGACAGCAACCTCCAGCAGATGTTCGCCGAAATCGATTCCATGGCGTATGACAGGCGTCTGCGCGATCTCGGTATCCCGACCGATCTCCCCGACGGGATGGACATGCCGGTATACCTTCTTGAGCCGGATGACCAGTAAACACCCTCATCGGCTCCGGATGACCGTTGCGGCGTTTTTCTGCAGGGCTTGAAACAGACACGCGTGCGTGACACAAATCAGGCGCAGGTAATCTTTTCCGGACGGCGCGTAATCATGCCGGTGAAGAACGACGCAAGGCCGTTCAGGATTCCGGCGGAGGCTTTCCTGCCGGAACACCCCATCGCCTCGGACGCGAACACCTCGGCGTCGGCGAAATGCAGCAGGAGTTTCAGCGGCGTGACGGATTCGCCGCCATGCCGTCCGCAGGCGTCGTCCGCCGCGATGCAAAGCTCGTCCACGCACGCCGCGACCGGGACCAGAAGCGGAGCGAAGGCCAGCTCCGTAACGGGCGTTTCCAGTCTGGATTCACGCAGAAGCGGGAAGAAGCGGAGTTCCACGCGAAGCGCCGGGAACACGCGCAGGTCGACCGGTAAAACTTTGACCGCGCGGCATTGCGGATCCAGCAGGCGCGCGGAAGCGGCGGAGATCCGGCTGATGAACTCTTCCGGCGGCAGGATGAACCCCTTGTCGTTCCAGCCGGGTTCGGGAAGCGACAGTTTCACCGGACCGACTGCGTCGAGCGAATCCGCGAAATGCTTCGCAAGCTCAAGGACGAGATCGGTCGAGGAGACGTCCGCGCCGATGGAGCGCAGGGTATTGGAGACTTTCCGCGCGACCGCAGCGAGGCGTTCTCCGCTCAGGGGAAGACGTTCGTTCAGCAAGGAAGCGATCCGTGCGTCCTGAAAATGCTCCGACTCGTCGTCAATCCGCTTCGTACGCCCGTAGGCTGCGGCGGCATCGTTCAGGCCGACCGACTGGAGGATATTCGCGATCATGGCGTCGACCGCGGACGCCTTCACGTACAGCGGACCGTTTTTCGGCTTTCCGGCGTGGCGCAGGGCGTATTCCACGGCGCTGACGGCGTCGCGGGCGAGCGCGTCGGACTCCGCGCCGTTCTCCGGCAGGACGGACCGGATCCGGGCGGCGAGGTCGTCCGGGTCGAACGGCACGGCGCATCCGTGCGAATCCTGAAGGAAGATCGCCTGTGCGGAAAGTTCGATCATGGCAAATTCGTCCTTTTAAACTCCGTTCAAAACAGTTCGCGGCGGTTTTCGATCAGGTAGCGGTAGCGGTCCAGCACGCGGTCCTTGGCGACGAACCCGACGTACACGCCGTCGCGCACCACGGGGACCTCCGTCTCCCGGTGCTTCTCGAAGAGGTCGATCGCGCGTCCGAGCGTGTCGCCCGGCTTCAGCATGGCTTCGGGCGTGCGCATGATGTCGAAGACCAGCGCGACGTCGTAGAGCGACGTTTCCAGCAGGTAATGCCGGATGTCGTCGAGCGTGACGATGCCCGCGAGGCGACCGTCGCGGTCGAGCACGGGGAACACGTTCTGGTGCGTCTTCATGACCGAGTTCAGCACGCTCCGCATGGAGTCGGATTCGGACAGCGACAGATAATCTTTTTCGATCAGCTCGTCCGGGATCGCCCGCGTGAGCGCGTCGGCATCGCGCGTGCCGTCCGGGTCGCCGCCGTGGAACAGGATCATCGTCTTGTAGACGTTGTGCGTGCAGAGCTTGCGGCAGACGAACGTGGAGAGCGCGGACACGATCATCAGCGGGATGAAGAGCATGTAGCCGCCCGTCAGCTCGGCGATCAGGAAGATGCCGGTGAGCGGCGCGTGCATCACGCCCGCCAGCACGCCGCCCATGCCGATGGCAAGGAAATTCGCATCGCTGATGTACCCGCCCCAGGCAAGCCCTGTCATGTGGATGAGCTTCGAGATGGAATAGCCGAGGAACGCGCCGATGAACATCGACGGCGCGAAGATGCCGCCGTCCGCGCCGCTCTCCAGGCTCGAAATCGAGGTCAGCGCTTTCAGAAACACCAGCAGGAACGTCAGCAGCAGGAACACCCACGGGTTCGAGAAGACCGCCGCGAGCGGACTGCCGGAATACAGCGCCTCGGGTTCGGTCAGCAGGTGCCGGATGAAGTGGTAGCCGTCGCCACGCAGTGCCGGGAACATCAGGATCGCGAGGTATAGGATCGCGCTGCCGATCAGGCCCTTCACCCACGGATTCTTCACGTGTCCGTACTGCTTCGAAATGCGCGTGTACATCTTGATCACGAAGACGGAGACGAGCCCCGCCGCCGCGCCGAGGATCACGTAGTACGGCACCGCGCGGATGTTCCACTGCAGCAGGTCGATGTACGGACGCGGGGGATGAAGCTGCTGCGACACCAGCAGCGCGGTCGCGGACGACAGGATCAGCGGGATGATCGCCGGGATCGCGCTCGCGGTCTTCGGGAGCAGTATCTCCATGGCGAAAAACGCTCCGGCGACGGGCGCGTTGAACATGGCGGAGATGCCCGCCGCGCCGCCGCACGCCAGCAGAAGGATGCGGTTTTCGTGGTTCAGCAGCAGGCTTCGCGCGACGTTGCTGCCGATCGCCGCGCCGGTCTGCGCCACGGGGGCTTCCAGTCCGGCGGACACGCCGAATCCGACGCTGACGCCGCTGGTGATGATGTGCGAGAATGTCTTATGGAGCGGCACGGCGCCGGTACGGTTCTTCACGCTCATGATGACCCCGGCGAGGCCGCGTTCGTACTTGCCGCGCATGATCACCTGCGCCACGAAGACGCAGAAGAACACGCCGAGCGCGGGCGTGGCGGGCAGCACCCAGACCGCCCATGTCGCCTCTGTCGGGATGGACGCCACCAGCGACTGCACGAGGTGTTCCACGATCTTCATCAGCGCCCCGGCCACGCCGGACAGCAGGCCGACCAGTACGCTCAGCAGGATGATGTAGTTCTGCTCGCCGAGCGTCTTCTGGAACGGGTTGACGATGCGGAGAAAACGGCCGTGAAGCCACGAAAGAAACGAAAAACGCATGGCGGACTTTCTCTCAGATGCTCTTTCCGCCGCGGGGCGCAGCGTTCTTCGCGCGGTTGCGTCCCATGCTCCGGATCTCGTCGATGAACTCGTCGATATCCTTGAAATCGCGGTACACGGAGGCGAACCGCACATACGCGACCTTGTCGACCTGGCGCAGCGCCTCCATCGTGCGGTTGCCGACCTCGCTGGACGGCACCTCGCGTTCGTAATCCGCCTCAAGAGAGCTCGTCACCTGCGACACGACCATGTCGATCGTCTCGGGTTTCACGTCGCGTTTCCAGCACGCCTTCTCGATCCCGGCGCGAATCTTGTTCGGGTCGAAATCCTCCCGCGAATTGTCGCGCTTCACGACCTTCAGTTCCGCCTGAATGATCTCCTCGTGCGTGGTGAACCGGTGTCCGCATGCCGTGCATTCACGGCGACGGCGCACGGCCGCGCCGTCTTTCGAGGCGCGGGAGTCGATCACGCGGTCTTCCTGGCAGCCGCAACGGGGGCAGCGCATAGCAGAATTCTCCTGGGTTGATTCAATCGGGCGGATGAAAAGTAAGAATATAAATATACATGCGTGCGCGTAGTTTTTCAAATCCGCTTTCCTGTTTCCGCACCATATTTCCCATAGGAAAACAGCCCGCTTGACAATTGAAAAATCCGCGGTATATTATCGCTGATATTTATCCTGCGAAAACCATCCCCAAGCCCCCTCCCCGAAAGGATACGCGGACCGATGTTCCATTTCCATCTCGCCGAAAACGGCACGACCGTCAGAACCGAAATCGTCGCCGGACTCACCACATTCCTCTCCATGGTCTACATCCTCGCCGTCTATCCGAGCGTCATGAGCGAGATCGGGATCCCGGCGGGCGGAGCGGTCATCGCCGCCGCGCTCGCGTCGTTCCTCGGCACGTTCCTGATGGGATGGCTGGCGAAATATCCGTTCGCGCTGGCGCCGGGCGTCGGCATCGTTCCGTTTTTCGCGTTTTCGGTCGTCATGGGCATGGGGATCTCGTGGCAGTTCGGGATGATGGCGGTGTTCCTCGAGGGCATCATCTTTCTGATCTGCACGGTCGTTCCGCTCCGGGAAAAGCTTTTCAACGCCATCCCCCTGCCCCTCAAGACCGCGATCGGCGTGGGCATCGGGTTCTTCATCGTGTTCATCGGGTTTCAGGGGGCGAAACTTGTCGTGGACGGCTCCTGCCTGACCACGCTCGTATCGTTCCGCAGCGCATGGGCCACGAACGGCATCTGCGCGCTTCTGGCGCTCATCGGCCTCTTCGCGACGGTCGTGCTGTTCCACAAACGGGTGAAAGGCGCGATCCTCATCGGAATCCTGTTCACATGGGCGCTCGGCATGCTCTGCCAGGCCGCGGGCATCTATCAGGTCAATCCCGAGGCGAAGATGTACTCGCTCTATCCGTCGCTGAACTTCAGCACCATCGGAGGCGCGTTCCGCGAATTCGGCACGCTCTTCGGACAGTGCCTGGACGCGGACAAATGGTCTCTGAAGGGCTCGCATCTGACCGGATGGAAACTCCTTCTCTCCGGAAACTTCCTCGTCGTGATGTTCACGCTGCTCTTCGACGACCTGTTCAACACGCTCGGCACGCTGACCGGCGTGGCGTCCACCGCGCACATGCTGGACAAGGACGGCAAAATGCCGCGCCTGAAACAGGCACTGCTCGCCGACGCCGTCGCGACGACCGCGGGCGCGCTGCTCGGCGCGACCACCACGACGTCCTACGTCGAATCCGCCACGGGCGTTTCCGAGGGCGGCAGGACCGGCCTGGCCTCGTATGTGACCGCCGCGCTCTTCCTCGTCTCGATCCTGCTCGCGCCCGTCTTCACCGCCATTCCGGCGTTCGCCACGGCCCCCGCGCTGATCCTGGTCGGATTCCTGATGATCGGACATATCTCGCAGATCGACTTCAACGACCTTACGGAAGCCTTCCCGTGCCTGCTGGCGATCATCGTCATGCCGTTCGCCTACAACATCGCCGACGGCATCTGCTTCGGCTTCATCGCGTGGACGGGCGTCAACCTCGTCTGCGGACGCCGCGACCGCGTGAACGCCATCCTCATCGTCTTCTCCCTTCTTTTCATCCTCAAATATATTCTGCTCTGAGTCAAACAGGAGGAATCATTATGAAAAAACAAAGAAGCATCCCGAAGCTCGCGGCGGCAGTGCTCGCGTTCTGCGCCGGGGCAATCCTGTTCGCACAGGACGAACGCTATTCGCAGATTCCCGACGGCGCCGCGCTCGTCATGAACCTTAATCTCGGCAAACTCTACTCGTCCTCGACGTTCAAAGCCGTGGCGGAATCCGGCGACGTCCTCGCGATCCGCAACGATCTGAAAGCCGTCCCGTGGAACAAAGCCGGAACGCTCCCAGATCCGGTCATCGTTTACGCGCCCCGGATGGGCGACAGCTACGCGATGCTCGTCGGCACGGACAAGACGCCGGACGAGCTTTTCAACGACATCGGCAAAAAGACCCACGCGGTATCCGAAAAAAAAGGCAGCAGCCAATTGATCACGCTGAAAGAACCGCACAGGAACCGCAAAACGAACAGGCAGGAACTGAGGGACGCTGGAGAGATCCTGTACCTCACGCCCAAAACGGTCGCGTTCGGCCGGAAAAAGAATCCGCTCGACCGTGCCTTCTTCTCAAACAAAACGCTCCCCGCCTCGGAATTCGCGATGCTCCAGAACGCTCCGGCGGAAGCGGTCGCGGTCGGCATCCTGCGGAGCTTCCCGCTTGCGGCGGCTGACGACCCGACCGGACTGTCAGCGCTGGTGAACTCCGGCGATTTCATCATCTCCGAGTACGAACCCGGCGCGGCCTCGCTTGTGCTGAACATGGAATGCAAGGGCGAGAAGGAGGCGCAGCTGGCGGTACGGCGCGTAAAGAGCTTCCTCCAAATCACGCTCGTTTCGCTCTTCTCCCTCGATAAAAAACTCTTCAAGGAACTGAACAGCAGTTACACCGCGACCGCCTCGGGCAGCAAAGCTAAAGTTGAAATCAAACTCCCGAAAGACACGCTCGACAGAGTCCGTGCCTATTACCTCATGGAACAGGCCCTGCTCGACGCCGCGGACATGACCATCAACATCATAGGAGCCGCCGTAAAATGAAACTGAAAAAAGCGCTCAAGATCATCCTCGCCGTTTTCGCGGCGATCATTATCCTCATTCTCGTCCTCGCCGCGCTCGTTTTCTCCGCGCCACAGGGTTTCCCGTACACGGTCGAAGAGGCCGAAGCCGACGCCCTGCTGGCGTCCGAGATCGTCGACATGATCTCCGACGCCGTGGTGGACGAGGACGGCAACATCCCGGAGGTCGCTGTCGTCACGATCCCGGCGGAGAATGTTAACGCCCTGCTCCACGTCGCCGCATACCGCCTCAACCGCGAACTGAAGGACGACGGCATCGAGTGTTCCCTCGGCTGGGAGAATTCCGCGATCAGGGCCGCCGCATCCGTCCCCCTGCCCGTCGTGAAGGGCGTCAACGTCCGCGCCAAGGCCTCGCCCGTCATTGCCGACGGCAAACTGACTATCTCCTCTCTGAAGATGCGCGCAGGATATCTGCCGGTCTCGAACAGCGGCTTCGTCAAGGAGAACATCACGGCGGACGACATTGAAGACGAGAAGCTGAAACTGGCGTTCGAGGCCGTCCACGACCTTTCCGCCACCCCGGACGGCGGACTGAAGATCGGGTTCTACCCCGCGAAGATCAGCAACCTGACCCGCATCCTCATGACCGTGGAGGACTAGTCCTCCACTGATATAGTGCCGTGCTTCGCGACGGCACAGTGCTCTAGCGTAGCAGAGCACTACTCGACACACTCTGTGTGTGCGCTCAGCTTCGCTTGAGCACATTGAAAAGCCCCGGCTTCCAACAAGGAGACCGAGGCGTTTGTTTCGTTATGTCGTGTTTTGCGCTATCGCGTGAGCTCTGCGAGGAAATACGCCAGGAACAACGCGGCAAAAGGAAGAAGCGTGTCGAGAAAGGAACCTTTCTTCGGCACAAGGATCCGGATCGCGAGGAGCAGGGAATCGACAAGGACAAAACAGGTGAACAGACGATACCCGTCAAGCACGAGCATCAGCAGGCAGGCGACCGGCAGTGCGACATAAAAGTGCCGCCGAAGAAGCGTTTTGTCGACTGTGTTCTGCAAATGCATGGTCCGGCAGCCTGATCTTCTTCAGTCGACCGGGACGTCGGCGAGGATCTGGCGCAGGAATTCGCGATTCTTGTCCGAGGGCGGGCAGAGCGGCAGACGGTATTCCTCGTCGAGCAGGCCGCGGATCGCCATGCCGGCCTTGACCGGGATCGGATTGGTCTCCACGAACATCGCCTTGAAGAACTTGTAGAGTTTGCGGTGCATCGCGCGCGCCTGATCGAACGCGCCGGCGTTGCAGAGGTCGACGAGCTGCTTCATCTCCTTCGGGATGATGTTCGACGCCACGCTGACCACGCCGACCGCGCCGACGGACATCATGGGCACGGTGAGCGCGTCGTCGCCGCTGAGGACCGGGATATCGCAGAGGTCGAGAATCTCGGACACGCGGTCGACGGAGCCGCTTGCCTCCTTCACGCCCGCCACGTTATGGTTTTTCGCGAGGCGCGCGATGGTCTCGGCGGAGACGGAGACGCCGGACCGTCCGGGCACGTTATAGATCACGATCGGAATATCGCAGGAATCCGCGATGGTGGCAAAGTGGCGGTACAGTCCTTCCTGCGTGGGCTTGTTGTAGTACGGGGCGACCTGAAGCGAGAAATCCGCGCCGTCGGACTTCGCGTGGCGGGTCAGGTGCAGCGCCTCCGCGGTCGAGTTCGCGCCGCTTCCGGCAAGCACCTTGCAACGTCCGTTCACGAGCTGGACCACGGTCGCGATCACGCGTTCGTGCTCCTCGAAACTCAGCGTGGGCGACTCGCCGGTGGTGCCGACCGGGGAAATCCCGTCGACGCCATAGCTGATCTGCATTTCGACCAGCTTCGTCAGTCTATCGTAATCCACCGCTCCGTTGCGGAACGGAGTCACAAGCGCTGTGTAAAGACCTTGAATTTTCATGATTGGGAATCCTTTTCCTTGGAATATGGGCTGTCGGCGGCCGTGACGGACGCCAGTTCGAATCTGTCTGCGGAGGCGGTCCCCCGGTATACCTCGACCGCGGGGCCTGTCAGGATGATCCGCGCGGAATTACCGTCGGGGAGATGCGTCTTGACGAGGTCGCCGGATCGCGTGCGGAATGTGAGGTCGGCGGGCGCGTGGAAGAACTTCGCAAGCACGCGCGCGGACGACGCGATCCCGGTCCCGCACGCCAGCGTTTCGTCCTCGACGCCGCGTTCGTAGGTGCGGATCAGCACCGGTTCGGAGAAATCGTGTCCGAACTCCAGAAAATCGACGTTGACGCCCGCGGGCGCGAACGCCGCGTGATAGCGAAGATCGCGGCCGGGACGCAGGATGTCCGCGCGTTCCAGGCCGTCCATGCGGACCACGGCGTGCGGCACGCCGACCGCGCCCTTGAAGACCGTATATCCGGCGGTATGCTCGTGCGCCTCGAAATCCTCGGTCACGGGCAGTTCGATGCGGACCAGGTCGGTTCCGATGACCTCGGCGGCAAGCTCGCCGCCGCCCGTCGCGAACGTGATGGACGGTTCGCGCGTGAGGCTGTGTTCGTAGGCGAAGAGCCCGGCGCAGCGGAGACCGTTTCCGCACAGTTCCGCCTTGGATCCGTCGCAGTTGAAGAACTCCATGACGACCTGATTGCAGCCGGGAACGCGCGATTTGGAGAGCAGGATCAGGCCGTCCGCGCCGATGCCGCGGCGGCGGTCGCAAATCTTCCGGATGGCGTCCGCCGTAAAGACATAGGCGGACTCGGAACAGTCAACGACCACAAAATCGTTGCCCGCCCCGCTCATTTTTGAGAATTTCAGAAGATTCAACTCGGCCTCCAGGCGTTTCCGGTTCACAGCACCCATGCCATCCGCAAGCTCAAAGAAAATAACCCGGCATGATGCGGACAGCCATCAAGCGTTTTCTGCATTTAAAAGATACTCCAAATCGCTGATTTTACCAGCGTTTTTCCCGAAAAAACTCAGGATTTTTCCGGTCGGGACCGACTTTTCGCGGCTTATTGTCCGGTATTACTCGGACCGCAGCACGTCGATCGGATTCTGCTGCGCCGCGCGCCAGGCGGGATACGTACCGAAGACCACGCCGACGAACGACGAGATCAGCAGCGAGCCGAGGATGTTCGTCATGGAGGCTTCCGTCGGCATTTCCGCGTAGCGCTTCACGATCTCGGAGAGGCCGAGGCCCAGCCCGATGCCGACGCAGCCGCCGAGCGTGGTCAGGATCACGGTCTCGATCAGGAACTGGAACAGGATGTCGAACTTCTGCGCGCCGAGCGCGCGGCGCGTGCCGATCTCCTTCTTGCGTTCGGATACGCTCGCGAGCATGATGTTCATGATGCCGATGCCGCCCACGAGCAGGGAGATGCTGGCGATGGCGCCCATGACGATGGTGAAGATCTTCTGGGTGCGCTCGCGCTGTTTGAGCAGGTCCAGCGGGACGATCATGTCCCAGTCCTTGCTCTTCGAATGCGCCTTTTCCAGATAGTTCTGGAGGCGCTTGGACGTATTGTCGATGTATTCGAGGTTGGCGACGTTCACCAGCATCACGTCGTAGTCGACCAGGATCGCCTTGTTGCGGTTGCGGCCCTGGCTTTCGCTCGCATAGTTGCCGTAGATGGAGAGGTCGGTGTTGGACGGGATCAGGATCAGGTCGTTCGGGCTGCCGACTTCCGGCAGGCTGGTGCCGTTGTCGTTGGAGATGATGCCGACGATGCGGTAGGACGCGTACGGGGTGCGGATATTCGATCCGACCACGTCCGTCGCACCCAGCGGGAAAAGCCTGTGCTTCACGTTCTGACCGATCACGCAGATGGTCGAGGGGGAACGGAAGTCAATCTCGTTGAACCAGCGCCCGGACGTAAGATGGCAGGAGGTATCCTTCATGAATCCGAGGGAGACGCCGCAGAGTTTCAGGTCCAGGCGCGTCTCGCCCTTCGTGATCGGCTGGCGCGTGTTCCGTATGGTCGTGATATGATGCACGTTCTCCATTGTGCGGATGAACTGGTAGTCGCGGACATCGAGGCCGTAGTCCTCCACGGAGCTGGTGGCGGCGCCGCGCCCGGAGGAGTTCCCCCCGGACGTGTCGAAATGCGGCTTTTTGGTGTAGATGATGATCTTGTCGATGCCCATGGATTCGATCTGCGACAGCGCGGACCGTTCCGCGCCCTTCGAGATTGCCATCATGGAGATCACGCTCCCGACGCCGAAGATCACGCCGAGCGAGGTCAGCAGCGAACGCGTCTTGTGCAGCCGCAGGTTCAGGAAGGACAGCGACACGATGTCGGTGAACCGCATCATCTGGACGCGCCCTCCTGTTCCGCCGTGGTCGTCAGGGTCGCCTTCGCGTCTGCCGCCATCCTGTCCTGCGGAAGCTCGCCGAACCCGGAGAGCGGGCCGGTCAGCTCGTCCACGGAGTCGGTCGGCTTCGTCTGCACGATGCGTCCGTCGCGGAGCCTGATGACCTTGTCGTAATGCGGCTCGAACATCGGGTTGTGCGTGACCATGATGATCGTCACGTTCTGCTCCTTGTTGATCCGGTGGAACAGCGCCATGATCTCGTTGCCGGTCTTCTCGTCGAGGTTGCCGGTCGGCTCGTCGGCGAGCAGGAACGCCGGGTCGTTGCAGAGCGAACGCGCCACGGCCACGCGCTGGCATTCGCCGCCGGAAAGCTGCGTGGGACGGTGCCCGAGACGGTGTCCCAGTCCTACGACCTTGGCAAGCTCCAGGGCGCGCGCCCGGCGGATGCGCGGAGAAACGCGCTTGTAGATCATCGGGACCTCGATGTTCTGTTCGATGGTCAGGTACGGGAACAGGTTGAAACTCTGGAAAATGAACCCGATCCTGATATTGCGGACCGTGGCCTGGTCGCTGTCCGACAGCGTCGCCACGTTCACTTTCTCCAGGAAATAATCGCCGGACGTCGGCACGTCGAGCATCCCGAGGATGTTCAGCATCGTCGATTTGCCGCTGCCGGACGTGCCCACGATGCCGACGAACTGCCCGCGCTGGATCGAGAAGGAAATCCCCTTCAGCACATGCACGGCCAGACCGCCGGGATTGTACGTCTTGCGGATGTCCCGCAGCTGCACTACCACATCGTCGTTCATACGGACCCGCCGGGCTTACTGGTCGGACTGCTTCTTCTGGTACGGACGGTACAGGTACACCACGTCGCCGTCTTTCAGTCCGTCGGTGATGCAGACCGCGGTGTCGTTGGAGTCGCCGATCGTGACCGGGACTTCCTCCGGATTGCCGTTCTTGTTGACGAAGACAAAGAATCCTTTGTCGTTCTCGAAGACTGCTTCCATCGGCACGGAGATCACGTCGTGCAGGACACTGGAGACGATTTCGACGATCACGGACATGCCGTTCACCAGCTGCGGATCCTGCACCTCAAGCGCAATGCGCGAGGGATAAATTTTCGGTGAGGTCTCGTCCCAGTACATCTGGTTGACCGGGAGCGTGGCGATCTCGGTGATCTGCCCCTTGATCTTGAGCGTGGTGATGGCTTCCGGCGTGATGATCGCCTGGTTGCCGATCTGCACTTTCGAGCGGAACGCCTCCGGCAGGTCGAAGTTCACCATCAGGTTCGTCATTTCCGGGATCGTGAGCAGGACTTCGCCTTTGCGGACCTCAAGGCCCGGTTTGATGTCTTCTCCGCCCCAGCGGCGGTCCGGGTCGCCGTAGATCACGATGCCGTCCGTCGGAGCCAGGAGCTTCATCATGGGCAGGTAGGACTCGTAGCGTTCGAGCGTGGCGGCCTGACGGCGCGAGTTCGCGCGAAGGTTGTCGACGCGCTTCTTCGCCTGGATCAGGGAGGACGAGGTGGAGATGCGCGCCTGTTCGAGGTTGAGGCGTGCCTGCTCCAGGGAGTTGTTCAGGGACATGAGCTTGATCGGATCGTCGTAGTGCTTGAAGCTCTTTGAGTCGATCTCCGCCTGGTTCAGGGAATTCTCGCTCGATTCGATCTTGCTCTGGAGATTCTTCAATTCGTTTTCGTTCGATTTGCGGGCGGCTTCGTCCGTCACGCCCGAATGCGCGATGTCGTACTTCTTGTCCGAATAGTTTTTCTTCGCGGTGGCAAGATTGGCCTCGGCGTTCGCGATCGCCAGGTCGTTGCTGTCGCGCTTCTGCGTACGCGTGAGGCGCAGATACTTCCGCTGGTCGGATTCGGCCTGGCGCACGCGGTCCTCCGCCTCGCGGAGCGTGACCTCGTTTTTGCGTTCCTGGATCTTCTCGTTTTCGATGGCGATCACGAGCTCCTCCTCGGTATTGGAGAGGGTCGTGCGCACTTCCTCGATGCGTTCGATCAGGTCGCTGTCCTCGAATTCGATCAGGACGTCGCCTTCCTTCACGGAGGTGTTCTCGTCCACCACGGTCAGAATCTGCGTGGGGAAGTTGGCCTCAAGGCCGAGCTTGTGCTTCTTGTTCGCCACGATCGTGCCGTTGAGACGCAGGCCGAGGGTCATGTCGCCCTTCACGACGCGGTAGGTACGGTCGGGGTCCTTGCTCACGGCGCGGTCGGCGGACACGGTCTTCTGTTTGTACACGCGGACGCCGTAGTACAGCCCCCCCGCCAGCAACAGCGCCGGCAGGAGCACGAAGATGAATACTTTCGCGGGCTTCTTCATGGCTTATTCTCCGGGCTGGGAGGTTGCGGGAACCGCGGCGGGCGCGGAGGTTTCGTCGGCGGATTCCGTATTGGATTCCGTCGCCTCACCTTCGGCTGATTTTTCGGCGGATTCCTTGTCGGCATCCTCCTTTTCCTCGTCATCATCGGACCCGAACAGCGTCTTCCAGGACACGAGCGGGTTCTGGATGAATTCGTCGTTCACTTTCTCGATCGTCGTTTCGAGGGTCGGGAGTTCCTTGGAGTTGCGCATGACTTCGCCGAATTCGTTGGTCGTGCGGATCATTTCTTCCGGATCGAAGAGCACGCCGTCGGCCATGTCGTTCGGGCTCAGGATGCGGACGCGGAGGAAGAAGAGCAGCTGAAGGATTTCCTTGTCGGTGTATTTCGAGGTGAAGAGCTCGCCGAGGTACGGGATGTCGCTCAGGAACGGGATGCGTTCCTGCTGGATGGAATTGCGGTTGGTGTAGAGGCCGCCCATGATGACGATCTGGCCGTCGGCGAGGCGGAGATAGGAGGAGATGCTGCGGATGGAGATGACGGGCACCTGGTAATATCCGTTGCCGTTCGCGATCGTCTGGTAGCTCTGGATGTTGGAGACTTCCGGCTCCACGCGGAGCGTCACGTTGTCGTTGTTGATCATGAGCGGCTCCACGGTCAGCGTCACGCCGACGCGTTTGAACGTGGTGCTGGTGCTGATGCTGCCGTTGGTGATGGTCTGCGACTGGATCGGCACGTCCTGGCCGTTCGAGATCTCGGCTTCCTCATTGCGGCCGACCACGATCACGGGCGAGGACAAGACCTTGGCGTCCAGCGCCGTCAGAAGCCACTGGAGCGCGATGTTGAAATTGTTGTGTCCGGCGGCGAACGTCCAGTTGGCCGTGGCTCCGTCCGAAGTATTGCCGCCCTGCGGCGAGGTCTGGATGCCGCCGTAGCTCATCGTGTCGCCGTCGTACCGCTGGTCCAGGCCGTCGATCATGGAGATCGTGGTCGGACTGTTGAACATGAACGACAGGTTGCGCTGGGTGTTGTCGGAAAGCAGGACTTCCACGATCTTCGCCTCGATCAGCACCTGCGGCGTCGCCACGTCGATCAGCGGGAGCGTCTTCGCGATCGCCTCCACGTTCTCCGCCGCGTCGCGGATCGTCAGCAGGTTTTCCTCCACGGCGTATTCCACGTAGCCCGTGTCGGAGATCATCGCGTCCACGCTGTTCCGCAGCTTCGAGGCCGTCACATAGCGGCAGCGGTAGATCAGGATGCTCGTGTCGTTCGTCGAGGGAATGATCTTCAGGTACGGGGGCTCTTCCTCCACCTGACGGGATTGCTTGCGGATCGGCTGGAACATCTCGCGGAGCTGCTGCGCCACGGACACGACGTTCTTTTTTCCTTCTTCGATGGACTCCGGCGTCCTCTCCACGACTTCGGTGGAGTCGAAGCCGGAGATCGGCTCGTCGGCGAGGATCGAGGTGCCGGAGATTGCGGCCAGGGCGAGGAACATGCAGAAGGTGCGGCGGGCAATGGGCGTCATGCTGGGGGTGTCCTTATGGATAAAGTTCAAATTGAATACGCGGGTGCATGGACTATTAATATACACCGCAAAGGCGAAAAAAAAAGCCCAGTGCCAAAAAAAAGTTAAAAATAAAAATATTCAGCTTCAAAGCAATATTAAAAAGCCCCCTTCCGTTCTTTTATAATCTATTGTAGTATCAATTTCTTAAGTTCGTTTTAGATACACGAAACAAACTCTTGCATCCTGTATGCGATTGTCCAGCCTCTCAATCACCGTTTTTGTCGTTTCCGTCCGCCCGCATCTTGTTTCGTCCGGCAGCATCCGAATCTACCACTGATATCGTTAAACCGTCCTGAAAACACATCGCACGAAGAAGGCTTTTTCATGCTCATCCATACAAGGAAACACGATGTTTTTCTGTTTTATTCAGCTTTTTATTTGCAAAAAGCAGAAAATGGACTATTTTATTTATGTTACTTCTCATCCGTTCTACTTCAAATTCCCCACCCGCATGAACTTTTTTTCCGATCCGCTTTCTCCGTGGCGTCAGCCACTTCGTTTCCTCTATCCCGCCAACTGGTGCAAGCCTGGATTCGAACAGGCTCTCGCGTATCTGAAACAGCATCCGGAGCTCCGCGGCGAAACAAATCTGCTGACCAATCACAGCGGCAAACTGGTCTGGAAGATTCAACTGCCGGACGAATTCGGCGGAGGCGCTGTGGCCTGGAAACTCTGCAAGGGAAAGGTCCCGCACCGGTATATCATCAACCTGTCGCACCCCGCCCGCGAATGGCGCAACTATCAGGCGATTGAACGCCTCGGCATCCCGGCGGGCCAGGTGCTGGCGTTCGGAGAAACGCGCAAATACGGCTGGAAACTCGTGGAATCGTTCATTGTGACGAAGTTTATTGAGGATACCCGCGACGGCCGCGATTTCATGCCCGGCGGCAAACTCCGGCAGGACGCAGCCATGCGCCGTCGGTTCTGCGCGCTCCTCGCGCCGGAAATCGCAAAGATGCACAAGCGGGGCTTTTTTCACAAGGCGCTTCATCCGCGCAACATCCTGTACAGCGGGAACTCGCCGGAAACCATGAAAATCTTTTTCATCGATGTCGCGCGGTGCCGCATCCGGTTCAGATTCCAGATGCCGCGCGTCATCCTGTTCGATCTCTATACGCCGCTGCTTGATCTTCAGCTCCCGACCGCAGAAAGCCTGGAGTTTCTGCGCACGTACCACGGCTGCTTCCCGGAATGCCCGTTCCCCCTTCCCGAACTCGAAAACCGTCTGCGCAAGTACCGCCGTCACGGGAAGACTTTCAACGTCGTGGACTGCGGCGAATAATCCCGGTCCCGTTTTCTCCCTCTTCCCCTTCTTCTCTCTCTTCACTTTCTTTTCCTCCCGGCCCGGTTGACATTCGGTTCCACCCTCCTTCACGCAGGCACAAAAAAACTCAGTTCTGAATCGGAGCCATCCAACTTTGCAGAACTGAGTCAGTTGTTTTCAACTTCGTGTCTCTGAGTCATAGTCGCCATCCTAATACTGTTCGGCTCACGTGCGCAAACGCTTTCGGGATGTCTTTCATCACCCGGACGCACTGATGTTTCACCCGCTTCGTCCCCGTTTTGACGAGGTTCGACACCGTGCAGTAGAAATCGGTTGCCGCATTGATGAGCCGGTAGGCGCCCGCACGCAGGCTGGCGCCGACCGAATGAATAAAACCAAAGGAATATTCCGGCATCGGCAGAGAGAAGGCGAGCGTCCCCGCCTCCAGTCTGACCGGGAAACCGAAACAGGTTCCGAGGGAATGCTGCGAACCCGGAAGTCCGCACATGAAGCCGCCTTCCCTCTGCGGGATGATGCCGCGGAAGGAGAATGCGTACTCTCGTGCGCAATCAGAAATTCTGAATTTGAGTTCCGAGTTCACAGGATTGACCTTTGCCTTTGGATCGAATTACTTGTTTTCGTTCTTCTGGAGAACGCCAGCTTCGACCATCTTGTCGATGAGCTGCTGCATGGAGTTCATGGCGCCGAGGAAGCCCTGCGGAGGCATGATCACGCGGACGTTCGCGACGGGGGTCGGGGCTTCGCCTTCACCGGCGGGCTGAAGGGTGACGAAGTCAAAACGGACCATGTTGCCGGCGAAGTGGATCTGACCGATGCCGTCTGCGAAGATTTCTTTTTTGTCTGCCATAGTTGTAATTCCTTATGTAGGTTTTTTGTTTTGTTTTTGGTGTCGTTTGGGGACGAAAAGCAAAAACGTGATATCCTTTCCGATTCCGATCGTACTGGCCGAACCGGCGGGATGAATCCCGGTATGCTTCAAAAACTGGTTATATTATACCCCATGTTTTCAAAAAAAGCAAGCCCTTTTTTGACACTTTTTTGAAAAAAAGTTGTTTCTCCTTCATAATGAACAAGAAAAAAATCATAAAAAGTTTTGCGAATCAGCCTCATTCTGCCTCATCATCCTCATTTTGAACTTTGTTTCCGTTCATTTCCGATACCATTCTGTGCAAAAAGAAGGCCGGGCACAACGTCTTCGCGCCGCCCGGCCGGTTGAGCTGAATTCGAGCTCGTTTAAGCTCACTTGTCAAACGCCTGGATCATGTCGAGCATGATGTTGACGGATTCGTCGAGGTAAGGATCCGGTCCGTCGTCTTTCTTGTTCTTCCTGGACGAAGACGAATTGCGGTCGGCCTTGTAGATTTTGTCCTGTTCCTTCTGGATGGCCTTTTCACGTTCATATTCCGCCCAGCGCTTGTCGAAATCGAGCGCGACGTCCTTGTTTTTCCTGATCTCCTCGTAGAGAGCGACGTCGGCCATCAGAGCCTTGAAGATCGGGTCTTCGGCGACGCGGGCTTCCGACTTCGCCTTGAGCTCGGAGATCAGTCCCGGCGTCACGGCATATTTGCCGTCGTACACGGAATAACGCGCGGGACGGATCGTGTCGTACGGGAGCGCGTGACGCAACGCGCGTTCGCCGGTCTCCTCGGTCTCGGAGAATCCGGGCAGCGGAATATCGGCCTCGACGCCCTTGATCTGCGTGGACTCGCCGTTGATGCGGTAGAATTTCGCGTTCGTGAGCTTGAGCTGTCCGGCGTCGAACCGCTCGGACGCGATGTAGAGCATGTAGTTGTTGAGATCGGTCACGACCTGCACGGAGCCTTTGCCGTGCGTGTGCGGATCGCCGACCACGACGGCGCGGTGATAATCCTTCAGCGCGGCGGAGAATATCTCCGTAGCGGACGCGCTGTAACGGTTCACGAGCACGAGCATCGGGCCGCTGTAGGCGATCTGGCCTCGGTCGTTGTCGCGCAGGACCGAAGTGGACGCCTTGTCCTTCACCTGGACAATCGGGCCATCCGGGATGAAGAAGCCGGAGAGGTCGACGGCCTCGGTGAGGCTGCCGCCGCCGTTTGCGCGCAGGTCGACGATCAGACCGTCGATCTTCTGGTCGGCGAACTCGTTCAGGATTTTGAGCACGTCGTGCCCGGAGCTGTTGTAATCCTCGTCGCCGCGGCGGACGGCCGCGAAGTCGATGTAGAACGACGGCAGATCGATCACGCCGATCTTCTTGGTCTGGCCGTCCTCGGTTTTCGCCTCGATGATGCGGCTCTGCGCATGGGATTCGTTCATCGGGACGTTGCCGCGCGTGATCGTGACCTTCTCGGGCGCGGCCTGCGCGCCTTTACGCGCGGGAAGAATAGTGAGGGTAACGCGCGAACCTTCCTTGCCGCGGATCAGCGTGACGACTTTCGACAGCGGCATATCCATCACATCGACGGGTTCGCCGCCCTCCTGCGTCACGGCGATGATCCGGTCGTTCTCGCGGAGCGTGCCCTCCTTGTCCGCCGGGCCGTTCGGCACAACCTCGACGACCTTCGTGTAGCCGTCCTCGGAGGACAGCACGGCGCCGATGCCGGAGAGATTGAGGGAGATGTGAATATCGAAGTCCTCGCCGGTGGCGGGCGACATGTACGTGGAATGCGGGTCGCAGACGTTCGCGAACGAGGTCAAGTAACCTTCCAGCACGTCGATCGGATCCATGCCCTCGACCGTGGTAAGGAGCTGGTCGACGCGCTTCTGGACGCGTTTTTCAGGAGAAAGCAGAGGCGCGGCGGGTGCGGGCGCTTCTTCCTCTTTCTCAGCCTTTGCCTCGCCGTCTTTCGCCTCGGATTCTTTTGTCTTTTCCTTTTCCGCCTCGGCTTCCTTCGCCTCTTCCTCGGCGGCCTTGTCGCTCATGCGCGCCACGATCAGCTCGTTTTTGATGCGTTTCGCCCAGATCGTGTGCTGTTCCTCGACGTTCTTCGGCCACGGGGCATCCTCGCGGTCGATGTGGTATGTCTCGTCCGGATCGTACTTGATCGGCTTCGAAAGGAAATCCCGCGCGAAATCGCGGTATTCGGCAAGACGGAGCGAACGAGCGTTGAAGATGTCGAACGCAATCTGCACGTCGCCCGCGGCGGCCTTGCGCGCCAGGTCGTCCTTGGATTTCGCGAACATATCGATATCTTCCTGAAGGAAGAAAATGCGCGTCGGGTCCATGACGCGGAGGTATTCATCGAAGACCTCGCCGGAGAACGCGGCGTCCATCTGGCGTCTCGTGTAGTGTTCCTTCGCCAGAAGCTGTACCACCAGCGACGCGATCAGCCCCATCTTCCGGTCCGGGCGTTTCAGCGTGACCGAAGTCGGCGCGGACGTTTCGTTCCGCGCGGCATCCTGTTTCTCGTCCTGCGCGGACAAGGCAGGAACATGCGGACAGAACACGGTCGCGGCCGCGATCACGGAAAGAAAGATTTTAACACAAGATTTGCGTGTAAAGACATTCATAAACAGTCAAACTCCTGGTTGCAGGGGACAACAGATCGTAAAACATGCGAAAAGACAAATATTCTTATAAAATATCACACTTTCTAAAGAATTCCAACAGCGTTTGCCGTTTTTTTCTTTTTTTTCTGCTTTTTCGCCGTTTTTACTTGTCAAATACGCTTTTATGCAGTATATTATTTATTTGATTAGCGTCTTAAATCCGGAGATTATTTACTATGCCTGACGAAGATACCTTCCAGGTCGCATGCCCCCGTTGCGGCGACACCTTCAACGTTCCGATCCTTCTTCTCGAGAAAAAAGCACAGTGCCCCGGCTGCGGAGCGAAATTCGCCATGGAGCCCCCGCCGGGTCCCGCGGGGCGTGAACTCAAAGCCCGCGCCATGCGCGCCAAGGAGGAAGCCGCGTCCGGTGAAACCGCCTCCGTTCACATCCCGCTCAAAGGCGCTCCGAAACCCGTTTCCCGTCCCTCCACGAACACCGTGAAGCTCGCACGCTTCAAATCCGGCGCGGAAGAAAACAACGAGAAGCTCGCCGCCGTCCAGAACCAGCAGGCTGCCTCCGGCGTCCATGTCGACCAGAACGCCATTCAGAAGGAACTCGCGCAGAACAGCGCATCCTCGGGACACCGCCGCACGATCTCGTCCGGCGTGTCCGCCGCCCCGGCCCCCGCCAGGAAGTGGTGGGAATTCTGGAAAAAGTAATCCGGATACGCCGGGCCGTGCGGGCTTGAATTCCGCTGAAAACCCGGCGTACAGACCAGTTTTCAACGTCAATTCAAATACATTCCAAAACACAGGAGAACCCGCACATGTCCGAAGAACTTCAGGGACTTTTGAACAAGATTCAGGCCGAAGGTCTGGAAAAGGCCGAAACCGAACGCGCACGGCTCGTCGCCGAAGCGAAGGCCCAGGCCGACGCCATCATCGCCGACGCCAAGGCCCAGGCCGACAAGATACGCAAGGACGCCGAGGCCGACGCCGAAGCTTCCCAAAAGAAAGCCGACGCCGCCGTCAGACAGGCCGCCCGCGATGTCATCATCTCCCTGAAAGACGATCTCCAGGAAAAACTCCGCGCCGTGGTCCGCGAGGCCGCCGCGCAGGCGATGACTCCGGAAGCGATGGCGGAACTCATCGCGCAGATCGCCGGGCAGTTCGCGAAGAACGCCGCCTCCGGCGCGGAAGTCATCCTCTCCGTCCGCGAACGCGAAGATGCCGCGCAGAAGCTCATCGGCTGCCTCCCCGACGTCCTGAAGAAAAACTCCACCGTCCAGCTCGGACGCGGTTTCGCCGCCGGGTTCAAGATCGGCTTCAACGATTCCGAAGTCTTCCTCGATTTCAGCGATGAAGCGCTCGCCGACGTCATCTGCGAATTCGTCGGTCCGAAACTCGCCGCCGTCATCAAGGCCTGATCCCCTGCCCTCTTATCCAGTACCATAAAGGATTCATCGGATGAATCTTTATATCTCGCTCGTTTCCTCCCTGCCGCTCCTCCGCATGACGGAAGCGCCGCTCGTGAGCTACGGGAAATTCATGTCGGACTGCGAGGGCCTGCTCGACGCAAAGCACATCGACATGCTTCGCCGCTTCTCGCTCGTGCCGGGGCTCCGCCCCGGGGAGAAGCCGCAGGACGCCGCGACGGACGATCCCGACGCGCTTGAGGCGTTCATCGCGGAATTTCCGAAGGGCTCGCTCGCACGGGAGTACCTCTGCTTCGAATCCGCGCTCCGTCACAGCGCCATGAAGCTCCGCGCCGCCAGGCTCGGCGCGTCCTTCGCCGCTCCGAAGCCCGGACATGTTTTCTTCGATTCCGAAGCCGACCGCATGGTCCGAGCGGCGTTCGCCGCCCCGAACCCGGTCGAACGCGAACGCATCCTCGACGCCGCCCGCTGGAACAAGCTCGACGAACTCGAGGTGAAGAACCGCACCCGTTTCAACTTCGACACCGTCTGCGCCTACAGCATCCGCATCCAGATCGCGGAGAAATGGGCCGCCAGATCCGCCGGAAATTCCGCCGAAGGGCTTGACCGGACCGTCCTGTCCGTGCTCGCCACCGATCCCGGCGCACAGAACTGATTCACACAAACGAATATCAACCATACGAACGCAGGAGCGTGAACTCACATGCCTGACAATCAGACAGGACGCATCAAAGGCGTAAACGGAAACCTGGTCACGGTGGAATTCGACACCGCGGTCATGCAGAATGAAGTCGCCTACGTCGAAATCGGCGACCAGAAACTCAAAGGCGAGGTCATCCGCGTGCGCGGCAACCGCGCCGACCTCCAGATCTACGAAAGCACTGCCGGACTCAAGATCGACGACACCGTCAAATTCACCGGCGAGATGCTGAGCGTCGCACTCGGCCCCGGCCTCCTCACCAAGGTCTACGACGGACTCCAGAACCCCCTGAACCTCCTCGCCGAAAAGGCCGGATTCTTCCTCAAGCGCGGTCTCTACCTCGACGCCCTCGACATGGAATCCGTCTGGGACTTCACCCCGATCGCCAAGCCCGGCGACAAGCTCGTCGCGGGCGACTATATCGGAAGCGTCCCCGAAGGCATCTTCACCCACTACATCATGCTTCCCTTCCGCTTCGCAGGCAACTGGGAAGTTGTCTCCGTGGCCCCCGCAGGCCCGCGGAAGATCACTGATACCGTCGCGCACGTCCGCAGCGCCGACGGCGAGGAACGCGACGTGACCATGGTCCAGTACTGGCCCGTCAAGCTCCCCATCTCCTGCTACAAGGAAAAGCTGCTCCCCACCAAGACGCTCATCACCCAGCAGCGCACCATCGACACCTTCTTCCCCGTCGCGACCGGCGGCACCTTCTGCACCCCCGGCCCCTTCGGCGCGGGCAAGACCGTGCTCCAGCACTCCATCAGCCGTTACGCCGAGACCGACGTCGTCGTGATCGCGGCCTGCGGCGAACGCGCCGGCGAAGTCGTGGAAATCCTCCGCGAGTATCCCACGCTGGAAGACCCGCGCACGGGCAAGACGCTCATGGACCGCTCGGTCATCATCTGCAACACCAGCTCCATGCCTGTGGCCGCCCGTGAAGCGTCCGTCTACACAGCCGTCACCATCGCCGAATACTACCGCCAGCAGGGACTGAACGTTCTCCTGCTCGCCGACTCCACCTCCCGCTGGGCGCAGGCCCTCCGCGAAATGTCCGGCCGACTCGAGGAAATCCCCGGCGAAGAAGCTTTCCCGGCCTACCTCGAATCCCTGATCGCCGGTTTCTACGAACGCGCCGGTCTCGTGCTGCTCAACGACGGCAAGCGTACCGGCTCCGTCACCATCGGCGGCTCCGTCAGTCCCGCCGGCGGCAACTTCGAAGAGCCCGTCACGCAGGCCACGCTGAAAGTCGTCGGTGCGTTCCTCGGCCTCTCCCGCGAACGTTCCGACGCCCGCCGTTTCCCGTCCATCCACCCGCTCGACAGCTGGAGTCACTACCACAGCATCGTGCCCGCCGAGGACCTCGCGTTCGCGCGCGCCACGCTCCGCCGCGGCCAGGAAGTCAACCAGATGATGAAGGTCGTCGGCGAAGAAGGCACAAACACGGACGACTTCGTGACCTACCTGAAGAGCGAATTCCTCGACTTCGTCTACCTCCAGCAGAACACCTTCGACGCGGTCGACGCCGCCAGCGACGACAAGCGCCAGAAATACGTCTTCGCCAAGGTCATCGGCGTCCTGAAGGCCGACTTCAAGTTCGACGACAAGGACCAGGCGCGCCGCTTCTTCCAGGAACTCCAGCTCACCTTCATCGACTGGAACTACATCGCGTTCGGTTCCGACAAGTTCAAACACCAGGAAGAAGTCATCGACGCCAAAATCAAGGAGAGAATCGCAAATGCGTAAAGTTTACCATAAAATCATCCAGATCGCGGGCAACGTCATCACCGTCGAGGCCGACGGCGTCGCAAACAACGACCTCGCCGAAGTCACCAGCGCCCGCGGCACCTCCCTCGCCCAGGTCATCCGCCTCCTCGACAACAAAGTCTTCCTCCAGGTCTTCAACGGCACGCGCGGCATCAACACCGGCGACGAGGTCCGCTTCCTCGGCCATCCGATGCGCGTCTCCGCCTCCGACGCCCTCCTCGGCCGCATCTTCACCGGCGCGGGCGTCCCGCGCGACGGCCGTCCCGAGATCCGCGACAACATGATCGAGATCGGCGGCCCCTCCGTGAACCCGGCGAAGCGCATCATCCCCCGCAAGATGATCCGCACCGGCATCCCGATGATCGACGTTTTCAACACGCTCGTCGAATCCCAGAAGCTCCCGATCTTCTCCATCGCCGGCGAACCCTACAACGAACTGCTCGCGCGCATCGCCATGCAGGCCGAAGTCGACGTGATCGTCCTCGGCGGCATGGGCCTCAAATACGACGACTACCTCACCTTCCGCAACACCCTCGACGAGCACGGCGCGCTCTCCCGCTCCGTCATGTTCGTCCACACCGCCGCCGACCCGACCGTGGAATGCCTCCTCGTGCCGGACATGTCCCTGGCGGTCGCCGAGAGTTTCGCCCTCGAAGGCAAGCGCGTCCTCGTCCTCCTCACCGACATGACCAACTTCGCCGACGCCATGAAGGAGATCGCCATCACCATGGAACAGGTCCCCTCCAACCGCGGCTATCCCGGCGACCTCTACAGCCAGCTCGCCTCCCGCTATGAGAAGGCGGTCGACTTCGACGGCGCGGGCTCCATCACCATCCTCGCCGTCACCACCATGCCCGGCGACGACGTGACCCACCCGATCCCCGACAACACCGGATACATCACCGAAGGCCAGTTCTACCTCCGCGGCGGCCGCATCGAACCGTTCGGCTCCCTCTCCCGCCTCAAACAGAACGTCAACGGCAAGACCCGCGCGGACCACCGCACGGTCATGGACACGATGATCCGCTTCTACGCCGACTACAAGGAGACGCTGGAAAAGCAGTCCATGGGCTTCCAGATGTCCAACTGGGACAACAAGCTCCTCAAATACGGCAAGCTCTTCGAGAAGAACATGATGGACCTCTCCCTCAATATCCACCTCGAAGACGCCCTCGACCTCGGCTGGAAGATCCTCGCCGACTGCTTCGACCCCACCGAAACCGGCATCAAGACCTCCCTCCTCGAACAGTTCTGGCCTAAAAAGGATTGACCTTCGCCATGGCAAAGATCAAATTTACGAAAACCGAGCTGAAACGCCAGAGGGACCAGCTGAAGCAATTCACGCGCTTCCTCCCCACGCTCCAGCTCAAAAAACAGCAGCTCCAGCTCGAGATCAGACTCTGCGCCGAGCGGATCGCCGCCAATGAACGCAAGGAAAAGGAGGCCGTCGCAAGACTCGCCGAATGGACCATGCTCTTCGGCGACGCCGACGCGGCCGCCGTGATCGCCGCGAAGCTCCGTATCCGCAAGGTCAACCGCGAATACGAGAACATCGCCGGCGTGAACGTCCCGGTCTACCACTCGACGGACTTCGAGCTGGAACCGTACGACCTCTTTTCCGCCGATCCCTGGATCGACGACGGGATCGAGGCCGTCAAGGCCATCGTCGAACTCCGCATCGAACGCGACATCATCCGCGAGCAGAACCGCCTGATCGTCCAGGAGCTCCGCGTGACCACGCAGCGCGTCAACCTCTTCGAGAAGGTGAAGATCCCGGAGGCGAAGGAAAACATCCGCCTCATCCAGATCTCCATCTCCGACAACGACATCGCCGCCGTCGCGCGTTCCAAGATCGCAAAGAAAAAACTTCAGGAGCCCGCGGCATGATTATCCCCATGAAACTTGTTACGCTCCTCTGCCTGGAGCAGGACCGTTCCGCCGCGGTCGACGCGCTCGCCGGGCTTGAGCTGATGCAGCTCTGCCGTACCGCCGCGCCCGCCACGAAGGACGTCGCCTCCATTTCCGCGCAGCTCGCCGAATGCGAACGCGTGCTCGGCATCGTCCGCAGCGCCCCGGCGATGAAGAATCCGCCCGCCGCGCCCGAAATCGCCGACGACGAGCTCGTCGCCTATGCTTCCAAGCTGATTTCCGGCAAGATCGCCGCGTTCAAGGAGCAGGAACGTCTTCAGCACGACCTGAGTCTCCTTGCCCCGTGGGGCGAATTCGACCGTTCCGCCATTGCAAAACTTCAGGAGAAAGGCGTGTACGTCACGCTGTGCGCCACCCCGCGCAACATCTTCGACCAGCGCAAGAAGGACGACGCCTTCCCCGCGGAAGCCGCCGTCTCCGTGATCCGAATGGACAAGAACATGGTCCATTACGCGCTCGTCTCCGAGGCTCCGCTCGCCGAAGGCGCGTTCGATCCGGTCGCCCTCCCCGAAGAAACGCTTTCCGAGGCAAAGAACGACCTCGCGAAATGCCAGGCCGAGATCAAGGACGCCGACGCGTCCATCGCCGCGGCGAAGGCACTTCTGCCTCGTCTGGAATCCAAGCTCTCCGCGCTCCGCAATCAGCTGGAATTCGCCTCCGCCCGCGACGGCATGGAGCAGTCCGGCGCGATCGCCTATCTGCAGGGCTACGTCCCGGTCACGCGCATCGACACGCTGAAAGCCGCCGCCGTGAAGAACGGCTGGGCGCTCCAGATCGACGATCCCGCGGAAGACGACCAGAACGTCCCGACCTACATCGAAAAGGCGCGTTTCCTGAACGTCCTGGATCCGCTGTTCGATTTCGTCGGCATCTCGCCCGGCTACCGCGAGAACGATGTGAACGTGTTCTTCTTTTTCTTCTTCCCGATCTTCTTCGGCATGATCCTCGGCGACGCCGGTTACGGCGCGCTGATGCTCGTCGCCGGAACGGTCGGCTTGCTCGCGCTCCACGCGAAGAAAGCGGCGCGCCTCCCGCTCGTCCTGCTGATCTTCCTCGCGTCCTTCACGTTCATCTGGGGCTGGCTCAACGGCGCATGGTTCGGTCTTCCGGCCGACGTCCTGCCCGGCTGGATGCGCGGCTGGAGCATGGTCACGGATCCCGCGCACAGCGCCGCCGCCCATAAGTTCGTGAAATTCTACGGCATCAGCGACAAGCAGCTGACCCCGTCCTTCTGGGACGGCTTCCCGAGCAAGCTTACGCAGTGGTTCTGCTTCCTGCTGGCGATGCTCCACCTGATGAGCGCGCACATCGTGCGGTTCTTCACCGGCATCCGCAAGGACTGGCGCGAGCTCTCCAACATCGGCTGGGCGCTGATGATCTTCGCGAACTTCCTGCTCGCGGTCGGCCTGATCGTGTTCAGCGGCACGTTCCCGTCATGGGGCGTGTACGTCTACATCGCCGCCGCCGTGCTCATCGTCGTCACGATCCGCCCCGCGCAGATGCTGAACCTGCCGTTCGACATGATCGGCAGCTTCACGGACGTGCTGTCCTACATCCGCCTGTTCGCGGTCGGCCTCTCCGGCATGTACATCGCCCAGAAGTTCAACATGATGGGCATGATGGTGAAGGACGCCTTCGCCTCACAGGCCGCGAACGCGGCCCCCGCATGGCACGACGTCTACATCATCGCCGGATTCGTCCTGCTGATCCTCGTCGCGGTCGCCGGACACATCCTGAATCTCGCACTCGGCTTCCTCGGCGTGCTCGTCCACGCCGTCCGCCTGAACACACTTGAATTCTCCAACCACATGGGCCTCCAGTGGGCCGGATTCAAGTTCAAACCCTTCTCCGCCAAACAAAACAACAATTAACCATATAAAATACAAACTACATTAGGAGAAAACAACCATGAGTCTGCTTCTCAACTCCCTCACCCCCGTCCTCGCACAGGCGGCCGACGCCGCCCAGACCGCCGCTTCCGCGGTCGCCGCACAGGACATCCCCTTCTTCGAACAGAAGGCCCTGATCTACGCCGCGGCGTTCACCTCCATCGGGTTCGCCGCCATCGGTTCCGCCTACGGCTGCGGTTCCGCCTCCTGCGCCGCCATGGGCGCGTGGAAGAAGTGCTACGCGCAGAACAAGCCCGCTCCGTTCCAGCTGCTCATCTTCGCCGGCGCTCCGCTCTCCCAGACCATCTACGGCATGATCGTGATGTTCATCGTCATGGGCGGCGCGGCCAGTGTCAGCGTGGCCACCGCCGGCCAGTGGATCGCCTACTCCCTCGTCGGCGTCCTCGCCGGCATCGCCATGGGCGTCTCCGCCCTCTGGCAGGGCATCAGCGCGGCCGCGGCCTGCGACGCCTTCGCCGAGACCGGCAAGGGCTTCGCCAACCAGCTGATGGCGCTCGGTATCGTCGAAACCGTCGCCATCTTCGTCCTCGCCTTCTCGATCGTCCTGCTCAGCTCCCTGGGCGCCGCCTGATCGAAGGCAGGCTCTTTTCCCGCCAAAAGACACAGGCTCCGTACCACCACAAACCGGTGCGGAGCCTTTTTTATCACTCAACAATTCATATTCACAGGTTCAACATGATTTCCGTCGACGCTTCCAAATGCACCCGCTGCGGCCGCTGTATCGCCGACTGCGTGGTCCAGGTCATCCACCGCACCTCCGGCGGCCTCCCCGCCGTCCCGGAACAGGCCGAACGCTACTGCATGCACTGTCAGCACTGCCTCGCAGTCTGCCCGGCGGGCGCGCTCAGTTGTGACGGACACACGCCGGACCAATGCGTCCAGGCAGGCCCCCTGCCCGACGAAGCGCGCATGATGAACCTGATCCGCCAGCGTCGCAGCATCCGCCAGTTCAAACAGGAAAACCTCCCGCCCGAGGTCATGGAGAAGCTGATCGCTTCCCTGTGCTGGATCCCGACCGGTTGCAACGACCACCGCCTGGTCTTCACGGTCATCGACGACCTCGCGAAGATGGAGCCGTTCCGCACGCGCATGCTGAAAATCACGCGTTTTCTCATCAAATCCGGCATCATGCGGATCGTTTATCCCGGCTACAAACGGTTCAAGGACTCTATGCTCGGCGGCCGGGATTTCGTGTTCCGCAACGCACCTCACATGATCGTGGTCGCCTCGCCGAAGGACGCCCCGTGCGGCAGGTTCGACGCTTCCATCGCGCTCACGCAGTTCGACCTTTACGCGCAGAGTCTCGGCATCGGCACATGCTGGTGCGGATTCGCGTACTACGCGTTCACCCTGAACCGCGGCATGCGTTCCCTGCTTCATCTCCCGAAGGGATACAAGGTCGGCGCGGTGATGCTGTTCGGCCCTCCCGCCGTGAATTATCCGCGCGCCACCGATCCGGAACCGTACACGGTTATTAAGCCTTAAACGCGCCCCTTGTGCGCAAGCGAAGCTGAGCGCACTCCCCGCGTGGAGGGCTTGCCCTCCCCTTAGACGGTTATGACGACCTCGTTTCTGCCGGACGCGGGGAACTGGTATCTCGCGGACTTGACGAAAGTAAAGAGTTCGAACTTCGCGCTTTCGGCATCCGAGCCGTCCGTTGAAAGCGGATCGAATCCGGAACCGGCATACTGCGCAACCGCGACCATATCCCCGGTTTTCGCATCCAGGTCAAGCGTCAGGATGCATCTGGTGACATGCGGGAAGATCATCCGGCCGAGCAGGATCCTCAGCGCGTCGCAAAGCTTGCGGCGGCGTTCCGGCGAGATCATTTTTCCCGCCGCGAAAGCCTCGATCGCGCCCTCGAACTCATAGTCGTCGAACGCACGCGCATTGAGTTCGCGATAGAATCCCGAGTTCTTCCGCACGAACGCCTGCGTCCGATCAAACTGGGGATGATCCAGCACTTCCTTCACCGTGCCGTCCTCGCGGATCATGCCGTCCGCCATGAAAACCACCCGCGTGGCGATCTCGCGGGCAAATTCCAGGTCGCGCGTCGAAAAGAGGATGGTCATGCCGCTCTTTTTCACGGCACGGATAAGGGCATACACCTCGTTTTTCTCCGCAGGAAGCAGATCCGCGCCGGGATCCTCGATCAGCAGGACACGAGGTTGAAGCATCAGCGCACGCACAATGGACAGACGCCGGCGCTGCCCCTTCGAAAGATCGACCGGCATCTCGTCCGCCATGCCGGAAAGACCGGCGAACTTCAGCAGAGATTTTGCACGTTCGAGGATCAGCATTTCATCCTCGCCGGTCCCGTCGGCAGGCGCGAGCATCATATTGTCCATCACGGACAGATTCCGGAACAGAGATTCCCGAGAAAATGCTATTCCGATGCTCTTGCGCGCGCGGTCCGCGCCGCCGTGCCGCCACATCACAGGCTCGCCGTTCAGTTCGATATTGCCGCCCTCGGGCTGATCCAGCAGGTCCAGACAGCGCAGAAGAAGACGTTTCGCGGGCTCGGACGCGCCGATCAGCGCAATAACGTCGCCCCTGCGGATTTCGAGGGTAAGGTCGCGGAGGCGTTCCATGCTGTAACGGTCCTGGATGCTGATTCTGCGAGCCGCCAGGATGACGGGTGCTTCGGGAATGGTTTCTGCTGTGTTCATGTCGGGTCGTCCTTATGCTGAGGTGTGCGGATTGATTTTAGATTGGATTCTCCGGATCATGCGGTCCAGAACGGCGGACGCGTCGGCAAATCGTCCAGCCAGGCGTCGGGTTCGTAGAAAACACGTTTGAGGAAAAGCCCCCGGGCGGGCGCGGTGTCCTTGCATTTCGCGCGGTCGCAGGCAAGCAGGATGCCTCGGAATTCGTCCGGGGTCATGCGGCCGCGCCCCACGAACATCAGCGCGCCGACCATGCTGCGGACCATTTTATAGAGGAATCCCGTACCGAGGAAATACATGCAGACGAGCGGGCCGAACGTGACGATCTCGCTGCGGAGGATCGTGCGGACCGGATCGTCGATCTTGCCGCGTTCGACCGTGAACGTGGAGAAATCGTGCCGCCCCTCGACGTGCTTGACCGCCTCGCGCAGGGCACCGGTCTCCGTCATGTCCTCCATGTGCCACGAATAACGCCCGCTGAACGGGTTGATGTCGCCCGTGTTGACCACGTAGACGTATGACTTGGCGAGCGCGTCGAACCGCGCGTTGAAGCCGTCCTTCACGACCTCGGCGGTGCGGACGCGGATATCGTCCGGGAGCAGGCGGTTCATCGCCTTTTTGAGCTTCCAGTCCGGGATGTAAGGCGACGGCGGCGCGGAGAAGGAACACACCATGCCAAGCGCGTGGACTCCGGCGTCCGTGCGGCTGCTGCCCTGGATCCGGATGTGCTCTCGTTCGCCGAAGAGACGGTACAGTTTTTCCTCAACAACTTCCTGCACCGTAATGCCGTTCGGCTGACGCTGCCAGCCATGGTAGGCGGTGCCGTCGAACGACAGTTCCATTTTGAACGTCATCCGGGGTGCGGATTCAGGGGAGGAAACCAGCTCGTTTTCAGGCTCGGACTCAGGCGCGGGAACAGAAACATCCCCGGCTTCGACGGTCATGGCGTTTTCCGCTCCGGCGGATTCCGATGTTTCGTCCTGCAAGGTCATGATATCTTTCCTGCCTGAAAAAGAATAATCCGGGCAGCAGTCGCCTGTGCCCGGATTCGTATTTGAATTGAAACCGTCCGTCCGGATCAGTTGTTCTTCAGGTACACGGGCACGAATTCGTCGCGGCGGTTTTTGGACCAGACGGCGTCGCCGGTTCCGGTCACGGCCGGACGTTCCTCGCCGTAGCTGACAGTCTTGATGCGGGCGGCTTCGATGCCGTAGATGTCGATGAGCATTTCGCTGGCCGCGAGGGCGCGGCGTTCGCCGAGGGCGCGGTTGTATTCGTCGGTGCCGCGTTCATCGCAGTAGCCTTCCACCACGACGCCCGCCTCGGGATGGCCGAGCAGATACTGTGCGACCGCCGCAACCTTGTTTTCCTCGGAGGAGGAGATGGTGTTCGCGTCGTAGGGGAAATAGAGCGGCTGGAACTCGACGCCTTCGATTCTCGCGCCGAAGCCGTCGATGTACGGGGTCTTGTTCAGGTCTTCGCCGTAAGCGCCGGGGCCGTTCGGGTCAAAACCGTCGCCGCCGTTCAGGCCGGCGCCGTCGCCGAAGCCGTCGCCGCCCTGGAGTCCGGCGTCGCCGCCATTGAGGTCGCCGAAACCGTCGCCGCCGTTCAGACCGTTGCCGTTTCCGGCGCCGCCTTTCATGGCATCGCCGTCGACGTCGCCGGGATCCCAGAACGGAGCGAGGGCGCTGGCATCGTCGGATTCACAGGAGATGGCGAACGCGGCGCAGCTCAGCGCCGCCACGGCGAGGATGGAGAGACGGGATAATTTCATGGCAAAAAATCCTTCATGTTTGGTTGCTGATATAATCCACATCCATTAAATTAGCCCAAAAATGAAAAAAATCAACACGATTTCCGAAAAAAACATTGACTATCGCCGAAAAACGTGTAAATTTCTTTATGTTCATTTCATTTTGGCGGCATTTTCCCGCCGCCGCACCGTTAAACAATGGAGTTCTTACCATGGACTATCGTCCCATCCGCACCGACATCGACTGGTCGGCTCTCTCTTTCGGCTACATGCCCACCCGCTCCCACATCGCCTTCCACTGGAAAGACGGCGCCTGGGACAAAGGCGAACTCAGGACCGATCCCACCATCTCCATGAGCATCGCGGCCACCTGCCTCCACTACGGCCAGGCCTGCTTCGAAGGCATGAAGGCGTTCCGCTGCAAGGACGGCAAGGTCCGCGTCTTCCGTCCGTGGGAAAACATCAAGCGCATGAACCGCACCGGACACCAGCTGCTCCACCCCGAAATCCCCGAGGAGATGTACCTCGAAGCCATCCATCGCGTCGTGCTCGACAACATCGACTACGTCCCGCCCTGCGAATCCGGCGGCTCCATGTACATCCGTCCGCTCTTCATCGGCACCGGCCCGCAGATCGGCGTTTCCCCGGCCACCGAATACGACTTCCTCATCATGGTCATGCCCGTCGGCGCGTACTACAAGGAAGGCCTGAAGGGCGTTCCCGCGCTCGTCATCGAGGACTTCGACCGCGCCGCGCCGAAAGGCATGGGCCAGTTCAAGGTCGCCGGCAACTACGGCGCGTCCCTCATGCCTGCCAAGCTCGCGAAGAAGGCCGGATTCCCGATCCCGCTCTTCCTTGATCCGCGCGAGCACAAGTACATCGACGAATTCGGCACCAGCAACTTCCTCGCCATCACGAAGGACGGCAAGTACGTCACCAGCGACTCCCCGTCCATCCTCCCCAGCGTGACGAACATGTCCCTCATGCAGGTCGCCCGCGACCTCGGCATCACCGTCGAGAAACGCCCGATCGTCGCCGAAGAGGAACTCCCGACCTTCGCCGAAGTCGATGCCTGCGGCACCGCCGTCGTCATCACCCCGATCTCCTCCGTCACCATCCACGGCAAGGTCATCGAATACGGCCACGAATGCGGCCCGGTCTCCCAGAAACTCTACGACCGCCTCACCGGCATCCAGAGGGGCGAACTGGAAGACACGCACGGCTGGCTCTACACCATCTGAGGCTGAAAACAGGCTCGCCCCAGAACACCGGGAGGCGCACATGAAACGATCCTTCCCCAGACTCGCACTGATGTCCGGATTCGCAATCGCCATGATCGCGGCAATATCCGGCGCCGTCTTCGCGCAGATGAATCATTCCGTGTCCGCCTCCTCAAAACCTTCTGCCGGGTTTGAGGAAAATCAAGCCCAGGAACAGCCCGTCCTGAAGACTCCGGCTCCGCCGCAGGATCAGGCGCAAGCCCGGCCCGAACAGGCGGGATCAGCCCTCCCGGATGCCTCGGAACGGAACAGCATTCGCGAGGGTTCGCTCTCCATCACGGCCACGCCGAAGACAAATCCCGGAACGGTCAAAGAGGAAAAACTTCCCGAAATCGAGGTGGATTCCTCCAACGTCCGTTCGATCCCGAAATCTTCAGTCCAGCCGATCCGCGAATCCAAACGCGAACTCACTCTCGCCTCGGAGCTCCCCGCCGATTCCCTCGCGGAAAAACTCACGGATGCCAAGATGGAAACCGTCTCCGTCTGGCGTCCGGCGTATGCCTCCCAGGGATTCCGCGGCGCGCGCCTCGACGCGTTCGCAGTCTCGCCGGATCAAACTGTGCTCGCCATCGCCGAACGCACCGGGACTGCGCTCGGGCCGAACGGCACGCGCATCGTCCTGGTCAACACCTCGAACTGGCAGGTCATCCGCGTCTTCACGGTCGACCGCATGCTGAAGAAACTCGCGTTCGTCCCCGGAAGCACCACGATGGCCGCCATCGCGTTTCCCCAACTCAACCTCAAACAGGATTTCGGGCTGGACATGCTCGACCTCGCGGAGGGAAAGGAACAGGAGTTTCTCCCGCTTTCGTTCCCGTTCAATGAAAAGATAGCTCCTGAGGACGTCGCCCTGCTCGCCATGCAGGACAGGGTTATCTGCTCCGGATTCTTCGGTCCGACCGTCTTCTGCATCCATCTCCCCGTCGCGAAGACCGAGGTCCCGTTCCATACGTTCGAGACCGTCTCGCCCGCCTCGGCGCTCGCGGTCACGCCGGACGGGAAATCCCTCGCCGCGGCCTCGCTGAAGGCAATCGAGTATTTCGACCTCACTCCCGACGCGAAATACAAACGCAGATCCATCACAACGCTTGACCTCGGCTGGAAGCCCGTCGACATCCATTTCCTCAACGGCGCGCAGACCGACTTTCTCCTCTGCCCCGCCTTCCGCGACGACTCCGCGCCGATCTTCGTGCGCTCCTCCGTGAAGGATCCGCTCGACGGACGCAGCGCGGGATTCGCGGTCCCCGTGGAACAGGCCAGCCTGATTGGCGTCGCGTTCAAGGTCAAGGGCCGCATCGACGTGATCGACCCCGCCACGCTGGAGGCGACCGACAGCGTGATCATGGAACAGCTCCGCCCCGCCACGACCGGCGACACGGCGTTCGTCTTCTACCATGACGCCATTCACGCGTTCTGCGTGATCGACACAAACGGCAACTGTTTCGCCGTCGGCAAAATTCCGGGAGAAAAACGCTGGTCGAAGCGCATCATCTGGAACGGCGGGGCCACGAAACGATGAGCCGCGTCCTTTCTCTGTTCGCGCTTGCACTTCTCTCTTTTTTCGCGTCCTCCTGCGCACTGTTCGAGGATGCAAAACCCGAACCCGACAACGTCTCTCCGACGCGTTCCCAGCTCATCGCCGCCACAGGCGGCTTCATCTGCCTCTACCGCGAAGGCGCAAACCCGGTCGACCTGCTCTATGTGAAGAGTACCGCGAATGAAGCCGGATTCCAGGTCGTCTTCAAGATCGCCGAATCCTCCGTGATCCCGGAGGCCATCCGCAAAGGCTGGGGCGACGTCGCGGTCGGCTACACCGAGGCCGAGGCGAAAAAACTCGGATTGCGCGTCATCCCCCTGCCCCGCGCCGAAAACGAACTCCGAGAGGACGCCGGCACGAACGTCATTCTGCTCCGGTCCGGCGACGAATTCCTGGACAATCTCCTGAACCCGGACAAGCAGAACAAGCCGGCCGCCGATACCGACGTCATCCCTCTCCCGTAAAACGAACTGGAAAGGATCATAAGACATGGAAGAATTTTCAATGGTCCTGGTGGGGCTCGTCGTGTTATCCAGCATCTGCGGCTTCCTGTGCGCCATCGCCCTGCTGATCCTCCTGTTCCGAATCCCGAACGTATCCGCAACGGACGGCGGCGACGAACCCGACAATGACGGCGAATCGCCTCAGACCCAGCAGATATTGGACACGAACTGGACGGTAACGCGTCTGCTCATTCTGACGGCGCTTCACGCGATCATGATTCCATGGGCGCTCATACTAATAAAACCGCTCAGTCAGATATTCTTTTATGCTTATCCGGTTTTTGAAATCATCTGGTATATTCTTTTTCGGAAAACCCTTTTTGCAGAGAAATTTCGCGAGAGCCCATTTTTCAGGCCCGCCAGGATCATTTGCACCATCGCTCTGATCCCGATCGCGCTTGTCGCCCTCCTTATGATCCCGGTCATTCTCATTTGGTTTTTCCTTCTCAGACATTTTTAGGCACAACGGAAAGGAACGCCCATGTATCAGCTGTGGATTCAATGGACACTCCATCTCCATGACACCCCGGAAATCCTCATCCCGGCGGTCATGGACGGCCTCGCGGTCATCGCCCTGCTGGCTTTCATCAGGCGGTTCCGGGAAATGCGCGGTCCCCTGCTGGCGATGTATGTCCTCGTGCTGCTTCACGCGTTCATTCTGCCTTATTCTTTCACGCTCGGAATGGGCGGTCTGTTGATCGTGTTTCCTTTTTTCACTCTCTGGGGACCGGCTTTTTTCATCTGCTTTCTGCTCTGTCAGGCGAACGCGGACAAGATCGAAGACAACGAGAAGAACCGCGAGCTTTTGCGAATCGGCACGGCGCTTTTTGCGTTCTATCTTCTGCTGCACATCATTTTCATCCTTGGCGGCTGCTGATTCACGGTCACATCGGGCAAGTGCCGGCATCATTGCCCTTGAGCTTTCACCAGCTCAAAAAACTCGGCGACCGTCACGATTTTCACATTGCTGTATTCTTTCAGCGTCAGCAGATCCTTGTCCCCGCTGACAATATAGTAGCATTGACCGTCAATCGCGCATGAAATGAACTTATTGTCATCGGGATCCCGGCAGACATCGACCCTCGTTTGAGCAGGAATGATTTCCATTGCCGAATAAATCGAATCCGCGGAAAAGAACAATTCCCGACCATTGTATTTCTGAAAAAGAGAGTCAATGGTGGATTGGTATTCGGCAATGATTTCCTGTGTGGCAACAGCCGAAACCGCATGCGTGAGAATAAAGCGTATCAGTGCTCCCGGTTTTCCGCCAAAGAGAACGGCGGAAGCAACCACATTTGTATCAACTACAATACGCATTATGCTTTCCGTTTATTTCTCCGGACAGTCTTAATCGCCTCATCAATGTCCGCCTCGGTGATTCCGGCATCTTTCGCCCATTTCTGAACACGGGCAAGCATGGCGTCGAACTCAGCGAGGTTCGGTTCCTTGATCGGTTTCAAAAGAATCGCATTCTTTTCGGAAACGACAATAAACTTCGTTCCCGCGCCCAGGTTCATTTCGGTGCGGATCTGTTTCGGCAGAACGATCTGCCCCTTGGTCGACATGGCGGTGATCATCGGCATGGCGGGCCTCCTTTCGGTGTAAGTTTTCCTTACGATACTATACATGGCTTTTCGAGAAAGTCAAATCAAAAGGTAAGAATTTCTTACTATTTCCTTTCTTTTCTCCCGTTTTTCCGTTTTTTCGCGCGTCTTCATTTTCTTTTTCCGCTTTTTGTGGTATAGTATTATAACATGTTTTTTCAGAAGAGGCCAATGTATGAAACTTACCGATAATGTACCGCTGATCTTTTTCGACCTGGAAACGACCGGCGTCAATCTGTTCGTCGACCGGATCGTGGAGCTCTCCGTGATCAAGATCATGCCGGACGGCACGCGCGAGACCAAGACCCGCCTGATCAACCCGGAAATGCCCATCCCGCCCGAGGCGACCGCCGTTCACCACATCTCCGACGAGGACGTGAAGGACGCCCCGACGTTCCGCCAGATATCCCAGAGCCTCGCGATCTATTTCGAGGGGTGCGACCTCGGCGGCTACAACATCGGCAAGTTCGACATCCCGATGCTCACGCGCGAGTTCGCCCGCTGCGGCATCCAGTTCTCCACCGCGGGCCGTCGCATCTTCGACTCCTACACGATCTTCTGCCAGATGGAGCCGCGCAACCTCACCGCCGCCTACAAATTCTTCTGCGGAAAGAAGCTCGAAGGCGCGCACGGAGCCGCCGCCGACGCCCAGGCTTCGCTCGAAGTCCTGGAGGCGCAGCTCGAACGCTACTCGACCATGTCCCCCGACCAGTTCCCGGAAACAGTCGCGGCGTTTCCTCAGACACTCGACGAGCTCCACGCGTTCTGCAATCCGGTCAATCCCGCCAATGTCGACAGGAACGGCCGTTTCAAGTGGCGCAACGGTGAGGCGGTCGTGTCGTTCGGACGGCACAACGGCGAAACGCTCCGCGAGGTCGCAGCGAACGCCCCGGATTTTCTCCAGTGGATCATCCGGTCCGACTTCGATCCGGACGTGAAGCAGATCGCGCAGAACGCCCTCCGCGGCAAATTCCCTGTCCATCCGTAATCCCAGTCAAAACTCAGCACGCGACAACGCTGTTATCCGCACAATGAACCAGCCCGACGATAAAAACGACATGAAATACCTGGTCGAACTGCTCGACGACGAAAACGAGCAGTCCGCGAGCATGGCTATGGCCGAACTGCTCACAAAGGGCAGCACCGCGCTGGAGCCGGTCCTCCGCGACATGCAGAAGTCCGACAATCCGCGCATCCGCAAACGCACCCGCCAGCTTCAGCACGCCCTCATCGCGCGCTCCCGCCGCCGCATCTTCATGCAGCCGCCCGAACGCCCCATTTCCCTGCTCACCGGACTGATCCGCCTGCATCTGTGCTGGTTCGACAACGACAAACAGTCGTTCGTGGAGAAGCAGTGGCGCGAGCTAGAGGCGGAGTACCGCAAGGCGCATCCCGCCGACCTCTTCGGCATGGCGGAGTTCATGCGGAAAATGTTCCCCGACCGCCCCGAAAACCGCGATTTCCACCCCGATTCCTTCTGCATCGGCGCGGTCCTGGAGGACAAGATCGGCTCCGACCTCATTTTCGCCTGCATCGCCGCCATCCTTTCCTCCTCCACGCAGAACCGCTTCAGCGTGGTCCGCGTCGGCATCGACACCGCGGTCGCCGACAGCGACGGCCGCCTCATCTTCCCCGTTGACAACTGGCAGCTCTACGGCGGCGTGGCTGAGGGCGAGGAGCCCCCGGTCGTCTGGGACACCCAGACCATCCTGCGCTACGTCTCCTCCGTGCTGTTCGTCTCCGCCGTCGCGTCCGACGGCTTCCGCTATCTCTACACGATCGGCGCGCCGCTCGCCGCCGCCATCGGGGAGAAGGACCTGTCGTTCCTCCCCTACCCCTACGGCAACGGCTCCGGCGAGGGCGATCCGAACAGTGGAAAGAGATCATGAGCGCATTGAACACGACGCCCCGGGCGGACCTCCACACGCACACCGCCCTCTGCAAACACGCATCCGGCACGCCGGAGGAATACCTCGCCGCCGCGCGGAATGCCGGGCTGGCGTACTGGGGCGTCTCCGACCATTTCCCCGCGCCCGCCGGATACGACGCGGCGTTCCGCATGGCGCCGGACGATCTGCCGCGTTATCTCGGCATCCTCGGCTCACTCCGCGAAGCCGCGAAGGGGTCCGGCTTGCAGGTGCTCGCCGCCGTCGAATTCGACTATGTGCCGGGCCGCATGGACGAGGTGTTCGCCGCGCTCGATCCGCTCCGCCCGAAGTTTGACTACCTGATCGGCTCCGTGCATTACGTCGGCGATTTCGCGTTCGACGACCCGGACAAGCTCGCGGACTGGCCGCGTTACGGCGTGGACGCCGTGTGGGACGATTATCTGACCGGCCTGAAAGCGTTCGTCGAGCTCGGCGGCTTCAACGTCATGGCGCACTCCGACCTGCCGAAGAAATTCGGGTTTCGCCCCTCGAACTATGAAAACGTCCTGCGCCGCATGACCGACATTTACGAATGCGCCGCCGCGAAGGGCATTTGCCTGGAGCTGAACACCGCCGGGCTTCGCGTGGCCGCCGACGAGATCTACCCCTCGCCCGAACTCCTCCGTGCCGCCTTCCGCGCCGGGATGAAGATCACGCTCGGATCCGACGCGCACAAACCGGAACACGTCGCATACGGTTTCGATCAGGCCGCCGAACTCGCGCGCTCCGTCGGCTGGACCTCGCACACGGCGTTCGTCCGCGGCGAGGCCGTCGAGCTCCCGCTGTAATAGATTCCGAATCGTTTGGAAAACACAAACAAAGCCCCGGCATACTCGACCATGCCGGAGCTTTCTTCCTGCAATCAAAACATCAATGCCGGCGCAGAATCACCAGGCGGATTGCCCTGTTCGAAGCCTGCTGTCGATGTCAGCAAAAGCGTTTTCGATGCGTTCGGTATGATATCCCCAGTAATTGTCGAAAATCGTCTGTGTGATCCGCCTGCTGTCCCACTCCTTCAGGATATCCCCCGTTTTTGCGTTGCGGTATGCCGCATACTGTTCCAGCAGGTAGATAAAAAACGAAAACTCCTCGGACATGTTCATTCCTCCCGGATATAAACGGAATTGCGCGGGTCGCCCGTGACTCTTTCGGCTTCCCAGATATCGAAGACGCCCCCGGCACCAAACGCGGTCATGCCTGTTTCCTCGTCTTCCAGGAGCTCATGTGTCCGGGAGGACACGAACAGGCGCAGGGCATCCATCGGAGTGTATCCATATTTCTCCGCGATCATTCTGACGACCTCGCGGTCGTAATACTCCGCTATGCTCGGGTCAAGTTTTTTCATTAGAGCACCTCTTTGAAAACCAAACGGGCCAGCGCTGTTTCCGTTTTGAATGCATGCTGGTCTTTCAGCTTCTGCGGCAGAAGCATCCGGATGGCAATGTCTTCCGGAAAATAGCCGTTCAAATAATCGTTGACGGTCCGGATAGCCTGATCGTTTGCAACAGGGCCGATGATGATGTCATACCGGTCGTCCACGGGCTGTCCGGTGCGGTTCGCGGAAACAAACCTGAGCCAGGCACGGTCCGGCGCCTCGAATTTCAGGATGTTCAACGTTGGTTGAACGGTGCTGTCGAACTCGTAAACGGAAACCGTCGCACTGCCTTCTCCGCGCATCTTTACCGTATGAACCGCCCATTTCCGGGCCTGCTCCAGATCGCTCGTCAGATAAAAAGCCGCGCCGAAGTCAAGCATGCGCCGCATCGGCATAAGACGAGGCTTTTCAACTGTCATATTGCTTCCGTGATAAAGGATCATTCCGGTTCTCCTGTTTTTTCGGCATGAAGCTAATATAGCAGAATCCGGTTAAAAATCAAGTTTGTTGTTTTGTTTTCGAGAAAAAAAGACGGAAGCAATCTCAAGAGAAAAACCTCATGGTCCCGAAGCGAGGCCATGAGGTCGATTTTTTGCTTTTCGGCTGTTTTCAGCGGATCATTTCTTGACCGGGACGCGGTAGACCATGAAGCTGAACGGGGCCTGTTTGGCTTCGAGGATGCCCGCGCTGATCTTCAGCGTGGATTCCTCGACCTTGACGAGCTCGGGATTCGCGAGGTCGTTCTTGTCCGCGAGGTCCGCGCCCTTGATGCCGGCCACGGAGACTTCCGCGCCGTCGGCCGCGCCGGGGATGTTGATGGAGATCGGGACCGTCGTCTTGCCGAGGTTGATGAACTTCACGATCACGCTGTTGCCGTCCGCTGTCTCGTCGAGCACCGCGCCGCAGTAGCAGTCGGCGGGGAACGCCCCGAGGCCGGAGAGGTCGAGCGTGTGCGTTCCGGCGTTGGTGCTGTAAAGCTTCTGCACGAGGTAGCTCGGCGTCTTCACGACCGCGGTGTTGTCGAACCAGATCATGTCGTGCGCCCACTGCCACGCGTAGTAGTTGGCGAGGAGCGGCGCGTAGGAGGTCATGCGGACGACGTCGGCGTTGCGCTCGACGCCGGTCAGGAACGCGGCTTCGCAGAGCGCGGCGCGGAGGGAGTTGGTCGGGTCGTCATGGCAGGCGTATTCGCCCGCGAAGACCTTCGGGCCGGTGCGGTCGTACTTGTCATAGCGTCCGATGTTCTTCAGGAACCACTCGGGATTGCGGTAGTAGTGCTCGTCGACGAGGTCCGCCTTGAACTCGCGCATCTTCGGCCAGAGGTAGTCGAAATCCGCGCCGTCCGGGTTCGGGCCGGAGCTGCCGATAATCTTAATGTCGGGATATTTCGCGCGGATTTCCCTCAGGAAGATCGGCAGGCGGTCGGTGTAGAGCTTGCCCCACTGCTCGTTGCCGATGCCCATGTATTTCAGGTTGAACGGCTCCGGGTGGCCCATGTCGGCGCGGACCTTGCCCCAGGTGGACGTGACGGGTCCGTTCGCGAACTCCACGAGGTCGAGGCAGTCCTGGATGTACGGCCCGAGCTGATCGAGCGCGACCTGCGCCGTGAGGTCGTTCGCGTCGTTCTGGAACTGGCACGCAAGACCGATGTTCAGCACGGGCAGCGGTTCCGCCCCGATGTCTTCGCAGAACTCGAAGAACTCGAAGAAGCCGAGGCCGTAGCTCTGGAAATAGTCCGGGGTCAGGTGGTCGACGAACGTGTTGTTCCAGCGGTTTCCGTTCAGCGGACGGTTGCCGACCGGGCCGACGGAGTTTTTCCAGTTGTAGCGCTGGTCGAGCGTGGTGCCCTCGATGATGCAGCCGCCGGGGAAACGGAAGATTTTCGGCTTCAGGTCGGCGATCGCCTGCGCGAGGTCGGCGCGGAGACCGTTCGCGCGCCCCTTCCAGGTGTCTTCCGGGAAGAGCGAGATATGGTCCATGTCGACCGTGCCCTTGTGCCCGTTCAGGAGCAGACGGAACTTGCCGCGCGTCTGCGTGCTGACCGCCTTCACGTCCACCTTGTATTCCTTCCACTCGCGGCTGTCCACCGTGAACGGCGTGCGGGCTTCCATCGTGCCGTCCTCGCGGACGAATGCGGCGTCGAACTTGACCGGCTCCGTCGTGCCGGGCGCGAGGCGCGCCGTCACGGAGAGATGATAGGTCTTGTCCTTCTCGAACGCGAGGCCGCGGAATCCGCTGTTGTCGAGCGCAGTCCATTGGTCGCGGTGGGATTCGGCGGTCAGGCGCGCGAAATGCGGATTGCGCGGGAACGGGACGTCGCCCCCGCCGCCCTTGACGACCTCGACCTTGCCGTCCGCCTCCCAGCCGGAAAGCCCGTTCGGGAATTCGAAGGAACGGTTCTTGATGAGCTCGGCGTACAGTCCGCCGTCCGCCGCGAAGTTGATGTCCTCGAAGAAGACGCCGTACATCGTCGGGCTGATGTCGAACTTGACCTTGGCCGGATCGAGCGTTCCGGTCATGGTCTTCGGCGCGTCCGGGTTCTGCGCGTCCAGCCCGGCGCCCGCCGAGAGGATGGCGGCCGCGGCGGTGATGCCGATGAGAGCCTTGTGTTTCATGGGGGGTTCCTTTCGTTTGTTTTGAACTAAAAACAGTGATCGGTGATTCCATTCACCGATAATGTAACAGTTTTTTCCCTAAAATCCAGTGAAAACGGAAAAGAAAACGGAAAAATCCGGTTTTTCGCACCTCTCACGTCAACCTGTCGTGTTCGAACGGAGCCACGCACTGCCGCAGTAAAAGGGGTTGCCCTCCCCTTCAAGGGAAGCGCTTGGCTTTTCAGTCTTTTTTGTTTGATTCCCTTTTTTCCGGCTTGATTTTTCGTGGGCGCGGGTGTATTTTACCTCATCGCAAAAAGAAACCGAGAACGTAAACCGACTTGCCCGCAAGCCCGTATTCCCCTCGCCATGAATCAAACGCCCGCGTCAGATTTCGTCAAGGATGTGAAGGTCATCAAGGCCGCCATCCTCAAAAGCCGCTATATTGCGGCACGGCTCGCCAACGCCGAAATGCTGAAGCTGTATTTCGCGATCGGGGCCTATGTATCGCGCAATTCCAGGGAAGGACGCTGGGGCACGGGCGCGATCGAAGAGATTTCCCGTCTGCTGCAGAAGGAACTGCCGGGCCTGCGCGGGTTTTCTCCAACCAACATGAGAAACATGCGCATCTTTTTTGAAGCATGGTCTTCTCCGAATGCAATCTGTCAGCCGCTGGCTGACAAATCAAGCATTGTGAACTCAAGCAACGTTTTTTCCTCTTCGTCAAAGGCTGGAAGCAGAATTCGTCAGCCACTGGCTGATGAATTGGGGCCGAATGATGCAACGGCATTTATGTCAATCGGCTTTTCGAATCATATGGAAATAATATTTGCCTGCAAGTCTATAGACGAACGTTTGTTCTATATTCGCAGAAGTGCCGCGGAATTCTGGTCAAAACGTACGCTTCTCCAGCACATCAAGGCCGGCGACTACGCGACGCAGGGCAAGGCGGTCAACAATTTCGCACTCACGATGCCGGACGACAAACAGATGTCGCGCGCCGTGCAGGCGTTCAGGAGCGAATACCTGCTGGACTTCGTGAACATCGTCGACGCGAACGACGACGAAGAGACGTTGGACGAGCCGGAATGGATGATGGAAATGGTCTCGAAGATACGCCGGTTCATTCAGGCGCTGGGCCCGGACTTCTGCTTCATGGACGTGAAGAAGCGTTTCATCGTGGACGGCGAGGAGTATTTCGCCGACCTCGTCTTCTTCCACCGGGAACTGAAGTGCATGGTCGCCGTGGAGCTGAAGCACGGCAAGTTCAAACCGGCTTATCTCGGACAGCTGGAATTCTATCTCGCATGCCTCGACAAGTATGTGAAGCGCGAAGATGAAAATCCCTCCGTCGGCCTCCTGCTGTGCCGCGAGATGAACCGTTCCGTCGTCGAGCTGACCATCGGCCGCCACAACTCGCCGCTGGGCGTCGCCACGTACCGGACGGCGGAGGATGTGCCGAACCAGTACAAATCCCTCCGTCCGCTTCTCGAAGGCGCACACAAAGTCCTCAGCGAGTTCTCCGTGGATCCTGAAACCGAGTAAGGCCACCTCGTGCTTGAGCGGAGCCGCGCACAACCGCGGCACACCCGTTTGTATCCAGCTTTTTTGGCTCACGAAGCAGTTTGTTTCCAAAATAGACAATTTTGGACTCACCTCAAAATTTAGGTTAATCGTTTTATATTTTAGATTTTAACCAATTTTCAAAAAAAAAAAAAATGACATAAGTCCTTGACATGCTGATTTTTCGTGCTATATTGGGTATCGGAATATAAGAAAGATCCCGTATCACAACCTTATTCATTCGCCTCGGTTCGAGGCGGGAAAGCGAGACCGAAAATGAGCGAAAACAGTTTGAGCGAAAGGCATTTGAATGGGATGGTCTATTTCATCCGGCCCGGCGACACCCCCGAGTACCTGGAGGAACTGAGGAAACGCGGCTTCCTCACGGTTTCCTTCAAGATTGATGAAGCGGTTGAAAAAGAGTATGCGAATATCGTTGTCTCAGCAGCGGACAATGACTCTGCAAAAAACAACTATCTGGAGGGCCCGACCTATACGGTTTATCCTTCATATGAGGATATTACCCTCAAACCATTTACACTTGTCCCTGATGAGGATGTGGACGATCCTTCTAAGACAGTATATAAACTGGTTCCAGTTGATGCGGACAATGACGACAACATGCTCAAGGACACGACCGGAACAGACACCACCGTCACCAAAAATATAGATTGGGAAGGCCCGAACTATCCGGTGAATTGGCCGGATTCAACGGATACCACGCCCCAAGAGTACAAACTGGTTTTGGTTGAAGGGGAACCAGGTGAACCGCTCAAACTTGTTCCAGTGGTTGACGAAACGGACACCACAGTCGATCCGGGCAGTCTGGACGGCCCAAATCCCATCGGAGGCGGCCATCATCAGTATCATTTTGTTCAGTACGGGGAAACACAGGAGTATCTGGAGTCCCTGCAAAAAGAGGGATACATATTGGCCTATCGCAATGACAATCCGCCGGAGGAAGGAAAGCTCACGATCTCCAAGCCGAATCCGGAGGAGTTTTCGAATGGTACGATCCATATCGCCCCTGCCGGCAGTCCAGTCGTCTTCCTGAACCTTGTCGACTCGGAACTCTGGAGTGAAAGCAAGCTTTCCAATGTGGCATCTCTTCTCACCCTCAAATATTCTAAATTCAGCCTCGACTTTGTGACCGAGAGACCGGCGGAGGGAGATTATTACACCCTCTGCATCGGATCGGCGCAGGCGCTGCAGGACTATGCGACTTCGCAGGGGCTCGTATATGATTCCGAGAACCCGAATGCATCGCCGGGAATCGGGTTTGCCGTAGTCGAGAAGAAAGAGCACAGTGCTATCTCTCCAACATTGATTGATATGATTGATGAAGTCGCTGTCGAGACAGACGTATTGAGGTCGATCGGAGATCAACTGTCAGCCCTGCTCGCCGATGAATGTCCCGGCATCGCCGATTACAGTCCCGTAACGCCTTTCAGCGATACCGTCAACACGACCGAAACGGACACCACCGTCACCGACCCGGCGGACAACGATACTGTCCGGAACATTGAACCGGGGCTCTACGGACCGGGAAACGTTACCGTTCATATCGATCCCGAATATGCAAAGCAGATGGAAGAGCAATTCAACAACGTGAAGATGCGCGTGGGGGGATATGGCCGGGGGCAGGCATTTTTCAGATTCATCTACGATTCGGAAGAGGCCGAAACACCTTCGGGCTATGAACTTGTCCGCACCGAAATGTGGTCCGGCCCCGACTGCACGGATGAACAAATCGCCGACATCGCAAGATACATCATCAGTAATGACATCTCCGACGAGCAACAGAAAGCGCTGATGCTGGAAGCCGTGGACGCCTTCCTGGCAAAAGAGGAGAAGATCACGGTCGCGGACGGAACCCCCAATTACACTCCTGTTGTGAATTACTCCATCGTCTCCCCTGATGAAAAAGAGGCGAAGGCGGAGGACACCACCACCGAAACGGAACAGGAGGGCACGCCTGCCACTCCGCGAATTCGTGTCACTATAACAAATAACTATGCTCGGGACCCAAGCAGTCCGTTCTATGATGCTTATGTAATGCTAAAGAATAGTGGTGCACTGATCCTTCCCATGGATGGAAAAGTCACCGTCTGGCCATCCGACGTGATCGAGTATCTGAATAAGAACTATCCCGATTGGGATACGGATTCGTACACGGAAGAGGAAATTGCGGCTTTACAGGATGCCTACAGCCATCTTCTGAAGGGGGATTACTTAATGCAGGACAGTGACAACAACACGCTCACGGACACGACCAAAACGGACACCACCGTCAATGACACGACGGACAGGACCATTACACTCCCGGGCGGTCTTATTGTCAAACTGAGCGATGTTCTTCTGGTGACAGATTCTCTGCCGGACGACACGAACACATACTTTTATCGCGTCTCTGATTATATCAATCCTGAAACCGGCCGCTTAGAGGATATTCCAATTCCGTTATATGTGTGTAAGAATTCCGAGCAGGTCGCTTTCATCAGCACCGTGGATGCGGAGACAGAGGCCATGAAGAGCGTGCAGGTGGCATGCGCGGATACGGACGGCTGGCGCACGGTCGGCACGCTGATCAACACGGACGGCATCGACTGGAAGTACAACGCCGGAAACCTGACGGGTTCGGGCGCGCCGTCGGTCGTGTGGCACGCGCAGGAGCTCGGCGCACTGGGCGTCTGGACGGACGGCACGGACAACTGGACCGGGATCGCTGGCTGGTTCGACGCGAACTGGACGATGCTCGGATGCGGCGACTTCGACGGCGACGGCAAGGACTCCGTGCTGATGTCGCTGTACGGCGGCCTTTTCTACTCGGTCGACCTGGACGGCACGCTGGCGAGCCTGGGGGACCTGAACTGGTCCGGCTGGGAATTCGGCGCGGTCGGCGATTTCGCGGGCGACGGCAAGGCCGACGTCGTGCTGTACCATAAGGAACTTGGCAGCGTGGTCCTGCTCGCGGACGGGAACTCCGACGATTGGACGTCGCTCGGCCAGATCGACGGTTCCGACTGGGCCGTCGCGGGCGCGGGCGACTTCAACAGCGACGGCATAGCCGATCTGCTGGTGCGTCAGGCTTCGACCGGCCTGATCGGCGGCTACGCCGGAGCCGACATGTCCAGGTGGTCCGTGGTCGACAGCGACGCCGGATACTACCTCGCGTGAGGCGAAGCCTCAACTGCGGCAGTGCTCTCAGCTTCGCTTGAGCACACACTGCAAGCAGTGTCGAGTAGTGCGCGGCTAACGCTCGCGCGCACACGGCAAGCCGTGCTGATACAGTGCGCATTCGCGCACAAAATAAGGCTTATTAGGCGGATAGGGCGTATTTCTCCCTGTCCGCCTCATTTTGTCTTATCTCCCCTATTCGCCCTATCGTGCCGGACACTGCCGCCATGGAAGCCTTGCCTCCCGTGCTTGAGCGCAGCCCGGCACAACCCACGTGGAGGGTCTGCCCTCCTTTTTATGCGAAAAAGTCACGAAATGAGTGAAAAATAACGGAAATCAGCTTGATTTTCCGGAATTACGGTCTATATTAATTAGACACGTTGAAACAGAAACCTTAATCCGTCTGTTCGGATTCGGTGGGTCGCAGGACCCGCATGACCGCGGGGTTTTCTTTCATGCGCAGGGATTTCCGGCCGATGTGCCGCCTCGTTTTTCAGGATCCCGGCATGGCGCGGCGTCGGGAGCATTCGCTCCGGCCGCGGAAAAAAGGACTCGCGTTCAGCCGATTTCCGGACTCGCGAACAGGGGATTCTGCTAAACAATAACCCCTAAACCACGAACGGAAAGACACAGGACACCATGGAAGGAAACGCGAGAGACATCCGACTCTACAGCGGGACATCACATCCGAAACTCGCCGAATCGATCGCGCAGTGCCTGGGACAGCAGCTCGGCCACGTGACCGTGCAGAGATTCCCGGACGGCGAAATTTTTGTCCAGTACAAGGATACCCTGAGGAATGCGGACGCATTCATCATCCAATCCACGTCCAATCCGACGAACGAAAACCTGATGGAGCTTCTGATCATGCTGGACGCCGCCCGCCGCGCGTCCGCGGCCAGAATCACCGCGGTGATCCCGTTCTTCGGATACGCCCGCCAGGACCGCAAGGACAAGCCGCGCGTGCCGATCACGGCGAAACTCGTCGCGAACCTGCTGACGACCGCTGGCGCGAACCGCATCCTCGCCATGGACCTCCACTCCCAGCAGATCCAGGGATTCTTCGACATCCCGGTGGACCACCTGTACGCGGCCTCCGTGCTGATCCCGTACCTGCGCGAGAAGACCGACCCGGAATCCGTGATCGTCTCCCCCGACTCCGGCAGCGTGAAGATGGCGCAGTCGTTCGCCGACCGCCTGGGCTGCGGATTCGCCGTGGTGGCGAAGCGCCGCCTCGACGCGAACCACGTGGCGTCGTCGCATCTGGTCGGCGACGTGAAAGGCCGCACCTGCGTCCTGGTCGACGACATGACCAGCACGGCGGGCACGCTCTGCGCCGCCGCCGAACTCCTGAAGCGCGAAGGAGCAGCCCACGTGGTCGCCGCCGTGTCGCACTTCCTGGCGCGCGAAGAAGCGTTCGGAAAGCTGAAAGCCAGCTGCATCGAAGAGCTGATCACGACGAACTCCGTGCCGACCGACCTGACGGGCGACAGCGTCCACACGCTGGACATCGCCCCGCTCCTCTCCGAAGCGATCCGCCGCATCCACGACGGCGATTCCCTTACCTCGCTTTTCCAGCGCTGAGCGGAAAAGCACCCGAAACGAAACCAGACAACCCACACATAACCGACACATTACACGAAAGGACCGAAAATGGCAAAAGTCAAACATGTGTTGAACGTGCAGGCGCGTACGGCCGGTACCACCAACGACGCACGCCGCCTGAGAAAGACCGGACTGATCCCCGCGATCGTCTACGGCAAGGGCATTGAGCCGAAATGCATCTCCGTGAACGCCACGGAATGGCAGCTGCTCTCCCGCAACGAGCTGAACATCCTCTCCCTCGTCGAGGACGGCAAGGAAACGCTCGTCCTGCTGAAGGAAGTCCAGCACGACCCGATCCGCAACCGCACCCGCCATCTGGATTTCCAGGCGATCCGCATGGACCAGAAGATCAAGGCGCACGTCGCGGTCCGTCCGGGCCATGCTCTGCCCGTCGGCGCCTCCGCTGGCGGCCTGCTGGAGCAGAACCTCCACGAAATCGAAGTGGAAAGCCTCCCGCAGGACCTCCCCGAAGAGATCATCGTGGACGTCTCCGGCATGAACCTCGGCGACATGATCCACGTCGGCGACATCCCGATGCCCGAAGGCGTCGTCGCCGTGACCCACGCCGACATCGTCGTCTTCACCGAGGTCGACGAGAACGCCGCCGCTGCTGAAGAAGAAGCCGCCGAACCCGCC
>JAEEQN010000002.1 GCA_016285345.1 Victivallales bacterium | reverse complement strand
GCCATGCGATATCTTCGGCATTGTTCAGATAGCCGACGTGCCGCCAGCCATCCTTATCGTCGCCGGCGCTGTAGAACCCGATGTAGGCGCCCTTGACCCCCGCCTCGGAGGTCACGTTGCCGAACATCACCGCGTCGGCGCAGCCGTCGCCGTCCATGTCGTAGCTTCCGAGGTTGTCCCAGTCGGAGGCTACATAAGGCGCAAAGGCGCTCCACCACTCGTCCTTGCCGTTCATCCAGTAGCCGTGCGAATAGTTGTTGCCGGTCCACACGAACATGACGTCGCTGATGCCGTTCCCGTCGCGGTCGCCCTTCGCCGCCTGGACCGCCGCGCCGACCGAGACGGAGAGGATATTGTCCGCGCCCAGGTTCAGCGTGTAATCCACGCCGTTGATCTTGACGGTTTCGCCGACCGTGAGCGTGCCGAGGCTCGTTCCCCCGGTATTCACCACGGAGATGGTCTTGTTGAATCCTGCCGCGCCGCCTGCCAAGTTGTATGTGCCGTTTGCTTGCGTAGCGGAGACAGTAAGCGTATAGGTCGGCGTTCCCATCAGGATGGAAAGGTCGTTCACGAGGGCGACCGAACCCGCCGAGGTCTGCGTGAGGTCGAAATCAAGGATTGAGCCGACGAATGGGATGACGGTCGTGCCGTTCTCGAACGTCATCCGTCCGGTGAGCCTGGCTCCGTTGTAGATCAGGAGACTGCCGCCGGAGTTGACGATGGTTCCGTCGATCATGCCGCCGCTGGAGACCTCGGCCGTGCCGCCTGCATTGACCGTGGCATTGGTGGCGGTACCGCCGGAGTAAACGTAGAGATGTCCGCCCTTGTTGACGGTCGTATCGGCAGCCATACCACCGTAGGAGACCTCGAAGTGACCGCTCTCGTTGACGGTGGTGTTGTTCGCCACGCCTCCGTAGTGCAGGATAAGGTCGCCGTCCTGATTGACAATGGCTTTGTTCGCGATTCCTCCGGCAGACACTTTGGCAATGGCAAAATAGATTTCGGTATCGGTCGCCACGCCGCCGGATTTGATATGCAGTACTCCCTGGTTGACAGTGGTATTGCTCGCCACGCCACTGTCGAATATGTTCATGGAACCTCCGGAGTTGACTTTCGTGCCGCTTGCCACGCCGCCCTCGGAGATATTGAGGATGCCCTTTTCGTTGACGGCGGTGCTGCTTGCCTCGCCGCCGTAGAAAATGAACATGGAGCCGCCGGAGTTGACATTCGTGCCGCCTGCCACGCCGCCCTCGGAGATGTTGAGGATGCCCTTTTCGTTGACGTTTACGTCCACCGCCGACACGCCGGAGAGGATGTTTTTCGTTTCGCCCGTCACGTCGCCGGTGAAAACGCCGGATTTCCATGCCGTTGCCGTGAGGGTGCCGCCGTTCAGCGTCAGCGTGTAGTTCATGCCGTTGTATTCCATCGTGTCGCCGTAGACTGACAGCCAGCCCACTTCATCTCCCAGGACGTTCATCACACAGATATACTTGCTGTAATCCGCGAACCCCGCCGCACCTTCGGCAAGGGTGTAGTCTCCTTCCGCCTGGGACGCGCCGACCGTGATCCTGAATCTCGGAGCCGTCCCGATCTTCGCGAGATTGTTGACGATCGCGGTATTGGACGGGCCGCGGCCGGAGATGTCGAAGTAGACTTTTGCGCCGGAGGATACATTGACGATCGCGCCGTCCGCAAACGTCATGGCCCCGCTCAGTCGCGCGCCGGATGAGACGTCAAGTCTGCCGTAGTCGTTCACGGTCAGGCCGGTCGCGCGCCCGCCGTCGAAGACGGTGAGCTGTCCCCTCCCGTTGACGGTGGTGTCGACCGCGCTTGTACTGGAGTGGACGGTCGCGCTGTGCGATACTTCGAGCCCGCTGACTGTGTTGGAGACAAACACCACGTTATACTCGTTCTCGAACACCACGCATCCGCCGTTTTCTCTGATATTGTATGCATGTGCATCGGCGTAGAGGTACAGGTAGCCGCCCGCGTTGACGTCGACGGTGTTCACAACCGCATAGTTGGACACGTACATGGCTCCGCCGTTGAGGGTGGTTTTGATAGCGCTTCCGTTGGCGGAAACGATCAGATCGCCGTCCTTGTTGACCGTGGTGTTCGATGCGCCCGCCCCCTTGGAAACAATCAGACGTCCGCCGCTGTTGACCGTGGTGCTGTCCGCGGTCCCGTTGCTGGAGACATGGAGCTCGCCCGCGTTGACGGTCGTCCTGTTCGCCTTTCCCCAACCGGAAACGATCAGGCTGCCGCCCTCGTTGACGGTCGTGCTGTTCGCGGTCCCGTTGCTGGAGACATGGAGCTCGCCCGCGTTGACGGTCGTCCTGTTCACGGTACCCCCGGAGGAAACCGTCATGCTGCCGCCGGCTTTGATCGCGGTCTCGTTCACAGCAGCGCCAACGTAGACATTCATGCTGCCGCCGGACGAGATCGTGGTATAGTCCGCCGCAGCAGACCAGGCGAAAAAACTGACGTCTTTTTTGATGGTCACGCTGTTCGCCGTCCCGCCTGAGAGGAGAGAGAGCCCGCCTCCGGAGGAAATCGTGGCGCTCTTCACGACGCCGCCTTCGGAAATGATCAGAACACCGCCGCTGAGGACCGTGGTGTCGGTCGCCGTACCGCCGCTGGAAAGCGTCATGGAACCTTTCGAAATGGTCGTTGCGTTTACCTTGCCCCCTCGGATATCCAGGTTGGCGTTATCTTTGAGCGTGATGTTATTCCATGTCCCATTTTCCTCATGAATGATAAAGTTAGCGCCGCTGAAGACCGTGTGGTTCGCGGTCGCACCGTTTTCAAGGAACAATTTGCCGCCTGATTTGACCGTGGTGCTGTTCACGGTTGCGCCGTTGCTGACATACAGGGCGCCGCCGGAACTGACGGTTATTTTGTTCGCCGTGCAGCCGTTGAAAACATGAAGGGCTGCCTCGTAATAAACGGTAAAGATGGAGAGATTCCCGTCCTTTATTTCGAAGGTGGTGCCGCGGTTTGTTCCCTGAATATAGGTCCTGGACGCAACATCAAAATAGAATCTCGCGCCTTTGGTCAGGTCAACGCCGGTAACGGTCGCGCCGCTGGAGACGGAAATGATCCCGCCGGATTGGACGGTGGCGGCGGTCGCCGTGCCTCCGCTGGAAACATGCATCTGGCCAATGTTGTTGATCGTGGTATTCGTCGCCTGCCCGCCGTTAAAGACCTGGCATTCGCCCTCGGCGTTGACGGTCGTGAGAACCGCGGTCCCGCCGCTTAAAACCCGCATTCCCAAAAAACTGCCTATAATTCTTCCGGTGCTTGTTACGCCGCTTGAAACGTCATAGTATTCCATGGCCGTCCGCCTTTCGTGTAGTGCGTATCAGGTTAGTATATGCAAATCATGCTTTACTATAGCATAATACGAAGAAAAAACAAACGGCTTTCCAAGAAAAAAGGAAAAAGAACAGTGTTGCCCTTTTTGCAGAATCGGCTACGAACGCTATATTTTCAGGGGGCGGCGGTCAGGATTTCATGCGGAAGGCGGCCATGAGCACGTCGTCTTCCGGCGGAAGCTCGCCGGAGAACCCGCGGATGCAGGTCATTACGCCGTCGATCAGGTCCTGCGCGGAATCCGTTTTCGAGGCGTTCAGGCTGGAGAGCAGCATGTTCTTCGTGAAGAGCTGGCCCTCGCGGTCGCTGTACGAGAAAATGCCGTTGGAACACGCGAAGAATACGTCGTCCGGGCCGAACGTGATGCTCTCCTGACGCAGTTCCACGGGGCGCGCGGTCGTGAACACCGTCCCGACCGAATCGCGGAGCTGTTCGAACGTACCGCCGGATCTGCGCAGGAACGGCGGATAGTAGCCCGCGTTCACGTAGTCGAGCCGCCGATTTTCCGGGTCGATGAACCCGACGAAGATCGACAGGAACTGGTTTTTGAACACCTTTTCATTCTTGAAGATTTCCATGCCGCGGTTCAGCATATCGAGCGGGCCGGAGGCGGGCGGGACGCACGGCCGGAAAATGGCGCGGAACTTCATCATGCTGAGACTGGCGGACACGCTGTCGCCGATCGCTTCGACCATCACAAAGCCGGGACGTCCGGCGTCGGTCACGAACGTTTCGAGGACGTCGCTGCCCTTGTGCGAGGCCAGCATGAACGACGAGACGAAGTCGATCCGGTCGAACTGCGCGAAACGCCGTCCCGGCGCGGGGATCAGCGTCTGCTGGATGGACTTCGCCAGCTCGTTTTCGCGTTTGACGCGGCGGCGCGAGTCGGTCAGGTTCTTCTTCAGGCCGCCGACCATGGTGTTGATGCCGTCGGAAAGCGCCAGGAACTCGGGATTGCTCCGCACGTTCACGGTCTGCGTCAGGTCGCCCGCGATGATCTTGTCGAGCGCGCGGTTCACCTCGTAGAAACGGTCCGTCACGGTCCGCCGGATCAGGAGGTCCAGCAGGAGGAAGAACAGCGCGAAGAAAACGACGTAGATGCCGAAGATGAAGAGCATGGCGCGGTTGCGCGCCGCGAAGACCTCGCCTTTCGGCATGACAGCCAGCACGCGCCGGGGCTCGTCCGGGATTTTCACGGGCTGGTAGAAATACGCTCCGCCGCGGATGAAGACGGAGTCCGGCAGGACCGGATCCCGACGGAAACCGAGTTCGGACAGATGACAGCCGTTTTCGGACGGGTCGCCGCTGGCGAAGACGACCGGATCGTCGCCGTCCTCCAGAACCAGGAAACGCCCCTCATGCCCGATCGGCAGTCCCTTCAAGATGTCGCGCATCAGCTCGATGTCGGAAAGATCGAACACGTTGTCCGCCTCGTAGGCGATCTGCACGATGCCCGGCTCGTCGAGGCGCGCCACGCCCGCGTACTGCACAAGCACATGGTCGATGCCGCGTTCCTGCGGTTCCTGCACCAGCTCGAACGACTTGTTCCGGATCGCCGGCATGAACTCCGCGGACTGTTCCGTGGAATGCATGCGGAATCCGAGAAATCCCGGCTCGGACGAGGCGATCAGGATGCCGTCCCGGTCGGAAACGCAGATGGAATCGACATTCAGCACGGAGACAAGCTCCTTCAGGCGGGCGTCATCCTTCAGAATCTCCGGATCGTACTGGATCATCCGCGCGAGGATTCTGGCCTTCGCGATCGTACCGGAATCCGCGGTTTTGCGGAGCATTTTGTAGTTGTCGCGCTTTTCGGTCACCTCTTTACTCAAATCCTTCAGGCACGCGCTTATGATCGTACGTGCCTGACGTTTCGCACCGATCGCCATCACCAGGTAGACGATGATCAGCAGGGACAGCAGTCCCAGCGTCATGAAGATGAACAGACGTGTCTGGATGATTCGTTTCATTCTTGATGCAAAAAGTTCGATTGCGGCCTTCCGGCGCGTTTTTGTTATATGATTTGGATAAAATAACCCCGCATTCCGTGTTTTTCAATCCCGTACGCGTTTTTTTCCGCGGTTTTCGGTTGTTTTTTTTCAAAGTTGTGGTATTTTGTGTTAGGAAAGAAAACGAAAGGGTATCTCTAAAAATACGATCGGATGGATTTTCAGCGTATGGGCTAAAAGACCATGCAGGAAGATTTGAGCGTGGCTACCAGAAGGCAACCATCGAAAATCTTACCAGTTGGACTTTGTCCAGACGCGAAAAGCCGCCGAAAACATATTTTTAGAGGTGCCCCAAACACGCATGGCGTACGTCCGCCGTGCCAGAAAAACGAGGAAACCATGACTCCCGGCATTGACAGGGCCGCATACCGCGCCATGAGCGCGGCCGAGCTCGAAGACAAGATACGGTATTACAACGCGCGCTACTGGGACGAATCCGACCCGGCGATCAGCGACGACGATTTCGACTTCATCACGCGTCTGCTCGCGGAGAAGGACCCCGGCAACCGACTGCTCGACCAGGTCAACGCCCCCGCCGTCGCAGCAACCGCGGACATCCGGCATGAACGCCCTATGCTCTCGCTCGACAAGGTGTACTCCCTGCCCGAGCTCGTCGCCTGGCTTGAAAAGACCGTCCGCACCGCCGACGAAAAACTCCTGATCCAGCCCAAATACGACGGTATCTCCGTGCTGTGGGAGGACGGCGTGCTCTCCACGCGCGGCGACGGCTTCACCGGCAAGGTCATCACGGACAAGGTGCCGCTGATCGACCTCGAAACGCTGTCCGGCGTGCTGCCGCTGGCGGAACACCCCGGGCGCGTCCTCGGCGAACTCCTGATCCGCACGGACGACTTCAAACGCCGCTACGCCTCGATCCTGAACGCCAACGGAAAACCGTTCCGCAATTCCCGCAACGCCATCGGCGGCATCATGAGCCTGAAGGACATCTCCGGCATGACCGCCCAGCACGCCCGTCTCACGCTCGTCGACTACGCCACCGTCTCGCGTCCCGCCACGGCAGCCGAGATCAGCCATATCTGGCCGGACGTGCTGGAGGAGATGGAACAGCTCCCCTACCCCATGGACGGTCTCGTGGTCAAGCTCGCCGATGCCGAATACGCCGAATCCCTCGGCAACACCGCCCATCATCCGCGCGGACAGATCGCGTTCAAATTCAGCGGCATCCGCCGCACCACGAAGTTGCTCAACGTGGAATGGAGCTTCGGGAAGAACTGCCTCACGCCCGTCGCCGAGCTGGAGCCGGTCGAGATCAATGGCACGACCATCCGCCGCGCCACGCTCCACAACCTCCAGAACATCCTCGACCGCGATTTGCAGATCGGCGACGCCGTGACCGTGGAGCGGGCGGGCGACGTGATCCCGTACATCGTCTCCAGCGAACCCGGCCCGGAACGCCGCAGCGCCCTCATCACGCACTGCCCGTGCTGCGGACACGAGCTCGTCCGCGACCTGCCCGAACTCCGCTGCGTGAACCCGGAATGCTTCGAGACTCGCCTCCAGCTCCTGCTGGCGTCCATCCGCAGCATCGGCATCGAGCACCTCGGCGAACCGAGCCTCCGTAAGATCATGACGAAGCTCAACGTCCGCACGCTCTCCGACCTCTTCAACCTCTCCGAACTCACGATCTTCTCCCAGCTCCGCGACGACGGATTTCAGGGCACGTCAACGCAGAACCTCTACCGCGAGATCCAGTCCGCGCGCACCGTGCCAGCCTACAAGGTCCTCGCCGCGCTCAACATCAAGGGCATCGGCGCGAACATCGCGAAGACGATTCTCAAGAAACACACGTTCGCCGAACTCCGCACGCTCTCGACCGAACAGCTCGCGGAAATCAACGGCATCGGCCCCGAACGTGCCCGCGCGCTTCACGATGAACTGATCCGCCAGTCCGACGGTCTGGACGAACTCCTCGCCGCTGTCACGCTCGTGGCGTCTTCGACAGAAGAACGCCCCAAGATATGCTTCACCGGCAAGATGCCCGAAAAACGCGCCTGGTACGAATCCATCGCGAAGGCCGCGGGCTACGACCCGGTCGACTCCGTGACCGACGCCCTCGCATTGCTCGTCGCCGCCGATCCGAACGCATCATCCACGAAGATTTCCGACGCGAAACGCCTCTCGGTCCCGATCCAGTCGCTCGAACTCTGGCTCGGCTCCGTGAAGAACTTCGTGCCGAAGAAGGAAGAACCGGACAAGTCCGATCAGATGATGTTCGATTTCTGACCGGATTTCAAAGCAAAAGCAAGGCGGGAACAGTTGTTCAGGCTGTCCCCGCCATATTTTTTTGGATTTCAGTTCAAAAATTAGAAAACCAGCCACTCGTACAGGCCGGACGCCATCCGGTTGCGCTGGCGGATATCGAGGCGCAGACGCTTCGTCTTCACATGTTTGAACGTGATCTCGTCCATCTTCTGTTCGCTCGCCTCGACCGGTACGAACTGCCCGTTTCCATTGTCATAGCTGAGCGACCAGGACTGCGGCAGAGCGCATCCGCCTCCGCGCCGGCTGTCGTCGAACCAGTAGAACCTGCATCGGGAGACGTCGACCGGCTCCTCGAACGAAAGCATGACCCACTCGCTGCCGCCGAGATGCGACCAGAAATCGAAGTTTTCGATGTCGATGTCGGTAGGGTTCTGCGGGAAGAAGCCGTCGTTGATCGCCGCCGGGTTCATGCCGCCGCGGGCGTAGGATACGCTCACTTTCGCCTCCTCGGACTTGTTCGCCGCGTGCTGGGCGGAGGTGTCGGAATCGGACAGCCATACGCGCATCGGCATGGAGCCGCGGTTCGCCCACCAGGCGTACGGGATGCCGACCATCATGCCGTCCTTCGTGTCGATCTCGATCGTCTCGACGCCGCCGGACGGGAAGAGGTCGGTACGGTATTTCGCCGCGACCTTCGCGTCCGGGAGCACGAACCAGCGCCGCCACGGGATCTTCACGGTCTGATCGACCTGCTCGAACGCAAACACGATCGGGCCGCGCTCGAACGCGACCTGTCCGGCGAGGTTGCCGACCTTTTCGTTGGCTTTCACGCGACGGACCTCCATCGGCAGGTCGAGCGTGACCGTGTCGCCGTTCTTCCACGTGCGGTCGATCACGGCAAAACCTTTATCCATCCTGTAATCCGCCTTCTTTCCGTTCACCAGCAGTGTCCATTTCGCGGGCGCGTCGTTCACGTAGGTGTAGAGGTCGGACGGCACGGGATGCCCCTCGGCCCAACCGGGGATGCGGAGCGCAAGCGCGAACTTGCTCTTCTTCACGCCGGAAAGCGCGATCTCGACCTTGCCGTCCCACGGGTAGTTCGTGGTCTGCGTGAACACGGCGTCGCCCGCGTCGACCGTGCCCGCGCCGTACAGCAGCATGTAGATCGTGTCGTCCTTTTTCGCGCAGACATACTCGCCGAGCGAGGCGATCGTGCGCATGATGTTCGGCGGACAGCAGGCGCAGCCGAACCACGCGGACCGCGTGGACCCTCCGGATTCCAGCAGGTTCGGGTAGAAGAACCGGTCGCCGGAGAGCGAGACGCCGGAGAACGCGCCGTTGTACATGGTGCGCTCGAACGTGTCCATGTACTTCGCGTCGCCGTACATCAGGAACATCCGGTGCGTCCAGAAGAGGAACGCCACGGCGGCGCACGTCTCGTTGTAGCAGCGGTTCGGCAACTCGTAGTTGTTGCCGTACGCCTCGCCGCTGCTGCGTGCGCCGCATCCGCCGGTCAGGTGGTATTTCTTGCCGACGACGTTATCCCAGATCTTCGTAATCGCGTCGACGTACCGCTGGTCGCCGGAGAGCGCCGCGACGTCCGCCATGCCCGCGTACATGTAGTTGGCGCGGACGGCGTGCCCGACGGCCTCGTCCTGCTGGAGCACGGGCTTGTGCGACTGGCTGTAGGGATCGCCGGGGCCGCGTTTCGCCTTGTTTTCGAGGAAATGCGCGGCGAGCTTCAGCCAGCGCGGATCGCCGGTCTGGCGGTAGAGTTTCGCCAGGCCCATTTCGATGATCTGATGTCCGGGCGCGATGCACGGATCGTCCCCGCCGAGGTCCTTGTTCACGAGCTCGGCGGACTTCACCGCCATGTCCAGCAGCGTGCGGTCGCCCGTCGCCTCGAAATACGCCGTGGCGCATTCATAGAAATGCCCCAGGTTGTACAGTTCATGGCTCAGATTCGGGTCGTTCAGCCAGCGCTTCTGGTTGATCCATTCGTGCGCCGGGGAATCCGGGTGCATGGTACGGAACGTGTACAGATAGCCGTCCGGCTCCTGAGCCGCCTTCACGTGCTGAATGATGTCCTCCATTTTCTTCTGCAGTTCGGGGTCCGGGTTCGTCTGGAGCGAATACGACGCACCCTCCAGAAACTTGTAGATGTCCGTATCGTCGAACGGCAGCGAGGACGCCGGGCGGTTCTGGAACGTCGTTTCGCCCGCGGCGCGGCGCTTCATGGTCTCGGCGGCGAGGTCGAAGTTTTTCAGGCGCCCCGACTCCAGGCACTGCTGGAGCGCGAACGGGATCGTGACCTTGCGGTTGACGTCCTGGCGTTCCGCGAGCACGCCGGAGGTGAACCTGACTTTGGTAAACGGAACGGGGCTGATCGGGTAGTCCGCGTCGCCCTCGACGGCGAAAACTCCGGCGGTCATGAGCGCGGCGCTTCCTGCAAGGATCATTTTAGCCATGGTGTGACCTGTCATGTAACTAGCTCCTGTGATACAAACAATTGCAAATCATTTTCTGCTAATATACCCCGCCTTCTCCGGGAAATCAAGACCATCCACCGAAGAAAACAGGAAGATGCCGGAAATAAGGTCTCCTTCCGTTACTTTTTTTAAAAGAGCGCTTTCATTTTCCCTTGCAGGGTGTATATTATGTAATTGCATTCTTTTCCCAAAACTGGAGTTAGATAATATGAAACATGTGAGTGTGGGAATCCTCGGATTCGGCACGGTAGGCGCCGGAGTGGCGGATTGTCTTCTGAAAAACCGCGGTCTGATCCGCGAACGGACCGGCGTGGATGTGGAATTGACCGGGATCGGCGATCTCGACACGACGACCGACCGCGGCGTCGCGGTCCCGACCGGCATGCTGACGAGCGATACCCCGTCCGTGATCGCGAAGAGCGACATCGTGGTCGAGCTGATCGGCGGCACGACCGTTTCCCGCAAGTTCATCCTGAGCGCCCTTGAACAGGGCAAGACGGTCGTCACGGCGAACAAGGCGCTGCTGGCGGACTACGGCCGCGAGATCTTCGATGCGGCGGAAGCGGGCGGCGGCACGGTCTTCTACGAGGCGAGCGTGGCCGGCGGCATCCCGATCATCAAGAGCCTGCGCGAAGGCTTCGTGGGCAACCGCATCAACCGCATTTTCGGCATCCTGAACGGCACCTGCAACTACATCTTCACGCGCATGGAACGCGAAAACCTCGGGTTCGAGGAGGTCCTGAAGGACGCCCAGCGGCTCGGTTACGCCGAGGCGAACCCGTCGCTCGACATCGACGGATTCGACACCGCGCACAAGGCCGTGATCCTCGCCTCTCTCGCGTACGGCGGCTGGCACAGCACGAACGAAATCTACGTGCAGGGCATCCGCGACGTCTCGCTGTCCGACATCCGCTGCGCCGACGAGCTCGGCTACAAGATCAAGCTGCTCGCCATCATCAAGCAGTGCGCCGACAGCCGCATCGAGGTGCGCGTCCATCCCACGCTCATCCCGAAACACGCTCCGCTCGCGGGCATCTCCGACGTCTTCAACGGCGTGATGGTCAACGGCGATTTCGTCGGCGACACCCTCTTCTACGGTCGCGGCGCAGGCCGCGCTGCCACCGCCAGCGCGGTCGTGTCCGACATCGCCGACGCCGCGCTCAACCTCGCAAGCGGCACGCCAGTCCGCATCCCCGCCTACCGCAAGAGCGTCGAATGCGCCGGGATCGTCCCGATGGAGGAGATCACCTCGCGCTACTACCTGCGCCTCACGGTCACGGACCGTCCCGGCGTGCTCGCGAAACTCGCCGGAATCCTGTCCGAACAGGGCGTCAGCGTGTCCCGCCTGATGCAGAACCCGGTCTCGAAAAACACGTCCGGCGAAGCGTCCATCGTCATCATCACGCACGAGGCGAAGGAAGCCGCCATCCGCCAGGCAATCACCGCCATGGAGGCGTTCGACGCCGTCCACGGCAAAATCTGCCTGCTTCGCATTGAGGAGCTTTGAACATGAACCACACTGTTGAAAAGATCGGCGGGACCAGCATGTCCCGCTTCGGCGAGATCATGCAGAACGTCATCATCGCCGACCGCACTCCCGCCGAGATGTACAACCGCATCTTCGTCGTTTCCGCCTATTCCGGCATCACCAACCTCCTGCTGGAGGACAAGAAGACCGGAGCGCCCGGCGTGTACGGTCACTTCACGGCAGGCAGCGGCGAATGGCGCGAAGCCCTCGCCCGCGTCCGGGAAAAAATGCTCGACTACAACCAGGAGTTCGGGTTCCTCGGACTGAACGTGAAGAAAGCGAACGAATTCATCAACGGCAAGCTCGACGACATCGGAAAGTTCCTGCAGGACCTCGAGGACATGCGTTCCTACGGTTTCATGCGTCCCGCCGACTACCTGCCCATGACGCGCGAATTCCTCGCCGCCGTCGGCGAAGTCCACAGCGCCTGGAACTCCGTCCAGATTCTGAAAGCAAACGGCATCAACGCGCGCTTCATCGACCTCTCCGGCTGGCGTTCCACCGAATCGCGCACGCTCGACGAGGCGATCCTCGCCGGGTTCGAGGGCGTCGACTTCGCCTCGGAGCTCCCCGTCGTGACCGGCTACGTGAAGTTCGACCCCGGCATCATGCTCCGGTTCGACCGCGGCTACAGCGAGATCACGTTCAGCAAGATCGCCGTGCTCACCGGAGCCCGCGAAGGAATCATCCACAAGGAATTCCACCTGTCCACCGGCGATCCGAAGCTCATGGGCATCGACAAGGTCCAGGTCATCGGCAACACCAATTTCGACATCGCCGACCAGCTCTCCGACATGGGCATGGAGGCCATCCACTCGAAGGCAGCCAAGGAAATGGAGCTGAAGGGCATCCCGATCCGCGTCAAGAACGCGTTCGATCCGCATCACCCCGGCACGCTCATCAGCCGCGAATACGTCTCCCCGAATCCGCGCGTCGAAATGATCTGCGGCCGCGCCGATCTGCTCGGCGTCGAGGTCTTCGACCCGGAAATGGTCGGCGAACCCGGCTACGACTACCGCCTCACGAAGCACCTCGCCGACCGAGACATCGACTACATCGCCAAGACCACGAACGCGAACACGATCGCGCATTTCGTGCCGGAGAAGAGCAAGCGCCTGAACAACTGCATCGAAAGCATCCACCGCGACTTCCCGAACGCCGAAATCCACGTGACCAAGGTCGCGATCGTCTCCGTCATCGGCTCCAACATGAAGATACCCGGATTCCTCGCACGCGCGGCGAACGCGCTGTCCGCAGCCGGAGTCAACGTGCTCGCCATCGACCAGACCATCCGCCAGGTGAACATCCAGTTCGTGATCGAACGCGAGCAGTTCGAATGCGCCCAGAAGGCGCTCCATCGCGAATTCGTCGAACACCAGGCATGACCGTTTTCTTCCCCCGCATAACAGGAGGCACCCGAACATGAGCAGCCAACAGGACAGACCCGACTGGGACGAGTATTTCATGGAGATCGCAAAGGTCGTCGCGGCGCGCAGCAACTGCAGCCGCAGGCACGTCGCCGCAGTCATCGTGAAGGACAAACGCATCATCTCCACCGGCTACAACGGCACGCCGCGCGGCATCAAGAACTGCAACGAGGGCGGCTGCCCGCGCTGCAATTCCACCGCCCCGTCCGGAACCGCGCTGGAGGAATGCCTCTGCTCCCACGGCGAGGAGAACGCCATCGTGCAGGCCGCCTACCACGGCATCTCCATCAAGGGCGCCACGCTCTACACCACGTTCAGCCCGTGCCTCCTCTGCGCGAAAATGATCATCAACGGCGGCATCTCCGAGGTCGTCTTCAACGAGCATTATTCCATCGACGGCACCTCCCGCAGGATCCTGCAGGAGGCCGGCGTCATTCTACGCGCGCTCCCCGGCAAGGAGGACAAGCCGCAATAAATCAGTACCCGCCCGATTCCGTTTTTGAATTTGTTATTCAGGAGGAGACTTGACATGAAGCGTTCGAATCTGTTCGTTCCGGTCCTCGTCGCCGTCGCCGCGCTGTTCGCCGGCACGGCGTCCGCCGCAGATGAGAAAGAAGACATCCTGGCCCGTTTCGACCGTGAACTCCTGCTCGTCATGAGCGGGTTCGCCGAGGCGCGCGAGTCCGCCGTCTCCTCCTCGTTCCGGCAGAGTTATATTTCCTCGCTCGACCGGTTCGTCAACGATGCGAACACATTGCAGAAGACCATTCAGGATCTCGGCATCGGGGAAGACCTTGCTCCGGCCACGCACGCACGCAACATCCGCACGGCATTCCAGCAGACACCTGCCCAGAACACCGCCTCGACAAACTCGAATACGAGGAATAACAGCAAAAACAACGGCAAGTCCAATGTCGCAAAGGCGAACGATCCCCTGTCCCGCATAACCGGACAGTCTCTAAGCGACTACGCCGGCCTCGGCACGTCGTCGGGCGGTACAGGCGCCGCGAATCAGTCGTCGTCCGCAGGGTTCTCCTTCCACATGGCGGGAAACACCGTCCAGACGCTTTCCGCGCTCGGCTTCGCGGTCCGCAACGGCAAGTACTCGGTCTCTCCCCGATGCCGCAACATCCTGCCGTATCTGGAGTTCAAGCGCGACGTGGATTATTTCAACGCATCCTACGAACACTTCGATTCGCTCATCGAAATCCCCGTCTGGCGCACCGACTTCGAAAAACGCCTCAAACGCATGTCGAAGCTTGCGATCCAGATCCAGCCCGTCTACCGCGCGTATTTCCCGGGCAAAACACTCTCCGCCACAACAGAAGCCGAACGTCTTTCCCGCGTTTATTCCAGATTCATTGAGTATGTCAAGGCAACGGATGAAGCTCAGAAAGGCAGTGAACGACTGAACGACAACCACAAGGCATTCGATCAAATCCGCCAGTCCAGCATCCCGGACAAGGGACTGATCCTGAAGGACTACGACACCGCCGCCTCGAAACTCGCCGAATTCTTCGCCGATATGGATTCCGTCGACTGGACCGTGAAGCCGTTCTCCGCGGATGCTTCCCCGGCGGACGGAACCGTCAAGATTCCGTCGAAGTCCGCCAACTGAACAACCGGACTGTCAAATGTTTCAGATCGAACGGACCGTAGCCATCAGCGACACAGCGCCGGGCGGATGCCTCCGCCTCAGCCACGCACTCGACTATCTTCTGGAATGCGAATGCTTCCAGATGGATTCCGAGGACGATTTCTCCGTGTATCTGCGCAACAACGGCATTGCGGTCTTTCTGGCGTTCCGGCAGGTCGAGATCATCCGTCTTCCGGCCTACGGCGAACACTTGGCGATCCGCACGAACGTCTACGACTGCAAGAATTTCTTCGGATTCCGCAATACCACCATCTATGACGCACAGGGACAAATATGCGTCCTCTGCGCCGCTATCGGCGCGTTCGTCGACCGCGCGTCTGGACGCCCCGGCAAAGTCCCGGCGCAGATCGTCCGCGACCTCCGGTTCGATCCCCCGCTCCCGATGGAATACCTTTCGCGCAAGATCACGCTCCCCGCGCAGGAGCCGGAACGCCTCACACCGTTCCGCGTCAAGGAACATGAGGCCGATATGTACGGTCACTTCAACAGCAACCGTTCCCTCGACGAGACCATGGAATACCTTCCGGCGGACTTCCGGTTCAACCGCCTCCGTCTCGAATACAAAGCGCAGGCACGCCCCGGCGACCTCATCACCCCTGCCCTGTACCGCAATACTCCTACACCTGGCGGACTCACGTTCACACTCTCGAACGAATCCGGTCTCTGCACGGTCTTCGAGTTTTCCACCGCCCCGGAGAAGTAATCCCCCCCTGCCCTCATCAGACAAAAAAACGGCTCTTCCCGGAGGAGGAGCCGTCATTGATTCAATAAGATATGGATAAGACCGTTGCGCCGCAGTCAGCGCTTGATGGATTCACGGGCGATGCGCTGGGTCTCGGTGAAGGTCTCGGACATATCCTGAAGGACTTCCAGAAACGCCTCCTGTTTGTCTTCCGGAATTTCGTCGAGGATACCGGTCATGACATCGTTCAGGTACGCTTCCAGCTGCTTGCGGATGCTCTTGCCGAAGGGCGTCAGCGACACATGCACGGACCGGCGGTCGATCGAGGACGGGATGCGCTCCACGACGCCGTCGGCGGCCAGCGCGTCGACCGTCTGGGAGACGGCGCCGGAGGTCAGACCGAACATTTCGGCGATCTCCTTGACCATCGGCGGTTCGCCTTCGCGGACAAAGAGATAGTTGATGATGCGCATTTTGCCGAGCGTGATCTTCATGTTCGGGATCGCGACGTTGCGGGCGCTTTTCGCGCGCAGACGGTCGACGACGCGGAAGAGCATGGTCCACGCGGTTTTCGGTCTGTTTGTGATGGACATGATGTTGTTTCCTGTTTATGATGGGGTTCGGGGCGTGTTGTATCAGTCTTCTAACGTTTTTCCGCGATGATTTATTGTGTAAAGTTTTTCTTTTTTCGGATATTTTCCGGTATTCAGTACTTTTTTTGTCTTCAGCAGATTAAATCATACGGATTTCCGAATTTATTTCCAGAATAGTTGTTACTTTTCTCAAATATTTTTAGAGAAAGACGATTGAAAAAAGCCCTCGCGCATGGTATATTATTTAAACGGTTTGTGTAAACGGAGATACCGTTTGTCCTCAAACCTCCTCCTGCACACGATCAGACACACAAAACACGATATGGATACGATCATGCATCTCAGGCACTTTTTCACGCCCGAATCCGCTGTATGCCGGATGGAAACCGCAATCACAAAGCCAAGTCCGGAACGGAGCGCCGGGGCATGAACGATTCCTTCGCCAAACAGCCGGTTCACAAAGGCATCCTCGGCGGCGTGGCTCTGCTGAGCGCGCTGATCCCCGTCTACGTCTGCGCCTACTCCGCGCTCCTGATCAACCGGGAAGTTCCCGTCTTCGACCGGCAGGCGCTGAACGTACTGCTGGTGGCCGCGGTCTACACGGTCCCGTTCCTCTTCACCAGCGTGTTCTGCCAGTTCCTCTGCACGCGTTTCTCCGCCCGGAACGTCGTGGTGTTCAGCCGCGCCGTCGAAATATTCCTGATCCTCTTCGGCAGCTTCTTCCTGGCTCCGGTAAAGAAATTCGGCCCGGTCCCGCTGCTGGTCTTCGCCGCCTGCATGGGCGTGGTCTTCTCCTTTTACCGCCCTGCCCTGAAGATCTACCTGTCGGACGCCGCCGAAAAGAAGGAACTCTCGCGCAACGCCGGCGTCGTGGAGTCCATGACGTTCCTCGGCATCATCATCGGCACGGTCTCGGCGGTCTTCTGCATCCACTTCATTTCCAGCACGGCGGCGATCGGCGCGGCCGGCGTCATGCTCGCCACGCTGAACCTGCTTCTGGCGTCGCACCTGAACCCGAACCAGTCGTTCTGCCGGAAACTGCGCTTCCGCGACCTGAAACAGCAGTGGGTGACGGCGTTCAGGCTCCAGCAGCGCTACCGCGAGCTCGTTCTGACGGGGATCGGCGAAGGCTACATCTTCGCCTCGATCATCCTGATTTCGTCGATGGCGATGCAGTACATTTCGGTGCAGTTCGCAGGAACGGGCGTGTCGGGCAGCGACATCTTCCTGTATTCGATCATCGCCTCGCCCGTGGTCGGCGCCGTGCTCGGCTGCCTCGCGGCGGGCAAGCTCTCCGGCGACATGATCGAGATCGGGCTTGTGCCGTCGTCGACCGCGGTGATGACGCTCGCAGCGCTGCTGATCGGCCTGCTGCCTCTGTTCCCGGACCAGTACACGGGCGGCGGCCTCCTGATGATCCTGCTGTTCGTGTTCGGTTTCTTCGCGGGCATCATGCTGGTCCCGCTCGAAGCATACCAGAAATACTTCATCCGGCACGAACTGATTCCCCCGTTCTTCAGCTGGTTCTATCTGCCGTTCGCCGCGGGAATCCTGCTCACGATCCTCATGTCGTTCCTGATGTACTACTACGGCCTCTCGATCTACTCGATCACGCTGATTCTTGCATGCCTCACGATCATTCTGGGCGCGACGTCGTTCTACATCATGCCGCAGTTCCTGCTGCGCTTCCTGATGCGCTCGCTGCTCTGCACGCTGTACCGGCTCCGCAAGTTCGGCGTGGAGAACCTGCCGGAAGACGGCCCGGCGCTGCTGATCGGCAACCGCGCGAGCTTCGTGGACATCTTCTTCATCCAGGCGTGCACGTCGCGGCCCATCCGCTTCATGATGCACGAAAGCTATTTCAACGCGCCGTTCTGGCGGCCGCTCTTCCGGTCCGCCGGGTTCATCTCGATCCCGTCGAACAAGCCCAAGCAGCTGAAGGCGCAGCTGGAATACACGCGCGAACTCCTGCGACAGGGCGAGATTGTCTGCGTCTTCCCCGAGGGCGACATCACGAAAAACGGCACGATGTCCAGCTTCAAGGACGGCGTCGGCGAGATGATGCCGGACGACATGCCGGAAATCCCGGTCATCCCGGTCCGCATCGGCATGACCTGGGGCAGCATCTTCTCCTGCTACTACGGCAAGTTCAAGCTCTCCTGGCCGGACGAGCTCCCGCACAAGGCGAGCGTGACCGTCGGCAAGCCGATCCCGCGCGACACTTCGGCATACGATATCCGCATCATCCTCTCCGAACTCGCAGCCGACACCGAACTGATCCCCGAGCGCGGCGAACGGCCCTTCCACAGCCAGTTCGCGTGGATGGCGAAACACCATCCGTTCCGCCGCAATATCCAGCAGTTCGACGACGCGCACGGGCTCCAGAATCCGCCGCTCTTCATGCTGATGCTGAAATCCATCCTCATCAGCCGCTGGATCCGCCGCATCTGCGACGAATCCGAGGAATACGTCGGCGTGATGCTGCCGAACAGCCTCGCCGCCGTCTGCACGATCACCGGCGTTCAGATGGCCGACCGCAAGCCCGCCGTCATGAACTTCACCGCCGGCATCCCGGCCAACCGCCACGCCGTGCAGATCGCGAACATCAGGCACATCCTGACCAGCCGCGTCTTCATCCAGAAGATCCGCATGCAGCCCACGCCGGAAATGGTGTTCCTGGAGGACGCCGCAAAGGACATCGGGCGTCCGGGCTCGAAATACATCTGGCTCCTCGCCTGCATTTTCCTCACGCACGAGGAACTCATCAAGCTCGTTTCGCCGAAGAGCTGGCAGGACGTCAACCGCATCGCCGTGCTCATCTTCTCCAGCGGGTCCACCGGCATCCCGAAGGGCATCATGCTGACGCACCACAACATCAACGCCGACGTCACCGCCATGACCGCCATGATCGGCTGGCGCAAGACCGACAGCGTGCTCGGCAACCTCCCGATCTTCCACTCCTTCGGCCTCACCGTCTGCATGTGGCTCCCGGTCGTCACCGGCACGCGCGCCGTCTTCATCGCGAACGCCCTCGACGCCGCCATCTCGCTGAAGGTCATCCGCGAACAGAAGATTTCCATCCTGGTCGCCACCCCGAGCTTCCTCATGCTCTACATGCGCAAGGGAACGGGCGAAGACTTCAAATCGCTCCGCCTTACCATCACCGGCGCGGAACGCCTCCGCGAGGACATCGCGGCGAAATTCCGCAAGCTCACCGGGCTTGAGATCACCGAGGGGTACGGCTGCACCGAACTGTCGCCCGTCGTCTCCATCAACGTCGCGAACTCCCGCATGGAACTCGGCGTGGAAGTCGCCAAGCCCGGCAGCATCGGCGCGCCGCTCCCCGGCATCTGCGCCAAAATAGTCGACCCGTCCACCTTCGAGCTCATGCCCGAAGATACCGACGGACTCCTGATCGTGAAGGGCGCGATCGTGATGAAGGGCTACCTCGGCGAACCTGTCAAGACCGCCGAAGTCATCCGCGACGGCTGGTACGTGACCGGCGACATCGCGCACATGAACCGCAACGGATTCATCACCATCACGGGCCGCCTCTCACGTTTCTCCAAGATCGCCGGCGAAATGGTCCCGCACGAGCTCGTCGAACGCGAGATCAACAACATCCTCCAGCCGGAGGAACGCCTCGTGGCCGTCTGCGGAGCCGCCGACGCCAAGCACGGCGAGAAACTCATCGTATTCTACACCGACGCGCGCCGTCTGGCTCCTGACGAACTGATCCGCCAGCTGAAGGACCGCGAGATTCCGAACCTCTGGATCCCGAAGGCCGAAAACTTCATCCTCGTGGATTCCCTCCCCATGCTCGGAAACGGCAAGCTCGATCTCGCCGCCCTCGTGGAACTCGCGAAAAAGTACGGCGACAAGGCATAGGAGGACAAGTCCTCCACTGATATAGTGCTTGGCTTCGCTCAAGCACACACAAAGTGTGTTAAGCAGTGCCCGGCTACGCTCGGTCACGGGGAGGCAGAGCCTCCACCGAAATTGTGTCCGGCTTTGCTCGGACACGAAAATGAAAAAAAGATTTCTGCTCCGCTTGGGGAAACTCAGGCGGAGCGTTTTCTCCGGTGCAGGATGCGGCCCCACACCAGCATCGCCTCTTCGATGCGGAACGCCCAGCAGAGAACAAGAAGACCTACGCCGTAAACAAGTCCCGCCGCGATCAGCGGAGCCGCCACGTTCAGCGTCGTGATCTCGACGTTCCAGTGCGGCAGCGTGAATTCGAGGTTGCGCGGGATCACGCGGGAGATCAGGACAGCCGGGATCAGCGGCAGGCCGCACGCGGGGATCAGCCGCAGCAGGTACAGCCCGAGCACGCGGAAGTCGATCTTATGGTCCGGCAGCTGCCGGTTGTAGATCGTCAGCAGCAGGGTGTTGTTCAGCAGGGACGACACGACCGTGGCGAGCGCGATGCCGCCCTGCTTCAGCGGGACCATCAGAGCGAAATTCAGCACGATGTTGATCGCGATGCAGACCAGCGACACCTTCAGCGGCGTCACCATATCCCGGCGGCTCGTGAACGCCACGGACGAGATCTTGAACACCGCGAACAGCGGAATCCCCGCCGAGTACATCAGGAACGCGTACGCGGTCTCGTGCACCGCCGTATCGTCGAATCTGCCGTAGTGGTAGAAGACGCTGATGATCTCCTCCGGGAAACAGATCATGAACGCCGTGAACGGCACGGAGACGAAGAGCAGGATGCGGATCGTCCCCGTCAGCAGCGCCGTCAGTTTATCGTAGTCGCCCGACGCCGCGAACCGCGACAGCTCGGTATTCGCGACCGTGGCGAACGACACCGCGAAGATGCCGACCGGCAGATACACCAGGCGTTCGCTGAAGTAGAGAGAGGCCGCCGCGAAATCGCCGATGAACCCGGCGATCAGGCGGTCGCATTGCAGGCTCAGCTGAAGCGCGCTTGCGCCGAGCAGCCCCGGCAGGATCAGTTTCCAGATCGAAAGCAGGGTCCCGCGGTCCCGCATGATCGCGCCTGAAATCCGCACCATCATGCCGCGCCGCCACAGGATCAGGAAGATCAGGGCCATTTCCAGCACGCCCGCCACGAGTACGGCGAGGCCGAACATCTTCAGCTGGAACATCCCCCGGTAATGACGGCAGACCAGCACGAGCGCGAGGATCAGGACCACGTTCTGCAGGATCGCGGTCAGCGACGGCAGGAAGAATTCGCGGAGCACGTTCGCGCAGGCGGTCGCCGCCCCCACGACGCAGATGAACACCATGTACGGCGCAAGGATCGGGAACAGCTCGAACGCGGTCTTCCAGCGGCCCGGTTCCAGCGTGCGGGCGATCAGCCACGACGGGACGCCGAGCACCACGGCCAGCGCGCACAGCAGCAGCGTCAGCCACAGCAGGATCGTCGAGAAACGTTCGCGGGCGCGTTCCTTCCCCTCGGTCTCCAGCGACAGAGACAGGATCGGCACGAGCGCCTTGCCGAGCTCGCCCTCGCCGAGGATGCGGCGGAAGGTGTTGGCCCATGTCAGCGCGAGCGTCCAGCCGGACATCAGCGCGCCGCCGCCGATGACCGCCGCCGTCAGGGTCTCGCGGAAGAGTCCAAGGACGCGGCTGATCAGGGTGGACGCCGCGAGATTGCGCGAACTGCTGAAGAAACGGTTGATGGAAGATGTCTGGTCTTCTGCCATGATGCGGCGCGGAAAAACAGAAGGGGTTACTTATTGAAAAGGACGTACACGCAGTCGCCGTCCTTCACGATGTAGTCCTTGCCCTCGGTGCGGAGCTTGCCGGCGGTCTTCGCGGCATTCCAGCCGCCGTGCGCCACGAGTTCCTCGTAGGAGACGACCTCCATGCGGATGAATCCGTGCTGCATGTCGGTATGGATCTTCCCGGCGGCTTCGGGCGCGGCGGTGCCGTTCACGATGGTCCAGGCGCGCGTCTCGTCCTTTCCGGTGGTGAAGAATGTGCAGTAGTCGAGCAGTTTGTATCCGGTACGGATTACGCGCTGCAATCCGCTTTCCGTCGCGCCGATGTCGTCCAGGAACGCCTTCGCCTCGTCGGGTTCGAGCGCGGCGAGTTCCTCCTCGAATTTCGCGCAGACCGGAACGACTTCCATGCCGTGTCCGGCGGCATAGTCGATCAGCGCCTTCGACGCGTCGTCCTTGCCGAACGACCGGAATCCGGCCTCGTCGACGTTGGCGCAGACGAACGCGGGCATGGTGGAGAGCAGCTGGAGCGACGCCATCACGCGGCAGGCGTCCGGATCGTCCTTGTTCCACTGCGGGATCTTGCCGTTTTCGAGGTCGGCGATGCAGGACTGCGACAGCTCGTATTCCGCCTTGATCTCGGCATCGCCGGTGCGCAGGAGCTTCTTGCATTTGTCAAATCTGCGCTGGAGGAACTCCAGGTCCGCGAGCATGAGTTCGGTCAGGATCAGCTCCAGGTCGCGCGCCGGGTCGATGGAACCGCCCACGTGCACCACGTCGCCGTCCTGGAAGAGACGCACCACGTGCGCCACGGCGTCGACGTTGCGGATATGGCCGAGGAACTGGTTGCCGAGTCCTTCGCCCTTGCTGGCGCCCTGAACGAGTCCGGCGATATCAATGAACTTCAGCGACGTCGGCACGATGCGCGCGGATTTCTCGATGTCCGCGAGCACGTCGAGACGGTCGTCCGGCACGGCCACGATGCCCGTGTTCGGTTCGATGGTGCAGAACGGAAAATTCGCGGCGGCCGCGCCGCCGTTGGTCAAAGCGTTGAAAAGGGTGGATTTCCCGACGTTGGGAAGACCGACAAAACCGCAGGCAAACCCCATGGTGTAAAACTCCGAGTGAAATGGAAAAAGGTTTTTAAGAAGAACAGACGGTAATAACGTACCACAGGGAGCCGCTTTTTTCAATCGGAAAGTGTGTTTTTTCGACTGTTTTCCAAAAAAACGCGACTTTTTGGCAATTCCGGCTTTCATTTTTCCGAAACAGTGATATATTGTTAGAACGTTTTTTTACATTTGGCACAATTCTATTTTAAAGATAAATCGAAAAACCGTCAAGGAGCAAGCTTTGAACATCCTGCTTACCGGTATCACGGGTCTGGTCGGGGCGTCCGTCGTCACGGCGCTGCTTCGCAATCATCCCGACTTCAAGATCGTTGCCATCTGCCGCGGCAATTCCGCCCAGACCGCCCAGGAGCGCACGGAACTCACCATGCGCGCCCAGTGTGAATTCGACGGCGATCCCGCCTCCTACGACTCCATCATCTCCCGCATCACCGTCATCTCCGGCGACGTGACCAGGCTCCCGTTCGACGAGATCGCGAAATACGGCCCCTACGATGTGATGTTCCACTGCGCCGCCGACGTCAACCTCGGCAAAGACCCCGAAGGCAAGACCTACGCGACCAACATGAACGGCACGCTGAACGCCGTCGAAGCCGTCAAGCGCTTCAACATCCCGCGTTTCCAGTACGTCAGCACCGCCTACGTCGCGGGCACTTTCGCAGGACGCGTCATGGAAGACACCATGCCCGCCACCGGCTGGATCAACTCCTACGAACGCAGCAAGTTCGACGCGGAAAAATATGTCCGCGAGAACGTCGGCGTCCCGTACACCATCTACCGCCCCTCCATCATCGTCGGACGCCGTTCCGACGGCGTGATCCGCAAGCCGCTCGCGTTCTACCGCATCCTTGAATTCCTCGGCCGCATCAAGAGCAACCGCGCCTTCAAGGCCGGCCTCCCCGCGAACGCCAAAATGGAAGTGAACATCCGCATCGCCAGCGCGACCTCCGACAAGATTTACTTCGTGCCGATCGACTACGTCCAGGAATCCATGTCCAAGCTCTTCATGATCCCGGAGAAGAACCGCACGTACCACATCACCGGCGACAGCCCCGTTTCCACCGAAATGATCGGCATCGCCTGCCGCACCATCCTGAAAGTCACCGGTCTCCGCACCGTCGACAAAAACGAGGATCCTTCCAAGGATGAAAAGCTCGTCATGCGCATGATCGAAGACCTCATCCCGTACTTCTCCACGCAGATCACGTTCGACAACTCGAACGTCCGTGCCGACCTCGGCGACGAGATACTGAACTGGAAGCTCGACGTCCCGTTCCTCTGCCGCATGGCCTACTCCTACTACAAGCAGGAGATTCCCGGCATCGTGGAAGGCATGGACTTCCCGAAGGCATAATTTCCGGTCAATCCGATCTTTTCCGCGCGGACCGGGCTTTCCGGTTCGCGCTTTTTTCTGCCATGACACACTTCTTTGACAGAATCACCCCCGCCCGCAGGAAGATACTCCTGCTCGGCATCATCTACCTCGGCTACATCAGCCTCGGGCTCCCGGACAAGATACTCGACGCCGCCTGGATCCCGATGAGCGAGGCGTTCTCCGTCCCGCTCCGCTACGGCGGATTCATCGCGACCGTGCTCGCGCTCTGTTCCTCGGTCTCAGCCTCGGCCAGCGGCCTGATCCTGCGGAAGATCGGCACGGGACGGCTGCTGGCGATCTGCGGCGCGATCACCGGGCTCTCGCTGATCGGATGCGGGTTCTCGCCCGTTTTCGCCGTGCTGCTCGCGTTCGCCGTCCCGCTCGGATTCGGACAGGGCGCGATCGACACCGGCATGAACTTCTACGTCTCGAAGCACTATTCCAGCCGCGACATGAGCTGGCTGCACTGCTGCTGGGGCGTCGGCGCGACGCTCGGACCGCTGATCGCCTCGGTCTTCCTCCAGTCCACCGGTTCGTGGCGCAGCGCGTATTTCGCGATCGGCTCCACACAGATCCTGCTCGCCATGTTCTTCTGTTCCACCATCGGACTGTGGGACCGCGCGCGCCGCGACGAGGAGGCGGAGGACCGCGAGGCCGCCGCGGCATCGTCCATGGACAAACTGGAGGGGAAATGTCATTTTTCGCTCGATTTCTGGCTTTGCGTGCTGGTCTTCTTCGTCTATTGCGGCATTGAGGCGGGCGCGGGGCTGTGGGGTTGCGCGTTCCTGACCCGGGCGCGCGGGATGGACCTGAACACCGCTCAATACGTCGTGACCGCCTACTGGGGCGCATTGACCGCCGGGCGTTTCCTGCTCGGATTCACGGCGGACAAGCTCGGCAACCGTCTGCTCAGCACGATCTCCGGCGCGGCCGTCCTGTTCGCCGCGTTGCTCCTGCTGACTCCGGCTGGCGGATTCCTTCCGTCGGCGGCGCTTCTGCTGGTCGGATTCGCGCTCGCGCCGGTCTATCCGTGCCTGATGCACGAGGCCACACGGCGCGGGTTCAACGATGCCACGGCGGCCGCGCTGACCGGGCTTCAGGGGGCGGCCAGCATGGTCGGAATCATGATCGTGCCGCCTCTGATCGGCTACGCGGGCGACCTCATCTCCATGGAGGCGCTGCCCGTTTTTGTGGTGGTCCAGGCACTGATCATGTTCGCGGCCCTGCTGAAGACAGGATACTTTCCGACGAACAGAAACCGATAATCCCTCTTCAGAAAAAACGGCTGCTCCGGGAATCGGAACAGCCGTTATGTTTTTTGAGGTACGTTACGCTCAGTCGGCGGAGGGACGGAAGTCGATCACCTGAAGCTGGCGTTTGCGTTCGCCGTAGTATTCGTTGATCTGAGGCTGGGCGATCACGTCCCAGCGCATCCCCTGTTCAAGATGCTTGTTGAACGCGATAAAGTCGCACGTGCTGCCGTACTCGTCCATGAACACGCCCTTTGTGTGAACGGGGCGGATCGGCATCAGGCGCGCGATCTCGAGGCCGCGGATCAGGTAGAGCGGCTGCGGATTGCCGTGCCCGAAGGGGCCGAGCATGCTGTGATAGTGGAAGAATTCGTCGTTAAGCTCGTCCAGCCGCACCACGCCATCATAGTTGATGTAGTTGGTCAGGTCGGACGGCTTGGCTTCCTCACGCACACACTTCTCGAATTCCTGCTGGAACTCGGCGATCTTGTCCTTGTTCATGCCGAGGCCGACGGCCATCGGGTGCCCGCCGTAGCGCGTCAGCAGATGCGAGCAGCGGGAGAGGATCTTGATGAGGTTGAGCGTACCGACGCTGCGCCCGGAGCCGTGCGCCTCGTTGCCGATGATCGTGAGGACGATGGTCGGGCGGTTGTAGTCGCGCGCGAACCGCGAAGCGACGATGCCGATGACCCCCTGATGCCAGTTCTCGCCGGCGGCGATGATCGACATGTTCGAGGCGAATCCGGGCGCGCTTTCCACCTGGGCTTTCGCCTGGAGGAAGATCTCCTGTTCCTTCGCCTGGCGGCGCTGGTTGAACTCGTCGAGCCTGGCGGCGTATTCGTAGGCGTCCACGATGTTGTCGGCGGTCATGAGGGCGAGCGCGGACGAGGCGTTGCCGAGACGGCCGGCGGCGTTCAGGCGAGGCGCGAGCTTGAACGTGATGTCGGACGGCTGGATGTTCGCCTCGACCTTCGCATGCTGGATGAGCGCGTTGACGCCGGGACGGAGCTGCTTCTTGAGCATTTCCATGCCGTATTTCACGAGGATGCGGTTCTCGCCGAGCAGCGGCACGATGTCCGCCACGGTCCCGAGCGCGACGAAATCCAGGACTTCCTGCATGTCGGTCGTGTAGCCGCCCTCGTTGTGGGCGCGGCCGTAGATCACGAACGCATGGGAAAGCTTGAACGCCACGCCGACGCCCGCCAGATGCAGCAAGTCGTCCAGCCCGACCGGATCAAGCTTCGGATTGATCGTCGCGAGCGCTTCGGGCAGTTCGTCCGCGGGCTCGTGGTGGTCCGTGATGATGACGTCGATGCCGAGTTCGCGGGCCTTCTGCACGGCCTCCGCGCTGTTGATGCCGCAGTCGACTGTGACGAGCACGCCGCATTTCCCGCCGGGCACCGTCTCCAGCGCCTTCAGCAGGGAATCGGGCGTGAATCCGTATCCGTCGTCGAACCGGTGCGGCAGGAACGATGTGACCAGGCCCCCGTTGCGTTCGAGGACCCACGACAGCAGCGCCGTGGCCGTGATCCCGTCCGTATCGTAGTCCCCGTGGATGAGGATGCGTTCACGGTTGCGGATCGCCTGCCAAAGCCGCTGGACGGCAATTTCTATGCCGGCAAATCGGAAAGGATCGCTCAGGTCGGCGAAGGTCGCGTTCAGGTAGCGGCCCAGCGTCTCCGGGACAATGCCTCTTGAAGCCAGGTACAGCGCCACAGAGCGCATCACGCCTGACTCTCGGATCAATCTGTCGACAACGTTTTCTTTACCGTCGGAAGAACATCTCCATATTTTGTTTTCCATTGCCTTCTTCTTATTTTTGATTACGAAAACACACTCTAAATATAACACCAAAAAAAGAAACATCAACCGAAAAGGGGAAAAAAAACGGATTATTTTTTGTTTCGAGCTTGATTTTCCGCGAAATCGGAGTTATAGTAATTACTCCGGACGATATCCGGTCTTTCGGTTGCCGACGTGGCGGAATGGCAGACGCGCTGCGTTCAGGTCGCAGTCCTTTCACGAGGGTGAAGGTTCAAGTCCTTTCGTCGGCACCACTTTTCAGCTCAAAATCGAGCGTTTTTCCCCGTTTCTTCCGGGCTTTTCGCGGCCAGTATTCAATCGCATCGACTTGACTTTCTGTTTGAGGGATGCTATATTTTTTAAGTCTGCCTTGTTCCATCAGGGGAAACCGGACAAACCGAATAAGGTATGTTAACATGAGACTCCGTTTTCTTTTTGCCGCCGCATTGTTCCTCTCATTCGGCATCGCTTTTGCCATTGCAATGGAACCGGCCGACGAAAGAACTCGCCGGGATACTATTTATCCATTTCGTAACCCCACTCCCCCCGAGCGCAATAATATCTTTGCCCGTTATTTTTTTGATAATGACGGAAACAATACTCTGACCATAATACTGAATCCATACATCGGCATAACAGAGACAGAAAAAGTACAGAGTCTTTACTCCGCCGGATATATAAGCAAGAGCAACCCCCGGAACTCATCGGATGAGGATGTACCTCTTTCCGATGTCAAGACGCCTCAATCCGATGACGGAAGCAGGCAGGCGGAAACTGAAACGGCCGCTCCGGCTGGAAACCGCGTTGTTGACGAGGACTGTTTTCCTGTCTACGACTTCTCCATTCCCTTTGATGAAAGCATTACGGAAGAAATCGGCTTTACAGGACTTTATGACAGCGACGATGAAAATGAACTCGGTTTTCTGAGGAACGAGGACAAGGATCCGGATGATTCACAGCAGTCGGAAAACGGCCCCTATTCCTTCCTCGTCTTTGAAAAAAAGGCTTTTCACAACAGTCCGAACAGGGGACAGATCCTGTTCGGAGGAGATTACAAAAAGAAATTCAAAAAAATTGACGGCGATGATGATGAGAACAGCGTTCCGTTTGCATTACCGCTTTCAATGCTCTTCTTGGCGATTGGAACCGGTATCCTTTTAACAATGTTCACATCGACCGGGAAAAAAGAGTTTTAAAACAGAAAACCGCAGGATCAAAAAGCTTTATGCATATAAAATGCCGGAAAAAGAGGTCCGTGATGATTAAACAGAAGGTTTGTAAAAGATAAGGAGAAATGACTTTGAACTGGAGAAAGATCTCATTCATCCTGCTGGGACTAGTCTTTTTCGCAGGTCTTCTGGGATGCGGTTATTTCGGTATAAAAATAAGACGGCGTATCCGTCTTCGCCATGAATCGATGACCGCGTATGAAAAAGGTGATTATGCGTCGGCGGAACGTCTCCTGCTTCAGTATCTACAAACGGATCCGGATTTCGAAGCGGGATATGCCGCACTCGCGAACATCTATCGCGAATCCGGCAACGCGGAAATGGAAGCTCAGATGTGGCAGGCGGCCAGTTCCTTGAATCCGCAGAATCAGGAATACCTCGACAACATGCTGAACAATGCTCTCAGAACCGCGAACTATGCTGTCTTGCACAACCTTCTGAGCCGAAAAGCCATCCTGGGCAACGAATTCACAGACCGGGAGCTTTACCTGTTTGTGATTTCCTCCTACCGATCCGGCTATCCCAAAAATGGGGATGACGCCTACATGGAGTCTATCAGGAAGAATCCCGAGGCATTTCACAAGGACGATCTGGGACGAATGGCGGAGTTTCTGGCTGAGCAGAATGCCATGAACGACAATGAACGCAATGCTTTTTTGAACAGCGCCATGCAGTCGGAAGATCCGATGGTCCAATTCGAGGCATTGTATTGCGCTCTCCGCCTCATGGAAAAAAACGGAGGCGACGATCCTGATAACGACAAAAAAACAGAGAGGCTTCTGAAACAGGCTGTGAAAGCCAATCATATCGCCGGATCGGCGATCCTGGCGGATTATTACTTTTCAAAAGGCAATTTTGCCGAAACGATCAATATCCTGGAGCCGTACCTGAAAAACGTCGATGATATTGATCTTTATCTCATATATGCGGAGAGTTGTGTCTTCGAGGGGAAACTGGACGAACTCAAAGAGCTGGAAAAGAAACTGCGCCGGAAACCGGGCGTTCTACCTTTTATGGCTGATTATTGTGTAATTCTGATCGCGTATCTCGAAAACGATGAGAAGAAGCTGGCCGCCGAAGTCCGCAGAACCGGCAAACGCATTGATTCCCCGCTTTCACGCTTCATCCGTCTGCGTGTGGCTATGTCGCACAGATCGTTCGATGAAATCCGATCCGTTGCACAGGAGATATTCTCCAGTCCGCCGTTCTATGATCTGCACGACAGGGCGCTGTTCATCTGCCTAGGGTATATTGAGGAAGAGATGAAGAAGACGGAAAACCGGAAAAACCCCTCGCGGATGGCTGACCTGGCAAAGGTCCTGTCCGTCTATCTCCATGGAAACAGACTGCTTACGGAGATCATCCTCCTGGATCAGTATCAAAAAGAAGTTGTGAAAGAGGAATACCTGCTGAGTGCCCTGGAGTATTTCCCCGACGATGCCCTGTTGCAGCGTATTGCCGCGGAGTTCCTGATCTTTCGCGGAAAGGCGGAAAAAGCGCTGCCGATCATCGAACAGGTGCTGGATACCGAAAAGACAGCGGACCGGCAGCCTGATCGCGAAATCAGAATCCTCAACATGCTGGCACTGGATCAGACCGGGCAGCATGAAGAAGCCGCGGATATCTTCCGGGAACTGGTGGTTTTCTCCGAATTCGATCCGGAGCTGCTGAGGCAGTATTTCCTGTTCTGTGTCAATAACAAGCGAACAGAGGATCTGGTATCCATGGCCGACAGGCTGGATGCCTCGAAGGACGGAAAACTGGAGCAATTCGGTGTTTTTTTCCGCGCGGCGGCAATGCTTCAGACCGGAGACAAATCAAAGGAAAAAGACGCTCTTGATCTGCTTGCCTCGACTCCTGATGACGCACCCGATTTCACGTTTTATGCGGCGAACAGCCTGTGCGGACATGACCGGCTTGATGAAGCCAGGGCGAAATACGACGCGATCCTGAAAACCTACCGCAACCCGTCTCTGGTTTATGCCAATCTTTCCGGCATCTACCATGCAAAAGGCGAAGAGCAGAAGGCTCTGGAGGCCGCAAAGACGGCATTTGAGCTTGAAAAGGAATCTCTGCTCCCGGCATTTATCTATGCGAAAAGGCTGTCCGAAGCGGGGCGTTTTGAAGATGCTGTGAGTATTCTGCACTTTCCCCGCCATGAAGTGGACTACCGCGAGGATATTGTGGAGCTGTGGCGCGACTGCATGCACCATGTCATTGAAAAGAGCATTGCCGACCGGAAATATCTTCAGGCGGAGGCGCAGTGCAATCATCTGCTGATCATACTGCCGGACGATGAATTCGGAAAAACGAATCTGGAGAAAGTCCGGAAACTCCTTCTTCCGAGAGAATAACAATACCGGCAAAAAAAGAAAAACTGTTCTCTTCCTCGGAATTGGAAACCTGATAACAGCACTTTTTTCTGAACTGAGCGGAAACAGTTCGGGCGGCGCGGATTATACTGTATCTCCGCACCGCCCGGTTCTTTTACAGAAATCGGCTTAACCCGTCCCGCTCACTTGCGGAACTTCACGGCCTCGAAGAAGAGGCCGGACGCCCGGATCAGGAAATCGTTGTCGATGTCCTTTTCATAAGCCGTGCGACCGGCGCCGACGTCGAAGATGTAGCCGGGGTTCTTCGGATCGAACATGCAGAAACCATGCACCGCCATGAGCTTGCCGGTCTCGGGCAGACGCGCCACGATGTCGTATTCCACGCAGTTGTAGCCGTCATGCTTCGTGATGCGCGTTTCGAGGCTGATGGTGTACTTGTCCGGCGTGTACTTTTCCTTGTAGAACTTCTGGATGTCGGCAAGGCCCTGCCAGCCCTCTTGATTCTGAGCGTATATGGCGCGGCCGAAGAAATCGGTCTGGACCGGCAGATTCCGCACATAAAGCTCGGCATGATGGGAGGAATTGGAGAGAGCCGGGGCATAGTATTCAACCACATCGTCCTTCGGGACGGTGAGGTCGAAATGCTCGTATTCGAGCGTCTCGTACTTTTCGAGCGGGATGACGTACGTGTTCACGGACGTATCATATTCCAGGTATTTTTTCGTATCTTCGAAGCGCGAGCCGATCTTCGGCACCTCGAACGTCGTCGAATAGCAGGAGGCCAGCAGAGTCATACCGAGTACGGCCGCGGGCAGGAAACGAAGGGGAAGTCTCATATCGGGAATCCTTTTTTGAATGAAGGGTTAAATGACGGGACGGAACTGCGCATGGCCGCGCACGAGGTCGATGCTGTCCAGCGCGATGTAGATGAAATCGCCGGGACGGTATCCGGTGTGGCCGTTCTCCATACGCGAGGAATATCGCGAATTGCGGCGCGTGACGGGCGTGCGGAAACGCGAGGTCGGCACGAATCCGATCATGCCCAGCTCGGGGATCTCGCACATGAGGCCGGACGAGGTGACTTTCTGGATGATCGCCTCGTACATGGTGGTGTTCTCCAGAGCGCCGCTGTTCTTCAGGAAGTGCAGCTTCAGGCGGTCGTTCGCGGCGTAGAACGCATTGTCGTTGCGCTCCTCCTTCTTCGAGCACAGCACGGCGATCTCCGCAAGCATGCGTTTGAAACGCAGACGCTTGTTCAGGTCGAGGGCAAGGAGCTGCTGATGGAGCGCCAGGTCGGGATAACGCCGGATCGGGCTGGTGAAGTGCGAATAGCGCGTCTTGCCGAGGCCGAAATGAAGTTCCGGGTTCTCGCTGTAGCTCGCGCGCGCCATCGAACGCAGGAACCGCGACAGGATCACGGGTTTACGGTGGTCGTCCGGGATGTTTTCGAGGAAATGCATGCAGGCGGCGCGTCCGGACGAGAGGTCGCCCGTGGAAACGCCGAACGCCTCGGAGACAAAGCCTTCGAACTCGGCGAGCTTCTCGGGATCGGGTTCCGGGTGGACGCGAAAGAGCCCGCCGGCGCCGCGTTCGATCAGCTCGTTCGCGACTGCCGAATTCGCGGCGAGCATGCACTCCTCCACGATGCCGTCCGCGGCGCACGGGACGCGGCGCAGAAGCCCCTTGATCTCGTGCGTGGACTCGTCGCAGAGCACACGGATCTCCGGCACGTCGATCCACAGGAACTGTTCGTGCTTCGCGCGCCAGCCGCGCATCTTTTTGATGAGTTTGTGCAGGAGCCGCACGTTCTCAGCATCCTGCTTGTTCCAGCCCTTCGGACGTTTCGTCGGGTCGTCCAGGAACGCCTGGACGGTATCGTAGTCCATACGGCGGTTCACTTTCACCAGCGAGTGAACGCGGCGCGAGGAAAGGATCTTGCCGTCGCGGAGGCGCACGGTGAAGACCACGCTGTGAGCAGGAGACAGGACTTTTTCGCGGAGGCTGATCTTCGCGGTGAGCGGTTTCGGGAGCATCGGCAGGAATTTGCCGGGGAGATACGAGGAGAACGAACGGTACGCGGCGGCCTTGTCGAACTTGGATCCCGGGCGGATCCAGGTCGCGACGTCGGCGATGTGGACGCCGAGTGTGATCTCGCCCGCTTTGGCCGCGGGCTGAACGGAGATGGCGTCGTCAAAATCGTGCGCGTCCGCCGGGTCGATCGTGAGCGTGTACAGGGAGGAAAGGTCTTCTCGTTCGATCTCCAGCGGCGCGATCTTCATCGCCTCCGCCTCGTCCTCGGCCGTGTAGGCCGGAGGCAGGCCGAATTCGGCGGCGATTGCATTCAGGTCGTGCGCCACGTCGCCAGCGGAACCGAGCGAACGCTCCACATGGCCGCGAAGCTGTTCCGTATGGTTCGCGCCGTCGTCGAGCAGCCGCACCTGCACCCAGTCGCCCTTCTTCGCGTTGCGCGGCGCGGAGTTCACGCGGATGGTCTCCGGCAGGTGTTTGTCCAGCGGGCGTATCTCGTGCAGAGAATCCAGGCATCCGACCACGAATTCGCGGTTGCGTCCGGTCACGGACACGATGCGTCCGACCGGGCCGGTTTTGCGTTTCGAGTACGTCGTGTCGCGTTCGTCCGGGATCTGCTCGACCTCGACCGTGTCGCCGTCCAGGGCGTGCCCGGTGTACTTGCGCGGGATGAAGAACTCAATGGACGGATCGCCGGGAACCTTGACGAAGCCGAACCCGGCGGCCGCGGCGGAGAAGACGCCGCCGTAGAGAACCCGGCGCGGAGCACGGGACTGCTTGGATTGTTTTTTCGATTTAGCCATACCTGAAAAGCCTTTCCTCTTGATAAACTACTCCGAAAAGGAAGAATTTCAAATCTTTTTCCGCATTCCCGCCCTTTTTTTGTTGTACTTTTTTGGTTTTCGTGTTATATTGTTGTTATCAGGGCCGTCCCGACCGAAAATAGTCAGGACGTACGCGGGCGCATGAGGCAAAGAGCCGATACAGGGGCTCCATTGCATATTCATCCTGCCCCGGAACAGCGAACAAACATAATTTCAATTCAGATACGGAGGTGCCGCATGGCGGACAGCATCGTAAAGAAAACAGTCCGGTCGTTCCGGAAAATGAAGCAGGACGGCGAGAAGATCGTGATGATCACCGCCTACGACGCGCCGACCGCGGCGTTCGCCGAGGCCGCCGGGATCGACTTCATCCTCGTGGGCGACTCGCTTTCCATGAATACCCTCGGCTATACCGACACCATTCCCGCCACCATGGACGTAATGGTCCACCACGCGCAGTGCGTCCGGCGCGGCGCCCCGAACACCTTCATCGTCGGCGACATGCCGTTCATGACCTGCCACCTCGGCGTGGAGAACACTCTCCGCGAGGCTGCGCGGTTCATGCAGGAAGCCGGATGCGACGCGATCAAGCTCGAATGCACGCCGTCCACCCTGCCCGCCGTCCGCGCGCTGGTCGAGGCCGGGATTCCCGTGCAGGGGCACATCGGCCTGCTGCCGCAGTCCGTGAAGACCTCCGGCGGCTACCGGGTGCAGGGACGCGGCGAAGAAGAGGCCGCCGAACTCATCGCCCGCGCCAAAGAGCTTGAGGACGCCGGCGTCTTCTCCATGGTGCTGGAATGCGTCCCCGCCGAACTCGCCGCGAAGATCACAGCTTCCGTCGGCGTGCCGACCATCGGGATCGGCGCCGGCCCGGACTGCGACGGCCAGGTGCAGGTCGTCAGCGATCTGCTCGGCTACACCGAAGGATTCCTGCCGAAGCATGCCAGACGGTTCTGCCACGTCGGGACCATGGCGCAGGAGGCCATCGCCGCCTACATCGCCGAAGTCAAAGGAAAGACCTTCCCAACTCAGGAAAACAGTTTCTGAACCACCCGTTTCAACCTAAATACTCCAGCAAGAAAGGAGCCTTCCCCATGAAACATCTCACCATTCTCGCCGCCGCCTCGCTCGCTCTCCTCGCCGTAATTGTCTGCCCCGCGCAGGATGCCGCTTCCGCGAAGATCGACCCGAAAGCCGAAACGGTCGCCCTCCCCGCCCCCGCCAAGACCGGCGGCATGCCGCTCATGCAGGCGCTCGCGGAACGCAAGACGATCCGCGACTACAAGCCCGGCGAACTCGACGCCGCCACGCTTTCCGAAATCCTCTACGCCGCCAACGGCGTGAACCGTCCCGACGGCAAGCGCACGATCCCGACCGCGATGAACAAGCAGGACCTCGAAGTCTATGTGGCGCTGCCGGGCGCGGCCTACCACTATGACGCGAAGGCGAACAAGCTCGTGCGCATCGACGCGGGCGACTTCCGCGCGGACCTCATCATGAACAAAAACATGGCGAAGAACTCCGCCGCGATCCTCGTTTACGCCAGCGATTCCACCAAGTTCCCGAACGACATCAAGTTCCCAGCGATCCACGTGGGCGAAGCCTCGCAGGACGTCTACCTCTACTGCGCCTCGAAGGGGCTCGGCACCGTCTCCCTCGGCATGTATGACGAGAAGGGCGTCCGCAAGGTCTTCAAGCTCGACGACAAGATGACCGTCATCCTCGCGCAGGCCATCGGACTCACAAAGTGATTTGAACTCACCGGAGAAGCACCCCGTGACGGACGAACTCAGACCTGATCCCGCCGCCGAACCGAACGGCAAGACTTCCGGCGCTCAGCCCGCCGGATCGTCCGTTGCGCAGGGAACTCCCGACCGCACGATGGTCATGGAAACGGATCAGATCGACCGCACCATGGTCATGAGCGAAGATTCGCCCGACCGCACCATGGTCATGAGCGAAGAATCGATCGACCGGACCATCGTCCTGAGCCCGGAAAACGGCATCACGCGGGTCAATTCCGAGGACACGCAGTCCGTTATCAGGGAAACCCGCACGAAGATTCATAACATCCTGCACAAGCCGACCTCGATTCTGTCTTCCTTGACCGGGAGCGGCACGGGCAAGCGCGACGTCGGCGCGGAGATCGAGGGGCACGACCACCACCGCGAACGCGCCGAAGTCGGACATCAGGAGGAAACTCAGGCGCACCTGACCGATCTGGAGGACCGTTTCGAGATCGAACGCAAGCTCGCCGAAGGCGGCCGGTACGTGGTCTCCATCGGCGAGGACCTCGGCCTCGAACGCGAGGTGGCGATCTACTCGCTGCGCGACGAAAGGCTTCTGGATCCGAACGAACGCGCCAGCTTCATCGCCGAGGCGGAGATCTCCGCCCAGCTCGACCACCCGTCCGTCCTGCCTGTCTACAGCGTCAACCGCGACTACCGCGGCGGCCTGCATTCCGCCGTGAAGATGACCGACGGCACGGACCTCCGCAAATACATGGAACGCATCACGTCGCACTACCGCAGCGCCGGATTCCGCGCGGCGGAGGAAGCGGCCGCGCTGAATTTCCGCCTCGAACTCGTCCTCGGCATCACGGACGGCATCCTCTACGCCCACAGCCGGAACGTCGTGCATGCCAATCTTCATCCCCAGAACATCCTGATCGGCGAATACCACGAGGTCTACATCAAGGGCTGGGGGTTCGCCATTTTCCTCGCTTCGCACGACAAGGAAGCGCAGGCGAAACGCAAACCGCCCGAGATGACCGATCCCCGGTTCATCGCGCCCGAAATCATTTCCGGCGCGGAACCGAATATCAAGTCCGACATCTATGCCCTCGGCATGCTGCTCTACGAGATCGTTACGCTCCATCCGCCGTTCCATGACGAACCCAACCCGGAAGTTCTGGAGCATCTCCGCAACGGCGTCGAGCCGGCGATCGAACACCGTTTCGGCGGCGCGATCGACCCGGACATGCGGGCGATCATCCGGAAAGCCATCGCGCCGAATCCGGAGGACCGCTATGAATCCGTGAACGCACTGGCCGAAGACCTCCGCCGTTTCATGCATTCTGAGGAAGTCACCGTGCGGAAGATCAGCCTCTCGAAACGCTTCGCCAAGCTCATCCGGGCACACCACCGCCGCATGTTCTTCGGATTTCTGACGCTGATCTGCCTGGTCGGCGCGCTCTTCGCCTACAACATCTTCAACGACGTCCGCATGGCGCAGACCTCCTACCTCGACGACCATGTGCTCGGCAAGGCGCAGTCCGCATGCCGGAAAACCGCCCACCAGTTCAATCTTCAGGCGGAAAAATTCAACGACATGCTCGAATCCATCAAGTTCGAAACCGAGTTCCTGCTCGCCGAGAACGGAGGAAACCGCGACGCCGGCATCAAATATCTCGCGCCCCCGGACGACGCGGCTGTCTCCGGAAACGACGGCATCCAGACCGAATACTCCCCCTACTACGGCGACTCCGTCAGTTTCCGCAAAATGGAGGCCGGGCGCGCGGAGGACATGCAGAAAAAAGAGTTCAAATGCCTCGGCATGCTCCTGCCCACGCTCTTCCGCTACATGCTGCAGGCCCCGCTGAACGCCTATGTCACCAAGGAAAGCACGGACAGGCAGATCCACCGCCTCACGCAAAGCGTCAGCCCGATCTACCGCATCCAGATACTGCTGGTCGACGGCTCGTCCCTGCTTTATCCCTTCACAGTGAAAACCGAGTCCGTTCCCGGCCACGGGTCGGAATGGTACGGCATGACCCTTCCCCAGCGCTTCGACCGGCCTGTCTGGCATCTCCCCTTCCGGCTGGAAAACGAGGCTCCCGAATCGGAGCATGTCGTCCTGCCTGTCTCGATCCGGCTGGGGCCGCCCATAACCCCGCTCGGAGCCGCGGTGTTCCTCGTTTCCGGGCGCTACATCGACCAGATCCTGAGCGAAGCCCAGAACCTCCCGCTCGGCATGGAGGCGCAGTACTTCCTCGCGAAAGACGGCGATGTCAAAATGGAGCGCATCAACAACGGCCCGGACAAGCGTCCGACGGTCAACCTCGAAACAGGCGCTTATCCCGATCCCTGGCTCCTCGAATGGATGGAGGGAAAGGATTACGGCGCCGTCATCCGCAAGGAACCGGGCGGCTCGTTCGTCTACTGCTTCGCGGACGTCCCGGCCATGCAGGAATGGTATGTGGAAAAGATACGGCTGAGGGATTTCATGCGGAGTCTTGACTTGAAACAGAAAGGCGGTCCGCAATGAGCCGGGGCGCGACATCAGGCAAAGTCCATACCGTAACCTCGATCAGGGTCGGGCTGAAGAACCTCGGACGCGAACAGGACACCACCGTCACGTTCACGCACGTGGACCACTCCACCGTCCGGTTCGACGACCGGCTGGACGTCAAGCTGGAGCCCATCGACGCGGAATACCGGCAGGGCAAAGTCTTCGCGGAAGGCGGACAGGGCATCATCCGCGAGGGGCTCGACCTGAACCTCCGCCGTCCCGTGGCGATCAAGACGCTCAAATCGCAGCCCGAGGACCAGTTCACGCGCGGCCAGTTCATCCAGGAGGCGCGCGTCACTGCCCAGCTCAGCCACCCCGCGATCATCCCGATCTATTCGCTGAACTCGGACGACAAGGACGGGCTCCACCTCGTGATGAAGCTCGTCGACGGCAAGACGCTGAAAGACTATCTGGACCAGCTCGACTACGAATACCGCAAGGCCGGCATCGGACAGTTCGACGAACGCAAGTCCCTGATGTTCCGCCTCGAGGTCATGCTCCGCGTATGCGACGCCCTCGACTACGCCCACAGCCGCAACATCATGCATTGCGACCTCAAGCCGGAAAACATCCTCATCGGCGAGTTCCGCGAGACCTACATCATGGACTGGGGCATCGCCCGCCAGATCGAAGAACCCGGTTACGACCCCGCCACATGGGAAAAACCAAGCACGATCTCCGGCACGCCGCGTTTCCTGTCGCCCGAAGCCATCCAGGGAGAACACACCGACCAGCGCGCGGACATCTACGCGCTCGGGCTCATTCTGTTCGAGGTCGTCACGCTCCGCGAAGCCTACATGGCGCGCACCAGCGCCGAGGTCGTCTCCATGATCCGCGAAGGCCGCATCGCCGAAACGCGCCACAAATACGGGTTCAGGATCGACCCCGACCTGAAGGCGATCATCGCGAAGGCGACCGCGTACAACCGCGACGAACGCTACCAGAACGTCCGCGACCTGGGCGCCGACATCCGCCGCTACATGGGCGGCGAGGAGACCTCCGCGAACCCATATCACCTTTTCGGGCGCATCTCCGCGTTCGCCGTCCACCACAAACGCGCCTCGCTGGCGTTCGCCGTCGTCTGCATCCTCATGCTGCTCCTCACGATCGGTGTGACAGCCTACCGCCGCGTCAGCCAGATTAACGCGGTTCACGCATACGCGCGGCAGCTCGCCACCGCGCAGGTCCAGTCCACCGCGTGCGCCGACTACATCGAAACGAACATCGCGCGCAACGCCCAGTTCCTCTCGTCCATCACCTCGGAGTTCGTCTTCCTCTACGAGACCGACCCGGACGACGGAGAAACGAACCCCGACTGCATGATGTCCGTTTCCGCGCTCCGCGACACGAACAATCCCCCCGCTTCGCTCCTGTATTCCTCCGTATACCACCGCAAGATCGATTTCTCGCACTTCGCCCACAAAACCATCCACGGAGAGGAACTGACCGCCGTCGAGAAACGCCGCCTGCACATCCTGGCGCATCTGAAGGATACGATCATGGGCGTCTTCAGCGAACGCCTGCCGGAAAAGCTCGCGGACGCCTCCGACGCCGAAAAGAACGAATATCTCCGCCTCAACGGCATCCCGCTTCATCTGCTGCTCTTCGGATTCCCCGACGGCCAGTACGTCGTGTACCCCGGCAGCGGCGTCTATGCATCAAGCTACGATCCGCGCAGCCGCCACTGGTACAAGACCGCCCAGTCCAGCAGCGGCGAATTCGCCTGGAGCAAACCCTACCCCGGCAATACCGCCGCCGCGGGCTATCTGCTCTCCTGCAACGTCCCCATGCTGGATACCGCCGGCAATTTCCTCGGCGTCGCCGGATTCGACCTGCACCTGAACACGATCATTCACGACCTGAAGACGAACGGCAACGTCGGGAACAACGTCCTGGAAAAGACCCTGCTGGACAACAAAGGGCTGATCCTGGTCTCCACCGGAGCCCGGTTCGCCGGAGCCACGGAAACGAACAAGGAAGACTCCCTGACCATCAGCTTCGACGACGCCGGCCTCTTCGAACAGTTCACCGAGACCAAATACGGCACGATCTCGCGCATCGAGAACGGCCGCCGTATCATCTATTGCGTGAACTACCTCCCCAGCCAGGACTGGTACTACATCGAAAAGATCGACGTCACTGCAACCGTCACAGCCCCGAACATCTTCTGATCCGCCCCCCTTCCTCAACGTTTTTCCTGCTTTTTCGAGACGAGGATTTGCTTTTTTTTGACTTTGCGCTATATTATTTGACTGCGTTATGCAGTGCACCCGTAGCTCATTTGGATAGAGCGACTGCCTCCGGAGCAGTAGGTGGTGGGTTCGAGCCCCGCCGGGTGCACCACTTTTTGAGCTTAAATCACCATTTTTCATACATCGTGAAACATGGTGTTTTTTTATGTTTCGTGACACAAATCGTGGAAAAATCGTGGAAAAATCGTGGCAGGCTTTTGAGCTCAGATTTTTCGCCCTTCCTGCTCAAGCATTCATGTATGTCCGTGGAAAACCGAGCCTTCCGCGATATGCCTCCGGTTCCTGTCTGGTACGTCCCATCGTGCTGAAAACAGCAGCGATCATTCGCCACGACAATTGTGGAAATGGGGACCTTTTCCACGATTTTGCCACGATCTGAGGTTAAAAACGGCATTTCGGTTGCTTGGGTTGAGGTTAATTGTTCTTCGGAAGCCAAAGACGAGTGCCGTCAGCGAAATCAAAAAGAGCAGCACTCCAGGTCATTCACACCTGAAGCGCTGCTCAGGCTCAGTTAATAGAGCGGTAATTCAGTTCATCTTTGCAGAGTAGCGTTTGCGTCCCGTGGTTAGTCTGGCACCATCCAGCGTTTCTGGGCGAAGAACAGCTTGCGTTCACCCGTGGCCCACCACCTGTTCATGCACCAGCATCTCAGTGCCCGAATTTGTCTCAGGCAGATGTCAGGAATCCTGGTGTAACCGCCGATGAATCCCTGCATGCTCTGGGCTGCCTTGCGGATGTAGTAGTCATTCTTCGTTTTCTTATACTTGGCTATGTCCTTCATGTATTCGCCGCAGTGGTTGCGGACCTTTTCGCGAAGGATTCTCCAGTGGCCATCCCTGAGTTCGACTCCCAAGAGGGAGGGGAGACGTTCTCAATGGTGACGATTCTGGTTTTCTTCTTGTTGACCGGACATTCCATTACGTTTTCAGTGAACTCGATGATTCTGGCCTTGACACGCTTGGCCGACTTCTTCGAGCGGGTGAATATAGTAATGTCGTCAGCGAAACGGACGAAGCGCAGGTTGCGCCGTGTCATTTCCTGATCCATTTCATCCAGGTATAGGTCTGCTGCGAGCCATGAGGAAATCGCGAAGCCTTGCGGTGTGCCTTTGCGGTTTTTCGTCAGCTCCCCGTGATTATTGATGATAAGGGCCGATATGATGTGAGAGATCATTCGGACTACCCTCTTATCGGCGATATGTCTACGGAGTTTCTTCAGGAGTCTGGTATGCCGTACATTGTCGAAGAAGGACTCGAGGTCCAGTTCGATAGCGTACTTGTATCCCTCTTCCCGGATCCTGTTGACTTCTTCGATTGCGTCGGTCGTGTTTTGCCCGTGGTGGTATGCAAAGGAGTAGGGGCACCACGGATTCTTCGGTAGGTTCGTGATTACCTGCTGTAGGATTGCACGCTGTACGCAGCGATCCATCACAGTCGCGATCTTTAAGGGCCGCGTCTTTCCGTTGGATTTGGGGATTTGTGTTGATTGGACATTACCGGGTCGGTATGTTTCCTGAAGAAGCTGTTGCCGAAGGCGTTCCAGGTTCTCCGGATCGGAAAGCATGATGCAGGTCTCCTCCACGCTCTTGTGGTCCGGACCAGGAGTTTTCTCCTTGTGACGGGCTAAGAAGGCGATTGCTTGTAGGAGATTGTCCCTGTCCGCGATTCGTTCCAGGAGGTCATGATTCCAGATGATCGGGATGACATGATTTCCGATTAGCGGATCATAGTACCGCTGTTTGTGTTTCTGCTTTGATGAACTGCCGGAGCGTTCAGAACCACCGGTCCAGAAGGAGTCAGTCTGTCTGGTATTCTGCTGTCCGATTTGCGGGTTGTGCTTGGCTGCCGTTTTCACGCTCTCTTTCTTCGGCAGTGTTTCAGGCGCACTTCCCTGTTTCCCATTGCGGAGAATACACCTGTCGGTCTGGTCCTCGCGCGTTTTGGAGTTGTATTTGATCGGCTTGGGCAGCCAGTCGTACGCCGAAGCGGTCGTGTCATTCTCAACGCGATTGTTACACCGTTCCGTATCAATTCCCGATTCTTCGGGAAATTGCTTGATCCGGTCGGTCTGGACTTCTCGCGAGAGCTTGGTACGATTCTCGGTGTCCGAAGACTGGTCTGAGCCAGGGGTGTTCGCACCGTGGGAGTTGTCCCTCGGCGCATGGATATTGGTTGTTTTGTTTTGCATGTTATTTTCAGACGGTGTTCGTTGTCCTTTGCCAGACAGGAACGATTCTCACAGAGACAGTTGGGGTGGCTGCCGTGTAGATCATAAGTCGAGACCTTGTTGTGACGCATCGTCGGGTTCGCTGGGCTGTTCGCCTGTGTGAGCCGATGTAGCGGCAATGGGCTTTCAGTTAGCAGAGCCGGACGCTCACCGGAGACAGCTCGCCAGGAGTGAAGGAGCCTACCATGGTTTGCTGCCTACCAGCGATTTGTCACGAGATCGCGGGACCTGTCGTGGTCTTGTGGGATGATCTATGATGGTCGTTAGTTCTCCACCTGCAGGACTTCCCTTATCTCCTTCAGAGAATAGAGATTTCTGCGTCCTAATTTGTGTACGGGGATGGTTCCTTCCCGCACACGACGATGAAGTGTGACACGCGAGATTTTCAGAGCCTTAATGGCCTCTGCGGTGTCCATGAGATCATCTGGCAGAATAGACTTTGAATTGCCGTCCTCTTCTGATAAGATAGCATTACGGATTCTGCTCCAAGGGACGGGGTACGGCGAGATGGCGCACCGGATGATATCCAGTACGTTCTGCGGAACGACCGATTTGAGGCCGTCCGTTGTCTCCCCGTTTTGGGGCGTATGTTCGAGCATGTTGCTCATTGTAAGACTCCTGTTTCATAGGTTTGTTCCCGATGCCGATTCCGCTTCTGCGAGGTCTTCACCGAGTGCTTTGCCCAGACCTTTCGGCCTGTGCCCGTTGTTGCCCCGGTTGCACTCCGAACCTTGCTCAGGCTTCTGGCCTGAGTTCGCTCCGGGATGTTTCCGGGCCCTGCTGTTCCCAAGCATCTGAGACCATTGGTGGTCCAATGCTTCGCTCTGGACGGTTGGCATCCGGCCTTTGGGGTCGTTTGCTGCCGTGGACAACAGTACGCGCCCGCTGACTCGCCGCAGTGGCGGTCATTGGTACGTCGTGTTGGGGAGGTATAGCATTTCGGCCGAATAGGTGGCCCGATGCTATCTGGGGACAGCCCGATGTCTTGACCGCTTTGGCCGGTTTTGACATCGCCTATGCGCTGTTCGCATCGCCGACCGTATAGGTTTGGTCCGATGCCTTCTGGGGAACAGCTGACGTTCTTGGGCTGCGAGTGCAGGCGCTGAACGTTCACCTATGTGCTGTAGTCTGTGACCGCGATCCAAGCGTTCTGTTTGCCCGGCTGAGAGGATGTTCCCGCCCGATCACTGCTGGAGGTTCGGTGCGTCCGACCCTTGGTTCAGTCTGGTGTCCGCCGTTAGATCACGATGTGTGGTGGCTGTCTGGAGCGCTTCGCCCCGATGTTGGTGGTAACGGGGATGCCGCTCTTGTTTCAGCCGAGAAATAATTTAACATCGTCGACAGGAGAAATCAAGCGAAACAACGATTTTTTCTGAAACTTTTTTTGTCGATTTGACAGCTCGCGCAACCTCAATATAAAAAAAACCGGAGGGAAGGCTTGCACTCCTTCGACCTCCGACCATGCCGGGTTGCTCGTTCTCGCCGTCAGGTGAAGATGGCGGCAGGGCGACCGTCCAGCCCGAACGCCCGGTTCAGGGCGAGATAGCTGTGGTCCACACGCTGAGGCGTGTACTTCTTCACGGTTTCCGTAAATGCATTCAACAGGCTCCATCGTGTTGGCTCCTTGAACTCGGCATGTGACGGGGACTTGAATTCACGGTAGACCGGAAGAATGTCACAGGAATTGATGACGCCGAGCTCGGCAGCACGCACAATGCTACTCCGGGCTTCGTCATCGTTTTTGAGGTGGATGTCCTTCAGGTCCTCGCACACGGTTTCGGTCATCAGGAAGTCGTCCTCCAGCGATGCCACGGCACGGTCGATCAGATCGGTCAGTTCAAACCGGCTGGTGTGCTTGCGCTTGATGACGGTGGTTCCGCCGAAAGCGAGGTTGGAGCAGACAAGAACGACGATTCCGGCAGACAGTCCAACGGCAAGGGTTTTGTCGTGGCTGTTGCGGATGCCGATACAGCGATGCCATTGAGGCGAAGATGAACGGGAGATTTCCATGACGCCGAACATCTTCTGTCCTTCGCTGGCGAGGCCGAACCGTTCGTCCGCAATATCCCAGCGGTGAGCCTTGACAACTTCGGTTACGGCCTCGATGACATCAATGTGCGGCACAGGTCTCCATGTTTCAGTCGAACTTGGGGTGTCGATACACGCGACTTCATCACGGCTGACGTATTTGCCTTCCTGCATAATCAGTCCCATGTTACGCCGCCTTTCTGTGGACCGCTTTGCAGCGGTCCCCGTAGGCGCATTCAGCACAGTTCATGCACGATTCTACCGGGAGGAAGATGCCGGTGTTCACTGCCGCCTCAATTTTGTTGGCGAGGTAGACGAAACGGTCGAAATCATCGTTCGTCCTGAGCGTGTAGAGTTGCTGGTGAACCGGATTCTTCGCCTTCGTGAAGACGTCGAAGCGGAAGATCGGGATTTTGCCGTGGCGCTTCTGATATGCGAATGAGAAGGCAGTCGCCTGCAGATCTCTGTCAGCTTTCCCGGTCGGCCACTTCGTCGACGCCGTTTTAAAATCGCAGATCGTTTCGTCCCCGCCGTCATTAACGACGAGATCGAACTCGCCGATGAGAGGCTTGCTCAGTCCTGGAACGTCCACGCTGAACGCCTCCGCCACAGATTTGACCGAATAATCGTCCGGCCATTCTGCAAAAGCGACCTCCAGCATGTCGCATCCGCGCTGTTCCCAGAACCAATAGTCCTCATCCTGCTTGTACGTCAGGTTCTCGCTGACCTCGGTTTCGCCTCGGAAGTACACGGCAAAGTCTTCTTTCGCGTCCTCGGCGCTGTAAACCGAGCCTTTCTCCGCGCGAAGGCTCAAGACGGCGTGGAAAGCCCGCCCGAACGGCAGGCTTACACTTGTCCTTTCCACCTCAGCTTTTTCAACGTACCGGAAGTAGTAACGCAAGGGGCAGTTCAAAAAAAGCTGCAACGAGCTGTACGACCAGTGCGGTGCCTCGCGGACAGTTTCAATTGTGCGTTCCATATCAGGCCGCCTTTCCGTTGAGCTCATCAATGGCACGGCTGCACTGCGTCTTCGTTAGACTTTCGAGCGCTGGCACGTTGAACTTGGCCTTGATTTGCTCCGGATTGATTCCGAACTGGCGGGCGAGATCAAGGAGGTACTTGACCTGCTTGGGAGAAGCGGGAGCGTCCGAGGTCGTGCCGTTCTTCTTGCCGTAGATGGGCTTCGACGCGTTTTGCGGCTGGTTTTCGTACAGACCCGGTTGGGGCTGCGCGTTCGAGGTCTGGGGGATCGGAGCGGACTGCTGAACCGTGTTTCCGTGCAGTTCCGTTTCCACGCTGTCGCGGACGAGCGCGAATGTCTCGTGGATCTTCGCATTCAATTGTTCGGTCGTGAGTCCATCAGGAAGCTCGACCTCGACTGAGGCGTGGTAGGACTGAGAAGAATACTCAGATTGTGCGGGGATTTTCTTGCTGTAGGATGCATTGAGTTTGAGCATGATGGTTTCCTTTCAAAGATTGCCCCCAGCAACAGTGAGCTGCCGAGGGCGGTGTTGGGGTGATGTCGGGAGATGACGGTTCAGAAGCCGCTGGCCACCCGGATTTTTTCGATGGTCTTCTTCGTCCGCGCGTACTCGCGTTCCTTCTGCCTCTGGGAGATGGCGACCTCGCAGACCTTACGGCTCATGGCGGTGGATTCATCGACCATGGCCTTGAGCTTGGCCTTGAACGCTTCGATGCTGATGATCAGTTCGTCCATCGGGTTCAACTTGGATTCGGGTTTGTTGTTCTGGGCGGACGTCTGCACGGGGGCAGACACGACGTGCGTGATGGTGTTGGTGTCGATCATGGTGGTGTTTTCCTTCGTTGAGGGTGTGGTATTGGTTTTGTTTGTGGGGGATGTTTCCTGTTCGTGATTCGGAATCTGCTCGGTGACGGATTCCGTTTGTTCGGGAATGGGTTGAGGTGCGGTCTGTTCAGCCTGAACAGCAACGTTTGTATCCGTCTGGCTGGATGCGGTCTCTTCCGGCTTCTGCTCGGTTTGAGCTTGCGGTCTTTTGGTGATGATAGGCATGGCGATATATTCGCCATTGCCACCAGTTCCGACAATCGGACCGTAGGCATCGTTGAGCTCGATCTTCCGGTGTCCGGCGTTCAGCAGATGCAGGAGGAATTCTTTCCTGACGGTGAAACTCAGGTCGCCCCAAGCATCGTCGAATTCGGCGAGAACGCTGAACAGCATCCCGTTCGAACTTTCCAGATGAAGGTTGTCCGGGACTTCGAGACGGCTCAGCTTGATGCCGTTGTTGTTCTGCGGGTCGTCAGGAACGCTTTTTAGGTAACGCTGGAGCAGTTCGGCGCGGTCGTCCTGGAAGCTCACATAGTGCGTGGCCTCTGTCCGGTCCGGCACGACGAGCTTCCAGTTCGGGTAGTTCTCTTTGTACGCCTTCGCCCGCCAGGTCCAGTTACCAAGCGAAAGCTCGAAGCGCGTGTCCTCGTCCTTCTGCCAGGTCGTGAGCCTGCCGGATTCGCCGAATGCTTTTGTGGCAAGCAGAGCGAGCGGGAACGGAATCGTGACGTTACCGGTCATCTCCAGTGAGAGCGGGATATTCGACAGCTCCTTGCCGTTGGTCGCGGTGAGCCCGTCCCGGCTGATGTTGATTCCGCCGAGAACCTTGCGAATGTCCTGCCCTTTGTCTGTGAGCGGGGCAAGCAGTGACAGCGCGGCCAGCGTGTCGGCGGGCAGTTCCGTAACCGTGGCATCCTGATCCGGGATGTTCTCTGGCACGGGAAAGTGTCCGTTCACAGGTGCGAGCATGACGTCATCAATGAAGACCTCGCCATTCTCGACTTCCAGGTCCAGCGTTTTTTTCTTGCTGTTGCGGACGGCCAGTCGGAACTGCTCGAATTCTACGAGAACCGCAGGAAAGTCATCTTCCAAATCGGCGTCCATTCGGAATTCGATTCCTTCGACGACGTTGCGGGTACGGAAGAAGAGCGTGTGCGCCCTACCTTCGATTTGGATCGCCTGATACGCCTTGATAAGGGACGTCCGGGAGACAAGTTTCCCCAAGGCAGGAAGCGCTCCGGTCAGCTCGGTTTTGTTCAAAGAGATTTCCATGTTGTATCCTTTCGGTTTGAGGTTAATTTGAGAGTTTCTGCCAGATCAGATATCCGACGACAGGGATGCCCACGACAGTGATCAGGGGGATGAAGAGCGATGACAGCGTGATCGAGCTGAGGAACGCCACGGGGGCTTCTTTGGCTGTGGTAGACAAGCCGTCCTCAACGCCGGACCCGATTTTGTAGGCCGCTACCACGCCTGTGGCGGCGGCTCCAGCGGCGGCCACGGCCTTCCATGAGACAGGTCGGTTTGTCTCCACGACACGGGCGGGCTTCAGCGGCTTCCGATAGGGGCGGCGCGCAGGCATGGCGGAAACGAAGCCCGTCATCAGGGCCAGTAACAGAATCAGGAGAGTCTTCATTGAGCGGCCTCCAATCTGCACTGTTTCCAATACTCCTGGATTGCCTGCCGGAGTGCGGCAGAAATTGCGCCCGGCAGGTCTCGACGAAGAGCAAGCAGGTCATGAACTGACCACGCGGAACCACCGACAGCCAGAATGACACCGATGGTGTCGCCAATGGGGAGCGGCCCGTCAGCTGCGGCAAGTGTGGCTCCAGTTCCGATTTTCGCGGCGTTTTTTTCCGCGATCGGACCAATGACGCATTGCACCGACTTCAAGGTCGTCTTCAGGAATGCCGCTTCCAGAGCCAATCCCCCTGACGCATAGAGAACGGAAGTCATCGCGTCCCGATGAAGGTCCGACAGAGAGCCACGAGCCAAAACCGGATTGATGTTGCACCCGTAGACGGAGGCTCCCTTTCGACACGGGGCCAGAATCGAACCGTCTATCACGGAAGCGAGTTTCTGCTCCATCTTGTTTGAACCGCTGATCTTGTCGACAACGGCCAGTCCACACATGTTCAGGAACTCCTGAGTGCCGCTGAGTTCCGAGACGACATTCGGAATGCTTTTCTCGGCTTCCTCGAAGAATGGACGCGCACGCTGATCCAGTTCCGTAAGGCTGGAGGCATTTCCGGCGAATTTTGTGGTTGTCCTATTGGTACGCATACCGGCTGCAGCCAAAAGGACAGCGAGTGCTAGCCCAGCGAGGACAAGCACATTAGTTTTTTTCATAGTTTTGTACTCCTATGGTTGTTTTATTGCGGGACTGGCGAATCCAATCCCGTCATCATATTATTCTCACAAAAATGAGAAAAATTAAGCTTAAACGAGGCAAAAATGGCTGAAAACGACGTGAAGAGGCGCATTTTTGTTTGACGGGAGAAACATTCTGGCTCCATCGGTGCAACAATAGATCACATCGTCAGAGGTCTGACGATGTGTTTTCCATAATCTGACCTTTATCTCTGTTGCATATTGCGGCGAGATAGAAATACAATATAATGTGCAGCAAAGAGTATTGATAATATTTGTTGATTATTACGCTCTATCGATATTACAATCAGATTGTGTCGACACCATTTCTCGTATGTGAAGAGAGATTTTCAACTTCAAGTTGAATTTTTGCAGATGTATTCCAACAGGGAAAAATTTCGTTTTAGTCAGTTCAAATCGTGTAGAGAATGATCCAGTTTGAAATGGAAACACATTAATTGAAATACAATGAAAGTATAGAGTGATTGTTTTAGAACTCGTAATTATAAACATTGCATCTCTAAATAGGACGACACATAAGCAAAGAGCAAGCAGGATAAGATAACGGACAGCCTGTCAATCATTTGGATGTTACGGCCCTGTATCGCACAAAGAATATCCGAGGCGGGATAAGCTCAATATATGAAAATGTAGATTCCTTTGTGTTCTATGTGGATGTATTGTGACGGTCCTGGTGACGGAAAATCCGGAAAAAGATGAGAAAAGCACCGGATTGGGGCTTGACTTTTTCGCGACTTGGGGGTAAATTATCCCCGGATTCCGGCTCCGCACCCAGTGGAGGACGGTTTCCGAGCTCATTACATCGTTTTTCAGCAAAAGGTGATGAAAACCGACCAAGTTTCAAAAAGACCTCTTTTGCTACTAGGGATGAAAAACCAGCACAGGAAGATTGTATCTTCATGTTTTGCTGGGCGTTTCTCTGTGTCCTAGTAGCAGGTTCTTGGTCGGACCTTCATCACCGCGCATGTGAAATGTCCGGCTTTTTTTGTCCAGGCGTTGCCTCATGCGTATAATGTCACCCGTTCGAGGCCGCAGTGTTCCTGTTCATATCTTCATCCAGCGCATATTTCTTCCCTGCCGGAAAACCTTTAGTCCGGCAGCTGCCTCGTGCCTTTGAACCTTTTTCCCGGAATGGAAGTTTGTCTTTCTGTTCCGGGATTTCAGTTTTTAAGAATCCGGGGATCCTTGACAAATGAAACGACTGATCGCTCCGATTTCAATAACAGTTACCTTGATTGTTTTCCTTGTTGTCGGCTGCAAGGAATTCAATCGCCATGATAATGCTGTTGTTCAGACGGTTCAAAGCGAAAGCCCCGCGACCGACAGGAAACCGGCAGTCTCTGTTCCCGAAACGAAACCCGAAGAAATGGGCAATCCCGCCGCTGTGCCTGTCGTGACAGTAGAAGAGGCAGAGAAACTGAATAAGGATGCAAAAGACTATACCGCAAGAGAAAAGGAAGAATATCTGTTCGGAATTATCGGCGATATGTATAGAGGGATTAAACTCCGCAATGTTACATTGACCGGGAAGAGTACACAAAGATATACGCTGACAACAAGATCGCCGTTTCCGCAGATTGTCAGATGCCGTGCAAAATGCACTGGCGGCAATGCTGCCATCACATTCCAGAATGGATTGTACTCTTCTCCTGTTTACAATATCAGTTATGGGAGCGAATACGAAATACATTCGTGGAGAATACCGCCTGCATTAAGTCAGGACACAACAACAATCACCATTACGGTTGGGGCAGACGTAACGGTTGCGATTGATTATCTGTTCAGCGAGGAAGCGGTATACAATCCGACAGTGGCCGACGCAAGACCGATTTTCTGTTCTCATCTCGGATTCCGTCAATTGTGCCCGGAAAATACCCGTCCGGCGGTTGAAATGGCAGGACTGCTTGGATACCCAGTGTGTATCGTTGTTCCGAAGGCAACGTCTGACGGTGTGCTTGTGTGCATCCATGATGATACGATCAACGCAACGGCACGGGATGCGGAAGGGAATCCCCCGTCAACGAAAATGGGGGTTTCCGATATGACATATGCACAACTGCTTGAATGGGATTTCGGACGATATAAAAACGCATACTGGACAGGAACAAAGATTCTGACGGTTGACGATTTCTTTGCGATCTGCGCAAGGTACGGAATGAGTCCGATGTTCAGCACCCATCCTGCGCTTACAACGGAACAGTGGCAATCTGTAAAGTCTATGCTGATGAAACATGGACTGCTGAAAAAGTTTCATGTGAAAGCGTTTGATGAAAGCATACTTCAGACGGCATTTGATGTGTTTGGTGAAGAAATTGAGGGATATACCGGGGAACACGGGGACAGTTACGTTACACTGCCAGAATTGACAGAATTTGTACAGAGAAACAATATTGACCTGACAAAAACACGGATTGTGTCAGAAAAAAGTATCAACACGATTGATTCGGCATACGTAGCTTCTGTGCTTGCTGTTGGTTTTCAATGTGGATGCTACACGATTACAAGTTCAAAAAATGCCGTATCATTGAAGGAATTGATGGAATATGGAGTAACAAGTTTCACGGATGATTCATATTGTCAAAATGGAATGGATTGGTAACGGAAAGGGAATTTTAAGTCGGCACGGATGAAAGAGCAATGTCCTTTCCGCCGCTGAAGCCACCCTGAGGCGCAGGAGCCGCAACGGGAGCGCCAAAGCCTAACAGCGGAGTCCGAGCGATGCCGGGATCAAAGGCGCGTACATCGGGTATTACGCCGACTCGAACGACCTCCCGGACGGCTCCACCTGGGTGAACATCGGTTACCTCACGAACGAGAAAAACATCGACTGGAAGAACGCGGTCGGCAACCTCACGGGCAATGCGTCCGGCGTGAACTCCATCGTCTGGTACGCGCCTGAGCTTTACTCGCTCGGTGCGTGGAAAGACGGCAAGGAGGACTGGGTCTCTCTCTCCGGCAACTTCGGCGGCGACGACTGGACGCTGGTCGGCTGCGGTGACTTCGACGGCGACGGCAAGGACTCCATCGTGATGTCCGGCGCGAATGGCACGTACTTCTACGCGGCCAACCTCGACGGCACCTCGGCCTCGCTCGGCTCCGCCAACTGGTCTGGCTGGGAAGTCCGTGCCATCGGCGACTTCAAGGGTGATGGCAAAGACGATCTGGTCCTGTTCCACAAGGAATCCGGCTCCATGGTCATGATTGCCGACGGTATTGCCGATGAAGGCAAGTACATTAGCCTCGATCAGCTGGATGCCGAGGACTGGTTCGTCGTCGGCGCGGGCGATTACAACGGCGATCAGCAGGACGATCTCCTGGTCCGTCAGTATTCCACCGGCATGCTCGGCTACTACGCCTCCGGCGACACTACCCAGTGGAACGTCCTCGGCTACGGCGTCAGCATGGAGTGGACCGTCATCGCATAAAAACAAGAACAGATAACCTTAGCGCCGTAGCAGAGCGATCTGTTGCGGCGTTTTTCTTTTTGGTCAGTGCCATCCTTGATGCCACTACGGAGCGCATCTTCGATGCGTCCGGCAAGGGCATCCTCGCGAGCCTGTAAGCACTGCCTCATAACACAATCCGCGCCTCATCTCCCCAGCAAGGGCGGTGAGGCGTGGCTTTTCCGGTTGACAAAAGAACAGCCTCAGCGCCAACGACATGCTTCGCATGGTCGCGACGATGAAAGAATAGACCAGCAATGTATATATTCATTGCTGAGAGTCGACGCAGTATCCTCCAACCTATGGCTCGAAGATGATCATGTGCGTCTTTCGTGTCACCCGTTAGAATAACTCCATCTGAACAGTCATTCCCTGTGCATTTAAAAACTGGAGCACAGCGCGGACTGTATCTATCGGCAGAGTCTCGATCCGCTGCCGGAGTTCTATCCGTTCCGGTTCGTCTGCTTTCGCTTCTGGAAGCGCATCCTGCGTGAAGAATGAAAGACGCTCCATGCCGCGCCGCTTGTCCTCGATGGAAGCGTGGGCCGAGTAGTGCTTCGTCATCTCCGGGCTCATGTGCCCGACGATGGATTGAACGACCGCGAGAGGAATCCCCGCAAGTCCGGCGTAGTAACAGAATGTGTGGCGGCATGAGTGGAGGTCCTTCACACTGATTGCCCGCGTCCGACCTTCCGGAATTCGAGTTGTCTCGATCCCCAGCCCCTCAAGAAACCTCTTCACTCTGTAGGAGACCCCGTCTGGGTTCGACAGATACATTTCGGCGTGTTTCGGAAAAACAAACTCGGATTCTGTTCGTGGTGTAGCGGTCAACAGCCCGTAGAGCTGGTTCGATATGGGGATCTGCACCTCGACTTTGGTTTTGCGCGTCCTCCGCGTAATCAAACGACGAACGAGGTCAACTTCGCTCCATTTGAGCGTGCAGATGTCGCCCTCACGAAAACCCGTCCATACTGCCATCATGAACAGCGGGCGAGTGAAGTCGTCGAGGTTGTCGTAGATGGTCTTGAGTTCGTCTGGAGTGAAAGCTTCGCGCGTCTCTGTGTCCGACTTCATCATTCGGATCCCGGAAAAGGGATTTTCCTGCAATCCGGCGTCCTTCGCAAGCAGCGTGAACACCTCGGCACATACAGTTTGATGAAGCCGGACGGTCCTCGCCGACAATGCACCATCAGCGGCCTGCGTGATGATGGTTCTTGCTCCCCGGCCCGCCCCACGACTATAGCTGACGGTCTTTTGATACCGCCCTGACTTCTGAAGGAGAGCGATGTACTCCTGTGCATGCGCTCCCGTTACGTCGATCAGATTTTCGATATCCGGGTGCTCGCCTCGCATGAACGCCAGAAAATCGTTCCACACGGCCCGTTTCGTTGCAGCATACTTCTCGGCGGGAATCCGAGAACGAGGTTTCTGTTCGGCCAGTTCAAATGCTTCATTAAGGGTGATCTTCTCGCCCCCGGTCAATTCTTCTCTGAAATTGTCGAGTAGCGCCTTTACCGTTTTCTGCTTGGCTGCGCTCTCCACCGTCGCGATGATTTCCCTTTCGTAGCTTTCCGCTTCGCGTTTAGTTGTCGCGCCCTCGCAACACCCACGGTATGCTTTGCCGCCTCGGATAAACTGATAGTACCATGCTCCGCCCTGCCGCCGTTGTCTTACCATGATTGACTCCTTGTTTTTTATCCCCGTTGTCCGGCTTTATGATTTCGATGCTTGAAAAATCGTAAAATGGTGCTATAATAATACGGAGTTAGGTGCCCCTCGTTCATGCTCTATCACTCGCACCCCCCAACCTCCATGCCGGACAACAGAAGGGTTGATATGGTTTGAATCACAGGGATACTATACTTTACATTTTGGTCTTTTTCAAACACGAATCGTGGAAAAATCGTGAAAAAACCACCTTCTTAAGCCATTTTTGAGTTTAAGACACACTGCCTCCGGAGCAGTAGGTGGTGGGTTCGAGCCCCGCCGGGTGCACCACTTTTTTGCCTTGTTCTGCTGCCGCAAAGGGCTATCCCGTTGCGGTTTTCTTTTTGCCTGAACCGCGGAAAAGCTCTGCGCGGCCGTCTTTAACGGCACATCTTTTTCAGACGACGTTTGACCTTCGTGCAGATGTTGACAGGATGCAGCAGCAGACGGCACATGGTCCTGTGCGCCGGATTCAGGCTGTACGGAAGCGGACCGGGGAGTTTGAACCCCTGTTTAACCGCCCAGTCTGCGACAGCCGTATACGTATCGAAATGTCGGAACGAGTTTGGCGTCCAGCCGATCCACGGTTTCGGGATTCCGACAAAATGAACAAACAGCTCGTTACGGTCCTTGTCCAGACGGTATGTGTCCGAAACGCGCGGCGCCTGCGGCCAGAAGCTCAAAATGCTGTTCAGGACGGATTCATCAAGCTGGTGGTAGTATTTCAACGAACGGTCTTCCACGCCTTTGTTCCCGGCAGGCAGCACCTTCATCATCTGGCTGTGCCATTTCTCCAGAAACGGGCGGGCGCTTTGATGTACGGACATGCAGCACGCGGAACAGCTCCGGTGCGTGCGAGGTTCGGAATTGCCGCCGATGTCCGCTTTCCATACGTCCAGGATCACTTTCGGGATGCTCCGCCCGTCCTCGCCGTATTCGTAGCCGCGGAATGCACCGGGCTGTTCCTCCGGCGACCGCATGCGGACATGGATCTCCTCCGGCGAAAGCGGCGGCAGGCGCTTCGAGCAGTTTCCCACGAAATACCCGTCGCTGTCCGCCCAGGTGATGTATTCGGTCTGCGCCTGAAGCATCACAAGCGGCTTGTAGCAGGTGAGCGAATGGTCGATATCTTTCAGCGTGTAGATGGTCACATCGCCGAGCTGTTTCAGTATCTCCTCCGCCTCGGGCGTGAACTTATGAGCCCCGACCAGGACCGGCTCGTCCATGCCGGATTTCCGCATGGAGGCGATGAGCATGAAAAGGCCCCACAGATAGTTGATGTCGCCGACCGTTACGACCGTATTGTTTTTCATTATATACTCCGTCAAATCTGTTTTAAGCATTTATCATCCCTTACAATACAGCCTTTTTTTCAAAAAAGCAAGTCCGCCGTTTTATTTTCGGCATAATTCGAGGTTAAATCCGCACACGAACAAAAAAATCTACTAATTTTATCGCCTTTTTCTCTTGACTTCTCCATTTTTCGTGCTATATTAGTTCACATCGACCCGCTTCCGGAGTCCGCTCCGGGATTTTTTCTGAACCAATTCACAACTTTTTTGATAGAGATTAAAGCAAACAACCTGTCAGGAGTCCGATCAAGTAATCCCCACGCTCAACAACCGCAGAAATCCGTACTGAACACAAAAACGAACCAACGAACAATTCCTATTCCGTTCGCATAAGGAGATACTACCATGGCCGACAACAAACAATACCGCATCGAAACCCTCGCCATCCACGCCGGACAGGTCCCCGATCCGACCACGCTTTCCCGCGCCGTCCCGGTCTACCGCACCACGGCCTACGCGTTCCGCAACTCCAAGCACGGCGCCGACCTCTTCGGCCTGCGCGAAACCGGCAACATCTACGCCCGCCTCATGAACCCGACCGAGGACGTGCTCGAACAGCGTCTGGCCGCGCTCGACGGCGGCAAGGCGGCGCTGGCCGTCTCCTCCGGCACGGCGGCGATCTACTTCACCATCACGAACATCGCGAAACAGGGCGACGAGATCGTGGCGGCGAACAACCTCTACGGCGGCACCTACACGCAGTTCGACGCCATCCTGCCCCAGAGCGGCATCAAGGTCAATTTCACGCCCGTGAACGATTTCGCAGCCGTCGAAGCCGCAATCAACGAGCGCACCCGCGCCATCTACATCGAAACAGTCGGCAATCCCGGCCTCGACATCGCCGACATCGAAGCCTATGCGAAGATCGCGCAGAAGCACCACCTGCCGCTCATCGTCGACTCCACCTTCACGCCGCCCACCCTGCTCCGCCCGATCGAACACGGCGCGAATATCGTGATCCACTCGCTCTCGAAGTGGATCGGCGGACACGGCACGGCCATCGGCGGCGCGGTCGTCGACGCGGGCAATTTCGACTGGACCGACCCGAAGTTCGCCCTGTACAACGAACCCGACCGCGGCTACCACGGACTGCGCTTCGCGCACGACCTCGGCCCGAACAACCCGCTCGCGTTCATCCTGCGCCTCCGCACGGTCGGACTCCGCAACCAGGGCCCGACGCTCGCCCCGGACGCCGCCTGGATCTTCCTCCAGGGCCTCGAATCCCTCCCGCTCCGCACCGCGCGCCACAGCGAAAACGGCCTCGCGGTCGCGAACTTCCTGAAGAACCATCCGAAGGCCGCCTGGGTCAAGTATCCGGGATTCCAGCCGCTGGCGCAGAAATATCTGCCGAACGGCGCGAACGGCATGGTCGTCTTCGGCGTGAAGGGCGGCGCGGAAGCCGCGCAGAAGCTCGTGGACAACGTTTCCCTCTTCACGATCATCGCGAACGTCGGCGACGCCAAGAGCCTCATCATCCACCCCGCCAGCACGACGCACTCGCAGCTGAGCGAGGAGGACCAGATCAAGGCCGGACTTCCGCCCGAGCTCATCCGCCTCTCCATCGGCCTCGAAAACGTCGACGACATCATCGGCGCGCTGGACGATGCCCTGAAGCTCATTTAAGGAAGGCAAGCCCTCCACGTGGGTAGCGCGCTCAGCTTCGCTTGAGCACAAAAAAAGTTAGGGTTAAGTGAAAAGGAAGCCCCCGGGCCTGCTGAAGGTTCCGGGGGCTGTTTTTTGTACCCTGCCGGGCGCACGAAAGAAGCCTCCGGAACGGTGCGAGTGCCATCCCGGAGGCAAATTGAACGATCTTAAAGCCGTCTTCCGCTCAGTTTTCCATTTTCTCCAAATATTCTTTTGCCAGTTCGAAGCCCTGATCCGCGGCTTTGCGGTACCATTCCGCCGCCTTGGCATCGTCCTGTTCGACGCCTTCGCCGTTGTGATAGCATTGGCCGAGTTTGCATTGCGCCGTGGCATTCCCCTGTTCGGCAGCCTTGCGGAACCATTTCACGGCCTCAGCCTTGTCCTGTTCAACGCCCCTGCCTGATGAATAACAGGAACCAATTATAATTTGCGCCCCGGCATGCCCCTGTTCCGCGGCTTTGCGGTACCATTTCACTGCCTCGGCAAAGTCTTGTTCAACGCCCTTACCGTCTTCATAGCAGATGCCGAGTCTGACTTGCGCCTCGGCATGGCCCTGTTCCGCGGCTTTGCGGTACCATTTCACTGCCTCGGCAAAGTCTTGTTCAACGCCCTTGCCGTCTTCATAGCAGATGCCAAGATTGTATTGCGCCTCGGCATGGCCCTGTTCCGCGGCTTTGCGCCACCATTCCGCCGCCTTGGCATCGTCCTGTTCGACACCATCGCCGTTTTCGTAGCAGACGCCAAGATTGTATTGCGCCCCGGCAAATTCCTGTTCCGCCGCTTTGCTCCACCATTTTACTGCTTCGGCATCGTCCTGTTTGACGCCTGTACCTTTCTTGTAACAGCCGCCAAGATTGAATTGTGCCCCGGCAAAACCCTGTTCCGCAGCTTTGCGGTACCATTTCACTGCCTCTGCAAAGTCCTGTTCAATGCCTGAACCATCGTGATAGCAGACGCCAAGATTGTATTGTGCTTCGGCAAGTCCCTGTTCGGCGGCTTTGCGGTACCATTTTACTGCTTCGGCATAGTCCTGTTTGACGCCTATACCCGCGTGATAGTGGAGACCCAGTGAAAATTGCGCCTTTGCATCGCCCTGTTCCGCGGCATCCTGCAGCTTTTTCGCATCTTTCTCCTGATTTTGCGAGATCATCTTTTTCAGAGCTTCTTTTGCAGGCCCAAAGCCCTGTTCCGCGGCCTTGTAATACCATTTCATCGCCTCGTCATGATCCTGCTCGACGCCATTGCCTTTGTCATAGCAATAACCAAGACTGTATTGCGCGACAGCAATTCCCTGTTCGGCTGCTTTGCGAAACCATTTCACAGCCTCGGCATAGTCCTGTCTGACGCCCGTACCATCATTATAGAAAAGCGCAAGATTGTGTTGTGCCATGGCAATTCCCTGTTCGGCGGCTTTGCGATACCAGTTCGCCGCCTCGGCATAATCCTGTTCGACGCCTTCGCCGTTGTGATAGAAGTGGCCGAGATTGTATTGCGCGTCGGCAATCCCTTGTTCGGCAGCCTTTCGGAACCATTTCACCGCCTCCGCACCATTTTGTTCAACGCCCATGCCGAAGTAATAGCATTGGCCGAGATTGTATTGTGCGTCGGCAAGACCTTGATCGGCAGCTTTGCGATACCAATTCACCGCCTCGGCATGGTCCTGTTCGACGCCTTCGCCTTTTGCATAGCAGGTGCCGAGATTGTTTTGCGCCAGAGCAAAACCCTGTTCCGCGGCTTTGCGATACCATTTCACGGCTTCCGCATGGTCCTGTTCGACGCCTTCGCCTTTTGCATAGCAGATGCCGAGATTGTTTTGCGCCTTGCCAAAGCCTTGTTCGGCAGCCTTGCGATACCATTTCACCGCCTCGGCATTGTCCTGTTCAACGCCCTTGCCGTGGTGATAGAAATTGCCGAGACTGAATTGCGCGCCGGCAGAACCTTTTTCGGCAGCCTTGCGATACCATTTCAGCGCCTCGGCATAGTCTTGCTCAACGCCCCTGCCGTCTCCATAGTACTGGCCGAGGCTGGTTTGTGCCTCGGCATGCCCTTGATCCGCGGCTTTTCGGAACCATTTCACCGCCTCGGCAAAGTTTTGTTCGACGCCCATGCCTTGTTCATAGCAGACACCGAGATTGTGTTGTGCCTGGGCATAGCCTTGATCCGCTGCTTTTCGGAACCATTTCGCCGCCTCGGCATCGTCCTGTTTGACGCCTTCGCCGTTGTGATAGCAAAAGCCGAGAATGAACTGTGCGTCGGCAAGCCCTTGATCGGCAGCCTTGCGATACCAATTCACAGCCTCGGCATTGTCCTGTTCGACGCCCTTGCCGTTTCGATAGCAGACCCCGAGTTTGTATTGTGCCTCGGCAAGCCCTTGTTCCGCGGCTTTCCGGAACCATTTCACCGCCTCGGCATAGTCCTGTTCGATGCCCCTGCCGTAGTAATAGCATCCGCCGAGATTGCATTGCGCCTGGGCATATCCCTGCTCAGCAACTTTGCGATACCATTTCACCGCCTCGACATAGTCCTGTTCGATGCCCCTGCCGTTTTCTAAGTTGGTGGCGAGATCGTATTGTGCGTCGGCGAAATGTTGTTCCGCAGCTTTGGTGTACCATTTCAAGGCTTCAGCCTCGTCCTTTTCGACGCCTTCGCCGTTTTCATAGCAAAAACCGAGGTGCCGTTGTGCGTCGACATTTCCTTGTTCGGCGGCTTTGCGAAACCATTTCACCGCCTCCCCGGCGTTTTTTTCTACTCCATCGCCCTTGAGATAGCAGCCGCCGAGATTGTTTTGAGCAATGGCTTCGCCTTGTTCGGCAGCTTTTCGAAACCATTTCGCGGCCTCTTTTTCGTCTTTCTCAACACCATCGCCCATGAGATAGCAGGCGCCGAGATTGTTTTGAGCAATGGCAAGCCCTTGTTCGGCAGCTTTTCGATACCAATTCACTGCCTCGGCATACTCCTGTTCGACGCCCCTGCCGTTTCGATAGCAGTTGCCGAGATTGTTTTGCGCCTCGGCAAAACCTTGTTCGGCGGCCTTTCGATTCCATTTCACCGCCTCGGCATAGTTTTGTTCAATGCCCCTGCCATAGTAATAGCAGTTGCCGAGATAGCATTGTGCCTTGGCATTGCCTTGGTCCGCAGCTATGCGGTACCATTTCACCGCCTCGGCATAGTCCTGTTCAACGCCCCTGCCGGTTTCATAGTAGAAGCCGAGATCGCATAACGCCTGGACATGGCCCTGTTCGGCAGCTTTGCGGGACCATTTCACGGCTTCTGTTATGTCCTGTTCGATGCCCGTGCCGTGGAAATAGCATGCTGCGAGATTGTTTTGCGCCTGAACATCGCCCTGTTCCGCGGCTTTGCGGTACCATTCTGCCGCCTTGGCATCGTCCTGTTTGACGCCTTCGCCGTAGTAATAGCAGGTGGCGAGATTGAATTGCGCCTGGACATCGCCCTGTTCCGCGGCTTTGCGGAACCATTTCACCGCCTCAGCACAGTCCTTTTCGACGCCATCGCCTTTGTAATAGCAAAAGCCGAGAACGCTTTGTGCCGCGGCGATCTCGTATGCCGCGGCTTTGCGGAACCATTTCACCGCCTCGGCATAGTTTTGTTCAACGCCCTTGCCATCGTAATAGCAACTGCCGAGAAAGTATTGTGCCCCGGCTTCGCCCTGTTCGGCTGCTTTTCGGAACCATTTCGCCGCCTCGGCATAGTCCTGTTCAACGCCATTGCCTTTTGCATAGAGGATGCCGAGATCGCATTGCGCCTTGGGAAAACCCTGTTCGGCAGCCATGCGCATCCATTTCACAGCCTCGGCCTTGTCCTGTTCGACGCCATCGCCGTAGTAATAGCATGCTGCGAGATCGCATTGCGCCCTGGCTTCGCCCTGTTCGGCGGCTTTCCGGAGCTCGTTTATATTCTGACCGGGATCTTCTGACGTGCTGTCGGAGCATGCTGAAAACGAAGCGGCAATAACGATGGAGAACAAAAAAAGCACGCGGCTGAAAGGTTTCATGACAATCTCCTTGTGTGGCATAAGGGCTTTTGTAAGAATAATAATATATCACTACTCAACAGAAACATCAAGAAAAAACTTGGACCTTTTTTCTGAATTTTAGTTATTTAGTAAAATAAAACTGATTTCTTCTGCGACCTGAGATCAATTCTATTGTTCCATTCCTTGTTTCGGGAAAGTTTGAGTCAAGGTAAAAAGAAACGGGACCGTCGGTCGATCCGGCGGCCCCGGAGGAGAAGTCCTCCACTGTCATAGTGCGCGGCTGACGCTCGCGCACGAAAAAAGTCTTTTACTTCCTGCCGACCATCTTTTCCGGGCGGACGGCGGCGTCGAACGCGGCTTCGTCGATGAGCCCGCTGGCGAGCGCGGCTTCCTTCAGCGTGAGGCCTTTCTTGTGGGCGGTCTTCGCGATCGCGGCGGCGTTGTCGTAGCCGATGACGGGCGACAGCGCGGTCACGAGCATCAGGGAACGGTTCAGGAGTTCGCCGATGCGGACGGTGTCGGCGCGGAGGCCGTCGAGTGCGTATTTCGTGAACGAGCGGCAGGAATCCGCGATAAGGCGGATCTCGGTCAGCAGGTCGAAGATCATCACGGGCTTGAAGACGTTCAGCTCGAAATTGCCCTGCGTCCCCGCCATGGCGACCGCCGTATCAAGTCCGATCACCTGCACGCAGACCATGGTCATCGCCTCGCACTGGGTCGGGTTCACCTTGCCGGGCATGATGGACGAGCCGGGCTCGTTTTCAGGGAGGATCAGCTCGCCGAGGCCGCAGCGCGGACCGCTGGCAAGCCACCGGATGTCGTTCGCCATTTTCATGAGGGCACAGGCGAGCGTGCGGAGCGTGCCGCTGGCGGCGGCGATCGCGTCGTGTCCGGCGAGGAGCGCGAACTTGTTGCGGCCGGAGACGAACGGCAGTCCGGTCAGGGCGGCGATCTCCTTCGCGGCGGCTTCGGCGAAGCCTTCCGGCGCGTTGAGGCCGGTCCCGACGGCGGTTCCGCCGAGCGCGAGTTCATAGAGTTCCGGCAGGACGCCTTCGATGCGCGCGAGCGCGGCGTCGAGCTGGGCGCGGTAGCCGGAGAATTCCTGTCCGAGCGTAAGAGGCACGGCGTCCTGAAGGTGCGTACGGCCGATCTTCACGATGTCGGCGAACTCGGCTTCCTTCTTCGCGACGGCGTCGCGGAGCTCGCGGACGGCGGGCAGAAGCGTCCGCACAAGGGCGCAGGCGGCGGCGATGTGCATGGCCGCCGGGAACGTATCGTTGGACGACTGGGATTTGTTGACGTGGTCGTTCGGGTGGACGGGCTTTTTCGCGCCGCGTTCGCCGCCGAGCAGTTCGTTCGCGCGGTTGGAGATGACCTCGTTCACGTTCATGTTGGACTGCGTGCCGCTTCCGGTCATCCAGACTTTCAGCGGGAATTCGCCGTCGAACTTCCCGGCGAGGATCTCGTCGCAGGCGGCGCAGATCGCGTCGGCCAGGGCGGGATCGAGCTTGCCGAGGCCGCGGTTGGCGAGGGCGCACGCCTTTTTCAGGACGGCGAATCCGCGGATTACCTCGCGCGGGATCAGGTCGTCCCCGATGTTGAAATGGATCAGGGAACGCTGCGTCTGCGCGCCCCAGTAGTGTTCGGCGGGGACGGCGATCGGTCCCATGCTGTCGGTTTCAATGCGCTCTGCCATTTCGGGCGTAATCCTGTTCGGTTCGGGCTAATACGGAAATGAGGAATCCGCCTCAGTCCTTCTTCTGTTCCATTCTGTCGATGTCTTTCTTGACGAACTCGACGACCTTCTCGAATTTCTGAACGTTGCCCTCGTCGATGTCCATCAGCGTCTGGTGGGCGTCGAGCACGTTCCGGGCATTGCTTTCCGCGGTCGTGGCATTGGATGCCGCCGCCGCGTTGTCCGCATCGCCGAACTCGCCGTTCTGGAACGCGAAGACCTTCTTCAGGCCAAGGCCGCAGAGCAGTTTTTCGTTCTGTTCGGATGCGTTCCAGATCTCGGCCGGGACGTTCTTCTTTTTCGCGTTCAGGCCGAGCATGGCGAGCATGCCCATGAACGTGCTGTCCATCCAGGTGCATTCCTCCAGGTCGATCTTCAGGCCGCCGAACGGTTCCGCGGCGAGCTTTTTCGCGAGCTCACGGAGCGGCGGGGCGCAGACGAACGAGGCGTTGCCTTTCGCGCGGATGAACGTGATCCCGTCCTTTTCGGAAATGAAAACTTCGCCTTTTTCCATGGTCGGGTCTCCTTATTTCTGTTCAGCGCCGTCCTTGACGAGCACGGCCTTGATGCGGCGGACGCCGCGGCTGGAGCTTTCCTCCTTCATGATCTTGAAGCCGCCGAGCGCGCCGGTGTGCGTGGCGTGCGGACCGCCGCAGATCTCCTTGGAGAAATCGCCCATGCTGTAGACTTTCACGATGTCGCCGTACTTGTTGCCGAAGAGGCCGATGGCGCCCTCGGCGCGGGCGGCGTCGGGGGACATCTCGCGGCAGACGACCGGGAGGTCGGCCTTGATCTGCTCGTTCACGATGCGTTCGACCTCGGCGATCTGTTCCGGCGTCATCTTTTCGGGGTGGGAGAAGTCGAAGCGGAGGCGGATGCCGTCGATGTTGGAGCCCTTCTGCGCCACATGGTCGCCGAGCACGAGGCGGAGCGCCTTGTGGAGCAGATGCGTGGCGGTGTGGAGCTCGGCGGACGCCTCGGAATGGTCGGCGAGTCCGCCCTTGTTCTGGCCCTTTTCGGCGGTCTGGGAGTCGGCGATGTGCTTCTGGCGGGCTTCCTCGTAGCCCTTCATGTCGACGGTGAAGTTCTTTTCCTTCGCCATCTCCACGGTGAGCTCGATCGGGAATCCGTAGGTCTCGTACAGGTTGAACGCGTTCTTGCCGGAAATGACCTTGTTCGTCACGAAGTCCGGCACGCGGGCCACCATCTTCTCGAACTCGCGGGTGCCGCGTTCGAGCGTGCGCTGGAACGTCTCCTCCTCGCGGTTGAGCTCGGAAAGGATCGTCTCGCGCTGGGCGTTCAGTTCGGGGTAGAACCCGCCCATGACGGAGATCACGACTTCGGCGATCTTCGCGGTGAACGCCTCCTTGATGCCGAGGTTGTTGCTGCCCTCGCGGATGGCGCGGCGGATGATGCGGCGGAGCACATACTCGCGGCCGTTCTTGTCGGGCACGACGCCGTCGGCGATGATGAACACGGCGGCGCGGATGTGGTCGGCCACGATGCGTTCGGGCGCGGTCCTGGGCGTGCCGGGCTCATGCGTTGCGCCGCGGATCTCGTCGAGCTTGGCGAAGATCGGGGTGAAGAGCTCGGTCTCGTAGCAGTTGTCCTTGCCCTGCAGGATCGCGGTCACACGTTCGAGGCCCATGCCCGTGTCGACGTTCTTCTGCGCCAGCGGGGTGAACGTGCCGTCCGCCTGCTTGAAATACTGCATGAAGACGTTGTTCCAGATCTCGACCCAGCGCTTGTCGGAGGGATCGAAGACTTCGGGCGCGGGCTTCGGGCCGGTCCAGTAGAAGAATTCGGTGTCGGGTCCGCACGGGCCGGTGATGCCGGCGGGTCCCCACCAGTTATCCTTTTTCGGAAGCTTGGCGATGCGTTTCTCGCTCACGCCGTGGTTGCGCCATTCGTTGTAGGCCTCCTCGTCGAACGGGGCGTCCTCGTCGCCCGCGAACACGGTGAACCCGAGCATTTCGAGCGGGAATCCGAGGTAGTCGGGCGAAGTCAGGAATTCGTAGCTGAACGCGATCGCCTCTTTCTTGAAGTAGTCGCCGAGGGACCAGTTGCCCAGCATCTCGAAGAACGTGAGGTGTACGGCGTCGCCGACGTCGTCGATGTCGCCCGTGCGGATGCACTTCTGGACGTCGGTGAGGCGGGTCCCCTGCGGGTGTTTTTCGCCGAGGAGATACGGCACCAGCGGGTGCATCCCGGCGGTCGTGAAGAGCACGGTCGGGTCGTTGTCCGGCACCAGGGAGGCGCTGCGGATGACCGCGTGGCCCTTGGACTGGAAGAATTGCAGGTACTTTTCGCGAAGTTGAGCGGCTGTGGTAATCATGATATGGCTGTCTCCATGTAAGTTGTCAAACCAAACAATAATAATACACCCGTTTCCGCCTTTTTACAAGTGGAAAAACGGGTGTTTTATCTCAAATTTGTTTCTAAACTGGCGGATTAGATGGCGACCGGACGCGGCGCGGCGTTTTCCGAATATTCCACCGTCTTCACGGGATTCCCCTCGTAACGCAGCGTGCCGTCCTGGTCCAGCGAGAACTTGTTCCGCGCGAAATCGTCGACCGTCTGAGGGAAGACGACCCAGTCGCCGTGTTCCTTCAGGTTCTCCAGGTTGCATTCCGCCGCCTGCATCAGCAGGTCGCCGCGGTATTCCGCCGGCTTCTTCCCCTGACGCGCCGCCTGGCACGCCCTGAGCTCGTCGACGGTCGCGCCCATGAGGTCGACCGGGACCGGAGCGGAGATTCCCAGCACCGGGCCGGAGTCCATCTCCTTCGCGCCGCCGGTGAACGCCTGCGCGATGATGACGCTGCTGCGGAGGCTCGTGTGGCCGCGGAGCAGAGCCGTTTCGACCGGGAGACGCTGAAGTCCCGCCAGATAACGCCGTCCGTCCTCCTCGAGCGTGAGGTCGCCGGGATGGACGTTCAGGCACGGCAGGACGCACGTGATGTTGGAGAGCGGCACGAATCCGGCGAGGATGCCGAACTGGACGCTGAACGGCATGAGCAGGCGGATCAGCGCGCCGGTCCATTCCTCGCGCACCTGAAGGGCTCGTTCCGAGGTCAGCGCGATCTTTTCCAACCCGCGTTCGCGGTAGAAATTCGCGATGTCGTGTTCGACGAGCGGCAGTCCGTACTGCGCCGCCAGGGCGCGGGCGCGGCTCGTTTCGGGTTTGTCGGTCACCAGGACGCGCGGAGTCCAGCCGGAAAATGCGCCGGAGTGCCACCCCTCAAGCAGCTTGGCGGCGTTCGTGCCGGTCCCGCTCAAAAACACGGCCGCGGCCGGTTTTTCCGGAAAAGTTTGAAAAAAAGTGGAAGACATGGCGTTCTTTCATTTGATTTTTGCGATTTTGTGTTTAAAATATAAACGGTGATTTTCGTTTCGCAAATCGATTCACCGACTTTTTTCGTTTTTATTCCAAAATTTTCTGCTGGAGACATGAAATGAAGCTTCCAAAATATTCCTCCGTACCCCTCTGCATGATCCTCTGCGCACTCGCCGCGCTCTCATTCGCCGCCGATGATGTGGCAGAAAAGCCCGCTCCGGCGGCAATCCCCGCCGCAGTTCCCGCGACCGAGCAGGCTAATGCCGAAGCCGAGGCAAAGGCCGCCGCTGAGGCGGAACAGATCATGAAACGTCGCGATAAGGCGAAAGAAGAGGCTGCCGAAAAGGCTGCCGAAAAGGCGCAGGCTGCTTTGAAAGCCGAAGTAGAGGCCCAGAAGGCGAAGAAGGAAGCCGAGGCCAAGGCCGCCGCGAATAAGGCGAAAGCCGAGGCCGAGGCAAAGGCCGCCGCCGAGAAGGCAAAAGCCGAAGCTGAAGCCAAGGCCTCTGCCGAAGAAAAAAAGAAAGCCGCCGAGGAAAAAGTCGCCACGGCGTTCGAGGAACGTTTCCCCGAACTCGCAACGATGATCGCCGACGCCGATCTCTCCGCCGAAAAGAAGGCCGAAGTCGACGTCCTTTCCGCCAACCTCATGGCCAGCAGCGACGCGCTCGCCGAAGTCACTGCCCGCGAGGCCGCCGGAAACGCCCAGCCTGCCGAGAAACTTGATGCAGAGATCGAATGCCTCACGAACTACACGGCCATCCTCGCCGCCGTCCCCTCCCCCGAAAACGAAACGCTCCTGACCGACAAGCAGCTTGAGCTCCATACCGCCCGCGAAGACCGTCTGCTCCTCGCCCAGAAGGAGTTCGAGGAAGGCAAGATCGACTCGGACCAGCTCCGCGAACTCGAAGAGAAGTACGTGAAGGCCGACGCCGCGACCGAGGCGGAACCCGTCAAGGCCGCGAAGGAACGCAAGGAACCGTTCTGGGGCTACAAGAAGCACAAACCGCTCCCCTATCTCGTGGTCGTCGCGAACTACCGCATCCCGCGCAAGGTGATCGCCGAGTACCTCCGCACGGAATACGACGTGCCGTACATCCTGCTGCCGTCCAACCCCGGCAAACCCTCGAAGGACGATCAGGTCTATTTCAGCGGCGGCAGGAAGAATTCCGGCGAACTGGAAGTCGCCCTGTTCGCGCCCCAGCTCTCGCAGTTCATCGCCTATCTCCGCCCCGAAACGGTCATCTTCCTGGGCGATGAATCCTACATCAACCCCGTGTACCGTCTGGCCGTCCCGGAAGGCGTCCGCAAGGTCGATTTCTCCGACTCCGAATGGAAGGTCAACACGGCGCGCCTCGACGAGTTCTTCCGCCGGACGCTGAAGACCAATCTCTCCGACCACTATCTGGACTACCTGCAGAATCAGGGCAAACGCAACGCGGAGTGATCCACGATGTTCACGATCTTCCGCCTTTCCATGAACGCCTGCCGGGAGTGTCTGCGCGAACCGGTGTACTACCTGATGCTGCTGGCGGCGCTGATCATGATCGGACTGTTCCCGTACTTCTCGCTGTTCGTGTTCCGTCAGCAGATACGCCTGGTCTGCGACAGCTCCATGGCCACGACCATGCTGTTCGGCCTCTTCGCCGCGGTCCTCTGTTCGGCGCGCACGATCAGCCGCGAGATGAAGAACGGCACGGTCCTGCTGCTGATGTCGAAACCCGTGTCGCGGTTCTCCTTCGTGATCTCGAAGGTCATCGGCATCCTGGTCTCGCTCACCATCTTTGTCCTCGTCTGCAACGCCGCCACCTGGCTCTCCGTCCTGATCGCGGTCGACCAGTTCAAACTGAGCAAGCCGCTCGTCTGGTGCTATTTCGGCGCGATCTGCGCGGCCGCGGTCTACGGCGGCGTCCGCAATTTCATCGCACAGAAATCCTTCTCGTCCAACGCCGTCGCGGCCATGGCCGTCCTGTTCCCTGTGATCGCCGCGGTCTCGCACGTCGTCCGCATGAAAACGCTGTCCGACTATCAGCTGACGGACAAGGAAACGTTCATGGCGGCGGACGTTCTGCTTCCGGCCCTGTGCATGCTGTTCTTCGCCGTCTGGATCATGGGTGTGATCAGCTCGGCGCTGGCGACCAGGATGGAGATCGTGGGCAACCTGATGGTGTGCCTGATCCTCTTCCTGATCGGGATGGTGCTGCATTATTTCGCAGCGCGGGTGTTCGGCACGGGTTCCGTGAGCGCGCTGCTCTGCACCTCGCTGGTCCCGAACTGGCAGCTCTTCTGGATGGCCGACGTACTGTCGAACCGCGTCCACATCCCCGCGTCGTATTTCGTCTGGACCGCGACCTACTCCGTCCTGTACTGCGCCGCCTGGATCGGCTGGGCGTTCTTCCTGTTCCAGGACAGCGAACTCGCCCGCGACACCCGCTGACCCCGAAATCGGAGCAAGTCCCGGCATGATGATCGAAGCGGAACACCTTTTCAAGCGCTACGGCACGCGGCTCGTGGTCGACGACCTCTCGCTGCACGTGAACGTCGGCGACGTGCTTGGCTTCATCGGGCCGAACGGCGCGGGCAAGACCACGACCATGAAGATGATCAGCGGCGTCATGCCGCCCTACGCGGGTCGGGTCCGCATCGACGGCATCGACATCGAGGCCGAACCGCGCCTCGCGAAAGCCCGCATCGGATTCCTGCCCGAAAACGCCCCGCTCCACATGACCATGACCGTCCGCGCGTTCCTCGCCTACACGGGCCGTCTGCACGGGTTCTCCGGGCGCGAACTCGCCCGCCGCGTGGACCGCGCCGTCGAACGCTGTGCGCTGAAGGAAGCCGCCGGGCAGGAGATCGAATCCCTGTCGAAGGGCTATAAGCGCCGTGTCTGTCTGGCGCAGTCCATCCTGCACGACCCGAAGGCGCTCATCATGGACGAGCCGACCGACGGTCTCGACCCGAACCAGAAACGCCAGATCCGCGAGCTGATCCTCTCGCTCAAGGAGGAAACCGCCGTCATCATCTCCACGCACATCCTGGAGGAGGTCGACGCCGTCTGCTCCCGCGTCTTCCTGCTCTGCAGGGGCAAAACACTGTTCGACGGCGCGAAAGATGAATTCCGGGCGAAGGCCGACGCGCTCCACACCGACCTCGCCGGACTCTTCGCCGTCATGACGGAAGGAGAACAGGCATGACCGCTTCCCTCCGCCGCATCTTCGCCGTCGCCTCACGCGAGTTCTTCGCGAGCCTCGCCTCGCCCGCCGCGTGGGTCTTCCTCGTGATCTTCCTCGTGATGGCGAACGTCTGCACGTTCGTCTTCAGCGACATCCTCGCGCTCGGGCAGGCCGAGCTCAGCCTGTTCTTCAACTGGATGCCGTGGCTGTTCATGTTCCTGATGCCCGCGCTCGGCATGCCGCTCTGGGCGGAGGAACGCCGCGTCGGCACGTTCGAGCTCACCCTCTCCTACCCGATCTCGCTCTGGGAACTCGTCTTCGGCAAATACCTCGCGGGCATGGCGCTCGTCGCAACGGCGCTCGCCCTGACACTGCCGGTCCCGGTCACCATCGCCGTGCTCGGCCAGCCCGACGTCGGCGCGATCGTCTGCGGCTATGCCGGGGCGTTGCTCGTCGGCTCGGCGTTTCTGGCCGTTTCGAGCTTCTGTTCCGCGCTCTCGAAAAGCCAGACGGCCAGCTTCCTGCTCGCGCTCCTGCTGTGTGCGTTGCTGATGTTCACCGGCTGGGACCGCGTGACGGCCCTGCTGTACCAGTGGCTCCCGGAAAGCGTCTGCCGCCTCGTCTCCTACTGCACGGTCGTGCCGCATTACCAGGCGTTCCAGCGCGGCCTTTTCGATACTTCCGAACTCACCTACAGCATCCTGATCACGCTGCTCTTCCTCTACTTCGCGCGGACCGTGCTGGCCTACGCGGCGTCGGGCGGCGGCGGACTCTTCCTCCCCGGCGCGCTCCGCGACCGCTACACGTGGAAGAACGTCCTGTCCATGGCGCTGTCGTTCGTGGTCGCCGTCTACGTCTTCATCTGCCTCGCGCTCACGGCCGAGGCGTTCCGCGTCCGCATCGACTGCACCGCCGACCGGGCGTATTCGCTCTCGCCAGAGGCGCGTTCCCTGGCGCGTTCGCTGGATCGTCACGTGACCGTGCGCCTGTACGTCTCGCCGCCGGGCGCGGACACGCCGAAAGACCTGCTGGGCTACGCCGAACGCGTGAAATGGCTTCTGCGCGAGTTCAGCAAGGAAGCGGGCGGCAAGGTCACGCTTGAGATCATCACGCCCGGCCCGGACACCCGCGAAGAGGAAGCCGCGATCATCGAGGGACTTCAGCCCGCAAAGAACGCCGGCGGCAACCGGTTCTTCCTCGGCATGACCGTTTCCTCCGGTCAGCTCTGCCTCGCCGCGCCGTTCCTCTCCCCGAAAAACGAATCCATGCTCGAATACGAGCTTCTGCGGCGCGTCATGCACGCGCAGAATCCGAAACGCCCCGCGGTCGGCGTGATGAGCCCGTTCCCCGTGCTCGGACGCGCCCCGTCGCCCCAGACCGGGAGTTCCGGCGCGGCGGCCTGGTACCTCTTCACTGAACTGAACAAGGACTACACGCTGAAGGAGCTCCCGACGGACCTGAAGGAGATCCCGGATGGACTGGACGCCCTGCTGGTGGTGCATCCGCACGAATTCGACCAGAGGACGCTTGAGGCGATCGACGCTTATCTGGTGAATGGCGGCCGCATGGCGGTGTTCGTGGATCCGCTGTCCGCCTACGCGCTCGCCTCGGCGCAGAAGGACTACAGCTACGTGAACATGACCGACTCCACGCTGGAGCCGCTTCTCAAGGAATGGGGCGTGGCGTATTCCCCGTCGCGCCTCGCCGCCGACATGAATTTCAAGTACGACCAGCTGGACAAATCCGGCGTCCGCCGGACGATCCCGACCGCGCTCCTCATCAACGAGACGGGCATCGACCGAGGCAACCCGGTCACGGGCGGCCTGACCTCGCTGCGCATGAACTACGCCGGGTTCTTCGACCTGCGGAATCCCCCGAAGTCGCTGACGTTCGAGCCGCTGGTCTACACGACCGACTACTCCATGGTCGCGGACGTGGCGGACCAGCCGGAAAAGATCCTGGCGGACTTCGCCGCACCCGGCAAGCATTCCGGCGAAAAGCTCAATCTCCTTATGCACATCACGGGACAGTTCCCGAGCGCATACGATTCGGAGGAAACCAACGTCAAGCCCGGTGAAGTCTACCTCTTCGGCGATGCCGACATGCTCTTCCACGACGCCTGCGTCGCGCAGGCCAAGGACGAATTCGGACAGACCATCGTGGTCCGCAGCAACGACAACATCACGCTCATGGAGAACGTGGTGGAATCACTCTGCGGAGGCGGCAGGCTTTCCTCGCTCCGCAGCCGCATCCCGATGTCCCGTCCGCTCACGCGCATCAACGAAAGCCAGATGCGCGCCGATCTCGCGTTCAAGGACCGCATCCTAGCCCTCGCCGAGGAATCCATGCGGCTGGAAGACCGCGTGGAATCCATACGCAAACAGCTGATCGTAAGCGGCGGCGCGGCGCGTCTGACGCAGGAACAGCGCGAGCTGCTGAACACCTATGAACAGAAGGACGCCGCGCTCAAACGCGAAATCCGCGAGATCCGTCTCCAGCTGCGGCAGGACCTTGACCGCATCAACAACACGGTCCGCCTCATCAACATCGTCCTGATCCCCGCGTTCGTCATCCTCTGCGGCATCGTCTGGAGCATCGCCCGCAAACTCAAATGGAAACGGCACATCTCATGAAAAAGCGCAGAGTCCTCATCATTCTTTTCCTCGCGGCCGTCACGGCGCTCGCCGCGGTGTCCGAACTGCGTCTCCGCCGCGAATCCGCCTCGAACACAGCCTCCGCGCGCCTCGAACTGCCGGAATTTCGCCCGGAGGACGTCCGTTCGCTCGAAATCTCCTGGCGCACGCAGAAAAGCACGCTGGATTTCATGCAGGACGGCCAGTACTGGGCAGTGAAGGAACGCGCCGGAGCACAGGCGGCGTCCGCGCAGGTCGCCGAACTGCTGGAGGGCCTCGCGAAAGCCGCGCCGCTGAAGGAGCTGGAAATCTCCGGCATGAACGACCTCAAGGATCTGAACCTGGTCTCGCCGGAAGAGATTGCCGCGCCGGGCGCGGAATCCGGCCTGAAGAATTCCGAAGGCATCCTCGCCGTCCTCCGCGACGAACACGGCGCGGAACTGCTCCGCATCATGCTCGGACGCGGCCACACGCGCCTCGCCGCCGACCGCATCGGCAACCTCGCCGTGCAGGGCTACGACGGCCGTTACATCCGCGTATGGTATCCCGACAAATCCAGCCGCGTCTTCCTCATTTCGCGCGTTTTCGAGAAATGCGTGCCGAACCCGCGCCAATGGATCGAACCGCTGTTCCTCTCCAAGCCGGAGAATCCGGTATACGCGCGGTTCCAGCGCAAACGTCCCGGCGCGGAAACCGCCTCGGTCGTCTGGTTCGTGAACTCGGGCAAGGACGACTTCGAGCTGCTCGTGCCCTCGGGCGAACTTGACATGGAGGCGTTCTCGCAGAAATACGCCGCGCTCGCCGCGCCGTTCTCCGTCGACCTCGTGAACAATCCGCCGAAGGACCTGAAGTTCAATGATGCATTTCAGACGGTCATGGGCGACGGATTCGCGTATCTGCTGGAATTCGCCAAGGTCGAGGTCGATATGCCCGCCGAGAATCCCGACGCCGACGTCTACGCCGGACGCCTGACCGTCTCGTTCGATCCTGAAAACGTGCACCGTCTCATCGGCGAGCCGGACGACGCGTTCGAGCATCGCAAGAAACGCCTCGCATCCCGCGCCGAATACGAAAAACGCACAGCCAATGGGCGTGTTTTCCTGCTGAAGACCGGACTGCTGGAACTTCTGGCGCAGCCGCCCGCCAAGACCTTGAGAACCGCCGTCCCGCGCACCTCCGCAACAACCTCGTCTGACGCGAAAAAGGAAGAATAACCATGCCGAAATCCCTGCTCCTGTCTTTCCTCGCCGCCTGCATCCTCTTCGCGTCCGTTTCCGTCATGGCGCAGACCGTCACGGACGTCCCGCTTTCCGATGCCGATCTCAAGATCAAATCCGCGGTACAGAACGCAGCACAGAACGCGGCACAGAGCGCGACATCCGAAGCAACGAAGAAACTCCCGACCGCCGAGGAGATCGCCGCCGAACGCGCCCGCCTCGAACGCATGCGCGCCGCTCTGGCCGCCGAACGCGCCGCACTGGAAAAGTATAAAGCCGACCTCGTGCAGCGTCAGCAGGAAGCCGCCGCGGCCGCAGCAAAGGCGAAAGCCGAAGCGGATGCGAAAGCCGCCGCCGAAAAAGCCGCTTCGGAAAAAGCGGTCGGCTCCGCCGGATCCGTCCCGCCGCCCGCGAAGGATGACCCGGTTTCGGCAAAAAACATGTCTCCGGAGGAACTTCAACGGCAGCGCCAGCTGGCGATCGAACGCGCGAAGGCGATCGAGAAGGCGGTCGCCGCACAGAGAGCCGCCGATGCGAAGAAGAAAGCCGCGGCGGCCGCAACGACGGCGCAGACGGCCACGCCGAAGGACAAGGACATCGCGACCATGAAGCTCCGCAAGATCATGCAGAACAAGGTCAAATACGTGCATCTGCGCGACGTCGCCGTCAACTACGGCCTCACGTTCGCCTACACGAAAAACAAAGCGAACAAGGTTTCCGGCGCGGTCATCTACGACAAGACGCGCAAGGCCATTTTCTCTGCCACCTACCGCGACGGCACGGTCAACGGCGTCCAGGTCTATTTCCTCTACCCGATGCTCCTCAAGAACAGCGAGCCGTACATCTCCGAGGTCGATTTCCTGACCTGCCTCGACCCGCTCCTGCGCTACAAGACCCCGGTCAAGCTCGGCATGAAGACCATCATGATCGACGCGGGACACGGCGGAACCGACCCCGGCGCGATCAACGGCGCGCACAAGGAGAAAGTCTACACGCTGCAAATCGCGAAACGCCTCCAGACCCAGCTCGAAAAACTCGGATTCCGCGTGATCATGACGCGCACCGGGGACACCTACCCCACGCTTCAGGAACGCGCCGCGCTGTGCAAGAAGTACAAACCCGACCTCTTCATCTCCATCCACTGCAATTCCTCCACGAACAAGACCCCCGCCGGAATCGAGACCTACCGCGCGGTCCCCGTCGGCGGCACCGAGACGAAAGGCTCCAAGGTCAAGACGGAAAAGCAGTCCGCGAACGAATTCGACGCCAACAACTCGCGTCTGGCCTACGAAATCCAGAAGGGTATGCTCGCGGCGACAGGCGGAACCGACCGGGGCACCCGCCATCAGGCAATCTACGTGACCGGAAACGCGACCTGTCCGGCGGTCCTGGTCGAAGTCGGCTATCTCTCCAACGAGGCCGAAGCCAAGAAGATCGCCTCGCCGGACTACCAGAACAAGATCGTCTCCGGCATCCTCGCCGGACTCGCCGGGTACGGTTCCTTCCTCCGCTGAGGCCGGACATCCGCACCTCTTTCTTACGCCTCAGAAACCGAGCAGCTTTCCGATGCCGTTCAGCAGGACGGACAGGAACCGGTCGAGGCCGCTCCCGAGGACTTCCTTTTCGTTCCGCCCGACCAGATTCTGCGTGAGGAACGTGCCGCCGCAGAGCTTGTAATCCAAGAGCGAGGTCATGCCGCGGAAATACGCCCAGAAGGTCTGCGTGCGGCAAAGGGAATACGCCGCGCCGGGCACGTAACCGACCAGTACGCCGTCCTCGATCTTATGCACCGCGGAGGAACCCGGTTCGATCCGCTGGACGTCGATGCCGCGTCCGCCGATGATGAAGATCGTGCCGGTGCCGAAAAAGACGATGTGGCGCAGGCGCATGGAAATGAGGTTATGGAGCTTGAAACTCCAGATCGTTCGGACCTCCACGTCGTCGGTCAGGCCGATCACGTGGCGCGGCGTCAGGACCAGCCCCTGGCCGCCGTTCAGTTCGATCTGCTGGATGTAGACCTCGTCGTCTTTCGGGGACGTCAGCTTGATCTGGCCGGAATTCTTCGCGCCGGGTTCGTTGCGGTAGGCGAGCAGTTCCACCAGGTCGGACGCAACGGACACAAGCGGCGCGCCCCAGCGCCACATGAACTTGGTCCGGCACGTCACGTCGCGCCGTTCCTTGCCCCAGTCGCCGCCCTGCGCCCGCAGATAGAACTTCCGCCCCTCGGGGATCGTGAACGTGATACTTCGGGCGGCGCGATGGAACACAGGCTCGTGCGCACCGTCATCCTTGACTTTGATGCGGATCGGCGGGAACTTTTCGATCAGCGCGGCTACGCCGTAGTACATGAACACGAGCCAGAGCGGCGGGGTGAGCAGCACAAAACAGATGGTGAAAAGGAGGATGCGGAGGCCGTTCGTGTTCCACTCGTTCGAGACGGATTCCGTTAGGGACCGCGTCACGCTTTCAAGCTGAAACACCAGCAGCTGGCGGTTTTTGTCGAGCCGATCAATGGTATCCTTGTACCGCGCGATCGTGGATTCCAGCGTGTCGATCTGAAGCTCCAGACGTTTCTGTTCGGCGGTGAGACGGGCATATTCGGACCAGTGGTCGATCGGATGCCGCCACGGGCTGGGCAGAGAATCCATCTTCTCCAGAATTTCCCGACGCTCTTTTTTCCAATGGTCGAGCATGGAGAGACGGCTTTCGAGCGATTCCTTCGTCTTCGCGATCTCTTCCTCGGCCGACTGGATGCCGACGAGGAGCGCGTCGCGCTGTTCCGACAGTTTCAGCGCGTTGTCCTTCGCGACACGGATCCCCGGCAACAGCAGGCACAGGATCACGGTGATCGCGGCGATCGTGAGGATGTTCCGCAGAATCCATGCGATGATTTTTCCGATGAGTGCCATGGCGTATCCGAGTTGAGGAGAAAAACGAATCCGGCGATGCCGGGACGGATTATGAGGATGTCAATGTCTGTTTCAGAAGCTCTTTCGCACGGTCCAAGTCCGCAAGCAGACCGGCACGGACGGATGCGGCGCGCTGTTTGAATTCATTCTGATGCGTCAACGTCCATTCCACGGATTCGGTCAGGCGCGGCAGGTCGAGCGCATCGGTGGTCCCCGCGGTCGTAAGGCCGAACCGGGAGAGGAAATATTCGATCTTGCTGCCGCGGGCGATGCCGACGCCGGGCACAAGGTTGTTCAGTCCCAGGATCAGCAGGTGCAGACGGCTGCTCACGATCACGGAGCATTCCGCCGCAACGGCCTGGACTTCCTCCGGTTCAAGGAAACGAAGCGACAGGATACGGTCCTGATGCCTCAAGCGCTGTTTCATCTCCTCCATCACACGGAAATCCTTTTTCGGGTTCATCGGGATCGTCACGATGAGCAGCCCGGGGTGCGTTTCGATCATGCCGTCAAGCCAGCCGGTGAACTTGTCGAACTCGCGGATACGGTTCTGTTCCGACACGCAGACGGCCATCCGAATTGAGGCCGACCGGAAAAGATTCCGCTCGGATTCTCCCCAGGGAAGCGCTTCCGGCGCGCATTGTTTTTGAAGGATTGCGGTATCGGATCCGGCAACGGCGTCCGGGAACGGCGCACACAGACGAAGTACCTCAAGGGATTTCGGATCGCGCAGGACGATCAGGTCGCAACGCCCGAGCGTTTGCGCCAGACGTTGTCGGATGTAACGAACGCGCCTTTCGATCCAGCGTTTTTCCATGTCGAAACCGAAGCAGGATTTGAGCATGTCCGCCAGTTTTTTCTTTTTGCCGTGCAGCGTGAAAAAATATGGATTGAACACATCGTTCATTCCGACACTCCAGACAATCGTGCGGACGCCTTTTGCCTGAGCGGATTCCAGCAGGGTGCAGGCCATTTCCGGGTAGTCCGACAAACCGGTGGCTCCCGCCCAAATATAATAATCAACGCCATCCAGCGCTTCTCCGAGGCGATCCGCGGGTACAGCCGGATTGAACCCGTATAAAGGAACAGTCCTCACCCCGAATTTACGTTCCGTCCCGGCGCGGTCGCCCGTGCTCACGATAAGCTCCGCATCCGGGCAAAGGTCTCGGACAAGACCGATAACAGAAGCCAGGATCGCCTCGTCGCCGATATTGTCGCAACCGAACGGTACGCCGCCCAACAGTATTTTCATCACGAATATCCTTTCACTTTTCAGAGCCATGCACTCTCATTTGCTGTTCAGCAGATCCCGGACAGTCCGTTTGCAGGCGCGCAATGGATTGCGGAAAGGAGACTGCTTGTTTCGAGCACATAATCGCCGAGAGCGGAATAGTCCCCGCCGGAGGAACCGGACGTGCGGACAGCATCATCCGTTGGCCAGACGGCAAACACTTTTTCCGGGCGTCGTTTTTCCGGGGGATTCAGCGCATGGCAGGCCTTTCCACAGGCATCGCATCCGATGCGGCGCAATTCATCAATGGACGGAAAGAGAAACACTTCTTCCGGCGGAATCATCAAAGAACAGGAAACAGGACGCGCATCCGCATATGCTCCGCATTCGGTACGGTGTTTCCGGTCGGCAATCTTCATCGACTGTTTCCCCGGGATTGTTGCAGAGCACTTTGTCTGCCTTGCTGCAATTTGATTCTCTGCTGTTCGATTCTTGCCTGATTCCGTTTATAGGCGTTTTTGATATTTTTCCGGTTGACAGCAATCACACCGACCAGGGCATAGACTACCATCTGTTCGGCAAAATTGTTGCACTGCTTCAGACTCCATTCCAAGGATGAGTGCCAGTAAATGCAGGTCATTCCGCTGAACAGCCCGATCACGATACCGGAACAAGGTTTTTTCCTGAGGACAAACATGCTGATGATATCGGAAAGATAATAATACAGGAACCAGAGGATCAACATACCGAGCCCCCACCAGCCGCATTCGGCCGCGACCAACAAATAAATGGTTTCGACAATACCACCGTATTGAACGTGTTCCGCGTAGAAGTTTCCTACATAAGGATAACGTCCGCTGGAGTATTCCGAGTAATTGTTCGCACCGAATCCGAGACGATAATCGTTTGCCATTCGTTTTGATGCGACCGCAAGCACGATTCGGGTGTTTTTGGAAGCCGCCGGCGCTTTCGTGAATCGCAAGATAATATGGGGCAGAGCATACCCTACAATACTCAGCAGCACCAGGAGGCCGATCAACAGGAGAGTCAGACGTCTGGTGGAAAAACCGTTGAACAGAATCGAAAGCGCACAAACAATGGCTATGCCACCGAAATAAACGACTAGACCACCGCGGGAATAGGTAAAAACGATCAGAAGTACGGATCCTCCGAATGCAAACAGACAAAGACAAAACAGAATCCTGCTTATCTGTTCGTTCATCAGAACTCCAAGACAAAGAAGACCGAACAATTCAAGATATAACGCAAGAGAATTCTGATGGGCGAAAGTCGAATGAATCTGAAAGATGCCCATTCTGTATTTCTGATAGAAACCAACAACAAAAAGAATAATAAGAATACAGCAGACCAGATAAACGAAAAATGTCAGATTCTTGCAGTTGTTCAGATAATTAAATGTCGCCAGGAACGTGACATACATCCAGAACATCTTGTAAACTTCAAACCCCCATTGATGCATGTGGATCGCATTGATACCGGAAAGCAAAATGGCCAGATAATACAAAAAATAGAAAAACGAACCCGGCGGGAATAATTTTATCTTGTACCTGATACTGAAAAACATACTCAGCAGAAGCGGAACAGCAAAAAGAGACACGGCGGTAAACGCATAACCGCGTGCCGTACCTCGCCACTTCGGCATCGGTACGAAATTGAGCGAATACTCATTGCTGGTAAAATAGAGCATTCCTGCAAAACAGGCATGCCGGAATACAGGAAACATGCAGCATAATACCGTCATAATCGGTATCACATACAGGAAAAGGAACAGGAATGCTACTATTTTGATTATCGGCATAAAGAGGCTGTTTCCAAATATATCTTAAAAACGGCTCATCATTCTGAGAGATTAAAAAATCCTTTGATGTTCGAACCGAATGGTCCCGCCAGCAAATTTATGAGCTGAATCGTCGGTAAAATCTTACGGATAATCCTATTCCACTTCGTAAGACCATCCTGCGGCACATAGATGATGTCATTTGCATTAAGAGCAAAGTCTTTCATCTTCCCGCGCAGTATCTTGTCAATGTCAACCGTATAAACAACTGTATTATCCTGACCGCCGCGGATGACCCGAATGAAGGAACTGTATGTTTCGGCCCTCAAGCCCCCCACATATGACAGTCCCTGCATCAGGGTCATCCCTTCGGTAAATCCGACATAGGAATTGCTGCCGACTTCTCCAAGGAAGATAATATAGCCGCTCATCGTGGACGGCACATAAATGTAATCTCCGTTCAGGACGGGAATATTATGCAGATCGTCGCCCTCATAGACCACTTTTTTGAAATCCACGGGTAATTTTCTGCCGTCGCGTTTGATATAGGCATTGTCCAAATCAGCAAGCTCAATGGTATCGCCATGAAACGATCCCCGTTCAAACCCCCCGGACAATGCAATAGCATCAAGCAGCTTCGTCTGTCCAAGGGAAACAGTAAAATTCCCGGGCCTGACCACGCGGCCTGCAATCGTAAAATAATACCCGCTCACGGTCTGGGGAGCAAGAGAAACTATCGGGGATCGCAAATATTTGGTAAGCTGTTTTTCGATCAGGTCCGTAGCATCTTCCAACGTCAATCCGGACAACTTAATAATCCCAACCAACGGCAAACTCGCCGTTCCATCCGGAGCAATGATAAAACTCGAGGAAAGCGAAGGTTGATTATAGACATTCATTGTAAAACTGTCGCCCGGTTGAATGACGTATGGAGTCGGATTCACGACATGCAAAGCCTTCAACTCTTCTTGAATGGCATAATAATCCTCTTCCAGCTTCGGTTCGACAGACGTCATTCCGGGAACGGCGATTCCCCCGAACGGTGTAGTATTACATGCAGTTGTAACAAGGAAAATGACCGGCAGAAAGAAAAACAGAATCCGATGGAGTTTGGAAATCATAAAGTCACCTTGCTGTAATGCTTGTTGTTGACATTGTAGAGGAATCCGACGATATTTTGAACGTGGAACGTTTTCAGGAACTGAAGAATACGGTAAACGCTCAGTTTTGAGGTCTGCGCATATTTCATCGGAATGACGGTAAGATCGGCATTGTGGGCAATTTCTGCGAACAGTTGCCGGTGCAATTCAAAATTAAACAGATCCCATACAATCAGCGAAACAGACTTCGACTTATAAGCGGTTTTGACGCGCTGGATCTGCTCGCCCGTCAACGGGGAAATGAACGAAAGATCGTCCAGCTTGAAGAAAACTTTATGCTCCTTGTCCGGTTTTGGAGCATCATCGGTAAACTGATACAGATAGTCATTGATCAGAACCGGCGACGGGGTTGCCGATGCGGAGGCCTCATCATCTGTAACAGGCGCAATCACCACATAGTTGCAGCCAAGACGTATTTTCAGAGTCTCGCAGAACTCCTCGCGGATTTTTTCATCAATGTCCGAGCGCTTGTCCGGAGCGAACACGACCAGAAGAGGATGCTCCGGCGAGATATTGGAAAAGTATTCTTCTCCGTTTGTGATGATTGTCTGAAGGGCACTGTAATAGTTGGCGCGATAGGCCTGTTCCAACACAGGAATCATCCCCAGCATTTTGATTCTGAGGGCCTGTTCGATGTCAACGCTGGAACGGACCGACAGGTTGAACAATTCACAGCCGAGGATTATCGAAATAGCGACAAAAGCGCCCAGCACGAAACCGATAATGGCCCATATTCCTCTTTTGCGTGAAAGAGACGTGTTGGGCGGCTTCGCAAGCTCCTGAATGGAAATATCAGAGAAAGAACGGTCCAGGAAGTTGCGTATCGTCGTAATCTGAACCTTGTTCTTATTGATTTGATCTTTGGCCTGGGCGAGGTCGATTTCCAGCTGGCGGATGACAGGCTGTATCTGGGCAAGAAGTTCACGTCTGGCACGGAGCTGAATGGCTATCTCGTTGTTGAGTTTGATGTCATTTGTCAAAGCCGTTATTTCGGATCTTTGTTTCGCAATGGCAACCAGGATCTGCGTATATGCCGAATTGCGCGATACTATGATCTTGCTGTTTGCCTCGTTTTCCAGCGTATCCTCTTCCTGCTGTGCCTTTTCCAGGTCGCTTCTCATTTTTTTTACAAGCTCGCGCTGTTGGATCAGGATCGGGTTGTTCCTTGCATAAATCTGTTCATACTCTCTCAACAGCGCTTCCGCCTGTGTAAGTTTATCCTCCGCAAGAGTGCTTTTTTCTCTATGTGTAACAACTTCCTCCGGAGTACTGGCGAGCTCGCCCTGCAATTCATACAATGCCTCTTTTGATGATTCCAGTGTGGATGAGGAACGCGTCAGGAAATCTTCAACCTGAAGCAAACGCTGGTTGTTGAACGCGATGTCGCTCTCAATCGTCGTAAGATTGTTCTCCGCACATAAAGTCTTGAGCTTTTCGTTAAGCTCCTCCAGTTGCTTTTCTATTTCGTTTTGAGTCCGGGTATAGCTGTCGCGCAGGTCTTCCAGATTCTTCCGGATCAGTTTCTTGTACTCCTCAATAAAAACGTCGGCCAACGTATTGGCCAATGCCGCGGACATCGTCGGGTCCTTGGACGATGCGGACACAAAAAAGTAATCGGAGTTCTTTTCCGACTGAACCCTGATATTGTTGAAAAGCTGTTCCGCCGAATAGGGAAGGCTAAGACGCTTGACCGTCTCCTCCAGCACGGCCCGACTCTTGAACAGATTCATGATAACGGATTTCTGGATATTCACATATCCGGGCGGCAAAATACCATTTTTCGTATCCGTTACCTGCTGACGGATCAGACCGCAATTTGCCACATACACGTTGGTAGTGGTCATTGTGCGGATAAAGAACATTGAGACCGCAAAAAGGAACGGGAAAAGAGCAAACAGCCACCACATTTTCTGGACGGCATTGACCCAGCACCAGATATCCCGCCTGAACAAACGGATAAAACGTATAAGCGCGGGTTCGGTACTCTCCTGTTCCGTAGCAATAATGTCCCGGAAGGTTTCAGCATCGCCTTTGTCTGACAAAATCATTCAAAAACTCCTCTCTGTTGCGGAATACGGTCATCTGAGCTCAGATTGTGCCGCAGAACTCCCAGCAGTATCTTAATGTTGAACCAGCAGTTCATCGCGTATGCGTAGAAATGCTCGTCAAGTTCGATTTGATATGGTTCATTCTCGTGGCCGAGATATTCGCTGCAGGAAAAAACGCCGGGCGCATAACCGGGCAAATCCCGGATGAACGCTTCGTTGTGATCCGTAACCTCAAGAAGGCGGTTTCCGACCAGACGAAGTTTTCCGGCCACGGCAAAGAACAGCAGATGATATTTGTTCAGGGTCAGGCCGCGGAAAAGCCTCCCCGCCAGACTGTCCTGCGGCAGGACATATCTGTTCACGGATACAGTACGTTTTCGTCCGTTCCCCATCAGGCATTCCGCCAGCGTGGAGTGAATCTCCAGAAACGGCCTCAGCAGGACATAAGGCAGAGTCTGAAGCAGAAGCAGAAGCAGCGCAAGAATCCGCTGATAGACCGGACATCTGCCGTACTCGTCCGGCTCAACTTCGGAAAGAACCGATTCGTTCGGGACGACAAAACAGGTTCCCGATTCAGGATCAATGAGGTGATTTCCGCTGCATATCTTCCCGCTGATCTCAACATTCCGTCCGACATAGGTATTGCCGAGGACAACCGAATTCAAAACCGTCGCGCCGTTGTCGATGATGCAGTTGTCGCCCACAATGATGTTCGGTCCGGCATGGACCCCGTGCCCGAACTGAATTCCGTTCCCGAGGATGACCGGAGACTTGACGCGGGCAGAACGGGAAATCCGGACATCGTATCCGACGAAACTGTGTTTTCCCTCGCTGAATCCCGGAAGATTATACTTCTCAATGTCGCTTCCGGCCAGACGCATGTTGTGCATGTAGTACCCGTGAATATCCGTGACGGATGCCCCGGATACCGGAGCATCGTCCCGGAGTCCGCTCATGTCGTCCGGCAGATTGTCAAGTATTCCATGACCTATCAAATACCAGGCCGCGGAACCGTCCGAACAACCTTTCACTTCATCCGCTCCTATGCTCAGTTCGCGCGGATTCCGCTTGTCGTATTCGGGCAGGAACAGCCCGGAAAAAACGAGAAGATCGCAGCCGCGGCAAAATGCCATATTCTGCCGGATTGTGAGCTTGATCGACTGACCGGGGGGCATCCCGCCAAAACTAATGTTCAGGCCGAACATCTCGCCGTTTCTGTACTGCGCACGCAAGATGTCCGATTCCTCGTCGGACACGATCCGGACATCCCGGATTCCGCTCAGGATGCAATAATCCAGCATAAACTCAATCGCCGGTTTGTTCGCGAACGGCAGCATGTACACCGGATATCCGGGAAAATAACGGTTCCATTCCGTATTGCCGCGAACAGGACAGTAAAGAAGCGCCTTCATCATATCAGTACGCCCCCTTCCCCGTCAGCACGGCCGGGACCGTCTTGAACAGAATCAGGACGTCCTTCCAGAATCCCTGCCCCCGGATATACTCCTTGTCCAGCACGACCTGTTCCCGGAACGGAATATCGCTCCGGCCGGAAATCTGCCAGATGCATGTGATCCCGGGCAGAATATCCAGGCGCTTCCGGTCGTCGAGCGAATACTGCGCGACCTCGGCAGGCAACGGCGGACGCGGTCCCACCAGGCTCATATCGCCAAGCAGAACATTGAAAAACTGCGGCGCTTCGTCGATGCTGTATTTCCGGATGAACCGGCCGCACCTTGTAATGCGCGGGTCGTTTTTCATTTTGAAAATCACGCCGTCTTTCGACTCGTTTGTCTTTTCAAGCGCGGCACGTCGCGCCTCGGAATCAATATACATGGAACGGAACTTGTAAAAATAAAACGGACGCCCATGCAGTCCGATCCTGACCTGACGGAAAAAAAGCGGCCCGGGGGAATCAAGCTTGAGCCAGACCGCGACGGCCAGAAAAAGCGGAAGAAGCAGAATGATCGCGGCCAAACTGCCGCACACATCCATCCCCCGCTTGAAAATCCGGCCGCTGTCCATGGAGCAAATGCGAATGCGTTTTTTGAGGCGCGCGCGGGTTTTCGGGAAGAAACCGGAAGAAGAAGACAGGGAATCAGGCAACATGCAAAGACCGCCCATACCGGATGCCATATCAATCCCGGACGTGCTTGCGTCCTGTATCCGGCGGGATACGCTCATTTCACGATTCGCTGATTCCAGGCTGTTCAGCCTCATTTCAGCCTCCTTGGCCGATACGCCGCTTCAGACAAAACGGCGTGTTACGCCTCGCGGGCGGCCTTGATTGCTTCGCTCAAATCGTCGTAAATATCGAAAATACGGAATGCCTTCGTGATCTCGAAGATCATTCTCGCACGCTGCGTCAGGTTCGCCAGCTTCAGAGTCCCGTTGAATTCCGTGCAGCTTTTCAGGCAGAACACCAGCGTTCCAAGCCCCGTACTGTCCAGATTCTCCATCTCGGACAAATCAAACACGAATTTGCGCTGTGTGGCAAACAATTCAAGAAACTTGGACCGGAGCGTTTCCGCATTTTCAGCAGAGAGATGGCCTTTGATCTGGATGACCTCTATTCCATCGTTTTCGAAATTGGAAATTTCCATGTGTTTTTTCTCTTCTGGTTCACTGTTTCAAAATTGCGGCGTACGCGCCGCGTACTCTTTAATAACATACATCATATTCACAAAAAATCAACCGTTTTTTTCCATTTCAACCATTTTTTAGCTTTTTTTTACACTTTTTCTTTCGTTTTCATCCGGCTTTTTTTCGGCAAATAGAAAAAAAACGGAAATACCTTACTTGGAAAGTATCTATTCATAAAAGACAAAAAAACATGCCATCATATTCAACAAAAATGAATTAACGGAAACATAAACAGAAGAATAATAAGAGCACTTGTTATCAGGATAAAGATGATAGAAAGCACTCTCATCCATACTATTTTCATAAAAAAGAGTGCAAATTACCGCTGAAACAAATCGCTATTCTCATGCCTCAAAAAACGGAATCAGTATCCGGCGGAATGAAGTGCGCCGTCGATCCGTTCCAGGAACTCCTGGACCGCCTCGATCGTGCTGCCGATGACTTCCTCTTCCTCGGGTGTCCTGAGCATACGCTGAAGCTGTCCGGTCTGAATGAAATCCAGCTGTGCGCGGTATTCCTTTTCGAAATTTTCGCGTTCTTTTTCCAACTCATCAGGCGACATATTTTCGATAGACGATTCGCTGAGTTCGGCGAACAGACGGATCAGCTCTTTCCCGCCCTCGCATTCCTCAATCACTTCCTGACGTTCCTCTGGCGTGCCGCGGAATTTACGGACCATCTCTTCGAGCTCGTTCCGCATTTCCGCCACATCGAACTTGGATTGTTCGCGGTCACCGTCAAATGAGTCCGGAAAACGGTTCCGCGCGGACTGCCTCGTGCGAGGGGAGCTTGTGCCGGAAGAATCCGCCGTGAAGGAATTTTCCGCCTCGGCTTCATCTTCCAATACTTCTTCTTCATCTGTGGACTCATACCCGTCGGAAACAGCGGCAGAGTTCCGCAGGCGCGGCACGAGGATGAACGTGGCGGCACAGAGAATCGTCGCCACAGTGAGCAGGACAACGGCTTTGAACGCGGAATTCATTATTGTCCCCGGTCAGTCGTTCGGGAAGAGTTCATCCAGCGCCAGAATGCGGACCTTGCCGTACTTTTTGAGCCCCTCCTGGTCGATCTGCTTCAGGTCGGCGAGGATCAGGATGATGTTCTTCTTTCCGGCGACGCGCGTTTTCGCCTCGTCAAGATACTGTTCCATGCTCATTTTGAGCAGTCCTTCGTAGGCGGTCTTGCGCGACTCCTCCTTCAGGCCGAACTTCTTCATCGTGCGGCGGACGCCGTAGTAGTTCTCCTTCTGGACGCGGACATTGCGGTACTGGGAAAGCAGGTTCTGGCGCGAGGACTCGAACGCCGCGGCGGCTCCGGTTTCCGGATTATTCAGCAGCGCGAGCACGCCGTCGAGCGAGGTATAGAACTTGTCGTGTTGCGTTCCGATCGCGCCGTAGGACATGGAATAGCCGTTCGGGTCGCGTCCGGGGTTGGAATACCCCGCGCCGACCGAATAAGCCAGCGCCTGGCGTTCGCGCAGTTCGTTCATGAACGTGCGGGATTCGAGCGTGGAATAGATGTCCTCGAAATCATACGGCTTTTCCTTGTATTTCCCGTCGAGGCGGATGACCTCGATCTCCGCCTGCGCCGCGCCGGGATAATCCACCACATAGACCATATCTTCTTCCGGCTCGACCGCCTGGAAGAACCGCGTCTTCGGGAACGTGCCGGGCGCGCCGTTTTTGTCGATGACATCGCTCAGGAGTTCCTTGACTTCCTTGTCGTCGACGGGGCCGTAATACACCACGTCGTGCGTGAATCCGCGCAGGCCGTGGACGCGCTCGATCAGCTTTTCGGGGTCGATCTCGCGCATTTTCTTCACCGGCAGGATGTCGGCGGAATAGTTCTCCGGGCCGCCGTAGATCGCGTAACCGGACGCGGCGGAAAGACGCGAGCTCCGGCTCGACCTGCGGTCGGCACGGCTCTTCTCGACGGCGTCGACGAGCGTCTTGTACGATTCCGCGTCGGCCTTCACGTTGGAGATCACGTGGTTGAAGAGCGCGAGGGATTCCTTGAAATTGCGCTGGAGGCCGCTCAGAGTGAGGCCGCAGCGGTCGGTCTCCACGAACGTCCCCATGCGTGCGGCGAGCTTGAACCATTCCTGGCGGAGTTCCTCGGCGGTGTACTTGTCGGTGCCGAGCTCGTCGATCCAGCCGAGCGCGAGCGCGAGTTCCTTGTCCATGCGCGTTCCCACGAGGAACTGGAGCGAGAGGGAGAACCGCTCGTTGATGTCGTTTTTGGAGGTAAAAAGGGTGATGCCGTCGGCCAGCGGCGTGATGTGCAGGTCTTTTTCAAGATCGGCGTAAACCGGGCCGTTTTCAGGTTCGACGGGGAGGAGTTCGAAATTGCGTCCGAACTCGGAAAGATCCTCGTGGACGGGCACGGGCGTGATCGGAGGCTTCACGGCCTTTACGATATCCTTCGCCTCGCCCTGACGCTTGTAGACGATCACGTAGTTGTCGCGGTAGTGCTTCTTCGCGAACTCGGTGATCTGCTCCTTCGTGATCTTCTCCATCGCGTCGATGTCGTTCAGCTGGTCGACCAGCGGACGCCCCTCGATGAACGCGTTGTTCAGCACGTGCGCGGCGGTGGAGGCGTCCTCGGAGACCGTGATGAGCGACATGCGCTGGTTGTTCACGATCGCGCCGGGCAGCCAGTCGGGGAACTCGCCGCGTTTGAGTTTTTCGAGCTCGCCGAGGATCAGGTCGCGCGTCTCTTCGAGCGTCTTGCCCTGCGCCGGTTCCGCCGCGAAAACGTGCAGCAGATAATCGCGCATGGCGTGGACGCCGCTGGATTCGGACATCACCTTGCGCGGCAGTTCCAGGTTCAGTTCCATGATGCCGCACAGGTTGTTATTCAAAATATTGTTGATCATCTCCAGCATGACTTCCGTGTCGCGGTCCGCCTCGAACCGGAACGCCAGCTGGATGCTTTCGGCATCGGGTCCGAACACTTCCGCGGTGCGGACGGATTCGATGGGCTCTTCGCGGCGGACGCGTCCGCTTTCGCCGAGAATCCTGCGGGCCTCCTGCTGTTTGGCCGTGTCGGTGCGGAACACGCCGAAACACTTGCGGACGGAACGCATGGCATCCTCATAATTGAGGTCGCCGGCCAGGATGATCGCCATGTTCGCAGGCTGGTAATACTCGAAGAAGAAAAGCGAGATGTCGCTCATGGACGGACTCTTCAGGTGTTCCGGCAACCCGAGGATGTCGCGGCCGTACGGATGCGACTTGAAAAGCTCTTTGCGGAGCGCGGTGGAAGCGCGGCGGGCGTCATTGTTCTGGGAACGGTTGAACTCCTCGTAGACGGCTTCGAGTTCGGTGTGGAATCTGCGGAGCGCAATGGAGGAGAAACGCACGGATTCGAGGTAGAGATACTTGTCGAGCGCGTTGGACGGGATGTTGTTGATGTAGACCGTCTCGTCGTATCCGGTCCAGGCGTTGGTGTCGGTCGCGCCGAGCCCGCGCACGAGCGTCCAGTATTCATCGTTGGAATACTTGGCCGCCTCGCCGGAGACTTTGTCGATCTCGCGGTAGATGGCCGCGCGCTTTTCGGTGTCGGTTTCCTTGCGGTACTGGTCGAAAAGCTCCGCGAGCTTGTCCAGCAGCGGAGCCTCCTTTTCCCAGTCCAGCGACGCCAGCACGCCGTTGCCCTTGAACATCATGTGTTCGAAGTAGTGGGCGAGGCCGGTCGAGGCTTCCGGATCATCGGCTCCGCCCGTACGCACGGAGATCAGCGAGGTGATGCGGGGTTCGAGTGTGTTGCGGGAGAGGAACACCTTCAGGCCGTTCTCCAGCACGTAGGTGCGCGTGGAGAACGGATCGTCGGGGATGTATTCGTAGGTGAATCCGTCTTTGTCGACGGCCTGTCTGGTCTCCCAGGCTCCGCAGAGGAACGGCAGGGCAGTCAGCAAAAAGAACAGCAGACCGCAAATGGCTTTGCGCATGAGTGTTTTCCTTTCTTCCCCGCCGTCGCGTTCAGCGGACAGGCGGATTCAGTTTTGAATGTCTAAGATCAGTTGCCCTGCGGCTGGGCTTCTTCGACGGCGGCATCGTCTTTCTTTCCTCCGAAAAGCCCCTTGATGGCGCCGCCGACGGCATTGGTCGCGTCGTTCACGGCATTGTTGGCGGCATCGACGGCGGCGCTGGTAGCGCCGGCGACTGCCGCGGACGTGGCGTCGCCGATCGCGGCGGCGGCATCGCCGACGGATCCGCCGGCTGTCTTGATCGCGGTCGTCACGATGGCGCCGAGGATGCGGAGCGTGAGGCCGACGGGCGTGATGCCTTCCTCATCCGTGCCGAGGTTGGTCATCGGGTCGATGGTGACCTTGATCGGGAGACCGGTAGCGGCGCCCTTGGCCTGGACCGTGACACCGACGCTGCTGAGTTCGATGAGGTCGACCTGGAGCGTCTTGTCGTCATCCTTCTCGCCCTTGGCCTCGTCCTCCTGCTGTTCCTTCTTCTCGGCGGTGTCGAGCTTCTTCACGTTGTCGAGGATCTCCTGCAGGTTGCTGTTGAGCACGTTCGTTTCATAAACGATGTCGACGTCCTTCAGGAACATCTCTTCGATGCGGATCTTGTGGTTCATGACGGTGTTGATGTCGACATCGGCAATGATGTCGCCGAGCTTGATTGCGTATTCGGAGGAATACGTGCCCTGCGGGTTGTCGACGATCAGGTTCGTGATCTCCACGCGTCCTTTGAGCGGTTCGATGTGGAGGCGTTCCACGGAGACGTTGGTGCCGAGGACCAGCGGCGCACCCTTCTCCAAAGCGTTCTTCGCAATCGGGTCGATCAGGATGATGACCACAACGACGAGGGCGATGAGGACGACGAGGATGCCGAGGATGATTTTGAAGATCAGACCGGTTTTACTTTTAGCCATGACGGTTTCTCCTTCTGGTTGGAGGCGGCCGGGAACGTTTCAGTACCCCGGCCGGTATGAAATGGTGAAAATGGAATTGAATGCGTTATGCAGAATAATATAGCAGACAAAAAAGGAATGTCAAAATTTAAAATACAAAAACCGCTCCGGGACGCCGGCTTGCGTCCGAAGCGGCTTTCTGTGTTGCGATTCAGGCAAAGGCCGTGAAGCGCCGGGAAAAGGATTCCTCAGCAGGCTTTCTGGACTTTTCCGCTCCGGATGCAAGCCGTGCAGACTTTTTTCCGGACGGTGTTGCCGTTCTCGACCACGCGGATGGTCTGGATGTTCGGCGTGAAGGTGCGGGTGGTGTTTTTCACGACGTGCATACCGATACCGCCTTTTTTCTTGGCGAGACCGCGGCGGATGATGTGTCCGCCCTGGACTTTGTGCTTTCCGCAGATTTCGCAAACGTTGCTCATGATGGGTTCCTCCGAGCTATATTGAGTATTGTTTGTATGATTTTTCCGATAAACGTAACATATAATATACACCAAAAACCGTTTCTTTCAAGCCGCTTTCACGTTTTTTTCACGCTTTCGGCTGTTTTCGGGGAGGGCAAGCCCTCCACGGCGGCAGTGTCCGGCTCCGCTCGGACACGGAGGAAGGCAAGCCCCACGGCGGCGCGTTCTTATGCTTTCGGACGGAATCCGAAGAAGCACATCAGACGGCGTCCGATGGTCGCCTTCGGCAGCGCGGTGTCATAGACGAACTTGTAGAACAGCGCCGGGATCAGGTAGACGGTGAGGACGGAAGCGAAGGCAAGGCCGCCGACTACGCCGAGTCCGCAGCTGGAGCGGAGTTCGGAGCCGAGGCCGCGCCCGAACGCCATCGGCAGCATGCCGGCGACGCTCGCGATGGAGGTCATCACGACGGGGCGGAACTTGTTTTTCGCAGCCTGCGTCATGGCTTCGTGCGAGGTCACGCCGGAGAGCTCCAGCATGCGCGTTTCGTCCAGGATCAGGATGGCGTTGTTCACCACGATGCCGATCATCATAACGGCGCCGAGCATGCCGACCATGGAGAGCGAGGAATGCGCGAGGAAGATGATCAGGAAGAGCCCGACGAATCCGAGGGGCACGGTGAACATGATGATGATCGGGCGCGTCCAGGATTCGAGCAGCGCGGCGATCAGCAGGTAGGTCATGATGATGGCGATGGCGAAGACCGAGACGAACTCGTTTGCGCCGTCGCGCATCATTTCCGCCTGACCGAAGAACTTCAGTTCGTAGCCCTGGTCCAGCCGCGGCGCGAGCTTGCGTTCCAGCAGCTGCATCACGTCGTTCATGGTGTAGCCGGGAGCCGGGTTCGCGTAAATCCAGCCGCCGCGCAGCTTGTCCTCGCGCATCAGCGCGATGGAGACCGGGTCGGCTTCGAGCGTCGCGACCACGTCCAGGTCGATCGGCTTGCCGTTGACGGATCCGGCGACGATGTTCGCGGCCTGGTCGAATCCGGGGACGTCCTCGGTCTTCACGCGGATGTCGTAGCTGCGTCCGCCGACCTTGAACGTGCCGGACTCGATGCCTTCGTAGTAGCCGACCAGCGAAGTGCCGAGCGTGGAGGCGTCCACGCCGAGGTCCTTGATAATCGTGCGGTTCGGTTTCAGCACGATACGCGGTTTGCGCGTGCGGACGCTGGTGTCGATATCCTGCGCCATGCCGGATTCGCGCAGGATTTTCGCGCCGAGCAGGGCGTATTCCTCCAGCTTGTCGAAGTCGTCGCCGGAGACAAAAGCCGTCATATCCACGCCGGACACACCGGTCGCCTTCGGGAGCGTCAGCGAATACAGCACGTTTTCGTATTTCGTGCTCAAAAGATTGTGAATTTGCGTCACAAGCGCGTGCATCGGCTCGCGTTCGCTCTTCTGCTTGCCGATGATCGCGATCTCCGCCAGATGGACGCCCTCCGGCACCTGGCCTGGCATCACGTTGCGGTAGCCGACGGTCACGCCGGTCTTCACCACCCACGGCAATGCCTGGACGTCCTTGAGAACGGCGAGCGTGCAGGCGCGTGTCTCATCAATGCTGTAATTTGCCGGGAATTCCAGTTCGATGGAGATTTCGCCCTTGTCGTTGTCCGGGATGAACGACATGCTCACGTTCGGCAGGACCATGCGCATGATAAGGAAGCACCCGGCGAAGATCAGGATGATCACGATGCCGCTGAATCTGCGGATCACGCCGAGCGTATGCCCGTAGGCGACGGTGATCATGTCGTAGACTTTATCCCACACCCAGAACAGCGCCTTCTGCCACGCGCGCGGCCCGGTCGCGTCCTTCAGCAGGATGGACGCCAGGAGCGGGGTCAGCGTGAAGCTCACGAACAGCGAGACGACCGTGGCGATCACCATCACGCCCGCGAACGGCGCAATCAGGAGGCCGACGACCGATTTCATCAGCGCGACGGGCACGAACACCACGACGTTGGTCAGCGCGGACGCCGCCACGGCCACGAGCACCTGGTCCGCGCCCTTCGCGGCGGCTTCGGCGGGCGGCAGCCCTTCATGCTGTTTCTTGATGATGTTTTCGATCACAACGACCGAGTTCGCCACGAGGATACCGGCGGAACACCCGATCGCCACGAGCGTCATCATGTCGAACGTGTAATGCATCAGGTCCATCGCCGCGAACGTGATCACGACCGAAACCGGCATGGTGATGGAGATGATGAGCGTGGGGCGCACCTCATGCAGGAAGAGGAAGATGAGGACGGCGGTCAGCAGGATGCCCAGCAGCACGCTCTGCCAGGAATCCGCCACGGACGCCCGGATGAAACTGCCGGTGTCCTTGAACCAGGTGAGGCGCATCCCGCCCGGGAGCATGCCGTCCCTGTTCAGCGTGTCGTATTTTTTGCGGATGCCGTCGATGACCTTCACGGCGTTGGCGTCGCTCCGCTTGACGATCTCGATGCAGACGCCGAGTTCGTCGCCGTAGTAACCCTCCTGGCGGATCTCCTGGGAAATCAGTTTGACCTCGGCGATGTCGCCGAGATAGAGGCGTTTCCCCGCCTGCGAGCCGATCTCGAGGCTCTTCACGTCCTCGACGTCCTGAAACTCGGCATTGTAGGTGAGGCTGATCTCGCGTCCTTCTTCGCGGACACGTCCGACCGGGATCTTCACGTTGTTCTTCGCGACGCGCTGGACCACTTCGGCGACCGTGAGGTTGGCGGAGGCCATCTTCTCGCGGTTCAGGACGATGTGCAGCTGGACCTCGTTGCCGCCGTGGACGCGAACTTCGCCGACGCCGGGGATCGAGGAGAACTGGTCGGAAAGCTTGTCGTCCACGTAGTCGTACATCTCGTCGAGCGTGCGCGTGCCGGTGAGGAAGAGCGTGACGACCGGGATGGCGTTGACGTTGATCTTGCTGAGTTGCGGCGTCTTCACGGCGGACGGGAAATCGTCCATGATGGTGTTGAGCTTCTCGCGGACCTGGTGGATCATGACGTCGACGTCGGTGCCCAGCTCGAATTCGAGCGTGAGCGCGGCGGCGTTCTCCATGCAGACAGTCGTGATGTGCTTCAGACCTTCGATCGAGGCGATCGCGTCTTCGATGCGGCGGGCGACGTCGACCTCGATCTCCTCGGGCGACGCGCCGGGATAGACGGCGGTGACCTGCACATACGGCACGTCGAACTTCGGCAGCAGGTCGATGCCGATCTTCCTGTAGGCGAAAAGGCCGAGGATGACCAGCATCAGGATGACGCAGGTCATGGCGACCTTCCGGTGAATGGAAAGCTGGCTGAGTGTCATGGGACGGCCTCCGCGCTCACTTCGAGCCCGTGACGTTCACGGAGGAACCGTCGTTCACGAAATACTGGCCGGAAACGATGATGTCCCTGCCGGCGACCGCCTCGGGATTCAGGATCTCGGTGACCCCTTCGGACGTGATGCCGGTCTCGACCTCGATCTCTTCAGCCTTGCCGTCCTTCACGGCATAGACCGCGCTTTTGCCGCCCTTCTTCAGGATCACGGCGTCGCGCGGCACGCCCAGGCCGTCGCGTTCGGCCAGCGTGATGTCGACGTCCACGAGCATGCCGTCCATGAGCGGCGTCCCCTCCGGCAGATACGAGCGCATCGTGAACGTGCGGCTGAGCGTATCGATGACCGGACTGCACCAGTCGGCTTTCGCTTCGATCGTCTTGCCGTGGAAGCTCACGGTTACCGGGGTCACGCCGGGTTTGATCGCCTCGAAATACACGGCGCTGATGAGGCAGGCGGCGCGGAGTTTCTTCGGGTCGTTGATACGGATGATGCTGACGCCGGCGCCGACGAATTCGCCGTTCTCGCGGTATTTGACCGCGACCACGCCGTCGTAGGGAGCCTTTTCCGTGGCGTCGCTGAGGTTCTTTTTGGCGATCTCCAGTTCGAGCTTGACCAGGTCGACTTTCGCCGCGTCGTTGCGGAGCGCGGCCTCGGCCTTTTCGTAGGATTTCTTCGCCTTGTCGAGCGCGACCTCGTAGGTCTCGAACGCGTTGTCGGACACGGCGTGCCCTTCATGAAGCATCCGGTTGCGGTCAAAGTCCTTCTGCGCCTTTTCGAGCTGGGTCTCCGCGATCCCGATGTCCAGCTGCGTCGAACGGTACGTCTCCTCGACCACCTTCAGAGCCTGTTCCGCCATCGCCACGCGGTTCTTCAGGTTGTCCTGGTCGATCAGGAACAGCGTCTGTCCCTTTTTGATCGTGTCGCCGTCGTCGACCTTCAGTTCCATGTTCCCGGCCGCACGCGCAGCGACATTCGTGAAGATATACGCCTGAATCGTGCCCTGCACGCGGATCTGCTTGCGGAAATGGCGCTGCTGCGCCTGGGCGGTCTGGACTTTGATCTGATAGACTGTCTCGGCCTGCGCATCGTCCTGTTCGGGCTTGGAGCATGCGGCGGCGAAGCAGAGAAAGCCCGCGGCAAAAAGAAGGAAAGAAGAAGGATGTTTCATGATCGCCTCATTCGTTTCAAAAAAGGATGCAAACTAATGATTTCAGTTTTCAAAAACACTTACCTGCTAATCAATATAGCACCTTATCAGCTCAAAGTCAAACAAAAAACCGATTTTTGACGCAAAAAAACGATCTGTGCGGACGGAAAACAAACGGCAGACGGATGAATCACCGGGATAACAAGTTTTTCTCACGCTTGACAAATACGCGCGGGCATGCTATAATAATTGAATATTCAAAATATCCAGCACCTTCCTCCCCGACCGAAAGGACCTTCCGCCTCATGACGTCCCCGATCCGCCCGACCGGAATCCGTTCCGCCCTGCGCTCCGGCATCCTCTGCATCGCCGCTTTTCTGAACGCCTCCTGCGCGTCCGCCATCACGCCCGTCTACGAGCACAAGGAAGGCGCGCTGCCGTCCATCAAATTCATGCTCCCCGGCGACATCCCGCTCGAACTCGTCACGCTGCCCGCCGGCTCCATCGCGATGGAGGTCAACCGCAAGCCGCAGCCGAACGAGACGGTCGACAAGGACGGGCGCGTGATCTACAAGTTCAAGGAGAACGAACTGTCCATCGGGAAATTCGAGGTAACGCAGGCGCAGTGGCAGGCCGTCATGCGGACCACGCAGAAGCAGCTTTCCGAGGCGGCGCGCCCGGGCGGAAAAGCGTTCGGCATCGGCGCGGACCTCCCCGTGTACGACGTCTCGGCGGAACAGGCGAAGGATTTCTGCGCACGTCTGAACAAGTCGTTGCCAAGCTCGTTCCGCTACCGGTTCACGCTCCCGAACGAGGCGGAATGGGAATACGCGTGCCGCGCCGGGACGACGACCGAGCTCAACAATGGCCGCGATCTCCGCACCCGGAACAACGTCTCCATGTCGCTCAACGAGATCGCCTGGTACCGCGGCAACTCGTTCATCTCCACGCCGTCCGCATCCGCGAAGGGGCTGAAAGCGCCCAACGCCTGGGGACTGTACGACATGCACGGGAACGTGCAGGAACTCTGCCTCGACTGGTTCATGCGCGATTTCTCCGCCGCCTACAAGGGCGACCTCTGCGCCATGCGCGGCGGCTCCTGGCATTGTTCGCCGGAGGACTGCACCGTAACCGCATGCAGGCCCGTCGACGCGGCGATTCCCGTGTTCGACGCCGGATTCCGCCTCGCGCTGAAGCCCGCCGCGAACATCCCGAAAACGCCCCAGCAGTACGCGCAGACGCCGCTTCATCAGGACCGCATCACCGGACTCGCCGTGCTCGTGAAGTTCCCGGACGATCCCCCTGACGTGATCATCCCGAAGGAGAAGGTCGAATTCTTCCTGAACGAGAAAAACTACCGCGGATATGGCAATTCCTGTTCGATCCACGATTTCGTCGACAACCAGTCCTACGGCCGGTGCGACCTCAAATATCTCGTCTCCGACTACATCGTGGCGGACCACGAACGCGACTACTACCAGAAGGCGCTGAACTACCGCGGCGCGGACATGCTCATCAAAGAGGCAATGGCGAAGCTCCCGAAGGACTTCGACCTCTCGACCGTCTCGCGGGAACCCGACGGCACGATCCGGTCCGCCTGCGTACTCTACTCGCGCAACAGCTCGTTCGACGGCCTCTGGCCGCAGGCGCACTGGTTCACGCCGATGGACCAGATCCGGCTGCCCGGCGGGCTTCACAGCATGCAGGTGCTGATCTGCGGTATCCAGGACAGCCCCACGGTCAGCATCCTGATCCATGAGATCATGCACCAGACGTTCGACATCCTGGACTACGTCGACTACGGCGAGAAGAGCGACAAGACGCCGAAGAACGAGCAGAAGGTCTCGCACGGCCTCGGCAACCACTGCATCATGGGAATCGGCATGTACGACCGCATCACCGGGCTCCAGACCAACCCGACCGCCCTCGCCGGGGCGTTCCGCTACCGCCTCGGCTGGCTGAAGGCGCTTCCTCTGCCCGGCAAAGGCAAGGTCAGGATCCCCGCCTCCAGCGAGTACGGCTACATCTACCGCAACCCCGACAACCCGGACGAGTATTTCCTCCTCGAAAACCGCAACGCCGACACGTCTTTCTACCGCGCGCTCCCCTCGCACGGGCTCGCCATCTGGCACGTCGACGACGCCGTGACCGATATGGAGGAGGACGAGGAGATGACGAAGGAAAAGCACTACGAAGTCTCGCTCGAACAGGCCGGCGGCGAACCGCTCCTCGAAAAGCCCTGCCCCGGCACGTTCGGACACCAGCAGCACGGCAGGGACTGCAACGGCATCGCCACCGATTATTTCTACCCGCCGGACCGCGTCGTCTTCAACGACACCTCGAAGCCGGACAGCCTCTGGTGGGACGGCACACCCTCCGGGCTCGACATCAGCAACATCGAAGTCGACGGCCGCGACCTCATCGTCACCATCGGCCCCGATCCGAAGAACCCCAGACCGCGCCAGCAGGTCCAGCCGCAGACACAATCTCAACAGCAAACGCAGCAACCACAGTCTCAGCTCCAGCCCGGTCGCCGCACGGGACAACAGCCCGCGCAGGGTCAGGGATTCGGCCCCGGCCGCAGGATGCCCGGCTTCGGACGCAATACCGGCGCCCGCCAGTGAACGGCTGTTTTACGACTCTTTTGTTAATAACCAATTATTCAATTCACAAGGAGTTTTACACTATGGCTACCATGAGCGATGAAATGAGAAAAGCCGTCGAAGCCATGCAGGAAGCTGTGGACGAAGAAATGGAACGCAAGGCGAAACTCGGCTACAAGGCCGTCATCGCCGACAAGCACGGCCGCCCAAAAGCAGTTTCCGCAAAACACCTCGTCAGGAAACGCCGCGCGGAACTTGCCGCAGAACGCAGTGGAAACAATGGGAAATAGCGCTGAGCTATTCTCAATGAGGCGGACAATATGAGCGAGAAAAAAGTTTCTGTACGTTTTTACAACGACCGCGAAGTCCGCGCGATTTGGGACAATGAACACGACAAGTGGTGGTTTTCCGTCGTGGACATTGTTGCCGCTCTGAATTTGAGCTCCGATCCCGCCAACTACTGGCGCGTCTTGAAAAGCCGCCTCAAGAAGGCCGGAAGCCAAACCATTACAAAATGTAATGGGTTGAGGTTGATGTCTGCTGACGGCAGGCAACGCAGGACCGACTGTCTGGACAGCGACGGCATCGTTGAACTCGCAAAGAACTTTCCGAACCAGAAAGCTGTGAAATTCTTTGACTGGTTTCTATACAGCGACAACACCATTGACGGGCAGAGCAGGAAGAAAGCGTACACGCTCTTTGAAAGCGGTCTGCTTGCCACGCTCGAACCGGGAACGGTCGAATGTCTCCAGCAGATTCACGCATATCTGTTCGGCGGGCTGTATGACTTTGCGGGAAAGATCCGGGAAAAGAATATCAGCAAGGGCGGCTTTCTCTTTGCCAACGCCAATTATTTCAGCACAATTCTCCCAACGATCGAGCGGATGCCGGAGACCACTTTCAATGAGATCATAGACAAATATGTGGAAATGAATATCGCGCATCCATTCCTGGAGGGAAACGGACGCAGCACACGGATTTGGCTTGACCTGATGTTGAAGCGGACTCTGAAGAAATGCGTTGACTGGAGTCAGGTCGGCAAGAAGCAGTATCTCGACGCTATGAGACAAAGTCCTTCGGATAATGCTCCCATAAAAGCTCTGCTGTTTGCAGCATTGACGGATAAAATCAACAACCGTGAAATGTTCATGAAAGGGATTGATTACTCCTACTACTACGAAAGTGATGATTCCAGCATGGAACCAAGTAGAGTCAGGAAGAATGAATAAGACAGGAACCAATCGGTTAGTCTCACTACCCAGTTGCGCCTCTTTAACACACAAAACCATTTTCGAAAGGAACGACTGAAAATGAGTTGGAACAGGATCACGAATTGGAATCATCGGATATCCTTTGTGTTCGTGCTTCTTTCCGTCTGCCTGTGCGGGACCGGATGCGCTACGGCAAACACATGGAGTTCTCTGGGGAAGACGAGGACCGGCGTCGACAGGATCCTTTATCAGTATTCCCCGGACACCCGGGAAGTGACCGCGAAATACCGGACGGAAAGCTGGGGGTACTGGACTCCTGTCATTCCCGACTTCTGGCCGACTCACACCTATGAAGACAAGGAGAATCGGTACCGGCTTCCGGATAATATGGTCCGGTTCCGCCTGGAGATCGTGGAAGACAGTTCCGTGCGAAGTCTTTATTCCGGTTCCGAGAAGCCGACACGTTTTTCAGGCATACGTCCGCCGTATTACGTCCAGTATTTCCATGTGCCCATCAGGCGCAGGATCGATGAGGATTTCGATTTCGGAGACCAGACCCGGTATCTGACGATCGCTCCGGGCGAGACACTGCAATTAAGGCTCAATCCGCACGACGTTCCGTTTCTGCCCGAGTCAAGCCCGTTTTTCATCCGGTATGAATGGCAGGACCGTTCCGGGAAGACCATTTCGACGGTTCAGTTTATGATCCCCTACGCAAAAGTCGGAAACTGCTATGAAATGGATGCCTGCGCGTTTCTCCTGTACCGGGCGGAAGAAAAGGACGAGCGAAAGGACACCACCGGACCTCTCGGTTATTGCTGGAAAATCCTCTGGCTTCCGCTTGCGGTCGTGGCGGACACGATTGCCTTGCCGGCCTATCTTGTGGTCGGAGCCGCGTTCGTTCACGACATGAGCAAATTCTGAATCCTGCTTCATTTCCCCGTTTGAATTGTCCGCAAAATGATGCTATATTAGTTATTTAAGACTTATTTTGCGGAAAGATTAGTTTCCCGCTCCGATTCGACACACATTTTCCCTCAAAGACAGGACGGTTCAGCACATGAACAACGAGCAGACAGCACAACCGGAAACGAAAAAGACAAACCCGATCGTCAACTTCTTCCGCCACTATCTTTTCGACGATGAAAACGATCACGGCGCGGACGGCGTGAACTTCACGCGCATCCTCCTCATCATCCTGTCCGGCTGGCTGGTCTTCTGGACCGTGCTGCCGTGCATCGCGCTCGCGAACGATTTCATCGACGTGCTGGAAAACATCGTGTGGGGCCGCCATTTCCAGTTCGGATTCGACAAGAACCCGTACGCCGGACCGTTTTTCGGCGCGGGCATATGGTATCTGACCGGGAAGGCGTTCTTCTCGAGCTTCCTCGCGAGCCAGGTCTGCGTGTTCACGGGCATCTTCTGCGTGTTCCAGGTGGCGAAACGCATCCTGCCGCTCCGCACGGCGTTCCTCGCCGCGGTCACGCTCCTCTTCATCAACTTCTACGGCATCAAGGCGACGGAACTCTGCGATGACGTGATGGAGCTGGCGGTATGGCCGCTGACCATGCTGTTCGTCTACCTCGGCGTGAAGGGCGATCAGAAGAAAAGCTGGCTGTACTGGCTGTGCGCCGGATTCTTCGCCGGACTCGCCATGATGGTGAAGTATTTCGCGCCGGCGATGTACGTGTGCGTGATCATCCCGCTGCTGTTCACGAAGGAAGGCCGCGCCGTCTTCCGCAGGCCGCAGTTCTACCTGGCGGCGATCCCGTTCATCCTCGTGGTCCTGCCGAACGTCCTCTGGCTCTTCTCCAACGACTTCAAGCCGTTCCAGTACGCGGCGGGGCGCGCGGCGCTGTCGGAAGGCGCGGTTATCCCGCTTTCCGACCATTTCACGCGCCCGCTGAAGGCGCTGGACCGCGCGGCGCAGGTGTTCGGCGTGGCGGTCATCTTCTTCGCGCTGTTCTTCCCGTGGCGGCGGAAACGCGCCGACCGGACACAGTACTCCGCGTTCGACAGGGTGTTCGTATGGTCCTGCTGCTGGGGTTCGTTCGCCTCGGCGCTGGTCTTCTCGCTCGTGACCGGCGGCAAGATCAATTATTCGTGGGTCGTGCCGTGCTTCCCGTTCATGGGCGTGTGGCTCTTCATGGTCTGGTCGCCGCGCATCACGCGGATCAAGGCGAATTTCTACCTGGCCGCCACGCTGCTGATGGGATTCGTCTTCGGCGTGATCTTCGTGCTGCGTTCGCTGGAGCATCAGGGGTACCAGAAACGCGGCTGCGACTACGAGAATTACCCCGGACACGTCGTGACCGCGGCGGCGACCGCCCTTTGGCACGAGGTCTCGGACCGGCCGATGCCCTACGTGATCTCCGACCGCAAGGGCTCGTGCAACGTGGCGGTGTATTCGCCCGAAGCGCCGGAAGCGTTCTTCGATGCGGACGTCACGCAGAGCCAGTGGATCGACCCGGACGACATCATGAAACGCGGCGGCGTGCTGATCTGGGACGAGAAGACCGACGAACAGAGCCTTTTCGATTACATGAATTCGATTCCCGCGGATAAGCTCGGCGAAGTCCATGAAATGAACATCCCGCGCGCCGTTCCCGCCTGGTATCGGAAACTGCGCGGCGAGCCGAAACTGTTCCATGTCTCCATGCGCGCGATCCTGCCCGAAAGCGCGGTAAAAACGCCGGAAGCACAGACGGAATAAGTCCCTCTTCCCCGCTCTCGAAAAAGATGCTTTTCGACCGTTATTCCGCCTGGATGATCGGTCGGCGCGCCGATGCCCAAAAAGTATTTGCACGGCTTGACTTTTGCCTGGACGGATGATATATTAGCCATCAGTCTTCGAACTGTTCCTGCGCCCCGTATCCGTTTCTAGCATAACCTCTTCCAACCTGAAACAAGGAATCCGACATGAAACTGTTCCCCCTCCTGTTCCTCTCCGTCCTCCTCGCATATCCCGTCATGGCGCAGGAAACGCAAACGCAGCTGTCGGACGCCACATCCGCAAACGAAACAAATTCCGAGGCGCGGAGTCTTTATGATGCCGGGGTTGCCGCATACGAAAACGGGCGTTTCGAGGAGGCGGCCTCACGCTTCCGGCAGGCGGCGGACATGGAATATGCGCCCGCCCAATACATGCTCAGCGAGTGTTACCGCAGGGGACGCGGGGTAAAAGGAAACGAGGCGCAGGCACGGGATTTGCGGCAGAAGGCGCTGAAACCGCTTCAGGACGCGGCGGACAAGGACGACGCCGAAGCGCTTTATCTCCTCGGCAAATACGCCGAAAGCATCTATTCGTTTCCCGCCTCCGGCATCATCCGGCCGGAAGCGCGTTTCTGGGTTTTCTACCGGAAAGCGGCGGATCTGGGCTATGCCCCCGCCCAATATGCGCTCGGAGACTGTTCTTATTCCGAGGTATTCGGCGCGCCGGTCAAAAAAGACCTTGACGAGGCGTTGAAATGGTATCGGAAGGCGGCGGAAGCCGGGTATGCCCCCGCGCAGCATGTGCTGGGCATGTGCTATGAAACGGGCGACGGCGTGACAAAGGATTCGGTCGAATCCCTGAAATGGTATCGGAAGGCGGCGGAAGCCGGGTATGCGCGGGCGATCTACCGGACCGGCGTGTATTACGCCGAGGGAAAAGCCGTCGAAAAAGACGAAATCGAGGCGGGGAAATGGTATCGAAAGGCCGCGGAACTCGGTTATTCTCTGGCGCAGTTTGTGTACGGCAGATGCTGCGACCGGGGCGAATACGGAGTCGAAAAGAACGAGGCCGAAGCGTTCCATTGGTATAAGAAGGCGGCCGAACAGAGCCTGCCCGCCGCGTGCTCCGCACTCGCGGAGTGTTATGTAAACGGCCGGGGCACGGAATGCGACATCGGCGAGGCGCGGAAATGGAACAGGCATAATCTGGGCGATTACACGCGCCGCGAACTGCAGATCGGAAAACGTGTCATGCGCCACCTGGATCCCGGGGAACTGGAGGATTTCGACAACGGGCTGAATGCCAGAATACTCGAGGATTCATCGGATGTCACCATGCTGCGGACGGACATCGCCGACAGTTATTACTACGGTCGGAACGGCTTCAAACAGAATTACGCGGAAGCCGCGAAGTGGTACAGGATCAGCGCGGATATGCAGAGGGAGGGGTATGGGTTCTACGAACTGGGATTCTGTTACGAGTTCGGCAAGGGCGTGGAAGCCGACCTGGAGGAGGCGGAGAAGTGGTACGACAATCCCCATAACAGTTACAAAAAATACAGCTGGCTGATCGAAAACCGGACGAATATCCGCCGGATGGTCCGCCGGGCGCAGGTCGGCGACGCGGAGACCGCATATCAGCTCGGGCTGGCGTTTTTCAGCGGCATCGGCGTCAAACAGGACACGCCGGAGTCGGCGAAATGGTTCCGCGCGGCTGCAGAACAGAATCACCCCGGTGCGCTGTACCGGCTCGGACGCTGTTACGCGGAGGGTCTGGGGGTCGAAAAGGACATGAAAGAGGCTGTCGAATGTTATTTCAAGGCGGCGGAACATGGAAACGCCGAGGCGCAGTTCGAACTTGGAAAATGCTGCGAGACGGGGACCGGCGTACCGCAGGACGACGCGGAGGCGATCGAACGGTACAGGCAGGCTGCGGAACAGGGCCTCGCGGAAGCTCAGTGCGCCCTCGCGAACCTGTATTTGAAAAGTGAAGAGGCCGGGGGAACCGCAAACGAGTTCAACGCCCTGCTGTGGTTTTTCCGCGCGGCGGAGCATGGAAACGCCGAGGCGCAGTACCGGACCGGGAAGTACTACGGTTCCGGAAAGGATTACAGCCGCGAACGGCGCCGGGATTGGCTGACGCTGTCCGCGGAACAGAATTATGCTCCGGCGCTGTACGAGCTCGCCCGTTCGGCGCGCGGGACCTATCCCGACCCTGAAATCAGCCGTGACCGGGCGGCGGAGTATCTCATCCGGGCCGCTTATCTGAACTACGCTCCGGCGCAGATGTACCTCGCCGAATGTTATCGGGACCGGGACAACATCGTCAAGCAGGACGAAGGCGAAGCCGCCAAATGGTACCTCCGGGCAGAGAAAAACGGCGCCGAACTGGACAGTTACGCCATGTATTTCGTGGGACAGTGCCATGCCGCCGGGAAGGGCGTGAAACAGGACAAGGCCGAGGCCGTCAAATGGTATCGCAGGGCGGTTGAGCACGAGAAGAAAGATCGTCCGGCATACCTTGCGGCCTCCGCGCTCGGAGACTGCTATTATCTGGGCGACGGCGTGAAGCAGGACAAGGCCGAAGCGGAGAAATGGTATCGCAAAGCGGCGGACGATGGGGGATCGGGCGCATACAATTACAAATCCCATGTGATGCTCGCGATCTGCTACCGGGAAAGCGGCGACGAACGCTACGAGGAACAGGCCGCGAAGGCAATGAAGAACCTGCTTGCAGCCGAGCATTATGTCACCGACCGGGAGGCGTACAGGCTGGTGCTCGCCACGTGCTATGAGAAGGGGATCGGAGTCGGCAAGTCGGATTCCGAGTCGTTCCGGTATTGCACTCTGGCGGCGGACAGATATGTCGGCGTTTCCACGGCTTTCATGCGGATGGCGCGCTGTTACAGGCTCGGCATCGGCGTCGAAAAGAGCCGGGAGAAGGAGGAGGAATGGCTGCTGAAGGCGGCGATGAAGGACAGCCCGGAAGCCCAGGTCATGCTGGGCGACTTCTACGCCGAAAGGAAGGACGATCCCGTCAGCTGCGCCAACGCGCTCCGCTGGTATCAGGCGGGGGCGGAACACGGCTATGCTCCCGCGGCGAGAAAACTTGCGACGTGTTATTCCACCGGTTCGCTCGGCGTCAGACGGGACACGGATCTGGCAATGGAATTCAGCCGGGAAAAGGCCGGAATCGTTCAGCCGGTGCGGGACGCCCTCCGCGAGTTCGGATTCGCGGACTGAAGCCCGCCTTTCTCCAGCTCCGGGCTGCTTTTCCGCACCCGGAAACAGCCTGTTTTTTTCCGTTCCGGGCAAAGCCGGGCGCTGCCGCAGCAGAGTTTCCGCATCCTCGTGCGCAAGCGAAGCTGAGCGCACTACCGCCGTCCAGGGCTTGCCCTGGTAATTTTTCAGCAAATAGCATTTGAAAATGCCGCGTTTCTATGATATATTAAAGTTTAAAACTTTTTTCGGACGTGAAAAAACATCATGATCAGAAACCCGCGCATTTTATTCATGGGAGCCGGCGTTTTCGCCGTCCCGATCCTCGAGGCCCTGGCGAACAGCCATGACCTCACGCTCGCCGTGGCCGTGACCCAGCCGGACCGCGCGGCGGGACGCAAACGCGTGCTCACGCCGACTCCGCTCGGACGGTACGCGGATGCGGCGGGGATCCCGTGCGAACGCGTGCAGTCCGTGAACACTCCGGAGTTCCTGGACCACGCGGCGGCGCTGGAGCCGGACATGATCGTAGTGGTGTCGTTCGGCCAGATCCTGCGGGAACCGATCCTGAATCTCCCGCCGCTCGGCTGCCTGAACGTCCATGCGTCCCTTCTCCCGAAATACCGCGGGGCGTCGCCCATCACCACCTGCGTATTGAACGGAGACGACATCACCGGAGTAACGTTTATGCAGATGGAACGGGGACTGGACTCGGGGCCGATCTACGAGATGCACCGCATGCCCGTCCCGCCCGGGATCACCTCGGAGGAGCTGGAACGCACGCTCTCCGAGATGGCCGGGAGCCGCATCTGCGACTGCGTAGGCCGCATCGCGCGCGGCGAGATCGCGCCGTGTCCGCAGCCCGCCGAGGGCGTCACGATCGCGGTCAAGATCCGAAAATCGGACGGGTTCGTCGACTGGAACGAAGACGCCGCCGTCCTGGAACGAAAGGTGAGGGCTTATCATAACTGGCCGTCGATGTCGTTCCGCGTCAACGTGCGCGGACGCGTCATGTCGGTCAAGATCACCAAAGCGTCGTATACGTCCTTCAAAGCGCCCAATGCGGAGCCGGGAAAGATCACTGCACTCGCCGACAACAGGCTCATGGTATCCTGCGGCTCCGGTTCCCTGCTGCTCGACCGCATCGTGCCCGAAGGAAAAAAGGAAATGCCCGTCGCCGATTTCCTGAACGGCGCCCGCCTCGAAGTCGGCGACGTCCTGCTGAACGGCCAGCCCGAACAGCAGCCAACCCCGTGAAAGATTTTCCCAACTCATGCCTCAAGAAAAAAAACAGATCATCCTGAACTGCGAGGAACTTGAGACCCGCTCGGCACTGCTCATCAACGGACATCTGGAGGACTACCAGATCGAGCGCAAGGGCGACGACATCGTCGCCGGGTCCATCTACCTCGGCAAGATCGTCCGCATCGAACCGGGCCTGGAAGCGTGCTTCGTCGACATCGGCGCGGAGAAGAACGCGTTCATGCACTTCCGCGACATGCTCCCGGCCTCCTACGACATCCTCGACAACATCAAAAAGATCGGCGAGGAGCGCGAACGCGTCAAGGAGACCGACGCCTCCCCGAAGAAGAAAAAACACATCATCTCCATCCTCAGCGAGAAATTCCGCAACCTCGTGACGGGCGGCGACCGCGCCAAACGGCTGAAGGAAATGGAGGAGCGCATCCACACCGGCAAGATCACCATCGAGGACATCCCGCGCGTCTTCCCCGCCGGGTCCGAGCTCCTCGTGCAGGTCACGAAGGGCCCCATCGGGACCAAGGGCGCGCGCGTCACGACGAACATCACCATCCCCGGCCGCTACCTCGTCCTGCTCCCCTACTCCAAGCACATCGGGCTCTCCTCGCGCATCGAGGACAGGAAGGAACGCGACCGCCTCCGCAAGATCCTGCTCGGGCTGAAGCTCCCGGACGGGATGGGCCTCATCTGCCGCACCGTCGGCGAACACCGCAAGGCCGTCTTCTTCCAGCGCGACCTCGAAATGCTGCTGGAACTCTGGTCGAAGGTCGACAACGCCCTGCTGAAGCCGAAAGCGCCCGCGCTCGTCTACGCCGAACCCGATCTGCTGGAACGCACCGTGCGCGACCTGCTGACGGACGACATCGACGAGATCGTGGTCGACGACAAGGACAAGTACGATTTCCTCGTCGAAGCGCTCAAGAAGTTCGTCGGGAACGACTTCAACACGCAGATCACGCGCCACAAACGCGCCGAATCCGTATTCGACCGCTACAAGGTCACGCCGCAGGTCGCCGAAATCTACAACCGCATCGTGAACCTCCCAGGCGGCGGCTATCTCTGCATCGACGAGACCGAAGCGCTCGTCGCCATCGACATCAACACCGGCAAGTCCAAGGCGGGCAAGGCGCAGCGCGAGCTCATCCTGAACACCAATCTCGAGGCCGCGAAGGAAATCGCACGCCAGATACGCCTCCGCAACATCGGCGGACAGATCGTCATCGACTTCATCGACATGGCGAACAGCGCCGACCGCGAACAGGTCAACCGCACGATGAACAAGCTCGCCGACCTCGACCGCGCACGCACGAAGATCCTCCCGATCAGCAAGTTCGGGCTCATGGAAATGACGCGCCAGCGCGAGAGCGAAAGCGTGCAGGATTCGCTGTTCGACCCATGCCCGTACTGCGGCGGTTCCGGCCACGTGAAATCCGCCATCAGCATGAGCGTGGAAATCCAGCGCCGCCTGCTCGAAATCCTGAAGCAGCGCACGAAGTCGAAGAAGGCCGCCACCGTCCGGGTCATCCTGAACCCCGCCGTGCTCGCGCGCCTCAAGAACGACGACGCGAAGATCCTCTACGAAATGGAAAGCAAATACGGCCGCGACCTCGAATTCCGCGCGGACCCGGCGATCCACGTCGAGGAATTCCGCCTCATCGACCCGAAGACGGGCGAGCTTCTGTAAAACAGCTCATTTCCGTTTTTCGATAATCACACGGACGGGCGGCTTCGCGGGCGGTTTCCCCGGGTCTTCCGGCGGTCCCGCGATCAGCGACACGGTCACGGCAGCCAGACGCCACGGGATGCCGAGTGCGCCATCAGGCGCGACGACTGGGGGGAAATAGACGCCCGTCCCGGTCAGGACGCCGCCGTTCGCGAGATGCCAGCATTCCTCCGCGTACACATAGTGCGTCTTCATGTCCGCGCGCCAGTACACGCCGTCCTTGTGGTAATACCCCCCATCCGCGTAGTAATAGCAATCCCCGATCCACCCCGGATCGGATTCCGGCGCTTTTTTCTCCGCCTCGGCCGCCATGCACGCGAACGGCGCGAGCAGCGCCGCCAGCGCCAGCGTTTTCAGCAGTTTCGAGGGGATCGGGAGCGTCTTCATGCGGTTTCCTCCGGTGGGTAAAGTCTTTTTATTATACCACGCCCCAGGCAAAAAAGCAAATCGGTTTTCATGGCTTTGTCCCTGGATTATAATCACTATAGATGCCACCATCTCTTTTCAAGCAAAGGCGTTCATCTTTGCCGAAAACATGCGACTTGACACGCAGAGTCAAAACAGGATCATCCATTTTTTTGAGCGGATCTTCCGGATTCAGACTAGGGGCATGGTATTCTGCGGAACTGATATCAAAGAACAGAACTTCTCTAAAATCACTTTTGTTCAGCCTCAAGGTTTTTAGCAGAGATTTCATGTCTTGCTGGGGCGGATATTCTCCATGCACCATTTTATAGTCTTCTAAACGATTATATAATAGGTTTAAATTTTCAAATGTAACTGCGTTAGCCCCGTACAATAGGAATTCTCCCAAAGAAAAGAGTATTCCAGCAACTATGATAATACAAATAATACAGATCAGTCCAATAAGCGCCGTATTGTTTTGGCGGAAAACAGAGAACACATGACCCGCGCCGAGTGTGCCCCCTGCCGTCGATCCAATCCGAGGGTCTTTCGCATCCATATCTTCGTTCAAATTTCAGCCCTTTCACGTTGTTGCTACTGGCGGGTTTGAGGAATCACAGTTTTATTATACCACATGTTTTGTAAAAAAACAAGCGGGAAATGCCGGAAATGCAAGGAATACGCCGAAGAGAATTTTCCCGCGGTCTTTTCCCTCATTCTTTCATTGAAAAACAAGTTCTGCTACAGATCAGGATTATATTCGGCAACTTGACAGTGGAACAAGGTCATCCGAAGAGATCGCTGTGCGAACCGGTGCGAACACAAACCAGAACAAGCCGGTCTGCCTGAACGTAATAGACCAGTAGCCAGTCGGGGCTGATATGGCACTCCCGGAATCCGGCATAATCCCCGGTCAAACGTGATCGCGTTTTTCAGGTGGGAGTGCCTGTCCGGACTGCAACAGCGCGATCACGTCCGTAAGCTCTTTCATGTTCGCACCGCGTTTTTTCATACGCTTACAGTCTTTTTTGAACTGAGAAGTCTGTTGTAATTGATAACTCATTTTTCAATATCCCGCATCATTTCATCCGCAGACGCATATGTCTTTGCTTTCGGATCGGATGCGAGGGCGACAGCTTCCTTCATTGCCGCCAGCGTGGTCTTGTTCAGCTGATTCTTGCGAACTTCAAAGGGAATCCCCTGTACACGCACGGCCTGACGGAGAAAGACGTTGACAGCGCCAGACAACGTCATTCCGAGGTCATTGAAGAGGACTTCAGCATCCTGTTTCAGTTTTGAGTCCAAACGAACTGTAAAATTTGTTGTTTGTGCTGTGGGCATGATACACCTCCTGACTGATTGTTACAAATAACACAGCACAAAACATGTGCTTTTCAAGTGCTTTTGCAAAAGATATTCATGCATGCCGCTTTCTGGAAGGTGACACGCGGAATATGATGCTCAGTATGACGCAGACCGGGATTATTCCGCGCCGATGCGTTCAAGCGTCACGGGGATGTTTTCGCTTCTGTTGTCTTTGATTCGTATTTCTTTTGCGATTCGTACAGCACGGACAGGAAGTCCTGGCACATCGTCAGACAGCTCCTGAAGTCGTCCATTTCCTTGCCATCCCAGACGCGGGCGTCTTTCACGTCTTCCAGCGCACGCCGCAGCGCGAGGCGGTCCTCGGTTTTCCGTATCCTCGCCATCACGGCCAGATTGAGCTCGCGGAACGCCGTGCGATCAAATCCGTACCGCATGAGCTCCGAGACGCTGTAATAGAGATAACAGCCCTCGACGAAGCCGCCCGCCGCGCAGCCGTAAAACAGCAGCAGGAACGGCAGCGTTTTGAGCTTGAAACGCATCGACGCGAACAGGACGCCCGCCAGCAGAAGCAGTCCGGCAATCACGAGAACGGAGTGGACGACCACGTTTTTCTTCAACGCGCTCCATTGCGCCGGGTCCGCCTCCCTGTAAAACTTTTCCGTAAGCCTGCCGCAAATCTCATCTGCGGAAAATTTCTCCACGCCGAGCGCATCCTGGGCGCCGTAAACATACCCCTGCAATTTCAATCTGGCATCCATGTTCACATTGATCGCCGCGGATTTTACGAATCCCAGAATCATCACCAGCTGCGCGACGCACAGCAGGACCGCGAACAGGACTTTCCGGATTCTCGACCACGGATAGTCGCACGGTTCCCGCAGGAACAGCCAGGGGAGAATCAGCATTGGCAGGAAATATAGCAGAAAAAAACTAATCGCGTTCGTCATCGCAAGCTCACTTGGGTTCGACTATAACATGGTATTGCGGATAAAAAGTTCCGCATATACTATAAAGATAGCACGTTTCGTCTTTTTTGTCAAATAGTAAAAAGGTTATTTTCCTTTAAACGCTCGGGCGCGGAGAGGTTATGAGCAAAAAAAAGGAGCCTGACTCTGAAGAATCAA
>JAEEQN010000032.1 GCA_016285345.1 Victivallales bacterium | reverse complement strand
CATGCCCAAAATACCACCGCTCCAGCCTGACACGCGGCATTTCCCGGCCTGTATTTAAGTTATAGAAAACGCATACGCGCACTTGAAAAGGGGGCGTCGGGGATGTATATTATTTCTTGATTTTGTTTGCAATACATTTACCAACATCATAGAACAAACGGGAAAGGATCCCAAAAACCATGAAAAAAATCATTATCTCGCTCCTCGTTATCGCCGCCATCGGCATGACCTGGTATCTCATCAAGACCTACAGGGAAGAAGCCATCTACAAGAATCCGGCGTTCGCCTCCGGCAACGGCCGACTCGAGGCGACCGAGATCAACATCGCCGCCAAGCTCGCGGGCAAGATCGAGCAGCTCCTGGTCGACGAAGGCGACTATGTGAAGGCCGGTCAGACGCTCACCCAGATGCAGACCAATACGCTTAAAGCCGAACTCGAACAGGCAAACGCCACGATCAAGGTGAAGGAAGCCGAGCTCGAACAGGCCAAGGCGCAGCTCCAGGTCGAGGAAGCCGCTCTCGCCTCCGCGAATGCCGCCCTCGCAGCATCGAAAGCCAGCCTCGCCGCGAAGGTCAGCACGTACAACAACGCGAAGAGCCGTTACGAACGTTCGAAGCAGCTTGTGGAACGGGATGCGACTTCCCAGCAGACGTTCGAAAACGACGAGGCACTGTTCCAGTCCGCGGGCGCCGACGTCGAATCCGCCAAAGCCAACGTCCAGAGTTCCGAAGCCGACATCAAGAGCGTCGAGGCCGCGATCATTTCCGACAAGGCCGCCATCCAGAAGGCCGAAGCCGCCATCGCCGCGGCGAAGGCCGACGCCGACCGCATCCAGGCCGACATCGACGACAGCACCCTCACCGCCCCGATCGACGGACGCATCCAGTACCGCATCTCCGAAGTCGGCGAAGTCCTCAGCTCGGGCGGCCGTGTACTCAATCTGGTCGACCTCACCGACGTCTACCTGACTTTCTTCGTCCCCGAAGAGACCGCCGGCAAGATCGCGCTCGGCGCGGATGCCCGAATTGTGCTCGACGCCATGGACGACGTGGCGATCCCCGCCACCATCTCCTACGTCGCCAACGTGGCGCAGTTCACGCCGAAGACCGTCGAAACCAGAGTCGAACGCGAAAAACTCATGTTCCGCGTGAAGGCAAAGATCGACCCCGCCCTCCTCAAGCAGTACGTCGAATACGTCAAGACCGGCATCCCGGGCGTCGCCTGGGTCCGCCTCGACGACCAGGAGCCCTGGCCGGATTTCCTCCAGACCCCGAAAGAGAAGGGGCTGATCCCGCCCATCGATGAAAAAGCCGCCGACAAACCCGCCGACAAACCCGCCGAGACGAACGGAACGGCCGCAAAATGAGCAACTCTCCCTCCAATGAGGGCGTGAACATCGAACCGGTCGTCAGCTTCCGGAACCTGGCCCTGAAATACGGCAAGACCCTGGGGCTGGACCATGTCACGCTCGATATCCCCGCGCGCAAGCTGATCGGCATGATCGGCCCCGACGGCGTGGGAAAATCCACGCTGCTGTCCCTCGTGACCGGGTCGCACGCCATGCAGGAGGGCGATTTGCGCGTCCTCGGCGGCGACATGCGCGACAAGGTCCACCGGAACAAGGTGTGCCCGAAGATCGCGTACATGCCGCAGGGCCTCGGCAAAAACCTGTATTTCACGCTCACGGTCGAGGAAAATCTCCAGTTCTTCGCGCGCCTCTTCGGACACAACGCCGCGGAGCGCCGCCGCAGGATCGACCGCCTGACCAAAAGCACCGGCCTCTATCCCTTCCTCGACCGTCCGGCGGGCAAGCTCTCCGGCGGCATGAAGCAGAAGCTCGGCCTCTGCTGCTCCCTGATCCACGCCCCCGACCTGCTCGTGCTCGACGAACCGACCACCGGCGTCGACCCGCTCGCACGCCGCCAGTTCTGGGACCTGGTCGACTCCATCCGCGAAGCGCAGGAAAATATGAGCGTGATCGTGGCGACCGCGTACATGGACGAGGCGCAGCGGTTCGACTGGCTGATCGCCATGAACGACGGCAAGATCCTCGACACCGGCACGCCCGACGAAATCCTGAAGAAGACCGGCAAGGACAACCTCGATGACGCGTTCATCGAGCTGCTGCCGGAGGAACAGCGCGCCGGCCACAAGACACTGGTCGTGCCTCCGCTCGAGACCACCGAGGCGGACGGCTACTCCATCGAGGCCGAGGGCCTGACCAAGCGCTTCGGCACGTTTACCGCCGTCGACCACGTCAGTTTCCGCATCCGCAAGGGCGAAATCTTCGGCTTCCTCGGCTCCAACGGCTGCGGCAAGACCACCACCATGCGCATGCTGACCGGGCTCCTGCCCGCCACCGAGGGCGTCGCCAAACTCTTCGGCAACCCCATCGACGGCAATTCGCTCGAGACCCGCAAGCACCTCGGCTACATGACGCAGCTCTTCTCTCTCTACGGCGACCTGACCGTGCGCCAGAACCTCGTGCTCTACGCCCACCTGTACCAGATTCCCGAAGACGAGATCCCCGAACGCGTCGACGCCCTGCTCAATCGGTTCCAGCTGAAGGAGATCGAACAGAAGCTCCCGAACGACCTCCCGCTCGGCCTGAAGCAGCGCCTCTCCCTCGCCGCCGCGGTCATCCACAATCCCGAGATCGTGATCCTCGACGAACCGACCTCCGGCGTCGACCCCGTCGCCCGCGACCTCTTCTGGGAGCTCATCATCGAGCTTTCGAGGAAGGACAAGGTCACGATTTTCATCACGACCCACTTCATGAACGAGGCAGCGCGCTGCGACCGCATCTCCCTGATGCACAGCGGGCGTTCCCTCGTCTGCGACACCCCGGCGAACATCGTGGCGCAGCGCAACGCCGCCACGCTCGAAGAGGCGTTCATCGGATGCCTGGAGGACGCCGACCCGGAATCCAACAAGGCCGCCACGGAATCCTGCATCCAGAACGACGAGACCCCCGAAGAGGAGCCCGCGCAAAAAGGCGGCTTCCTCGGCTGGCTCACCTCCAAGTTCAGTTTCCAGCGCTGGTACACCTGCTACTGGCGCGAACAGCTCGAACTCCTGCGCGACCCGGTCCGCGCCACGCTCGCGCTCTTCGGCGCGCTGATCCTGATGGTCGTCATCGGGTACGGCATCAATATGGACGTGGAGGACCTGTCGTATGCGATCCTCGACAACGACAAGACCGAAAAGAGCACGAATTACGCACTGAACCTCTCCGGCTCGCGGTACTTCGTCCAGCATCCGGACGTGAAGGACCATGCGGACCTCGACCGGCGCATGGCGAACGGCGAACTCAGCGTCGTGGTCGAGTTCCCGCCCAAGTTCGGCAAGGACGTCGATGACGGCAATTCGCCCGAGGTCGCCTACTGGATCGACGGCGCCAACCCGTCCCGCGCATCGACCATCAACGGTTATGCGGGGCTGGTCCATAATGACTGGCTGACCAATCTCGCGCAGTATTCGTCCAACAGTCAAAACGCGAACCAGATCTCCGTCGAGACGCGCTACCGGTACAACCCGGACGTGGCGAGCCTGCCCGCCATGGTCCCCGCGACCATCCCGATCCTGCTGATGATGATCCCCGCCATCCTCGCCGCGCTGTCCGTCGTCCGCGAGAAGGAGATGGGCTCCATCACCAACCTGTACGTGACGCCGCTCACCAGGACGGAGTTCCTGCTCGGGAAACAGTTCCCGTACCTGATCTTCTCCATGCTCAGCGCGTTCCTGCTGATCGTGATGGCAGTCACCATCTTCGACGTTCCGGTCAAGGGCAGCTTCCTGACGCTGCTTGTTTCGCTGCTCGTCTACTGTGTGGTCTCCACGGGCTTCGGCCTGCTGGCGTCCTCCGTGACGCGCAGCCAGATCGCCGTGATCTTCCTCACCATGCTCGCCACGATGCTTCCCTCCATCCAGCTCTGCGGCCTGACCAACCCGGTCGAAACGCAGAAGGGCGCCGCGCTCCTCATCGGCAAGATCTACCCCGCCACGCACATGCTCCTGATCAGCCGCGGCGTCTTCAACAAGGCGCTCGGCTTCGCGGAGCTGCACCATGAGTTCATGATCCTGGTCATTACGGTCCCGATCATTCTCGGCCTCGGCGTCCTCTGCCTGAAAAAACAGGAGTCCTGACCATGATTCAAGCGATCAAAAACATCTTTCAGCTCGGGAAGAAGGAGATCCTCAGCCTCTGCCGCGACGGACTCCTCATGGCGCTGATCGTCTACTCCTTCACCGCCGCCATCATCGTCGCATCCAACGCTTCGACGGACTTCGCCGACGCCGCCATCGCGGTCGTCGACGAGGACCAGTCCCAGCTCTCGCAGCGCCTGTCCGACGCGTTCCAGCCCCCGCTCTTCCTCCCCGTCGAGATCATCCAGCGCAACGACATCGACCGTACGATGGACGAGGGCAGATACACGTTCGTCGTTGTCTTCCCCGTCGATCTCGAAAAGGACGTGATGGCGCACATGACGCCGGATATCCAGGTCAACGTCGATGCCACGCGCATGTCGCAGGCGTTCACCGGCGCCGGATATATCCAGCAGATCCTGTTCTCTGAGGTACAGAAATTCGTGAAGGACAATTCGGGCGATTCCTCCGCCGCCGCTGCGAACATCGTCATCCGCAACCGCTACAACCCGAACCTCTACGGCTCGTGGTTCAATGCGCTGATGCAGCTCGCGAACAACATCGCCATGCTCGCAATCATCCTCACGGGCTCGGCGCTCATCACGGAACGAGAGAAAGGCACGCTGGAGCATCTGCTCGTGATGCCCGTCACGCCGTTCCAGATCATGGCGTCGAAGATCTGGTCCATGATGCTCGTCGTCATGGTCGCCGCCCTCACAGGCCTCTTCCTGGTCGTCAGAATGTACCTCCAGATTCCCCTCGCGGGCTCCTACATGCTCTTCTCGCTCGGAATGGCTCTCTATCTCTTCGCACTTACCTCCCTCGGCATCTTCCTGGCGTGCATGTCGCAGAACATGCCCCAGCTCGGACTCCTGATCATCCTCGTCCTGATGCCGCTTGATATGCTTTCCGGCAGCTCCACTCCGCAGGAAAGCATGCCCGAATGGGTGCAGAAGGTCATGCAGTTCGCACCGACGACCCACTTCGTGAACATCACGCAGGGCATCCTGTTCCGCGGCGCGGGACTCAGGGCCATGTGGCCAACGTTCCTGAAGCTCTTCCTCATCGGCGCGGGCCTCTTCACGCTCTCGCTGGGCCGTTTCCGCAAGTCCGTCGCCTGACGAAAAACGACAAAACAGATTCAGCCTCCGGTTCTTTCAAGTGCCGGAGGCTTTTTTTATTAGCTGAACATTGTTTTTTGAGGTGGGCGGCATAAAATCAACTAAAAAAGTAGAGTTTTTCTTCAAAAAAGGGCTTGACATTTGGTTTTTCTGTGCTAGATTATAATCACGATGTTTTTCGTAGACATTAAAATCAACCCCGAAAGGAGACCATTCCTATGAGCATCGCAAACAACATCCTCGAAAAGATCGGCGGCACCCCTCTGGTCCGCATCAACAAACTGAACTCCGGCGCGGCGGAAGTCGTCGTGAAGGTCGAATACTTCAACCCCGGCGGCTCCGTGAAGGACCGTATCGCGTTCGCCATGATCGAGGCCGCCGAACAGTCCGGCGCGCTGAAGCCGGGCGCGCTCATCATCGAGCCGACGAGCGGCAACACGGGCATCGGGCTGGCGTTCGTGGCGGCGGTGAAGGGCTACCGCCTGATCCTGACCATGCCCGAGACGATGAGCATCGAACGCCGCAAGCTCGCGCAGGCGTACGGCGCGGAGATCGTGCTGACCGAAGGCGCGAAGGGCATGAAGGGCGCGATCGCGAAGGCGCTCGAACTCCGCGACGCCAATCCCGGCTCGTTCATCCCGCAGCAGTTCGAGAACCCGGCGAACCCGGCGTACCACAAGGCGCATACCGGCCCGGAGATCTGGACGGACACCGACGGCAAGGTCGATGCGTTCGTAGCGGGCGTCGGCACGGGCGGCACGCTGACCGGCGTCGCCGAATATCTGCGCGAGAAGAACCCGAACGTGAAGATTTTCGCGGTCGAGCCCGACACCAGCCCGGTCCTCGCGGGCGGCGCACCCGGTCCGCACAAGATCCAGGGCATCGGCGCAGGCTTCGTGCCGAAAGTGCTGAAGACGGACCTCATCACCGAGGTCATCGGGGTTTCCGCCGAGAACGCGGGCAAGACCGCCCGTGCGGCCGCGGCGAAGGAAGGCCTGCTCGTCGGCATCAGCTCCGGCGCGGCGCTCTATGCCGCGCTCGAACTGGCGAAACGTCCCGAGTTCGCGGGCAAGCGCATCGTGGCGCTCCTGCCGGACACCGGCGAACGCTATCTTTCCACCTGGCTCTTCGAGTAAAACCGAAAAATTTTCCTTTGCAATCGCTCCTCTCCGCCTCAAAACGGGGAGGAGTTTTTTCAACCGGAAACCGAACCGAAACGAGGTGAGACCATGAACGAGATCCATGTAAAATCAACGCTCGACGGCACGATCCAGCCGTCGCTGTTCTTCCGTCCGCGGACGGACGCCCCGGTCCCTCTCGTCGTCGGGCTGCACACATGGAGCTACGACCGGTTCAATCAGGCTGACAATTATCTGCCGTTGTGCGAGAAGTACGGCTGGGCGCTGCTCCTGCCGGAATTCCGCGGTCCGAACCTCGCCTCGAATCCGCACAGCCACGACGCCTGCGGCAGCCTCAAGGCGAGGCGCGACATCCTCGACGCCGTGGACTATGTATTGCGGGCTTCGGCGATCGACTGCGACAACATCTTTCTGCTCGGCTGTTCGGGCGGCGGACACGCCGCGCTCCTGACTGCCGAGGACGCACCGGAGGTGTTCCGCGCCGTGGACGTCTGGTGTCCGGTGTCCGACCTCACGGCATGGCATGCGTTCCTCACGGAAACCCACCAGCATTATGTGCATGACATGGAGGCGTGCCTGGGCGGCGGTCCGGCGGACGCGCCGGACGAATACGCACTGCGTTCCCCCTCGACCCGCCTCGAAAAACTGAAAAACATTCCCGTCTCCATCCACCACGGCAGACACGACACTGTCGTCCCGTACCGGCATTCCGCCGAATTCGTGCGCAAACTCGAAGCGGCGGGCGCGGAAGAAGTGTATTTCGAAGTGTTCGACGGCGAACACGAGCAGTACCCGGCGCACAGTTTCGAGTGGTTCGCGCGCCTCGCGGGCGTGAAGCCGCCGGAGGACGCCGGAAACGCGGCGGTCCGCATCACGGGCTGACATCTTTTTCACCCATATTGCGCGTTGCAATACCGCCCCATGTCATCCAGAAAGACAGAGGCATACAATTTGCTTTTTTTCTTCCATGAATTATATTAAAGGAAAAACAACAAACCTGTCTCCAACCCTTATCCTCAAAAAAAATGGCTCAGCAGAACGCATTCCGGGATCCGGCTCCCGCGGAATCCGAAACAAAGACACCCCCCACGAACCGGGGCATTTCGAATGAATTAAGCCGGAAACTGACGGCTGTATCATTTTTCAGTGCATGCTGTATCGTCCTGTTGCATGCGAATCCGCGTACCCCAGCCGCTTCCAAGGCGGCCGATACGTTCATTTACTTTCTGTCTGTGGTCATGACATCATTCGCCGTCCCTCTGTTTTTTGCGATATCGGGGTATCTGATTGCGAAAAAAACGGATTCCGGACGGTTCCCCGGATGGTATCCGGCCATTCTGAAAAAACGGGGCTGGACTCTTCTCGTCCCGTATCTGGCGTGGTGTACCGTTTTTGCAGTTCTGTTTGTTCCACTCAAAATGCTCGGGAACCGCCTGACCGGGAAAATGCTCTTGGACAACACATTTCTCTCGTCACCCTTGTTTTCGTTTGAAAACATTGGGTGTGTTTACGGCCTTTTCCTTTCGGAGTATCCGGCCCTGCGTACTTTGTGGTATGTCAGGAACCTGCTTTTGCTTTGTCTGCTCACTCCGCTGCTGTTTCCCTTATTGAGGCGGCGCCGGATGGGACTGTTTTTCCTGACACTGGTTGGGTGTCTTTATCTTCTGTTTCCGGCTTTGTACCCGTTTTTCTACGGTCCGGGGTTCAATTTGCAGGGACTTCTGTTCTTTCCGCTCGGGATATACCTTGCAAACTATCCGGTGAAACAGAATTCTTTTTGCGTTTTCCGCAAGGTCCTGCCCTTCATTTGGGTATTCTTTGCCGTTCTCTCCACATGGTTTTTCAAGTATTCAGGGATGACGCACGACTTCTCCATGAGAATCCTGAGCGCATGCGTGATCACCGGCGTCGGCTCCGTGTGGTGTCTTTACGATATGATCCCCGCATTTCGCCGTTTGGGCGGATTGCGTGTTTCAAAGGACTCTTTTTTCCTGTATGCCTCGCATCTGCTGATCATGGACACCGTGACCGGCAGTCAGATGCAGCATTTCCTCAAGCAAAAGCTCCACGTCCCGGAGCTTGGCGTCTATTTCCTGCGGTTCCTGATCCCGCTCGTGCTGTCCCTGCTGGCGGCGGAGATTCTGAAACGGTTCCTGCCGTGGCTGTATAGGATCCTGACCGGCGGACGATAAAATGAACGGTTAATCCGGACACGGGAATCAGACAATATGCTTAAGCAAAAAGCGGACGCCGGTTTTGGTTCCGGCGTCCGCGCTGTTTTTACTGATGTTTGTCAGCCGATTTCAGCTCACTGGACTTTGTCGAGCTTGATGTTCACGCTGGAGACTTTGTCCGGGAACTTGACCTGGACGCCATTCTGCATGAGCTGGGCGCCCGTGAGGGTCTGTCCGGCCTCAATGCGCGGCTGGGCGTCCGGGTTCATCTCGGTCAGCTTGTACTTCGCGTTCGGGTCGAGACCGGATGCCTTGATGGTCTCGGTCCTCGCGCCGCGGTCGCGCTTGAAGCCGAAGAAGACGGCTTCCGACTTGTCCTGGGAGACGAACGTGAGTTCGGTCGTCTGGGAGACCATCGGGCTGCGGCCGCGATAGAGGTCGGCGCTGTGGAGGAGCGGTCGGAGCTGCTTGTAGACGGCGATGCCCTTCGCGATGTTCTCGACGTTATCCAGCCTGCGTGCGCCCTGGGACTCCGGATCGAGCTCGACGCCGAGGCGCGCGGTCATGGCGACGTCGGTGCGGAACTTGTAGTCGCCTTCGCCGAGGCAGCCGACGTGAGCGGCGACGGCCTTGACCGGGAGGAAGTGGCTCCAGCCCCACTGGATGGAGATGCGGTTGATGCCGTTGGTCTGGTCGCTGCCCCAGATCTCCTCGCTGTACTGCAGCGCGCCGATATCGCCGCGCATGCCGCCGGAACCGCACGCCTGGAAGATCACGTTCGGGAATTCCTTGCGGAGGCGCGCCATGATGCGGTAGTAGGCCTCGGTGAACTTGTCGGAGAACGCGCCCTGGTTGTCGAGGTCGGCGTGGCTGCCGGGGTTGGCGCCGAGTGTGGCGTTGTGGTCCCACTTGATGTAGGCGACGCGCGGATGCTTCCTCAGGATGTCCGCGACGCATTTGTAGACGTATTCTTCGACGACGGGGTTGGCGAGGTCGAGGACGCGCTGGTTGCGGATGAGCTGGACGCCGCGGCCCTTCAGCTCGGTGGCGTATTCGGGATGCGCGTCGAAGAGTTCGCTCCTCGGGCAGACCATTTCGGGCTCGACCCAGATACCGAACTTGATGCCGTTCTGTTCGCAGAGGTCGCAGAGGTGTTCGATGCCGTTCGGGAGTTTCGCCTTGTTGACCATCCAGTCGCCGAGTCCCTGCCGGTCGTTGTTGCGCGGGTACTTGTCGCCGAACCAGCCGTCGTCGAGCACGAAGTATTCGACGCCGAGCTTGGCGGCGGCGGGGATGTACTTGTCAAGCTTGGCTTCGGTGAAGTCCATGTAGGTGCCTTCCCAGCTGTTCAGCACGAGCGGGCGCTGCTTGTCGCCGTTGTACACGCCGTACATGCGGCCGTAGTTGTGCAGGTTGCGGGAAGCCTGGCCCGCGCCCTCGTTGGAGAACGTCATGACGATCTTCGGGGAGTTGTAGTCCTCGCCGGGCTTCAGGATGGTCGGGGTGCCGGGGACGCCGGCGGCGAAAAACACGGTGTTGTTCTGCGTGGTGGTGATGCTGTACTCCCAGCTGCCGCTCCATGCGATGGCGGCGGCGAAGACGCGGCCCTTCTCCTCCTGGAGCTTGCCGTCGAAGGAGATGTAGCAGCCCGGATAGTCCGGGACGGCGACGCGCGAACCTTTGTTGGTGAGGTGCTTCAGCACGCCGCGGCCGACCTTGTCCTCGTGGATCTCGGTCATTTCGCGGCCCCAGTCGCCGTAGAAGCTGGTAAGGTAGGTGTCGTTGGTGAACGGCAGGTTGATGAACGCGGCGTCGCGGTTGAGCAGCGTGATGTTCTTTTCGCCGTTGTTCTTCACGATGATCTGCGAGGTGAAGACGTCGGCGGTCTTGTACGCCGTGGCGATCAGGGTGACCGTGACGGGATACAGCGGGTCCTTCAGCTCATACGCCGCTTCCGTGCGCTCGTCGTCGAGCTGGCGGACGGACTTCTTCGCGATGCGGAGTTCGAGGTTGTGCGTGCCGTCTTCCTGGATGATGTAGATGGAGGGTTCCATGACTTCGGAGGGCAGACGCGGCCACGCCGCGACGGCGCTCTGCGTGCCGCCACCGCCGAATCCGCCGCGGCCGCCGCCGAATCCGCCGGGACGTCCGCCCTGTCCGGGACGGCCCTGGCCCATGGCGGGATTGGCGGGCTGTTTCAACGCGCCGAAGACGCCCTGACGGAGCTCGGCGCCGACGTTGCCGGTGAGATTCCAGGTCAGGCGGTTGGTTTCAAATGTGCCGGAAGCGCCGCCGAGAGACTGCTGCTCGGGCGCCGCTCCGTTGTATTCGATCTTGAAGTTCACGAGGTCTGCGTGATCGTAGTCCATATCGGCTCCCTGGGCGGCCACGAAACGCAGCCGCGTAATGCCGTTGAGGTTGATGGAGAATTCTTTGGCCTTGTCGCCGCCTTTCATTTCCTTGGATTCCCACAGCAGTTTCATGTTGCTGCCGGAGGCGTCGTACCACTGGAAATTGACGCTACCCTGCCCGTTCGTGTCGTCGTCGATGCCGACCGCGCCGGTCGCGCGCACTGCCTTGCCGTCGAGCTTCAGGATGAACTCTCCTTCGGCGTGGAGGCCGACGGAATTCGCGGGGTAGCTGACGCCGCCGATGCTGATGGGACGGCCCTCGACGGAGGCGTTGTGGCGGCCCTGGTCGAAATAGCCGAGCTGCAGGTACGGAGCCGAAAGTCTCAGTTGATCCGCGGTCCATTCCGCGGCGCGGAGCGAACCGATGGAGAGCGAGGCACAGAGAAGCGCGGGGATGAGGCGTTTCATACGTGTCATGATCGTGTTCCTTCTATTTTTGGGGGTGGTGCACACCGCAAGTTCAGCCCGCGGCGCAATTCGTTTAGACTATATTTGGTAGAAATATATCACGCGTCACGAAAAAAAACAAGCGCCCGACCCGGTGTTTCCTATAGAAAAGAATGGAAAAACACCGCCTGTAACGTGAAATTAACGTAATGCGGAATCCGGCGGCAGGAAAGTCCAAATCGCAAAAAACATATTTTACAAATGCAAAACTGCTTGCAAAAACGGGCGGAGCGTGGTATATTCTTTGCAAATCGGAAAGTGGAAAAACAGACGCATATCAAAGGTGGCCGACATGCCGGAAGAGAATCTCAGTTCATTAAGGAAGGCAGGAAAAACGATCCTGGAGCTTGTGAAAGTGCTTTTGATGCTCGCTTATATAATCGCACTTGGTTTCTTCTGGCTTTTCGCCGTAATCGGGATACCATTCTACACGGCGCACCGCCTCTTTTATTTCATCGTGATGAACATGCTTTTCTTCGGGCTTTTGGGGCTGTTTGTCTATGCGGTCGAGAAACAGAAGAAGAAGAAAATCCTGCGCGTTTCCTGCGGCCTTATTGCGGCTTCGCTGGTCATCGGAGGGGGATTCCGCGCATACACCTGGTGGACGGTCGACCGATATCCGGTGATGACGCAACAAGTGAACTGGCGCGATTATACTCCGTTCGAGGGGGGAAACAAGCTCGTGAAGGTGGAGATCCCGGCGGAGTATTCCCTGGTGTTCAGCGGGGAGAGCGGGTACAAGGCAAACGAACTCCCTCGTCTGAACGGCGCGTATGCGCTTTACCCGATCTACGCCGCCATGGCGCAGGGGATGTACCCGGATGCTACCGCGGCGCATTCCCGATATGTCACGACCGACGGATCGGACGTCATTTACAAGGAATTGCTGAAAGGCGAACGCGACCTGATCTTCGCGCTGGCGCCGTCGAAAAAGCAGGCGGAGGAGGCGGAAGCCGCCGGGGTCAAATACGAGCTCACGCCGTTCTGCATGGACGCCTTCGTCTTCTTCATCAACGCGGAGAACCCGGTCGACAACCTCACGACGGAACAGATCAGGGGCATCTACAGCGGGAAGATCACGGACTGGAAGGAAGTCGGCGCGCCGCAGAGCACGAAGATCATCCCGTTCCAGCGCAACGAGGGAAGCGGCAGCCAGACGACGCTTCAGAAGTTCATGGGCGACACGCCGATCATGCCGCCGCTAAAGGAGGACCGTCTCGGCGGCATGGGAGAGATCATCAACGACACGGCGAACTACCGGAACTACAGGGCCGCCCTCGGGTTCTCGTTCCGCTACTACTCCACGGAGATGCTGCGGAACAACCAGATCAAACTGCTCTCCGTCGACGGCGTCGCGCCGACCGTCGAAAACATCCGCAACGGATCCTATCCGCTGGTCACGACGGCGTACATGGTCACGAAAGGCCCGCGCTCCGAAAACGTGCGGAAGATCGTCGACTTCATGCTTTCGCCGGAGGGGCAGAAGCTCGTGGAAGAAACGGGGTACGTCCCCGTCGCGCCGGCGGCTCCAGCGGAATAACAGAGCTAAGGGACATCCCGATCCGGGCGCAGCCGCTGCCTACTTTGAAGCCCCGGCGGCCCGACGCTCCTCCGCGTATCGTTTCATGGCGGCATCGAATTCGGCACGGTCGGCGTCGGTCCAGATCGCCGCATCCCAGCGCAGACGTTCCGCGAGGTTGCGGTTCGACGGCATATTGGTCCGGACATACCGGTAGAACGCCAGCCGCAGCTGCGGCATCGTGCCGATCCCGCGGGTCGAACCGCCCGCGTCGAAATACCGGTCGAGGAAAAGGCCGGCCGTGCCTTCGAGCTCCTCGCAGCCGCAATCGTACCACCTCGGCGCACGGTAGTCGCCCTGTTCGGCGATCCGCTCGTATTCCGGGACCTTTCTGACGTCCTGCGCCTCGAACAGACGGTCGAAGAAGATGCCGTTCAGGATCACGTTCAGGGAACCGTAGCGGACGAGCCGCACCTGGAAGCACATGCCCGGCCGGGAACTGTTCCGCAGGAGGAATGTCTTGTACACGCCGCCGCTGGCGAAATCCGCCACGCGCGCCGTGCAGAGCGGCTTTTTCTTCATGCAGTCAGCGACGCTCTCACCCATGGATGATTCATAGACCTCGATGATGTAGTCGCGTTCGACGTTGTTGCCGCTCCGGCCGTTCGAGTTGAAAAAATACATCGAGAACCGCCAGACCGCGCTTTCCTGCTCCGGACGGATCATAAGCCACAGGTCCGGCCCCTCGAACGTCCTCGGGTGCTCCTGGCCGTTGTCGTTCCACTCCGACTGCGTCCGGTGGCCGTCTTCCATCTGGAGCAGCACGTCGCGGTTGTCGTCCGCGCGTTCCCAGTCCACCCAGGATTTCCGTCCGTCGCCGTTCGGATTCCGGTGCGGGCCGATCCCGCCGGCGACGAATATCTGCGAGTTGGAGACGCCGCCGTCCCATGGGCGGGTCGACGAAGGCGCGTTCATCGCGCACAGCACCTGTTTCCGCGCGCCGTAGCGGCCGCACCAGTCGCCCTTGGTGACCCAGTCTTCGCCGAGATACCGCGCCCAGCATTCCGGCCGGTTTTCGCGCACCCGGACGAACCGCCGGATATCGCGGAGGACCGAAACGGGATTGACAGTCCTGTACGAGGGATGCGCCGCGTCCGCCGTTTGCCGGACAGCCGCGGACGGCGTGTCGAGCGGATCGAATTTGATCAGCCTGACGAGTCCGGCCCCGTAGGTCGCGGCGAACACCCGGCCGTCGGGGAGCTCCACGAACCCGCGCACAGGGGAATTGATCCTCGGAAAGGAATAATCCCGGATGATCTTCGGATCGCCCGAAGCGCGCTGCTCGACGCCCTGCGTGCGGTACCCGATCCACAGTCCGTATTTCCCGTGCAGGACGCAGTTCACATAGCTTTCCTTCAGCGCCGTATCGGTCCCCCGTAAATCCACTGCCTCAATCAGTTCTTTCCGCGCGGCGCCGTCCATTTTCGCCTTCAGGTCGCGCCCCTGCAAAAACCGGAAATCCCCGTCTTTGCCGTAGCTGATCCCGTTCAGACCCGCGATGCAGACCCGCCCCGAACCGTCAACCGTGATCCCGTTGCAGAAATTCGAGCTCAGGCCCTCTCCCGATCCGGTCAACGGGAAAAGCACCGCGCGTTCCGCGCCCCATGTTTCCGGCGCGGTCAGGCAGGACACCGGCTGCTCATCCGCGACATCGCGGAGGTCGATCCGGGCATATCCGCCGCTTTCCATCGCGCAGTGCAGCCGGTCGTCACCCTCAAAACAGATGCCGCGCACGCCGCCGGGCGGGAGCCCGTCCAGGAAAGTGTAATCGCGCCAGCAATCACGCTTCGAATCGTACACGCTCACGCCCCCTTCGTGCGCCACGGCGACCATGCCGGATGCCGAACTCGCCAGGTCGTGGACGTGGCTGCCGCCCAGCACGGAATCCCGGTCGTATCTCCGCCATTTCCCGCCGGCGAACACCTGCACGCCCAGGCTCGCGGTGCCGACCCAGATCCGCCCCAGCGAATCCTCGCAGACCGCCGTGCAGTTCGACGTGTCCGGGAATCCCGGCTGCGCCCGCATATCCTCCCATTCCCGGTCGGTTTCCGGGTCGCCCAGACAGCAGACGCCGCCCGCCTCGGCCGTCACCCACAGCGAACCGTCGCGCGTCAGGCAGACGTCCGTCAGAAATCGCTGCGGCCGGACGAAACGGATTCTCTCAATACGCCCCGCCGATGAATTGCTTTCCAGCGGCAGGATCTCCACGACCGGGTCCGCATTCTCCTGAATCTCCGTTGGAGGGTTCTTCAACTGCGGTTTTTCCTCGGGCAGAATCTCCAGTGGTGAGGTATCCCTGGGCTGGAACTCCACCGGAATGCCTCCCGACGGACTGTTTCCCTGTTGCCCGAGACCGCGCCGCACGGGCGTGACATTCTCTTTGAGCTCTGCCGGCGTACCGAACTCCACGGGCTCCGCACAAACAATTTTAGTCGCCGCGGCGGCATTCTCCGGGTCAACCGGACCGCCGGTGATCAGGACGGCGACCGCATAAAAGCAAACCGCTAATAGAAAGAGCAGCGGGATCGCGATGATGTATTTCTTTTGAGACGGGTCCGGATTGTTCTGAGGCGTCATAAGTATCTCCCGAAGGTCGTGCTGTACGGGTTCATGGTTGGCGGAAGGAGGGAATCTCCCGCCGGAGAGTTTGATTCGCCAGTAATATATACGCTTTTTCTGCTTCTTTCAAGAAACAGACATAATATTTTTATCCTTTTTACGTTTTTACGACTCCGGACAATGAGACAAAAAACAAACTTCATTTTTATTTTCAGCGGACCTATTGTAAATGGGAAAATGGATGCTATATTATTGCAAAATATCTTCGCATCCTGCCCATTTTTGAACGTAAACCGGAGATCAGTCGGCAATGAAAAAACAGTCCATGCGTTTTGACAGGCATAATCGATTTTTCAGCATCTGCCTCGTGGCGATCGGCATGCTCCTGCTCGGATACATCATCTACAACTCGTTTGAGCTCAGAAAAAACACGAGGGTCATGAGCCGGGCGAGACTCGATCTTCAGGATTATAACCGGGTGCATTCGCGTCTGAAGGACGGTTCGGACATCCTGACCGAGGCAGTACGCCGTTACGTGGCGACCGGGAACAAAAAGTATCGCGACGATTATTTCAAGGAAGCGTTCGACACGAAAAATCGCGAATGGGGTCTGAGTCTGCTGAACAAACTGAGCAGCGAAGGCAAGGCAACGGAACAGATCAAGGAAGATTTCCAGCTCGCGATGAAATACTCCACCGAACTGATGGGCTTGGAGTATATCGCGATGCGCCTGGTCACGCCGGACGAAGAGGCCGCCGCCCCCGGCTATCCGCGGGAACTGAAGGAGGCCGCGGTCACACCGGAAGACCTGGCAAAAAGTATGCACGAACGGGAACACCTGGCCCTGAACCTTGTGTTCGGAGACAATTACGCAAAGTACAAAACGGATATCTACTCCGCGCTGGACAAAAGCCTGTCCGGCGCCGCCAAGCTGGCGGACAACCGCCGCGCCGAGGCGACCAAACGACAGAACAATCTGTGGATCAACCAGTTTGTTTCCGTCTCATTGTTTGTCCTCAGTTTCCTGGTTCTGCTGGGCTGGGCGGAACGTCTTTTCTCGCGCAGAACGGCGTTCCTTCAGCAGATGCTGGACTTCATCCCGCTTATGGTCTACCTCAAAAATCAGAAGACCAAATGCTTCATGGACTGCAACCGGGCGTTTTCCGATTATCTCCAGCATTCCGGCATCGAAGCTCCGCAGGGAAAAACGAACTACGATCTGCTGCCGGCGGACAAGGCACACGAGCTGGAAAAGAACGAAGAAGAGGCCATGGAGAAACAGGAACCGACCGTGCATTACGAATCCGTGCCCGGTCCGCTGGGCCAGGCCCGTTATTTCCGCACGACCCGGATCGGGATCAAGGACGTTGAAGGCAAGCCGTGCCTGCTCGCCATGGCGCTGGACATGACCAAGGACCACGAACGCCAGCTGAACAGCGAAGCCACGGAGGAAGCATTGATCGCGCTCCAGCAGGAACCGACGCTTGTTTCCCCGCTCAAAATGCTGGAAGTCATCCGCCGCCGCCTGAACGCCGATTACTGCTATCTGGCACGCTACGACGAGGAAACAAACGTCGTTTCCGTGGACCCCGATTCGTTCGCCATGCGCGGCGGACACATCCTGCCGAAACGCATTTCCTCCAGCACGCGCATGATCCTGGACCTGATCGACCGCATCCGCATGCTCGGAATCGGCTCGTTCGACGCGGATGAATCCGTCCGCATCCGCGAGATGTTCAAGATCGACCAGATCGCCCCCAGCACGCCGCATGCGAGCTGCCATATCGCGCTGCGTCTGACCGTGCAGGGGATGTTTTGGGGGATCCTCTCCGTGACAAGCGCGCCCAAGCGCTCGTTCACCGACATCGAAAGAATCTATCTGCAGAAAAACGCCCGCATCCTCGAAACCGCCATCGAACGCAGGATCATCTACGCCGCGCTCGCCCAGGCGAAGAACGACGCGATCCGCGAGGGCGAGATATCCGACAGCGTCCTCAACCTGATGCCCATCCCCTGCGTCGTGAAGGACCCCGGCAACGAGTTCCGCTACATCCGCTGCAACAAGGCGTATGCCTCCCTGCACCATCTGGAACCCGCCGAAATGGTCGGCAAACGCGGCGAGGATTTCTACTGCGACAAATCGCTCGAGGTCATCCGCCGCACCGATGCGGAAGCCATGGAGAAACGCGAGACCGTCCACTTCGAGGACACCTGCCTGTGGGGCGAGTGCAACCGCCGCGTCTTCCTGTACTGGAAACTGCCCATGGAGATGAAGGACGGCCGCACGCTCCTCTTCTGCGTGGCGCAGGACGTGACCGAAATCAAGCAGAAGATCAACACCGAACATTTCCGCAACGAGATCACGGCATTCCTGCTCGGCCACTCCGAACCGGAGGAACTGCTCGACTTCGTCGCGAAACGCCTCATTGAAACGCTCGGCTGCCAGCACGTGCTCCTGCACAGAAACGACGGCACGCGTCAGGACTGGTTCCCGGACGACGAGCACACATACTGCAACAAGTGCGTCGACTGCCCGCTGAAGACCGCCGATCCCGCGCTTTTCAGCCACAACGGCAACGTGATCATCAACGACGACAACATCTCCGAGTTCCCGCTGCCCGAAAACTGCCCGACCAGAATCCTTATCGCGCGCCAGATCTTCTTCGAGGGCGACGAATGGGGCAAGATCGGCGCGCTCTTCACCGGCGACGCGTTCGAGTCCCTCGGATTCTGCGAGGAACTCCTCGAACAGGTCGCGAATGTGGTCTCCGTCTGCGTCGAACGCAAGGCCAGGAACATGGTCATCAAGCGCCAGAACGAGGAAGTCGTCCGCATCAACCGCCAGCTCCAGCTCGCACGCGACCGCGCCGTCGCCGCCGAAAAGGCCAAGAGCTATTTCTTCTCCTGCGTCAGCCACGACGTCCGCACCCCGCTGAACGCCATCATCGGCTACACGGAGCTGCTGAAAAAAGGCATCGCCGACGAGAAGGAACGCGACGGGGCCTGCGACGCCATCACCACGAGCGGACGCTCCCTGCTCCAGCTCGTCAGCAGCATGGTCGACCTCGCCAGGCTCGAGTCCGACACCCTCGTCATCGAACCGGTCCTGACCGACCTCAACGTCCAGGCCGCCAAGGTCCTGCACTCCTTCGACATCTCCGTGGCGGGCAAAGACGTCAGGCTTCTGGGCGAATGGGACGAGAACATGCCGTACCTCAAGGTCGATCCGAAGCGCGTCTGGCAGATTCTCTTCCACCTGATCGACAACGCCGTCAAGTTCACCGAGGAAGGCGAGATCGTCCTGAAGCTCGTTTTCGAGCGGGAAGACACCGGAAAAGGCGTCCTCACCGTCACGGTCTCCGACACGGGCAGCGGCATGGACGAGGAAACACGGAAACGCATCATGCGGCCGTTCGCCTCCGCGGACGAAGACTACAGAAAACACCAGGTCGGCGCGGGTCTCGGCATCTCCATCTGCCGTCACCTCGTCGAACGCATGAACGGCACACTGACGCTCAAGTCCGAACCGGGCAGCGGCACGGTCTTCACGATCCGCATCCCGGACGTCGTATTCTCCGAACGCACCAACAGCTTCCCGCGGCCCGGCAGCATGATCGACTTCCACGGCAGGAAACGCGAGGAGCTCCATGTGCTGATCGTGGACGACGTCCCGCTGAACATCTCCATCCTGCGCACCATGCTCCGCAAGAACGGCGTGTCCGACATCGTCACCTCCGTAAACGGCAAGGACGCCCTCAGGAAGATACGCACGAGCGTGAAGCCGTTCGACCTGGTCCTCACCGACCTGTGGATGCCGGAAATGGACGGCCGCGTGCTGCTTCAGGAACTCCGCGCCGATTCGCGGTTCAAGTCGCTCAACGTCATCGCGATCACCGCCGACGTCGACGCGAAGGAGGAATGCATGAAGCTCGGATTCAGCGACGTGATCTTCAAGCCCGTCACCGTTGCGAAAATCGTCAATTACCTCCCGCCGTCATCCGACGGACAGCCCGGCTGACCGCCGGGCAAAAGAACGGCGTTTCCACCGTTTCGGGACACAAAGAAACACCCGCCCGGCAATCCCGTGATTCTTACTTCGTTATTAAGGAGAAGGGATGCCAATGGAGCGGGTGTTTTTTTCGGCTCCGCCGTCCAGTCAAAAGGACGGGGAACGGAACGTTTCCGAAATCCGGTTACGCCTGCGGCGCCGGATTGACAGGAATCGCTACAACATCCTCGGCCTGCGGGCCTTTCGCGCCCTGACCGATGGAGAATTCGACGAGCTGCCCTTCCTTCAGGGTGCGGTAACCTTCCGACTTGATGGCGCTGTAGTGGACGAAAATGTCCTGCGCGCCTTCACGCTCGATGAATCCGAATCCTTTGGTGTTGTTGAACCACTTGACTTTGCCTTTTTCGCGTTCGCCCATGTTTCGCCTTCAATCTTGTTGCTCCCGGGGGGTTGGTTGAACTGACGGCGGGCACGTCCGGGACCGTGCTGACACCGCCGGATGGCATGCACGCCGGGGCGTTTGGTACGGTCGAATCCGTCCATGGAAAACGTGTCATGCTTCTCCGGGTGATATTATACCCCAAATCATGCAAAAAGAAAAGAGGTAAAAAAGGAAAAAAAGATAAAAAATTGTTAAAAATCTCAACAAAAGCAAAATATCAGCGTTAGCTAACGCTATTTAGCTATATTTCTAAAGAATAATTGTGTACTTTACACCATAATCCGATCCATATAAGCCTGACCGACCGGACACAGACTGCTTCAAAAAAACCAACATAGAATCAATGCAAATGAACAGCTCGTCAATACTCGTTACGGAAAGCAATATTTTCTTCTCCAAAAAGATGTTCGAATATACGAAATATAAAAGCGGACACCTTTTTAGTAGAGGCACATATACTAATCTTCCCTTTCCGTACTATTTTGTAAAGAAGAAGAATCAAAACACACAGAACAGGGTAGATTACAGAGGCTGGAGGTCAGCGGTCGAGCAGGAACTTCACGTCGTCGATGCTCAGCGAGGACAGCGCCTCGGTCGATTCCTCTACCAAATCGTTGAACAGCGCGCGCTTGCGTTCGTGGAGCGCGAGGATGCGTTCCTCGATGGAATCGCGCACGACCAGACGGATGATGTTCACGCTGCGCGTCTGCCCGATGCGGTGCGTCCGGTCGGCGGCCTGGTCCTCGACGGCGGGATTCCACCACGGGTCGAAGATGATGACGGTGTCCGCGGACGTGAGATTGATGCCGACGCCGCCGGCTTTCAGGCTGAGCAGGAAAACACGGACCTCCGGGTCGGAATTGAACCGGTCGATGCGTTCGGCACGGTCGTGCGTGGATCCATCGAGATATTCGTATTCGATCTTCTGTGCGTCCAGGCTGCCGCGGATGATGGACAGCATGGACGTGAACTGGCTGAAAAGAAGAACCTTGTGCCCGGAGTCGAGCGTTTCCAGCAGGAGCTCGTTGAGCAGTTCAAGCTTGGCCGAGGAAATCCCCGTCCCCTCACCTTCCGGCAGGAGTTCCGGTGCACAGCAGACCTGCCGCATGCGCATGATGGCGGCGAGCAGATGGATGTGCGTGATGGACCGGTCGCCGGATTCGAGTTCGCTGAATTGCCTGTACTGTTCGTTCGCGCGCTCCTCCAGCGTCTGGTAAAGTCTCCGCTGCGGTTCTTCCATGTCGCAGTAGAGAAGTTGTTCCTGTTTGGGCGGGAGCTCAAGGCAGACGTCCGACTTGCGGCGGCGGAGCATGAAGGGAGCGATGCGGCGCACGAGTTCGCGTTTCAGCTCGGCGCTTGCGGCGATCTCCGCGTATTTCTCGCGGAAGGAATTGAGCGAGCCGAGCAGACCCGGATGGAGGAAATCGAACATGCTCCAGAGGTCTTCGGCGGAGTTTTCGAGCGGGGTGCCGGTGAGGATGATCCGGCTGGCGGACGGGATCGACTTGCAGGTGCGGGCGTTGAGGCTGAGCGGATTCTTGATGTGCTGCGCCTCGTCCAGGACCAGAGTGGACCATTTGACGGCGGAGATGTGTGCGATGTCGCGCCGTACGAGCGCATATGAGGTGACGACGATCTCGCGCGTGGCGGCCTTTTTCCAGAGTGCGCCGCGGTTGGGACCGTTCACGACGAGCGTGCGGAACCGCGGCAGAAAGCGCTTGATCTCGGCAGCCCAGTTTCCGACCAGCGTGGTGGGACAGACGACCAGCGCCGGGAGGCGTTTTTGAGGCGAGACGGCGAGGAACGCGAGGACCTGCACGGTCTTGCCGAGGCCCATCTCGTCCGCGAGGATGAGGTTGCAGCCGCGACTTGACATGCCGTCGAGCCACGCGACACCGGTCTTCTGGTATTCGCGGAGCTGACCGTGGAAGACCTCGGGATCGAGCTCGGGGCGGTCCGGCGAACTCAGCACGCTGTCGTAGTCCAGCTTCAGGCGCAGGAAGTCGACCGGGACCGCGCCGGGCAGTTCCGACGCCGCGTCCGCCCAGTAATACGCCGCATGACGCGGGATGCGGATGATCTCGGCGTCGGGATCGTCGTCCGCGCCGGGCAGATACGTGACGACCGGCTGAAGCGAGGCGGCCAGACGACGCAGAGCGTCGGGGATCCGCACGAAATGCCTGTTGAGGACGGATGGCGGCAGATAGTTTTCGCCCTTCGAAGCCGCCTCGGTCAAATCGTTCCAGCGCACCGTCGCGCCGCCCGCGCTCAGGCGCACGCCGAGCTCGAACCAGTCCGGGCCGGACCCGCGGAGCGTCGTCCGGAGCGCCAGACGCGAATTCTCGCCCGTGAGCGAGGCAAGCCCGGCGTTGAGGAGGAATTCGCGGCCTTCGCGTTCCCAGCGCGGGATCACTTCCTCGATGAACATGCCGACGGCCTCCCGGTCGCTCAGACGGTACACGACCGACGGGCCGGACACGGAGCGTTTCGTGCGGTGCGAGAATCCGAAGTGGATCAGCTCCTCGTGGCGCTGTTCCTCCTCCTGCGTGTTGCGGAGCCAGAACATGGCGGCGGCCCCGCTCGCCCCGAACCGCGTGGCATCGGTCGCGCAGAGCTGATTGCCGTAGTTGAACATCATGGTGAGTTCGAGCGTGCCGTCCTCGAGGAAACGTCCGTCGTAGACCGTGCGGAACTTGCGTTCGCGCACCTTCACGCCGGTGGACGGCAGGATGCGGATGGGCAGGTCCTTCGCCGCGAGCAGTATCTTCGCCGCCTCGTCGTCGCACGGCTGAATGGTCGTGCGCAGGAAATTGCGGATCCACGCCACATCGTTGCGGGCGGGCAGCCACCAGTATTCGCCGAGCATGCCGACCCAGCAGCCGCTGCGTCCGGCGATGACCTTCACGTCCTTCAGTGGCAGGGGCGACCCCTTGACCATGATGGCGGACCGAAGGAGGCAACCGGTGCGGAGTTTTTCGAGCAGGAGCACGGGCGCGGCCTGATCCGGGTGAACGATGATCCGCTGGCCTTTGTGCACAAAACGTGTAAATCCGGGCAGACAGTGGAAAAACTCGGTGCATTGTTCCGCCGTGAGGGAAAGCGTCTGGCGTTCCAGCTGTTCGGCGTTGATCGCGAGGAAGCGGATGATCTGGCGGTCCTGCGGCGAAAACGCCTCAAGCCGGAGCGAGGCGGTCGATTTGTCGAAATGAAGCTGGCGGAGATTGGTCTGGTTTCCGGCGTAGCCGCGGTTTCCGTTGAACAGATTCACATGGAGATGCACGTTTTCCCATTTGCTCGGTGCGTGCGGAAACTCGTCCTCGGTCTCGATCTCGACGTGCGCCGGGTGTTCGCCCAGGAGCTCGGTCAGGAGCTCGGGAATCCCGACGAACCGCAGACCGGCGAACTGCACCGGCAGGTCCGGCAGCTGGGGTTCGTCGTGCTTCTTGATCGTGTATTTGGCGTGATACAGCGCCGCGGCCATCGAATGCGGACAGAATCCGGGGAACTTGCCTCGGCACGTGCATGTGCCGGAGAACGGACCGTTCGGGAAACCGCGTATCTCGGCGTGCGACACCATGCCGTTCGCGTCGCGACAGACGGCGCGAAGGACCCCATGTTCAATCTCATGGCAGCAGAGCAGACCGCCGCTGTGCAGGATCTGCTTGGCCTTCTTGAACACTTCCCTGGAGCTTGCCGCGATTAATCTCGCCTCAAAACTTTCGCCCATTTGATTCCGTCCTGATTTTTTTCTGAAAAAAGAATCAATAATATAGCCTCATCCGGCAAAAAAAGCAATAGGAAACGGGCGCTTTTTCCGAAAAACCGTCGTTTTCAATCCATTTTTTTGTCTTTTTTCATGTTTCATGCTTGACTTTCCGGCAAAAGGGTCTATATTAAATGCATACTTTTTGTGCGCCCTTAGCTCAGCCGGCTAGAGCAAATGACTCTTAATCATTGGGTCCGGGGTTCGAATCCCCGAGGGCGTACCATTTTTTTTGCCTTTTTTCCGGACGGACGACCGGTTTTTGAGCTTGGAAGCGGATCCGGAAACAAATCTGCGAGGTGACGCTGTGAACATTCCGGAAGCATCATTCATGGGCGTAGGCCTCGCGATGGATGCGCTCGCGGTCTCCCTCGCGCTCGGCACGGTCGGCTGGTCCTGCCCGAAATCGCAGCCCGCGCCGGAATCCGCCCCGAATCCTTCCGAAAAACGCCCCTGGTACCGCCGTCTGCCGTTCCTCAGTCCGACGCCCGCCGCCCCGGTCTGCGCCGTCTGCCATGCACGCGGTTCGTACGACTGCGGATGCAAACGGAATCCGGGCGTTGAGACGCTGACATGGGACAAGATCGTGCTGGTCGCGGCGTCGTTCGGCGTGTTTCAGGCGCTGATGCCGACGATCGGCTGGTTCGGGAGCGGGCTGTTCGGCGGACTCGTGCAGAAACTCGGGCGGATCGCCGCCGGGCTTCTGCTCGCGTTCGTGGCTGCGCAGATGCTCCGCGAAGGCTTCTCGAAGGAGGAGGACCCGGCGAAAAAGGTCGGCGTGTGCTCGCTCCGCCGCCTGATCGTGCTGTCGTTCGCAACGAGCATCGACGCGCTGCTGGTCGGCGTTTCCTATACCTGCCTCGGACGCACGGACATCACCGGCGACGTGCTGGTGATCGGCGCGGTCACGGCGCTCATCTCCGCGGCGGGCTGCGTCTCCGGGCGCGTGTTCGGCAACCGGCTCGGCAACCGGAGTTCGATCCTGGGCGGCGTCGTGCTGCTCGGCATCGCGGTGAAAATCATGTTTTTCGGGTGATCCCCGGGAGGAATTTCAGATATGACAGAGAAAAAGAAAAGCGTATTCGGACCGATCATTTCCCGCAGGCTCGGCGTCTCGCTCGGCGTCGACCTCCTGCCGTTCAAGACCTGCTCGCTGGACTGCGTCTACTGCGAATGCGGCGCGACCACGAACCTGACCATGGAACGCGGCGATTTCTACCCCGTCGAACGCACCCTCGCCGAACTTGACGCGTTTTTCGAGAAACACGAGAAGATCGACTACGTGACGTTCTCCGGCGTCGGCGAGCCCACGCTCCACACCGGCATCGGACAGATCATCCGCGCAGTAAAATCGAAGCGCCCCGAGGTCAAGATATGCCTCATCACGAACGCCACGCTGCTCGGCGATCCCGGCTTGCAGAAGGAACTTGAGGGGATCGACCTCATCATGCCCTCGCTGGACGCTTCGAATGAAGAGGAATTCGTCCGCGTGAACCGCCCTGCCCCCGGCGTGACGTTCGACGGCCTCATGGCGGCACTGAAGTCGTTCCGCGCGGTCAACAAGGTGGAAATGTGGCTGGAGGTCTTCATCGTGCCCGGCGTCAACGATTCCCCCGCCTCGCTCGAACGCTTCGTACAGTGTCTGCGCGAAATCGCGCCCGACCGGGTGCAGGTCAATTCGCTCGACCGCCCCGGCACCGAGGACTGGATCGAAATCCCGTCAAGGGAACGTCTGGAGGAGATCAAGGCGGTCTTCGAGGCGTGCGGATGCCCGGTCACGATCATCTCCCGCAAACAGCCGACGCCCGCGGTCCAGCCGCGCGGCGCGAACTGAAAAAACTCCGCTGAACGGATTCAGTGCGCGCGTCACTCGTCTTCCCTGTAGAGGATGTGGCCTTCCATCATGTACCGCGGCTTGACGGCGAACTCCGGCGAAAGGAAATTCTCGCTCGCGGGATAACTCTGCGAGGAGACGCCGAAGATGGAGAGGATGCCCTCCGCGGCGCGGTCCAGCTGGATCGGCTTGTCCACGGCGGCCTCCGCGGCGGCGATGCGCTCGGGGTACGCCTCGCGGTATTCGGGCGAGAACCAGAACAGGAACGGCACTTCGTAGGAATCGCGTTTCTCTGCGTCGCGGTAGTTCTGCAGGAAACTCGTCTCGACGTTCTCGCCGTGGTCGGAGAAATAGAACAGCATATTTTTCCCGCCCGCCGCTCTCAGCTGTTCGATGATGGCGCCGAGCACATAGTCCGTGTAGCGGATGGTGTTGTCGTAGGTGTTGATGTTCTCCTGGAACAGCGGATTGATCTCCTGCCCGGAGACCTCCGGTTTCTGCTCGGCGAAATGGTTGAACTCCTCGGGATAGCGGTTTTTGTAGGTGATGTGGCTGCCCATGATGTGGAGGATGATCAGCGTGGGATCCCTGCGGTTCGCGAGGGCTTCGCGGACGTCGTCGATCAGGCAGCCGTCGAACTCGTTTTCATGGTATTTGGGATGCCACGGCGCGAAGAGCGCGGAAACGGAGTTTTCGCCGAAATTCTCCTGCGTGGAATAGGCGTCGATGTGGTAGCCCGCGCGATCAAGCACGGACATGATCGTGGCGCGCGGATGCAGCTGGTCGTGGAGCGTCTTGAACGTGAGCATGTAGTACAGCGAGAAATTCGTGACCGGCATCGCGGAGATCACGTTTCGGAACACGACGAGCTCGTTGATGTTCTTCTCCAGTTCGGGCGTCGTGTCGCGGTTGTACCCGTACAGCGAGTGGTGCCCCCGGACGGCGCTTTCGCCGATCACGATCACCGCCACGTCCGCCGGACCTTCGCAGGTCAGGTCCTGCGGGATCTGCGGATACACGATGCATTCGTGCAGGATATCCATTTGCCTGCCGGAATCCGCCACTTCGTTTGGCAGGAGCGCGAACCACGCGGCGGAGCCGCGCTGTACGGGATCGGGGCTGATCCAGGTGTAATAAGTATAAATCCAGACGATCGGCAGGACGCAGAAACCGGCGATGACGGACGACAGTTTCCGGTTCAGGAGCGGCTTCACGCCGAAGCCGAAAAACCAGACGATCGAAAGCCCGGCCGCGGTCGCAAGCACGTAGTATACCATGGAAAGCGAAATGATCTCCCGGAGCATGAACTCGCGGGATTCGCGCCAGGAGGTCGTGGAAAGCAGATTCAGCGTGCCGGCGTGCAGCGGCATGTGAAACCGCAGGACCACATAGCCGCAGACGAAGAAACTGAGCGCGGCGAGAAACATCAGGACGACCGCATAGACCCGGAACCACCGTCCGCGCAGCAGAAAGAGCGGCGTAAACGGGAAGATATATCCCGCCAACGCGGAAAGCACGGAGGTCCATTCCAGCGGCACCTGGTCGCGATGCACGAAAAGGCGCGGCAGATAATCCGGTCCCGCGATCAGAAAAAGATACACGATCAGGAATATCCAGATGCTGCCGAGCAGGGTTTTCGCGTGTTGTTTGAGGTTGTTTTCCATTGAGGTTGGCAGGCGTCGGATGACTGGTTTCTGTTTTGTCGAGATAAAATATTAATATAGCATGGAATGAGGAAAAAATCAATGAATATCCGTTTTTTCGGAAAGACATGAAAAACTGAAACGCGAGTTCAAACCAGGAATCCCGACACAAAAAAAACCCGGCCAGACGACCGGGTCTTTTCTTGCATAAAAGCGGATGGATGATTACTCAACCGTGATCGCTTCGCAGGGGCATTCGCCAGCGCAGGCGCCGCAGCCGACGCAATCGGCTTCGTTGACTTCGGCAGCGCCGTCTTTCATGGAAATCGCGTTGACGGGGCAGGCTCCGACGCAGGATTCGCAGCCGGCGCATTTGCTCTTATCGACTTTTGCAGCCATTGTAGTACTCCTTGTTTTAGGGTTAAGGTGGTAAGGCATCAGTTAATATATTGCCATTTTCGGGAAAAACAAGCCGGAAACGGAAAAATATCGCGATTCCGGAAGTTTTCACCTCAAAAAGTTTTTTCCGAAGGCAGACAAAAAAAGAAGCCAGCCGGATCGTGTCGGTGTCCGGCTGGCTTCCATTGATGTCAGATCGGGAAGACCCGATTCAGATCAGTTCGAGGCAGTAAGCTTGCTCTGGAGATCACGGAGTTTTGCACGATAAGCCGCGGGATCCGTCTGGCGAAGCTTCTGAGCTTCCTTGTATTCTTCGGGGAACTTGGTCTGGATGTCAGAGATGGTGTTGACGCTGGATCTGGGGCCCTGCTGAGCCTGCGGACGCTGACCGCCCTGACCTCCACCGAAACCACCTTGGCCTCCGCCAAAGCCGCCCTGGCCCATGCCCTGACCCTGGCCCTGACGACGACGCTGGCCGCCCTGCCCCTGGCCCTGACCGGCCTGACCGGCGGGACGCTGACCGCCCTGCCCCATGCCGGGCTGAGCACCCTGGCCGAAGCCGCCGCCGAAGCCGCCCTGACCCATGCCGGGCTGAGCACCCTGTCCGAAGCCGCCGCCAAAGCCGCCCTGACCGCCGGGCATCATGCCGCCGCCGAAGCCGCCGCCGAAACCGCCCTGGCCGGGCTGACCGGCGGGACGCTGGCCGCCCTGACCCATGCCGCCGCCAAAGCCGCCCTGGCCCATACCGGGCTGAGCACCCTGGACGAAGCCGCCGAAGCCGCCCATACCGCCTTGACCGGCAGGACGCTGACCACCCTGGCCGCCGCCGAAGCCGCCCATACCGCCTTGACCGGCAGGACGCTGGCCGCCTTGGCCGAAACCGCCGCCAAAGCCCTGACCGGGCTGGCCGCCTTGGCCGAAACCGCCGCCAAAGCCCTGACCGGGCTGACCGGCGGGACGCTGACCGCCCTGGGGCTGGGCCGATGCCTGAGGCACAGGACGCTGCGGATCACGCTTCTGCGCGAAGAGCCAGGTCCAGGTCTTGGCGTCCGCGTAGGCGTTGTCCCAGGAGTTGTGTCCGACGCCGGGGTATTCCGTGTACGTGACCTTGGTGTTGCCGGCGTTCTTCAGCATATCGAAGAAAGCGCGGGTACGAGCGGGCTGGACCGTCGGGTCGTCGGCGCCCTGATGGAGCTGGGTCGGGATATAGACCATTCTGTCGGCCTGAGACTGGGAACCGCCGCAGCAGATCGCGACGGCGGCCGCGTAGAGGTCGGGTCTGCGGGCGCACATTTCGAGCGTGCCGATGCCGCCCATGGAGAAACCGGTGATGTACACGCGATCCGGATCGGCGTTGTAATCCTTGATCTTCTGCTCAATGAGCTTCGGAAGAATGTCGATCGCGGCGGAGCCGTCCTCGGGGAGACGTCCCATGCCGCCCCAGGACTGGCTGCTCGGGCACTGCGGAGCGAGGACGACGACCTTGCGGGTCGGATCGGCCTTGATCGCTCGGATGATGGCGGGGAGACCCAGACGGACCTGGCTGGCGTTGTCGGTATCGTCGCCGCGTTCGCCGCCGCCGTGGAGGAAGAGCAGGATGGCGGGCTTGCCGGCGGCATCCATGTTGTAGGTGCCTTCGCAATACCAGACTTTGTGGCCATCATCGGTCTTGTATTCAAGCTGCTTCAGATCGTTGTTGCGGATGATCTGGAGGTCGCGGGCGCGCTGGGAATTCTGGCCGCCCTGGCCCATGCCCTGCCCCTGCGGACGCTGGCCGCCCTGGCCCATACCGCCGCCGAAGCCGCCCTGACCCTGCGGACGCTGGCCGCCCTGTCCGAAGCCGCCCTGGCCCTGCGGACGCTGGCCGCCCTGACCTTGACCACGCTGACCGCCCTGGCCGCCGCGGCCGCCGCGACCGCCGCCGAAGCCGCCCGCGGATTCAAATTCTTCCTGCGTGACCTTCACGACTTCGCCCTGTTCCGGACGGACGTCGGACTTGACGCCGCGCTTCTGCGAGAACAGCCATTTCCAGGCTTCGGGGTTGCGGTAGGTCTGCGTCCAGCAGTCATGCTGCACGCCGGGATATTCCTTGTAGAACACGTCGTCGTTGCCGGCATCCTTCAGCGCGGTGTACATGCGACGGGAGAGCATCACGGGCACGGTCGGATCGGCTCCGCCGTGGAAGATCCAGATCGGGAGGTCTTTCAGCTTCGCGCCGGCCTGCGCGGGATCGCCGCCGCCGCAGCAGGGCATCGCGGCCGCGAAGAGATCGGTACCGTAACGGGAGATGAGGTCCCAGGTGCCGTAGCCGCCCATGGAGAGACCGGTGATGTACACGCGGTCGGGATCGGCGTTAAACTCTTTGATCTTCTTCTGAATGAGGACCGGAACGAGGCCGAGCGCCTGCGCGGGCTTCTCGGTCAGCTTCGCCTGAGCGCCGCCGCGATGAAGCGGAGCCCAGAGCTGGTTGCTCGGGCATTCGGGAGCAAGGAGGATGACTTTCTGTTTGGCGGCCATGATTTGCTTCACGATGTCGGGGACGGCCAGGCGGATGGAGGCGAGGTTCTCGTCGCCGCGCTCGCCGATGCCGTGCAGGAAGACGAGGATGGCGGGCTTGCCGGGCTGATCCTCATTGTAGATGCCCTGGCAATACCACATGCTGCCGTCGGCGTCCTTGATGGTCTCGCGCATCATGCCGGTTTCGTCAAGGATGCGCAGTTCGTTCGCGAATCTCTGCACGATCTGGGGCGACGGAGCCTCGGTCGGGGTGATCACAGCCGCGTCGGCGGCGGCCACAAGGGCCGGATCAGCCGGTTTGTAGGCGGAGTCGGACGAGCATGCAGCCAGCACGCCGATCATGGCGCAGCCGAGCATACAGATGCTTTTTTTCATGATTGTTCCTCCATGAAAAGTGATGGATTGAGTTTCTGCCCTTTCCGGACACGATTTGAGGGGGAATGTCCGGAAAGGCGCGTTTCAATGCAGTAACATACTGCGGAAACACGAAAAAGTCAATAGCGAAAGACCGATTAACAGCGAAATTTTGTGACAATTTCACGTTTTATCGCGTTCGTTATCTAACGTCCAAGAGCCGTTTCAGCACGCGCCGCCTCACCGTCCGCCTTCGCTTTTTCGTTTGAATTAATAAATACTACATGTTTTTTGCCTTAATCTCCATTTGAAAACCTCCCCGCGCATGTATATTATGAACATTAAATTGTACACTCATTTTCCATCAACCCCAAAACACATGGCGGTTTACTCCGCCTCATAAGGAACATCAGTATGAAAAAACGCTCAAGTTCCCCCCTCCTCATCGCGGCGGCGCTGGCCGCACTGCCCGCCGTTATCGCCCTGGCCCAATTCCCTCAGGGCGGCGGAATGCAAGGCGGCTTCGGCGGCGGCTTCGGCGGCGGAATGCCAGGCGGCGGCTTCGGAGGAGGTTTCGGAGGATTCGGCGGCTTTGGCGGCTTCGGCGGAGGCCAGGGCCAGCAGCAGGAGCTCGGCGACGAGCCCGCGCTCCGTGAAATCTTCAAAGACGACTTCCTCTGCGGCGTCGCGCTCGGCGGCTTCACCCGTCCCGGCACGTTCCAGGGCGACCTCGCCGGCAAGCACTTCAACCGCGTCACGGCCGACAACGCCATGAAATGGGAAAGCGTCGAACGCTCCGAAGGCAACTTCAACTGGGGCGGCAGCGACGGCCTCGTCCAGATGGCGAAGCAGTACGACATGCAGACGCACGGTCACGTCTTCGTGTGGTATCAGCAGACTCCGCAGTGGGTCTACCGCGGACTGAGCGGCGAGGAAGGCCGCAAGACGCTCATCGACCGCATGCAGAAGCACATCCGCACGCGCATTGCCCACGACAAGGAAAACTTCCACGTGTGGGACGTGGTCAATGAAGCGGTCGTCCAGGACGGCTCTCTCCGCAAATCTTTCTGGTACAACATCATCGGACCCGACTACATCAAGATCGCGTTCGACACCGCCCGCGAGGCCGATCCGACCGCCAAGCTCGTCTACAACGACTTCGACACCGACCTCGCCGCCAAGCGCGACGGCATCGTCCGCCTCGTGAACGAGCTGAACAAGGACAAGAAGCGCGTCGACTACATCGGCATGCAGTGCCACTGGCGCTACACCGACCCGGACATGGACCAGGTCGAACGCACCATTCAGGCGTTCCTCAGCACCGGCTGCGACATCCTCATCTCCGAGCTTGACATCGACATCCTGCCGCGCGACCGCCGCAACGCGAACCCGTACCCGAACGGCGTCCTCCCGGCGCTCGTCCAGCAGGACCTCCGCGACCGCTACCGCGACGCCTACGCGCTCTTCCTGAAATACCGCAAGCACATCGTGGCCGTGACCCTCTGGGGCCTCACCGACAACGGCTCCTGGCTCGACACCTATCCCTTCGGCGGCCGCCGCAACGCTCCGCTGCTCTTCGACCGCCAGAACAAGCCGAAACCGGCGTTCTGGGGCGTGGTCGACGCCGCCGCCATGTACGGACGCGACCTCGGCGACAGATTCCAGTACAAGGACGGCATCGCCTGGGAAAAGGACGTCCGCACCATCTACAAGCTTGAAAAGGGCACCGTCTCCGATCCCTACGTGATCCGCCTCGGCAGCAAGCGCCTCGTCTGCGTCTTCTCCACCGACGAGGGCGGCGGAAACCGCGTCATCAAGTACGTGACCAGCGACGACGACGGCGAGACCTGGAGCGAGACTCCCGCCCAGCTGTGCGCCGTCAACGGCAAGGACTGCGTCCGTCCCACCATCGCCCAGATCGCGCCCGCGCCGACCGGCATGCAGCCCAATCCCGCCGGCGTGGTCGTCGCCAGCGTCTTCGACAAGGACGGCGAGAACTACGTCTACGCCACTGAAGACCAGTTCCAGACCTGGTCGCTCCGTGCTCCGAGCCAGAGAATCCTGCCCTATCCGGATTCCATCTACGGTTACCTCAACCTCAAGAGCGGAAAGCAGATCCACTCCGCCGACCTCGCGAAGCAGATCGGTCTGAAGGGCGAAAATCCGACCGCCATGGAACTCAAGGACGGCCGCATCCTCATCTCCGCCAACACGGAGAAGGGCATGGCGCTCCTCATCACGAAGAAGCCCGTGACCGACGTCACGAAGCTGAAAGCCGACGACTTCTTCGAGGCCTCCAACCCGGCCAAAGCCGCCGCCGGAACCGTCTCCGCCGACACCACCTCCCCGCGCATTCTCGCGGTCGGCACGGACAAGGAAGGTTCCTCCATCGTCCTGCGCCGCGGCCTCGGCATGGCCGAATACTGATCCGGGCGACCTGATCGTATCGCAAGCTTCATCCCGCCGGAAGTGTTCATCGCTTCCGGCGGTTTTTTTATGCCTGAGCATGGGCCGCTTTCTAACAGTACAAACAGGGCTTCAAGAGCTGTAGCAAAACTGTATCTGGAAGCAACAGCCTCCTTTGTTTATGCACGGCTCACCAGCCATCCAGGCACGAAAAAACCCGCTCCGGCAGAAACCGGAACGGGTTCGATGTTTCAGAGAAACGGCCGGACTGATTACTGACCGACGGCCCAGCGGGCGAAACGCTTGACGGTGGCCTTCGGGAAGAGTTTGCCGAAGGTGGTCTTGTTGTCAAGGATCCAGGGCTGGTTCACGAGGCAGATTTCGCCGTACCAGCTGTTGATCTTGCCGGCGACGATCTTCTCGATGATGTTCTCGGGTTTGCCGCTCTCCTTGAGCTGAGCGGTGGCGATTTCCTTTTCGTGGGCGATCGCTTCGGCCGGGACTTCGGAGGAGTTGACGTACTGCGGGTTGGAGGCGCAGATCTGGAGGCAGGTGTTCTTGATGCCGGCTTCATCGATTTCGCCGCCGATGTCGAGGAGGACGCCGATCTTTCCGTTGAAATGGATGTAATAAGCGATCTTCTGGTCGGTGGTGTAGCGGAGGGCGCGGCGGATGATCATCTTCTCGCCGAACTTGGAGAAAAGAGCGGCGAGCTCGGTCTCTTCGGACTTCTGGGCGGCCTCGGTGACGTCGCCGTCGCCGGTGGTGTTCGCGAGGATCTTCTTCGCGGCGCCGTTGCCGTATTCGAGGAACTTTTCGTTGTTGGCGACGAAGTCGGTTTCGCAGCAGACTTCGAGCATGAGGGCCTGGTTGCCGTCGACGGCGACGAAAATCTTGCCTTCGGCGGTGGCGCGGTCGGCGCGGTGGGCGCTCTTGGCGATACCGGCCTTGCGGAGGATATCGACCGCGGCTTCGATGTCGCCGTTGGCTTCGATGAGGGCCTTCTTGCATTCGCCCATGCCTGCGTCGGTCTTGTCGCGCAGTTCCTTGACCATTTGCGGGGTGATAGCTGCCATGATTATTTCTCCTCGGGTTTCACATCGGATTTCTTGAGTTCGGACAGGTCTTTGACTTCTTTGGAAGCAGTCCTGCGGCGCGGAGCGGCCTTCTTTTCGCCGTCGGCGGAAGCGGCTTCCTTGCGGGGACTGGCGGGACGGCGGGACGGACGGCGCGCGGGACGCTCGTCGCTCTTGGCCTTGTCGTCGGCGCCCTTCTTCTCGGCGCGTTCGGCATCGGCTTTCGCCTTGTCTTCGGCGACTTTGACCTTGTAGAGTCCGAGGGCGTCGTTGATGGCGGCCACGAAAGTGTCCATGATGATCTTGATGGACTTCACGGCGTCGTCGTTGGCGGCGACCGGATACGCGATGTTTTCAGGATTGCCGTTCGTATCGACGATGGCGATGATCGGAATGCCGAGCTTCTGGGCTTCCTTCACCGCGGTGTCGTCGTGGCAGACGTCCACGACCACGACCACGTCGGGCAGGCGCTTCATGTCGGCGATGCCGTCGAGGTTGCGGTGCAGCTTGACGCCCTGACGCGCCAGGCGGACGATCTCTTTCTTCTTGAGGTTGGAGTTTTCTTCGTCGTTCACGATGTCGTCGATCTCGCGCATCTTCTTCACGGACTTGCGGATCGTTTCGATGTTGGTGAGCGTGCCGCCCATCCAGCGTTCGGACATGTAGAACATTTCGGTTTCTTCCGCGGCGTTGCGGACAACCTGCTGCGCCTGGCGCTTCGTGCCGACGAACAGGATGCGGGATCCCTTCATCACTTCACGCTGCAGGAAATTGCAGGCGTCGCCGATCTGGCGGATGGTTTTCGTGAGGTCGATAATCGAGATACCGTTCTTCGCCCCGTAGACGTAATCCTTCATCTTGGGGTTCCAGCGCTTCGTCTGATGCCCGAAATGGCACCCGGCTTCCAACAGGTCTTTGACAGAGATGGCCATGATTCCATCCGCCTTTCTTCGTTCCGGCTCTTTTTCTCCGCGGTTGTTGTCGGTTGACGCGGAGCAAGATACCTTCTTGTTCAGTTGTGCGCATCCGCCCGCGGGGTTGGTTTGGTACGGGGGAACCGGCATACGGCCGGCCCGGATGCGTTGAGAAAACGTAGCATATAATATACACCCCGAAAAGGAAAATGCAAGCCGCATTTCTTTCTTTTATTAAAATGCCCGGACTCCGGGGAGGAAAAATCGCGCGAAAAAAACGCCCGCGGGTCCTGTGCGGGACCAACGGGCGCAAACAGTGCTGTGTTGTTTTTTCCGTGCCGCTGCGGAGCAAGGCACCATATCAGTTAGGGCGCTGCCTTAAGCGATCACGGTCCACTCCGATCCGATGCCGCTGCCGATGGGGTTCCACTGATTGAAGTCGCCGCCGGAATAATAACTAAGCAGACCGGAGCCGGTCAGAAGCAGATCGTCCCGGCCGTCGCCGTTGTAGTCTCCGGCTCCGCAGATTCTCCAGTTGTCGTAATTGAGCGTCCCGAGGATGCGGTAACTGTCCGTATTGCCGTCATCGATCATGACCGCGGTGGAGATTCCGGCGTTGAAGAGCACGATATCGTCCCTGCCGTCTCCCGCGAAGTCGCCGATGGCACAGATGTCCCATCCGGACCAGTTCGCAAGGCCGAGAGCCGCGGGCGTGCCGCCTATGTCGGCGATGTAGAGCGCCTCGCCGTTGTTGTAGCTCATCAGCACGGAGTCCTTGCCGTCGCCGTCGAAGTCGCCGCAGCCGATGAGTTTCCATTGCGAACTGAAAACGCCGTTGATCCCGGTCCAGCTGTTCGTCCCGTCCGTCCACACGCCAACGGTATTGTTCTCCTGGAAGTGGAATGCGACGGAGTTCTTTCCGGCATTCCCCGTCAGGTTGCCGATCCCGATCTCGTAACCGGAAGTGACGTTCAATGCGCCGATGGGCGTATAGGTCGTTCCGCCGGGTCCGACGGTCCCGGATGAGTAGAAGCCTATTTCCACCATCGTGTACCCGCTGGAAACCGTCGTGGCGCATGTGACCAGATCGGCATACCCGTCGCTGTTCATGTCGTAGCCGCCGACAATACTCTGATTCGACGGCAGGGTTCCGCTTTCGCCTCGCCACGTATCGCTTCCGTTCATCCAGTAGCCCACTGTGCCGGATGTGCTGCCGTAGAAGATCACCTCCGATTTGCGGCTGTGATCGATATCGGTTTTGATCGGTTTTTCAGCGATATCCAGGGACAGGGTATTGCCGGTTTCTTTCAAGGAATAGAGCTTGTATGCGCTGGAAACGGTTCCGCCGACGCTCAGAGTGCCAATGGAATCCGAGCCCCGGTACAGATCCATGCTGCCCGAATAATTCGCGGGCGCGCCGTCTGCAAGGTTGTACGAGCCGCAGGCGTTGGTCCCGGAAACGGTGATCGTATAATCCGGCGCCCCCTGGATGAGGGAAAGATCATTCACGAGAGCCGTGTTGGACGGCGCCAGATTCGCCAGGTAGAACTCGACGACCGCGCCGGACGAGGCGGAAACGACCGCGCCGCTTTCGATCGTCGTCTGTCCCGTCACCTTGCCGCCCGGGAGGATCGTCATCACACCGCCGGACGTGACCGTCGTATCCATCGCAAGCCCTGCCGAGGAAACATTCATTGTGTAGCCGGATTCAACTGTTTTGCCAAGAAGCGTAGCCGCACTGCTCGATACAGACCCGCCTGATGACAGGGTCGTAAAAGAAGCGGGACCGACTACAGAAATATAGTCTAACAAATATGCATAACCGGAATCATTAAAATTATACTCTGGACGAATAAGATAGTAACCCAAATCTTGATCCCACTTAACATCTACTATTTTAAGAACATCTGGAGCTGAATTAGGATTGGACAATACAATGTTATCGTCAGAGTCGGTTACAATAATGCCGGTATAGTAGTTGCTTGTTCCAAACGATTCGCTGGAATCATATGTGTATCCCCACAATGTAACTGCATGCCCGCCATGCACATAAAAATACGAATCAACACAGTAATAACCTATTGTAACACCTCGTCCTAACATAAGATGATATACAGCTAGATTTAGGACATCTGAATTGTTCCAAAAACCACTCCCCGCGTCATAATAATTGGAAACGTTCAAGACGTTGGAAAAATAGCCGCCAGAAGAAATTGGTTGATCAGCTGGAGGTTGAGAAGAATATGATCCATTCAAATACCAATCATATCCATCATGGGTATGACCACCACCGATTTGCTGAAACCCATATCTAAACTTAGAGAAGATATCATCTTCGTTTTTTGTGTCGGATGTAAGCCAACCTGTATAATAAAGCACATTTGAAGCTGCTGCTGCCCAACACAATTGTAAATCATTAAATGTTTTTTCCGCATCTACAAACGTCGAATTGCTCTGAATGTAACTTGAATAATGCTCGTCATATAAATAATAATATGTTATATTTGGACAACCAAATACGACAGCATCTTCTCTAATTTCAACTCCGTCTCTATTTTGAATAGGAATGGAATCATTATTCTGCATCAAATAATCTTCTTGTTGATATGGCGGAAGACTCAGATCTATTTCCGTCAAATTGCTGATTTGTTCTGCTATTTCATTGACTTCTTGTGGAACAACATACT
>JAEEQN010000057.1 GCA_016285345.1 Victivallales bacterium | reverse complement strand
GAATGCTTCGCGGCTGATCCGCAGACGCCAGCTGGTCATCAGCTCCGGTCTGCCCTCCGCCACGCGCAGGATGATGTAGGAATAGAACGGCAGCGCATGGTCGCGGTCGTAATCCGACGGCTTCGCGGGATGATCCGGGTGGGAATGGTAGAATCCGACGATCTCAAGTCCGAGCCGCCGCGCCTCCAGTTCCGCCTGCATCATGTCCTCCGCCGTAATCAGGAACCGGTGGTACTGCTCGCCGCTTTCACGCGCGTTGTCGATTGGCCTCAGGGATTCCACGATGCGGTCATCGCCGTCTTCGCGGCCGAACAGGATGCCGCAGCACTCGTTTGGATAGGCTTTCGCTCCGGCCTGCCGGATCTCGTTTTCGATTTGTCTGGACAGTTTCAGCATGGTCACTCCTCCCAGAATTCTTCGGAAAGATACCGGTTCCCGTTGTCGCAGAGGACCGTGACCACGACCGAACCCGGCGGCAGGGTCTCCGCCAGCTTCAGCGCGGCCGCGACGTTCGCGCCCGAACTGATGCCGACCAGAACCGCTTCCTCGCGGACCAATCGGCGGGTCATCGCGTAGGCTTCATATGTGGAGACTTCCAGCTTGATGTCCGCGATGGATTCGTCGAAGATGCCGGGCTTGATGGTCGATTCCATGTGCTTCATGCCCTCAAGGCCGTGGAACGGCGAATCCGGCTGCATCAGCACGGATTTGATCGCCGGGTTGAAATGCTTCAGCCCGCGGGTCGTCCCCATGAACGTCCCGGAGGTGCCGGTGCCCGCCACGAAGTGCGTCACGCGGTGGTCCGTCTGTTCCCAGATCTCCGCCGCGGTCCCCTCGAAATGCGCCTTCCAGTTCGCGTCGTTGTTGTACTGGTCGGGGTAGAAATACTTCTCGGGATGCTCGGCGACCAGCCGTCTGCACTCGTTGTAAGCGCCGTCCGAACTCTCCAGCGGGTCGGTCTCGATGATTTCCGCGCCGTACAGGCGCATCAGCTTCTTGCGTTCCTCGGTCGCGTTCGCCGGGAGGCAAAGCGTGACTTTGTACCCCAGCGCCGTTCCCAGCGCCGCGTACGCAATCCCGGTATTCCCGCTCGTCGCGTCGATGATCGTCTTGTCGTGTGTCAGCAGGCCGCGTTCGATCCCGTCCAGGATCATGGCCTTCGCCGCGCGGTCCTTCACCGAACCGGTCGGATTGAAATACTCCGCCTTCGCATAAAGTTCCACGCCGTTCAGTTCGCGTCCGATGGAGGGCAGGTACAGCAAAGGCGTACCTCCAACCGTGTCAAAAACCGTGTGTCTTGTTTCCATATCTGTGTCCTCCATACCGGATTCCAGCTCACAATATAAACATTACTAAACAAGTAATGTATCGTATCAAACAAAAAAACGGAAAACGGATTCCGTTTATGACAAAATAATATATCATCGAAAACGAGTTTGTCAAGGCAAAAACACAACAAGAACAGTAGATTTTTATAAAAAACTTTCTTTTTACCTCAATTCCGTCAGGTCTTTTCTTTGTTTCCCGGACTATTGCAAACGATTTCCATGGTGGAACACTGTCCACCGAATCCGACAATCTCCGTGCCTTGTACTGTCCTTATCCGTGCCGGATGCGATGACGCATCCGGCAACGGGTATGGGAGATGTTATGGTTCAGGTTTCTTTGTTCGGCTCAAAGATCAGTTGCCGTCATTGGCATTGTCCGACTCGGCGTCCTCGCCGGGCTCAACTGCTTCGGGCTTGCCGACCTTGTTGCCTTCGAAATCGTCGTCGCTGTCAAGAAGCAACTGCTGGAATCCGAGGTTGGTGATCGGGTGTTCCGCGGCGGCCGAGACTTTGTCAACGACCTTGGAGATGTCGTTGCGGACGGTCTCCGGCGCGATGTCGAACGGACCGGAGAGTTCCGCCCGGGCGATCAGCACCAGTTCGGACGTGCGGGTCGTTTCCGTTTCGGAGGAGAGCGCCCAGCCGAGGATCGGGATGTCCTTCAGGAACGGGATGCCGGAGACGCTGCGGATCACGTTGGTCCGCTGAATGCCGCCGATCACGAAATCCTTTCCTTCGTTTCCGACCTGGATTTCAGTGTTGAACTCCGACTTGTTCAGGCGCGGGGAGCCGTCGCTGTTCCAGCCGAGCAGGCTCGTGCCGGAGACTTTGATCGGCAGGATGGAGGCTTTTCCGGTGACAACGGGCGTCACGTCCAGCTCGAACCGGAAACCGTTCGCGGCCTCCGTGGTCTGGGTATTGCCGTGATGGACGGCGAGATTTGCCTCGTCAGGCAACTTCTCATGTTTGCCGGGTATCTTGTCGTTGACCGTGGTGTCGGGAATGGGCGTCTGCTTCTCGTAGAAGAGGCCGGTCCCGACCGAAACGGTCGACTGGCGGCGGTTCTTCGCCACGATCACGCCCTGCGTCACGACCTTCGCCCGTCCGGTGGAGGTCAGGAAATCGAAGTATTCCGAATTCCACTTCGGGTTGAAGTTGAAGAAGTCGGTGCGGCTGGAGTGGGAGCCGTCGATTCCGCCCGCGAACGTGCTTGCCCAGTTGTTGCGGTAGCGTCCGCCGGCGGAGAAGAAGTCCACGCCGTCGTTGTTCTTCCAGCTCTGGAAATCCACGCCGAGCTTGTCGTCGTTTTCTGTGCTGAGTTCGACGAGCTGATATTCGAGGCGGATTTCCGGCATCGGACGGTCATACTGCTCCAGCTGTTCCTTGATGCTGGCGAGGCTCCAGTGCGGAGCCGAGATGAACAGCGCGTTCAGGCCGCCGTCCACCACCAGTGCGTCCGTACCTCCGGTGAACTCGACGGTATCGCCGGGGGCCGCCGCGCCGACGTTCCTGACCATTTCCTTCAGGTTGGCTGCGGCATTCACCTTCGGGAAGTAGATGAATTTCGGGCGGCCGTAGGAATACCCGATGCCGGGCTGGTCCAAGCGTTCGATGATCTCGTCGATGCTGTCGCCGTTCCCGGTCTTCCGGAAGCGGTAGTCCTCGGCGGAGACCAGCAGGACGCCGCGTCCGTCGTTGAACTCCACCGCGTCCACCTGGACCGGGTTGCCGCCGATCTTCGTGCCCTTCACCACGCTCAGCAGATAGCCGCGGAGCGCGTAAGGTTCGGCGTGCTTCAGCTCGTAGAGCTTCGTGATGACGAACGGGTCGGTATTGGTCCGGACGAACCGGATCGCCTGTTCGGATTCCTTCACGTCCACGCGCAGCTGGGTCTGGACCGTGCTGCTGCCGTATCCGGCGCTCGGGATGTTGGCGTCGGCCTTGACGCTGCCGGGGATCTGATGCGGAGTGAGGTCGATATCTTCGGCGAACGCGGGGACGGACGCCGCCGCGAGGATTGCAATAAGGGTCTTGATGTTGTTCATGGCTCATGTTCCTTTCATGGATCAGAGGTTGGATGCCACTTCGCGGCTGACCGGGACGGGCGTTTCGCCGTTCGGATGCACCAGGTTCGCTTCGCCGGTCACGATAATGTAGGTCTTTTCCTTGATGGTGGTCGTGGTGCCGAAGAGGTATTTCAGCACGGGGATCCGCACGAGGAACGGGATGCCGACGGTCTGTTCCACGTCCTGTTCGCGGACGTAGGTCGCCAGCAGTTTTTCGGTCTTGAATCCGAGCGTGAGCTCGCCGGAAACGGTGCTCGTGTTGCCGAGTTCGTCGCCGCGGTTGCTGCGTTCAGTCACAGTCTCGGAAAGCAGGTTGTAGGCGAAGACCACGCCGCCGTTGTCCTCTGCGTAGAATTCCTCCGTGGTCGGGATCTGCCCGTTCACGGCGATTTCGTCCTGCGATGCGCCGAAGCAGATCACCGGATTGATGACCGAGAGCGTCAGCCTGCTGTCCGCGCCCTTCACGATGTGCGTCCGGTCATCGGAATCCTTGGTGATGTTCTCATAGCCGGGCGTGAGCGTGGCCGTGTAGACTTTCGGCAGATGCGTGTTCAGCGCGGCCGCGTCGTAGACCGCCGTGTTCACGAACGTGAGGTCGGCGTGCGCCGCGAGTTTCGCGTTGCCGGACTGCTGGAGCACGCGGACGAAGCTCAGGTCGAACTGCGGAGCCGTGAAGAAAGCGCCGTATCCCCACGAGGTTGTGAAATGCTTCGTGATGTCGGCGAATTTCGCCGCGCCGCTGATCAGCTTCAGCACGGATTCGGTGGAAAACACTTTTCCGGCACTGTATCCGGCGGAGAAGAGGTCCAGGCCGGGACCGTTTTTCCATGCGAGGTAGTCCAGCCCGATGTCGCGCAGATCGCTTTCGCGGATCTCGTAGTAGTTGAGGCGAAGATTGACCTGCGGCACGGGACGGTCGAGGTACTTGACCCACGCGAGCGTCGCCAGCGCGGCCTGCTCATCGTCCTTCCAGTAGATCGTGTTGGTGTCCTTGTTCAGGTAGGCGCGGCCTTCCGCGGTCGTGAGCGTGCCTTCATTGACGAGGCGCACGATGTCGTCCGCAGCGCGGTAGTTCGGCACGTACGTGATCTTCGTGATGCCGGTACCTTTGATGACGGAGCCATTCTTTTCCGTGCCCGGCCGGTCCAGTCCGGCGACCAGTTCATCCACATACGGGATGAAGTCCTCGCCGGTCGAAACGATGATCAACTGTCTGTTTTCCTTCGTGTAGTTCACCCGGTCGACTTTGGACGCGGCACTGTAGCGCTTGACCGCCGCCTCGATGAACGGGCGGATGTCGGTCGCCTTGAGATGTTTGAGCTCGTACAGCTTGCTGACGATGTTGACCTGACCGTCGTCCTGGAGGAGACGGATGGTGCGGATGTCCTGTTCTTCCGGTGTCTGGCCGTGCAGTAACGGCGCGCCTGCGATGCCTGCCGTCAGGAGGGCGGCGAGAATATGTTTTCTGTTGTTCATGGTTTGTTTCCTATCTGTGGTGTTGATTTAGGGTTGTGTTGGGGTGGATGGTGCGTTATTCCGCGGCAAAACACGTACAACATCGCATTCGGAAGACCATGGACTCGTGGAACACGAAGGGACGGGTTCTTTCGGGGAAGACGGGAGTGGTTCTTGCTTCTTTGATGATTTCTCCTTGAACCGATTTTTTGTTTATACACTACCTTTTCAGTAATGTATAATTCAAACAAAAAGAACGGAACTGAAATTCCGTTCGCGATGGAAATTAATATACACCTGAAAATGTGCCTTGTCAAGTCATATCACAACAAAAATAGTAGATTTTTATGAAAAAAGTTTATTTCAGCCTCAAATTTGGCGTGTTTAAGGACTGATGATTATAAGAATAGCCTCTCTTTGTGCCGTCGCGTAGCACGGCACTACTTCCGTGGAGGACTTGTCTTCCAGTGGAGGGAATCCCCGCGCTGTCCCCAGTCGATCATTTCGCCGATCACGAGCACGCGCCAGTTCAGGCAGTTCCGGCATTTCGCCGAATTCTCGTCCAGACACGGTTTGTTCTCGTAGAGCTGGTAACTGCGGCGGTATTCCGTGTCCGTCACGTTCGGCATGAGCACGTTCGCCCCGGCAAGGATACCCTGTTCGCGGCCCCGGTCGTCCAGCGCCTGAAGCGCGGTCGTCGCCGCGATGTTCACGTCGTGCAGATACAGCCGCGTGACGGCGATCATTTTCAGCCCGAGTTTGAGCTGAGCCGCCGCATAGGCGTCCGTGAGCTCGATTCCGCGTCCCATCGGGGTGTCCGCGTGCGGAAGATACGGCCCCATGCCGATCATGTCCAGGTCCATGGCGTGATAAAACTCGATATCGTGCGCGAGGTCATCAAGTGTCTGTCCCTGGAGGCCGATCATCACGCCGCTCCCGGTCTGATAGCCGAGACGCTTCAGCACGCGCAGACACTCCACGCGCCGTTCGAACGAATGGTCAGAGGGATGCAGCCGGGCGTACAGTTCCGGCACGGAACTCTCGATCCGAAGGAGATACCGGTGCGCTCCGGCTTCGCGCCAGCGGCGGTAGACCTCCTCCGTCTGCTCGCCCAGACTGAGCGTAATCCCGAAGGCATCGCCTCCGAATTCGCGAATGCGCTTCAGAATGCGTTCGATGTACTCCGTGTGCTGTTCGGATTCGAGCTCGCCGGACTGAAGCACCAGCGAACCGTAGTTCTGCTCGAAACACCATTTCGCCATGCGGACCACGTCGTCCTCGTTCAGCTGATAGCGTTTCACGTTCGGATTGCCGCGCCGGATGCCGCAGTAATAACAGTCCTTCGCGCAGATGTTCCCCATTTCGATGATCCCGCGCATGGAGACGGTTTTGCCGATATAACGGCATTTAAGCTGATAGGCTGCGGAGAAGAGCTCATCCGTGTTTTCCATCTCCAACAACGAAATGACCTCATCATGCGAGAGACTGTACGGCGTCCGCATGGCTTTTTCGATCAGCGCGTCCATGCTCATTTCGCCTCCATAATGATCCCGCCGCCCAGGACCTCGTTGTCACGGTACAGGACAGCCGACTGGCCGGGCGCGGCGGCTGTGACGCCATCTGGGAAAACGAGCTTGTTTCCCTCGAAAACGGCGTTTCGCAGTCTTGATGCGGAACGCACCTTCACCTGCACCTCGCCGGACGGTTCGTCCGCAATCCAGACGCAGTCTGCGAGTTTGAGCTCGTGTTGAAGCGTGGCATCGGCGCTGCCGACCACGACTTCGTTGCGGCATGGGTTGACTTCAAGCACGTACAACGGATGTTTCGCCGCGACGCCGAGTCCTTTCCGCTGGCCGATGGTGAAATTCCAGAATCCGTCGTGTTTGCCGAGCACGTTTCCAGCCGTGTCGACGATATTGCCCTCGCGCGGCGGCGTGTTCAGAAGTTCCGCATGGTCGCCGCTGTAGAAATCCTGGCTGTCCGGTTTATCCTTCACGCTCAAACCGTATTTGGCGGCGAGCTCGCGGACTTCCTGCTTCGTCATGCCGCCGAGCGGGAAAAGCAGGTGTTTGAGCTGGGGCTGGTTCAACCTGTAGAGGAAATATGACTGGTCCTTCTTCTCGTCCACGCCGCGGAACAGATGAAACACGCCGTTCTCCTCGCGGAGCCGGGCATAATGCCCCGTCGCGAACTTGTCGAACGCGAGGCCGGATTTTCGTGCCAGCCGCGGCAGCACGCCGAACTTCATGAAGGCGTTGCACCGCACGCACGGATTCGGCGTGCGTCCGGCGAGGTATTCCGAGCGGAAATAGTCCAGCACGACCTTCTCGTATTCGTCCGCGCAGTCGAACACGTGGTACTCGATCCCGAGCTGACGGCACAGGGCTTCCGCGTTCGCGATGTCCTCCGCCTCGCCGGGCCCGAAACACGCGTCCTTTTCGCCGCCTTTGTAACGCCCCTCGCGCCAGAGCTTCATGGTGATGCCGACGACCTCGTGTCCCTGTTCCCTGAGCAGGGCCGCCGCAACCGAGGAATCGACGCCGCCGGAGAGTCCCACGGCGATCTTCACGGCAGGATCTCCAGCATGCGGTCGATGGGCTTCTTCGCTCTGCGGCGCATGGTTTCGTCCAGCTCGATCCGGGGTTCGAGGTCGCGCAGGGCGAACAGCACGTCCTCGAGCGTGATCCGCTTCATATTCGGGCAGAGCACCTCGGGTTCGAGCGGATGGAATTCCTTCTCCGGGTTCTCCTTTTTCATGCGGTGAAGGATGCCGCACTCCGTGCCGATGATGAATTCGCGGCAGTCGGATTCCCGCACGAACTTGAGCATGCCGCCGGTGGAAAGCGCCCGGTCCGCGAGGCTGACCACGGCGGGACGGCATTCCGGATGCACCAGCACGAGCGCGCCGGGATGTTTCTCCTTCGCGGCCTGAATGTGCTCCGGCATGATCTTGTTGTGCGTGGGGCAGCAACCCGGCCACAGGCCGATCTTCCGGTTCAGTCTGGACGCGATATTGCTGCCGAGGTTGGCGTCCGGCAGAAACAGGATCTCCTGATCCGCCGGAATCGTGGAAATGAGCTTTTCCGCGTTGCCGCTGGTGCAGCAGAGATCGACCTCGGTCTTGGTCGCGGCGGTCGTGTTCACATACGCCACGATCAGCGTCCCGGGGTGCTCTTTTCTGTACGCGGCGACGGCGTCCGGGTCCGCCATGTCGGCCATCGGACACCCGGAATGCGGATTCGGATGCAGCACGGTCGATTCCGGGGAGAGAATCTTTGCCGTCTCCGCCATGAACCGCACACCGCAGAATACGATCACCGGAGCATGACATTCCGCTGCTTTCCGCGAGAGTTCCAGCGAATCCCCGACGAAATCCGCGATGTCCTGTATCTCCGGGCGCGTGTAGTTGTGCGCCAGAATGACCGCGTTCCGCTGCTGTTTCAGCGCGCCGATTTCTTCTTCCAGCGTCATTTTATTCACCGAATCCTTCCGCCTCGGCCCGGTTGACCTCGGCCTCGCAGCTCCGCATTGCTTCGATCGTCTTTTCGATCAGTTCGTCCAGCGTCCAGCCCAGCAGATCGGCACCAGCCAGAATGACCTCGCGGGAGCATCCCGCCGCGAATTTCTTGTCCTTGAACTTCTTTTTCACGGACTTCACCTCAATGTCCTGAACGCTTTTCGAGGGGCGCATCAGCGCAGCCGCCCAGATCAGCCCGGTCAGCTCGTCCGTGGCGTACAGCGCCTTTTCCATGAAATGCTCCGGCTTCACGTCCACGGTGATGTTCCAGCCGTGCGAGCAGACCGCGTGGACCAGTTCGTCCGGGGCATTGATCTCCGCGAGCAGTTCCGGCGCTTTCCGGCAATGTTCCTCGGGAAACTGCTCGAAATCGACGTCGTGGAGCAGCCCGACGATCCCCCAGAAATCCGCTTCGGCTTCAAAACCGTTTTCCTGGGCGAAATGTCTCATGACTCCCTCCACGGTCAGCGCGTGCCGAAGATGGAAGGAGTCCCTGTTGTATTTGGTCAGCAAGCCCCATGCAGTATCGCGGCTGATTGAAAAAACATCACTCATGAACAGGACCTCCATGTTGTCTGGTGTTTGTTGGCGATATTCATTATGAACTCCACTTCTTTGACTGTTTATATGCTACTATTAAAGTCTTGTATCAAGATAACATATCACGTCTTTCATAAAAAGTCAAGAGGATGGAAAGAAATATTTTCTCTACTTTTTTGGTAATATATTTGCGTTTTTGGCTTGATTTTTGCATCCTGTTGGGGTATATTATTTCGATACGACAGAAGAAAGAACGGAAGGAATGAATTCATGAAAATCTCGACCAAAGGGCGCTACGGACTGAGAATCTTGATTGATCTGGCGACGCACGACCCGGAAAAGCCGCGCCTGTTGAAAGACATCGCGCAGTCTCAGCAGGTCTCTGAAAAATACCTCAGCAGGCTCGTGCTTGATTTGCGGCGTGCAAAAATGATCCGGTCCGTACGTGGTTCCAAGGGCGGCTTCTATTTGGCGCGCTCCCCGGAAAAGATAACGCTTTTGGAAATCCTGGAGACGATGGAGGGGCCGATCTCCGTGGTGGGCTGCGCGACTTCGCCGGAGAAATGCAACCGTCAGGCGTTGTGCCCGATGCGAAACGTCTGGCAGCGGCTGAACAACGACATCCGGGAAATCACGGAAAAGATCACGCTCGAAGATATCCTGGACTCCTACCGCACCCAGAGCGCGGAAGAAGGCTTCTGGGATTATTGCATCTGAGGCGTCGACTGCACTACTCCGAGAGCGAAATCTATCCGCCCGCTGAAACAAACGTTTTGCTTTCCGTCTATACAAAATATGCCCGACGCAATACAGCCCTCAAATGGTGTTGGACCCTGCACCCGTTCCGGCATCCCATATCA